>NZ_CCDG010000055.1 GCF_000723885.1 Paenibacillus camerounensis
TCCAGCAAATCGTCTCCGCTGCCTCCGTACAGGATATCGTTGCCGCTGCCGCCTTGCATTACATCGTTCCCATTCGTTCCATACAGAATATTTCCCGCATCGGCCTCTGCTGGAGGACTGGCATGATTTAACACATAACCATAATCCCATACGGTGCCATCCGCAAAGCTAAATGCTTCAACAATATTAGAGGAGCTGCTGAAATAATCAACGATTTTAAGCTTATCTTTCGTATCCGTGATTATTAATTCTAAATGATTGCCGTTGCGCACAATTATCAATTCATCTGGCGACAATCCGGCATTAAAGAGCACCTGGTCATAGTTGCCTGCAACAGAATCAATGTCAACAATCGTATCGCTGCCGTAGCCTTTACCGAAGATGTAGGTGTCATTGCCCGTTCCCCCGACAAGATAATCATTGCCGGCACCGCCATCCAGCGTATCATTTCCGTCTTCTCCGGCAAGATAATCATCCCCAGCTTCACCGATCAGTGTGTCGTTCCCGGCACCGCCAAAGGCAGTATCGTCACCGGCCCCTGCCAAGTATCTCTCGCCAAGTGCAGTACCATAAAAGGTATCCTGCTGATCCGTCCCTCTGACCTCCTTCTGCGCCTGACCTAATATGTATTCAAGATTCCACAAGCTTCCGTCAGCAAACTTGATATTCTCAATCCGGTAATTCTCGCCCTTGAAGAAATTACGGACATTGATCTTATTGGCCTGATCACCAACCGAAACCAGCAGATCGTTCTGAGCTCTGATTAATCTCACCTGCTGAGGCAGAATCCCTTCACCTAATTGGATGCTGTCAGCATTTCCAGGTGTATCATCGTCTTCATAAATATGAACAGTTCCGCTCTCTTTTCCAATTACATATGTATCATTGCCCAGCCCGCCGAACAAGGCGTCATTGCCGCCATTTCCGGAGAGAATATCATTTCCGCTGCCGCCTGCTAACGCATCATCTCCAGCTGTACCGGTTAAAGTGTCATTCCCGTCCGTTCCTGACAGACTGTTCTTCAGGTTTGACTCCACTATCCATGCCAGCTCTACACTTTGTTCGGAGAAGAAGTCAGCAAAGTTAGTCCATTGAAGCGAACCCGCCTGATACAACTGCTTCGAGGTCCGGATAAACTCACCGAGTCGGCCCTTTGCCCCCGCATCACCAGCCTGAAGTGAAGACTGCAGCTGGTTCTGCACCCCGCTCAAATCCACCACAAATCTGTCAGTACTCCAGACCATCGATATCTCAGCATACAGCGCAGCCAGATGAGTCTGAGCCATAAGCTGTGCATATACATATTCCCGGATATCATGGTAAAACTCCTTAATTGTATCAGCCGTATTCCCCGGCGGAATATGCCCGGGCTGACTCACGCCGTAATACTTTTCTATGACTACTAATTTTTGCGCATCCACGATACCGCCGCGGCTGTCAGGATCAACCGCGTCAGCCCCCGTCCACTTATAAACCATCTGGTCAAGCAGCAGATCACGCACTTCCATATCGCTTTCCGCCTGGAACTGCTGCACCCATTGCTTCAGCTGTCCGCTGGCATCACGGAGCATTGCTTGATGGAACGTATGTAACAGACCGCTTCCATCTACATCAGGCAGCAATTGAATATCCGCGGGCTCTTCCAGCCATTCTTCAGCCACCGTATCATAGGGAGCCGCACCCACACTGTATTCAATCATGGAGTGGTTAACACCGTCGATCGTTCCGTACGATGCTTGCCCGGTCTCCTTATTGCCGGTGTCTCCATCCGGCCATTCCAGATTTCCGTGATCAAGCAGATTAAGGTACGTGATTCCCCATTCTGTCAGTGTCTGCAGCTCACCGGCATCTGTAATTCCGTCGGAGTTGAAATCCTGCCAGATTTGCAGCTGTCCGAATGCCTGGTCCAGACTGTCAATGACCTTATCCCCGTTGCTGTCCAGATCAAGCAGAGCTTCAAAGCCGCTCTTGGCAAGAGTTCCATCCTGAAGCACCGTGTATTGTCCAAACAGCTCCGAACCGTCGTTGATGATTCCGTCCTGGTTGATGTCGCGTACCAAAAGACCATCTTCAGCATTTACCCAGCCGGTTTTTTCAGCGAAGCCATCCCCGTTGTGGTCGAAATATACCCCGCTTTCCTCAAGACCAATTGTATTGTTGCTGCTGTCGTGGTCGAGATCCAGTATGACGGGATCGATGAAATCCTTCGCTCCGTTAGTCAGAGTATACAGCTTGTTTTTTTGATTCACTTTCAGGGTACCGCTCTTAAGGTGACTTTCAAAAAGCTCCTTCATCAGAACAGTCTTGGTGATTTCATTCGTATACGGATTGGCAAAAGACACCTTCTCCACGCACCCCACCGCATAGTTGGTTTTGTCATAGGTCAGTGTAATGCTGTCATTCGAATTTTCAAAGGTAAGAATGCCGAATCTTTTTCTTGCGTATTTGCCGATACCCTTGGCATGTGTAAATTGAAGTCTTGTGCTGGCTAGTGAATGCCCATAGATAATTAGCTCGTCCACATCCTTGCCGTTATAATTCACTTCATTGATGGTGTCCTGACCGTCTCCGGCAAAAAATTTGTAGGTGTCCGAACCTTTGCCGCCATATATGATATCGTTGCCTTTGCCGCCTACAATGACTTCGCCTGAATCACGTCCGTATAGTATGTCTGCACTGCCGGTCCCAATCAGGCTGTTATTATCGAAATATCCCTTGCCATTCATATAGTATTCAAAAGAACTGAACGCATTATGCCGATCTGCCGCTCCCGTCGGATCGCCGTCTTGATAACTGAACGGCATTTGCACCTGTCTACCCAGATGTGTTCCTAATTTCACTCTTGTATTCAGGACCTCTCCTTCCAGGATGTAGTTCCTTACCGGATATTGATCCAGGGGCATCGAATTTTTCGGGCGGTAATCTGAATCAGGCAGATAGCTATCGGGGTAAAACTTATTGTGTGTTCTGGCTGCATTAAAGATCACTGCCTGGCCGACCTGCTCCCGGTTCACGTTAATATGCGGACTGATTGTGCTCTCTACGCATTCGTACAATAGCTGTTGAGCCAGCTTTCCCCCTAAGGAATGGCCAGTAAAATTGTATTTAACATTACGCAGCTCATTATAATTGACCAGCTTCTGCGTATTCTTAAATAGCTGAATGGCTCCTAATAAAAACTGCGGGGAATACCAGTCCAGATTAATATTCTCTTTGTACCAGTCCACATTGAATGGAATCGGCCCCTCCGAGCCCCTGCAGGCAAACACTATTTCTCCTGTCATCTGACCGTTGGCCACACGTGCAAACGATGCTCCGTAAAATCCGTTTTGTGCGTTCTGATCTTCGACACTCAGCACCCTCCATTTGCTGTCCGTGAGTGAGTATTTATCCGGCACATTAATCTCTAGCAGATTCGGGCCTGTAGTTTGTTTCTTGTAAATCTCTTGACTTAGTCTCATGTATTCATAATCGGTTACCATATAGTAGAACACTCCTCTGCCGTTAATAATCTTTCAAACATGGATTGCCAATCTCAAATCTGGTCAGGTCAGTCAATTCATCCGGTGTGAGAATTTCACAGGCTCCAGTGAATGCCTCCCTGTTTTCCGCATAATATTCCGCAAAGCCCAGCTTGTTAAGTGAAGACAGGTCCGGTGAAGAAGCAATAGGATACAGCATGATGCTTAAGCTGCCTGCTCCTTGTTCTTTCATTTTATTAATAATGGAAAATACTCGTTCTCTGGTCATTATCCCGGTATACAGAAAGGATAGCTGTACAGACAGCTTTTCCGGGTGCCTGACGAAATTATCGTCCCAGTATTCAAGTCCCAAGCTATCATTAAATGACAGCGACGGTGATTGATAGACAGCCTCATATCTGACATCACTGCTTTCTAGCAAAGGGGAGATCAGGGATTTGGCCCACACATTAAGCGGATAATCTGTCTGCGGGTCCCGGCCGGAACGTTTGGCAAAATTGAAGGTCACCTCTTCATCGACAGATATTCCGCGCCCCTCATAATATCCGCTCAAATTCGTTTCGTTCAGCGCCGTGATCAGGAAGGGCTTATCGTAACGCTGTTCCATGAATTCACGGGTCTCCTTCTGTAACTCCTCTGAACCGGGAGAGCTTATTGCAGAGAAAAGGTTCACAATGAAGAGCGGATTTATAACAATCAGATAAATCAATGGCACGAGAATGGACACAATGATCCAAAATGGTATTTTCCGAAGCTTCATCACAAGCACATCCCTTCCATCACTTTATAATCAATACTGCTACTTCACAAAACTCACCCCCACTCTCTGCTCCCCGATCAGCTTCTTTTCCCCCTTGTAGCTCAGATATACCTTCACTTGCAGCGTGGGCTCCGACAGGCTGGTTGGAATACTGTCAATCTTGAATGTTCTCGGGATCAGGGAGAAGCTGCTTGTATCATCTGCCGTATTTAATCCATACTCCCTCTGCGTGATGATCTCCCCGGCATTTTCCAGTTGAATGATAATTTTATGTTCTGTGTCAAACGAGTCAAAAGACAGTTGCTTCGTTAATCCGGCTGTGAATTCCAGGGTGCCGTTATATCCTGAGACCAGCTTTGTCTGCGGATAGGAGATGTTCAGACTGTAAGGACCGGCATCCATTCCGGTAAGTCCATTAGCTGCAGCCCCTTTATCCTCTGTTAATTTAAGAAAGGCCGGTTTGACAAAAGCATCTGCATTTCCGCTGGTAGCTGCAATCTCCTTATTTTGGATCGCTAAGCCGAACAGCAGCTTCAAATCTGCCATTTTTGTTCCCTTTGGCACTCTCCCGGCCAAGGATTGAATAACCACATTGCCGTATTTCACAAGTTCATCTGCATTTGTTTCATACTTAAGCGGATAATACATTCCATCTGTGCTCTGAAAATAACCATACAGCGGATTGAGTACCTGAGTCCGTTTGTTCTTATTACGCTGAATCATTAATACTTCCACGAGATCTTCGGACGTGCCGGGATACACCACGACCTTATACATTTGTGCTTCGGATTCGCGGCCGGCTATATTCAAGGAATAGGATTGATCAGTTGCATACTCCGGCGCTTTATCCAGGGCATCGATCTGGAATTGTCCAATGCTCCGGCCCGCTCCCTCCTCATCGATTTGAAGCAGCACATTTACCTCACCTGAAGGCATGGAATACGGAATTTTCCCGATGACCTGCAAGGAAACCGGTGTATCCGGACCAGCACTGATCACTTTATCCAGTACAACGGGCTGTGCATCCACGGATATATGATTCACAGCATAGACTCCTTTGAATTCCGGAATAGCACCACTCCGGTAGGAGCTGCTGAACAACTCAAACTCCGTGACCATAGCATCTTCGCCGTCTACCGGTAAACGAAATGTAGAGATCCTCTTAATTTTGAAGTCCCCGTCCTTCGTTGAGAAATAAACCCAATCCTTCGTTATCATTTGTGTATGCTGTAATCCCGGCAGACTGAAAGTAGCAACCGGACGATACAGCTTGTTATTCCCCTGCTGAAAAGGTTCTTTCACGTTCAGTCTGAAATCCTGCAACCCTGCGTTGCCGGGAATCCGTACCTGAAAGGTTAACCTAATCCGGTCCTGCGGACTTAACCCGTTATCCGTCTGAGCATTAAGGAACGTCCCCTCGTAGCTGTACTTGTTCTCCACAGAACCACTAAGCTTGAATTCAGGCAATTCAATTTTTTGCTTCCCGTCATTATTTATCGTTAAGGTACCTTCAACAATCCGGTATTTTCCGTCCATATATCCCATGACGTTACTGACCGTCAGTGAATAAGGCGATCCGTCCTTAAGTGCTGTTTGAGTGATACTCGCTGCTTGCGTCGGCCCCGCTTCCGCAGACTTGCTTAAAGGAAGCTTTAATAGAGGCTGATACACGGGTTCCTCGCCGCTGCTTAATACTTTTGCAACAATTAGGTTCATATTGTACGGATTCATAATCTTTGGCAGACCCGCTGAAAGCGCCACCTCCCGCTGCTCCAACGCGTCGATCGTTTTTTCCGATGCGGTACCGCTTGAAACCAGCAGATAAGTGATTTTGTTGACTTCAACAAAATAGGCCAGGTTCGGATTAGCCACAGTATACCTGTTGTTATTGATTAGGGTGATGGATGTCCCTACATCCATTTGCGGCAAATCCGTTTCATTCATATATAGCTTGTCAGCTTGCAGCTGAAGCTGTTCCTTATCCGGTCTGATATAATATCCTCTCTCTGTGTTCAGCGGAATAGCGGTCCAGGCTTTGGCCTGTTCCAGCTTGAAGGCATGCTGAGTCAGCTGCACACTGTTCTCCTCTGTTGCCACAAGCAGCTTGAAGCTTATCGGAGCAGCCGTTTTGGGCAGGTTAGCATACAGGTCAGCGGTTACTTTGCCTTTGGCGTTCAATGTAATGCCGCTGCCGCCTACGGTCTGAAAAGGATACAGCTCACCTGAATCCGTCTGCAGCCAGTAGCTGTATCCGGGAAGCTCTACCGGCTGCGTTCCCCAGCTCTCCATTGTGAACGCCAACGTATATACCCGGTCATTTGCCGTCTCATATGAGTAAAAATCACCTGGTGTCATGCGGATCTGATTATTTTGCAGTACGGTTATTTTACTGTCACCGGCCGGTACGGTATTTGAATAAGCACCCGGTATTTTGACAACGCCGATGGATTTGCTGAAGCCCGGATAATGAATATTCCACTCTTTCACATCAAACTGCACCCCCGCAAGCCGGGTCTGATTAGGAACAGCTGCATAGAATATGAAGTCTCTGGCGGATTGCGGCAGCACCTTGGTGCCGGTCTGGGATTCTTTTACCTGTATGGCGTTTCCCGCATTTCCGGCATCAGTCTTTACCGTAATACCATATCTCAGCAGATCCATAGGAACCTGACCGCCATTCTTCAGCCGGACCTTGAAGGACAGCACGTTACTTTTTCCCCACTGTACCAGGTGAGGCTCGATGATCTCAATTGAACTGTTGTTGCTGACTGCTACTTTACCTACCGTCTGGGCTACTGCATTCCGGCCTTGGGCTGACATTTGACCCTGCCCTTGGCTCGTCAAAAGAATAAGACATAACATTATGGCTGCACATGCTGCGGTTACCTTCTTCATCTTTCTTCCCCTTTATAATTATCTTAGCGTGAAGCTCTCTTCGGCGGCTTTTTTGAGCGGTGACAGGAAGAAGTCAATAATCCTTCTCCTGCCTGTTTTGGCCTCAACGGACACGGACATCCCCGGAGTCAGCCCGATCCGATATCCGGATGAGGTCTCTGCAGACAGAACCTTCAGCTTAGCCTTGAAGACAGGTCCAAGCTGTTCATCTTCAAAGGCATCCGGGCTGACATAGATAATTTCACCCTGCAAATAGCCGTATTTCTGAAAAGGAAAAGTGTCTACCTTCAGATTGGCCGCCTGTCCTTTTTTAATAAAGCCGATATCCTGGTTGGCGATGGTTGCCTCTACAATCAGCGGCGTATCATCCGGCACAATGGAAATAACATCCTCAGCTGAACTGACTACCCCTCCAATGGTTAAAGAGGACAGCCCATGCACGGTTCCGTCTACCGGTGAGGATAACCGCTGTAGTTCGAACCGCTTCTCAGCTTTCGTTAACTCAGATTCCAGACTGTAAATGGTCTTTTCATTCTCAACAAGCTCATCCAGCACCGTTCGGTTGCGCTGTTTCTTAATAGAGGTGACATTCTCTTCAGCTTCGTCCAGTGCATCCTCCGCCCTGGAAATTTTCTTTTTCTGGGAATCTATCTCCAGTAAGGTTCTATTCAGGTTATTATCCGCCTGGAGCAAATCCGCACTGTCTGTGAAGCCCTCATCCCCGCCATTTTGCGATTTCATCAGGGCGAGCGAGTAGTCTTTGTTGGCCAGTTCGAGAGCAGCTTGCTCCAGATGAAGCTCCTGCCGGGTCTGAGATACAACCAGCTCTGCGGCTTTGATCCTACTGCCGAATTCTTCATCCCTGGCCTCACGCAGCTGCAACTGTACTTGCAGTACTTGCTCTGCATCTATGCCTGATCCAGCCACGGCAAGCTCACCCTGTTCGAGTCCGTCAAACCCCTTCCCCTCAAGCTCTGCTTCCAGCATTGCTTTTTGCAGCCTCGCAACGTACAGCTGCTTTGTCATCTCTTGAAGATCTGCTTCCGAGGTGGTCGAATCAAGCTCGATAAGCAGCTGGCCCTTTTGTACATGCTCCCCTTCGGATACCAATACTTCCTTGATGGTTCCCCCTTCCAGCGGCTGAAGGACCTTGGTCCGGCCGTCCGGGATAATCTTGCCGCGGGCTACCGCAACTTCATCCACTTTTCCCAGGTAAGACCAGGCCAGGACGATGATAAAAAGAATAACGATCGTCCAGATCAGCCAGCGCCCAAGCGGTGCTGGTGGAGTCTCTTCAATTTCTACGGCTGCAGGCAAAAATTCATATTCCAAACGATCTGCTTTTAATCCAAACATGTCTATTCCCTCTCCTGCTGGTTGTATAAATAATGGTACAGCCCTTTGTTCGCCAGCAAGCTTTGATGTGATCCGGCTTCAATTAAATGTCCTTTATCCAGCACGATTATTTTACTGGCTGTCCGCAGCGTAGATAGCCGGTGCGCAATAATAATTACAGTGCGGCCGGCACAAATTTTCTGCAGATTGTTCTGAATGATCCGTTCCGATTCATAATCCAGCGCCGAGGTCGCTTCATCGAAGATCAGGATTCGCGGATTCGATAACAGAGCCCGGGCAATCGCTATCCGCTGGCGCTGGCCTCCGGACAGCCCCTCACCCCGTTCACCAACCGTAGTGTCATACCCTTCAGTCAGCTCAATAATAAAGTCATGTGCCCCGGCCAGATGAGCCACACGAACAATCTCTTCAATTTTGGCGGAAGGATTGTTGAGCGCGATATTCTCCCGGATCGTTCCGCTGAACAGGTAGTTCTCCTGCAGCACAACACCAATCTGACGGCGCAGCCATGAGGGATCGGCCAATGAAATGTCCACACCGTCGATCAGAATTTTACCTGACTCCGGTACATAGAGCCGCTGGATCAGCTTGGATACCGTGCTTTTACCGGAACCACTGCGGCCTACAATTCCCACAACTGTTCCAGGCGGTATGGCAAATGACAGATCTCTTACAATTTCCGGCCCGTCCACTTTATAGCGGAAGGTGACCGCTTCGAAGGCGATTCCCCCCTGAATCCGGGGCAGTCTGGTTTTGGATACTGAGACTGCAGGTTCCGGCTTAACCTCAAAAATATCCTTTAATTTCTCGATAGAAATCCCGGTTTGCTGAAAGTCCTGCCACATCTGTACTAGCCGTAACACCGGATCACTGACACGTGAGGCCAGCATCTGAAAAGCAATCAGCTGCCCGACCGATATTGTCCCGGCCAGTACCAGATGGGTACCATAAAACAGAATCACGAGGTTTGATATTTTCTGGATAAACTGCGCAAGTGAACCTGCTGTTCCGGATAACATGAGCACTTTAAACGTAGCCTTAGTATAATTCGCAAGCAGGCCTTCCCACTTTTTCTGGGAGATCGGCTCCAATGCAAAGGATTTGATTGTCTGAATCCCGGACACTGCTTCAACCAGATAGGATTGGGATTCTGAGCCGCGCTGAAACCGCTCTTCCAATCTATTTCGCAGTAAGGGAGTAAAAATTAACGACAGCAGGGCGTATAAAGGCAACGTGCCTAAAGCGATAAATGTCAAATTGGAACTGTACGCAAACATAACAGCTATGTAGACAACAATGAACAGCAAATCAAGCACCGCCGTAAAGGGCGAGCCTGTAAGAAACTGGCGGATATTCTCCAGTTCACGGACCCGGGCAATCGTTGCACCGGTTCTCCTGTTTTCAAAATAGGACAGGGGAAGGCGGAACAGATGACTGAACAATCTGGTGCTTAGTGTAATATCCACTCTGCTGGTCGTATGGGTAAAGACATATGTACGGCTGATCCCAAGGATCAGTTCAAACAGGATAATAATCAGCAGTCCAGCTGCAAGCACGTTTAAGGTAGAGAGTCCGTGATGCACAAGAACCTTATCAATAATGACCTGTGTCATCAGCGGGGATACGAGTCCGAAGAGCTGAATGAACAGCGACGCCAGCAGAACCTCGGCCAGAATCTTTTTATGCTTCCACAGAGCAGGCAGAAACCATTTGATTCCGAATGCTTCGGTATGCTCTGTCTTGACTGCAGGAGCGAACAGAATGATGTCATTGCTCCAGATCTCTATCATCTCTTTGGTGGAGAGCGAAGAGGGTTTCCCGATCAGGGGATCGAAAATTAAAAATTGCTCCTCTTTCACTTTGGCAAGAACGAAATAATCTCCCGTTGTTGTCATCAATATGGCTGGCAGCGGCAGCTTATACAAGCGCTTCAGTTGAATACTGGCCTTCTTCGACTTTAACCCCAGCTCTCTGGCTGCTTTGAGAATCTGCAGTGTGTCCATCCCTTCATCATTCACCGCGAATGAATGCCTGATCTGCTCATAATCTGCCGGGATTTGATGATAATTAGCGATCAGGATCAGGCAGTGCAGCCCAGTGTCGGTTTTACGAATCCTCTCCTCTCCGGTAACCTGATTTTCTTCTTCCTTGTAAATGGCTTCTGCCTGCATGATGAGCACCCTTCTATGATGTAGTTAAACCCACACTTCAAATTTATATAAATTAAAAATAGGATTTTTGATTAAAATTAGAACAATAGAACTGAATTATTCATAACAGTAATTACAGATATTATTTTCCTTATGAATTTATCATCGGAATATTATGGTTAAATATGTACACAGAATGCTCAGATGTTAAAGACAGCCGAATGAACGACAGTCAAAAAAACACACCGTCAAAAATGACGATGTGCCGTGCCTGCTCGCTTGGAATTTAGAACACTTTCTTCTTATCCCGCTCCTCCATCAATATCTGTACCGACTCCTTAAACCGGATGGCATGAATGATCTCGCGCTCCCGCAGAAACTTAAGGCTGTCCTGAAGATCCACATCATCCGTCATGTCAATCAGCCACTGGTATGTAGCTCTGGCTTTCTCTTCGGCAGCGATGTCCTCATATAGATCAGCGATCGGATCACCCTTGGCCTGGATGTAGCTGGCGGTCCACGGAACCCCTGCTGAGTTCTGGTAGAACAGGGCATGATCGCGCTGTGCGTAGTTTGGCCCTAGTCCTGCCGCTTCCAGCTCCTGCACCGAGGCATCCTTGGTCAGTTTGTAGATCATGGTGGCAATCATTTCTAAATGGGCAAATTCCTCAGTTGATATATCAGTAAGGACACCGATTACCTTATCAGGAATCGAATAACGCTGATTCATGTAGCGCAGGGCTGCTGCCAGCTCCCCGTCAGCACCCCCATATTGCTCCATCAGGTACCGCGCCATTCTTACATCACATTTGCCGACACGAACCGGGTACTGCAGCTTCTTTTCATAAATCCACATCCGAAAGCCTCCCTCCTATACGCTGGTTTTGCGCTACACCTGCCAAGGCCAAGGGCTCTGGCTCCATTCCCACGGACATTTAGAGTACGCCCGCCCGAAATTCTGCAGCGGCCCGTACAGCTCCTGAAACTGGTTAGCCAGCCGGGTTCGCTCCTGAGTCAGCTGGTTAAACTGCTCGATTGCCTTCAAGTCCTCCGGATGAGTATCCAGATACAGATTCAGCTCAACCAGGGCAAAATCAAGCACTTGCAGCTGCTCCAGCATTTCATAGTAACGCGGCTCACATGCTTTTGGCTGCTCCATCTGGCTACACACCCCCTTTTCCGGCTTTGGATTCGTAAGGACTGTAGAAGGCCGGCCATAAGGTTCCTGCCCTCAGGGCTTCAGCCAACGGATACTGTGGCAAGCCCGGCGGCTGGAAGTTGACATACTGGTTGGGCGGCACAACGTACGTTTTGAACGGCACCGGCGGGCAAGGATCAAACGGTCCCCGGTAAGTAGCCCATACACGCTCCTGGGAGTTCAATAAAGTTCCCCTCCTAATTAAATCTGCTTCAAGTTCAGACATTCTTTCCTTCGTAACTACTGTATGATGCTCTGAGGCGCTCACAGAACGTTTGTCACACAAATTCCTCCTGAAACCTAAACATTCTTCATCAGCAAAAAAAAAGCCGCGCCGCTTCATCAGGTCAGGTGACCCTCATTCAGCAGCACAGCTTATAAAATAGTATATTACTCCCTGTCTTCATCCTCACCGGGATCTGCTTCGTCCGTCAAAGGCGGATTCAGATGGTGTATCTTGATTCTCGTAATCCGCAGGCGGGTTGATTCCTCAACTTCAAAGGTTACATCACCAATCACAATATGCTTGCCTTTGGACGGATTGCCCTCCAGCTCCTTAAACAGCCACCCGCCGATCGAATCCACTTCTTCATCTTCGATAATGACACCGGTCAGATCATTCACATCCTCAATCAGCATCCGCCCGTCCACCGAGATAAATTCTCCGTTACGCTCCACGTCCGGCCGCTCATTCTCGAACTCATCGTGCAGATCGCCGACTATTTCTTCAAGAATATCCTCAGCAGTCAGGAGACCGGCCGTTCCGCCGTATTCATCGACCACGAGAGTGAGCTGGGATTTGTTCTTCTGCATGAGCCGCAGCGCATGGCTGATCTCCATGGATTCCGGGACATTCAGGATCGGGCGTACCAGTGATCCCAGGTCATTCTGCTGATCCAGCGGGGCGAACAGCAGGTCAGTAATATGGATGAAGCCGATAATCCGGTCTTTATCCTCATTGGCTACCGGGTACCGGGAATGCTTGGTTTCGTTGATGATCCGCATATTTTCTTCCAGTGAAAGATTGCTGTACAGCACATCCATATCGGTGCGCGGCAGCATCACTTCACGGGCAAGGAGGTCCGAGAATTCAAAGATGTTATCCATCAGCTTCATCTCATCCTTGTCGATGACCCCGCTTTTGGCGCTCTGGTTCATCAAGATGCGGATTTCTTCCTCCGAGTGGGCTGCCTCTGCTTCACTGGCCGGTTCTACGCCGACTAATCTCAGAAGCGCATTTGCCGAAGCGTTCAGAACCCAGATGAACGGCAGGAACAGATTATAGAAGAACATCAGCGGTGCGGACAGCAGCAGCGCTGAGCCTTCTGTTTTTTGAATCGCCAGCGATTTCGGGGCAAGCTCTCCCAGTACAATATGTAAAAAAGTAATAATGGAAAATCCGATTACGACGGATACGGTAGAAATCAATGTATGGTCGGTAACCCCAAGCTTGAACATCAGCGGCTCAACCAGCAGCTCTGAGATTGCCGGCTCCCCGATCCACCCGAGCCCCAGTGAAGCCAGTGTAATGCCGAACTGGGTAGCAGAGAGATACGAATCGAGCTTCTTGTTGACCTTCAGCGCATACCCGGCCATTTTATTTCCTTCGCTCACCAGCTGGGTCAGACGGGATTGTCTGACCTTCACCAGTGAGAATTCAGCAGCGACAAAGATACCGTTCAACAGCACAAGCACCAGAACCAGCAACAAATTAAGCAGTAAGCTTCCTATGTCAAATTCCGTATGCACAATAACAACGCCTCGATTCTACAAAGTGATCGCTTTTCTTGATTTGAAATCGATCTTTGGATAGTACATGTCAGCAACCAGCAGATTTGGCCCGCAGCAGCCCGCAGCATCACAGAAGCAATTAACCTTCTGGTTGAGGGGATGACTGCTTAGCCATTCAGCAAAAATATCATCCAGCCGGTTCGTTTCAATGTTGCCAAAGGCAGAAATGTCGGCAAAATCTGTTACGAATACATCACCGGTAAACATATTTACATTTACCCGGTTGCGTCCGTCCGGATCATTACGCAGTGTCACATTCTTTTCTGTACGCAGCCTGCGCAGCAGTGTCTGGTGCTCTTCAAGTTCGCTGCAGGCAAAAAACGGCAGAGTGCCGAACAGCATCCACATCTCCGGATCGCGGGCATCCAGCAGGGAATGAATAGCATTCCCCATCTCCTTCAGGGATAGCACAGGAAGTGAAGAAGCGAAGCTGGAGGCATACATCGGATGCACCTCATGGCGCCGCGCCCCCATATCACCGATCAGCTTATGAATTTGCGGCAGCTTCGTGTGTGTGCGGTAGTTAATCATGGATTCTGCCGAGATCAGCATACCGTCGTCACTTAGCCGGCGGGAATTATCAATCATTGTCTCGTACAGCCGGTATGCCGCTTCCTTCGCCACCGGGTGCCCGCTGTTCGCGAAGCCGACCTCGTGGAAGTCATCACCGTTCACGTAATTGAAGGAGATATGCATAACGTCCAGATATGGAAGGAGCTTCTCGTACCGGGCATAAGGCATGGTGAGATTCGAATTGATCTGCGAGCGGATACCCCGGTCATGCGCATATTTCAGCAGCGGTACAATCATATTATCTACCGTAGAAGCCCGGAACATCGGCTCTCCCCCGGTTATGCTGATGGTCTGCAGATGCTCCACCTCGTCCAGGCGCTTCAGCATATTGGTTAGCGGAAGCATGTCCCCCTCCTTCATGGTCAGGCTATCCCCGACAGCACAGTGCTCACAGCGCATATTACATAGATTGGTAACCGTCATCTCCACACTGGTCAGCACATGACGCCCATGCCGGCGGAGTGAAGTAATCGGATCCCAAGGATCGTAGCTTGGCGACAGCTCCTTCATTGATCTTGATGGTTCTAATATACTCATTTTGCTTGCTCCTTTAATGCGTATTCCTTATTATTAACCCAAAAATATGAACAAGATAGGCAACTTACCTTTTATCATACCACGGCGAGCCAAAAATCGTCATGTTCTGAAGCTACAGTCTGCAGCAGCATCTTTTATATGCAGCTAACGAAAAACAGCGGGGCGGACACAGGCACACTATCTGCCGCACGGCTGCGGCTGCCCGTTGTTCGCTCCTCGCTGCTAGGTGGCAGGGGGCTGCAGGTGAAGTCCCTGCCGCCGCTCTCGGCGTTCCGGCAGACTTCACTGTTCATCATTTTCAGAGACATCAGATATCACTACGGAGAGCGCCGTGCCCAGATCCAGCTCATGCGGGGTAACCGGCTCATCTTCCGGCCCTGTAAATATGCGTACTACCGGCCTGTGCGGTGTACTAGGATCAATTTTGACCACAACGCCGCTTTCGCCTGTGCTCAGCTTGACAGTAAGCCCCAGCGGATAGATAGCTACACGGTCTCTGAACAGCTCCAGCTGCTTCTGCTCGTATAGCGTGCCTGAACCTACATAGAGTGCCTCTACAGCCTGATGGGGCAGCATAGCCTTTTTGTATATCCGGTTGGAGGTCATGGCATCATAGGAATCTGCAACGCCCAGCCACTTGGCATATTCATGGATCTGCGGGCCGGTCAGGCCGCGCGGATAGCCGGAGCCGTTGATCCGTTCATGGTGCTGAAATGCGCAGTGGGCGGCAAGCAGCGGAATGTTGGGCTCTTCTTTTAGAATCCGGTAGCCGATCTCGGTATGCGCCTGCATATGCTTGAACTCCTCATCGCTCAGCATGCCGGGCTTCTGGACGATTTTGACCGGAATCTGGGTTTTGCCGATGTCATGCAGCAGCGATCCAAGACCGAGTACCCGCAGCTCTTCCCTGCTGTAGCCGTAAGCAATTCCAAGCACCAGTGTATAAAGACATACGTTAAGCGAATGGACATACAGGTAATTATCGGCTGTATGCATATCCGCCAGCATGATCATCGGATCTTCCTGCGAGGACATATCATCCAGAATAGAATCCATAATTTTGGAGAATTTTTTGTCCAGATGGTAGAAGCCCTTGGTAATCCCCGAGGCACCGGACATCTCCTGGAACTGGTTCCTGATAACTTTGAGCGCCTGGTTGCGCGTCTCATCATGCAGCATTGACGTAATTACAACATCGTCCGTATGGGCATCCTCAATATAGACATAGCCGATGTCGATCTTAGCCAGCCGCTTAATTAACGCATCCGTAAGTTCTATCCCGTCAGCGAGCAGAACCAGTCCTTCATCATTATAAATCTTTTTTCCGAGCTTCATCCCAGCCTGAAGCCGATTCACGGATACTAAACGCACCTTGGCTCACTCCTGCCTTTAACGGTAAATTACAATTCTGATTCGAAGTCTTTTGAAGTACTGTATGCTATACCGTTATCACGGGTAAACCTGAATTAACGCATAATAAACAGCCAGAAAACAGCTGCCAGAATAAAGCGGTAGATGGCAAAATGCGTCGGTCTGATCTTCTGGATCAGCTTCATGAATAATACCACCACGAAGTATGCAACCACAAAGGCAATTACGAATCCGATCGCGAAATCCATTATGGTATCCTTTGTAAAATATTTGTAGGAATCGAGCAGCTCATAGCCGGACGCAGCACACATAATCGGAATCGCAATAAGGAAGGAGAAATCCGCCGATGCCTTATAGCTTACTCCGCTCAGCATCCCCCCTGAGATCGTTGAACCCGAACGGGAGAATCCCGGCCATAATACGGAAATAATCTGATACAGGCCGATCGCCAGCGCCTGCCCGTACGACAGATCATCCAGCTCATGCGCAGTCACACGCGACTTATGCTTGTTCCACCACTCCGCCGCAATCATCAGTATCCCCCCCGCAACGAGCGCCCAGAGTACTGTAGTTGCCCCAAAGAGGCCTTTGATAAAGTCCCTGGCAAAAAAAGCGACCGCCAGCGCCGGAGCAATACCCAGGATAATGTGGATCAGATTAAGCCGGGGAGCCGGCATAACTCCGCCTCTGCCCCTGCCCCTCCGGCCTATGCCGAGCAGATCCAGCACACGTTTGCGGTAGACCAGTGCGATAGCCAGAATGGCCCCGAGCTGGATCACGATTTCATATGTCTTCATGATCGAATTTTGCTCATCAAAGCCAAGCAGCTTGGTGGTAAGAATCATATGGCCGGTTGAAGATACGGGTATAAATTCGGTGATACCTTCAACTATAGCGAGAATTATTGCTGTAATTGTATCCATGGCTTCCTCCTGATTTTGATTAAAAAAATGAACCTGGCCCGTCTTCTGCCTGTGCTGCAATAATTGCGTTTATGTAGATGAAGCTTTTATGTGGCTGTGCTCTCCCAGCGGACAGCAGCAGCTTCCTCAAGGCTTCCCGGACGCTGAAGCTCAATCCGCAGCAGATCGCGCAGGAAATGGGGCACCAGATAAACCGGATCGCGCCCGTTCGCAATACTCTCATAGCCGGAGCGGAAGGTGAACATATCGAGAGTACCGACCTCGTACTCTGTATCATCCTCCAGCGGCTCCTCTCCAACAAAAACTGCAATACTATTATCATACGGTATTATGGCAGGATCGTACAAGATTTTTAATCCGTCTGCGGCCAGGCTCCCAAGCACTTTGCCCCTGAAACCATAGCCAAAGATAGGCTTAGTACAGAACTCCTCCCTGAGGCTCTGCAGCAGGGCTGTCCGGATATCTCGGCCCTTAAGCCTTATTACGCAGGAGTTAATCGGCGAGGGACATAGGGCGTGCAGCATACCTGCCGTAATGTTGCCTTCCGGAAGAGGCCCAAGCAGCTGTCCGGTATTGACCAGCGACAGCCGGGTGCCTGTAAAACGGCGCACGGCCTGGGCGAGCAGATTGCCGAAAGGCGATTCTCCAAGCAGATTCAGCGGCAGCTCTTGTCCGGTAATCGCTGCAGTCTCCTCCAGCGCCTCCTGCCCCTGCTGCAGATGCAGCGCAGCCGCAGGAGCAATAACTGCTTCTGTCAGCCGCTGATCCAATTCAATGCATTCTCCGCTCACCAGTCTGAACGGTACTCCCGGCTCCGGCCGCTCGAACTGCAGCCTTCCCAGATAACAGCCGAACTTGCCCGCGCCGCAGACAGCCGTGCCGTTTATCATCAGCGGCTGCTCCAGCATATGGTGGGTGTGACCGCCCAGAATGGCATGAACCCCTTCCAGCCGCTCTGCCAGCAGCTTATCTGCCGGCAGCCCCAGATGAGACAGAATTATTACAAGATCCGCCTGCTGTGCCAGCTGGCGGCACTCTTCACGTAGCGCTTCTTCCGGATTTCTGACGTCCCAGCCCAGCAGGGCATAAAAGGAAGTGAACGCAGCAGTAGCCCCGGTTATGCCGATCCTGATCCCATTCTTCTCCACGATGGCATGACGCTTCATCCATAGCGGAGGCTCGCCTGTGGCAGCATCAAGAAAATTACAGCATACTACGGGGCACTGCAGCCCGGAGAATATAACGGCTAGCGTCTCCGGTGAGAAGGTCAAGCCTTCGTTGTTACCTATAGTAACCGCGTCATATCCGGTCAGATTAATAATATCAATGTTCGCCTGGCCCATTGTTCCTTCCGTCTCTACTGCAGCCCGGTCCATATGGTCACCGATATCCACCAGCAGCACAGCTTCCTCACCGGCGGCTGCCTTCAGTCCGGATATCCCGGCAGCAATGGGACTCATCGTCTCAAAATGGCTATGTATATCATTGGTATGAAGTATCGTCAGTCTCTGCGGTACAGACTCCATGAGCACTAGTTCCCTTCCTTCTGTAAAGCCGTTCCGGCAGAAGCGGCAGGCATGTAATCTTATGTAGCCTAGCATAACATTTTCAAGGGCAATATGGTATATTGTAATCATTATTAGAGACATGAGGTGAAATGAATAGTGCAGATAACCATACGCCTGTTCGCCGGCCTGGCCGAGCTGTTCAGCGCATCCACAATTACCTTTCAGGTCCCGGAAGCTCCGCTGACCGCAGGCAGCCTGAAGGCACAGCTTGCCGCCTCCTACCCTGAGGCCGCACAGCAGATCCATACTTCACTTGTAGCTGTTGATCATGAATATGCACCTGATGACTCCCTTATTTCTGCAGATGCCGAAGTTGCCCTGATTCCGCCTGTATCGGGCGGAGAACCAGATCAGACGGACGGTGAGACAGCTGACGGCCTGTTCAGCATAACCGGTCAGCCCCTGAATGCAGAAGCTCTCCTGGATAAGGTGCTGGATCAGAATCACGGCGCTTCTCTGGTGTTTGTCGGCACCACAAGAGAAATGACCGGAGATCAGCGGACAACAGCGCTTCATTATGAAGCTTATACACCGATGGCGCTTGGCAAGCTGCAGGAAATCGGCAGAGAAGTTAAGAGCCGCTGGAAAGCGAATTGCGCAATTGCACACCGTACAGGCCTGGTCGGACTGAAAGAGGCAAGTGTCATTATCGCGGTGTCCGCCGCACACCGTGATATCTGTTATGAAGCAAGCCGGTTTGCCATTGAGAAGCTGAAAGCCTCAGTACCTGTATGGAAAAAAGACATCAATGACTCCGGTGAAGCGTGGCTCGGCTCTGACCTCAAGGCTGAACAATATAAGCCGCTTTAGCTCCTGCTGCAAAATCATTGAATAATTCCGGCTTTATTGCTATGCTGAGGAAAATTGCGATGAGTAAGGTGGCCTAGCATTGAGAGTACACGTTATGGATCTTAAAGCCGGTGATTTTCTGCGGTCGGATACCTTTAGTTCGAAAGGGCTGCACGTATTGCCCAAAGGCTCTCTTCTTCAGTTGGATGAGATATCCAAGCTGATACAGCATGGGGTGGATTATGTAGATATTGAAGAGACTCGGCAGGAGGCTGTTGTACCGACCAGCAGATCTTCCGTTATCCAGGCAGTAACCGCCAGCTTCGACAGCAGCATTGATGGCTTCGAATCCGTGTATATGGAAGCGTTGACTAAAGGAAGCTTTAATCAGTCTGTCGTAGATGACATCCTGCAGCCTACGCTGCAAGCGTTGGACAAGCACAAAGACGTGGTAACTCTCCTATTGCTGCTGGACCGGGAAGATAATTACACCTATAACCATTCCCTCCAGGTTGGCATGCTTTCTTATTATATAGCTTCCTGGCTGGGATATTCCAAGCAGGAATGTTATGAGATCGGCCGGGCGGGTTATCTGATCGACATCGGGAATTGCCGGGTCTCCCCTGCTATACTTAAGAAGCCGGGCAAGCTTACACCGTCTGAATACGAAGAAGTGAAATTACATACGCTTTACGGCAATGAAATTATCCGCAATTCCATGGATGATCCCTTCACAGCCCTGGTTGCCCTGCAGCATCATGAGCGGGAAGACGGCAGCGGTTACCCGAATGGACTGACTAAAGCCGAGATCCATCCCTATGCCCGGATTGCAGCCGTCGCTGATACCTACAGCGCAATGACTACCCACCGGATCTACCAGTCGAAGCAGGAGCTTATCTCCGTGCTGCGGGAGCTTAATTCGCTTAGCTTCGGCAAGCTGAACGGCAGACATGTCCAGGCTTTTGTCCAGCATCTGATGCCCAACTTCATCAATAAAAAAGTGCTGCTCAGCACCGGGGATATCGGAGTTATCATCATGAATAATCCGCTGGATGTCTTCCGTCCGCTGGTGCAGTGCGACGGCATGTTCCTTGATCTGTCCCGTGAACGCCAAATTTCCATTATTGAAATTTATATGGAATAAGAACTAAGCCCCCTGACCGCTAGCGGTACAAGAGGGCTATTTTTTTGAGTGAAACGGAATAGTCACTTTCTATTGGGCATTGGATAGTAATTGGAGGGGATTTGGCTAGCAATTTGGATGGAAATCAGATGACAATTGGAGGGCAACTGCAAGTATGTTTGGACTCCGGATTCTCTGGCGAGGCTGTAAAGACAGCTGTAAAAAACCGGAGGTGGAGTAATGCTACTGATTCATCAGCGGCTGGCTGAGCTGTATACCATAGGCTGCAAGCGTCCGCTAACACAAGCGGAGCTTACCGAACAACAGCACTGCCTGCACGCCAACGCTGTCTACTGCTGGGAGATCAGCCGGCTGAATATGGAGGAACAGCTTGCGGCGTTAACCGCAGATACGTTATGGCAGCAGGACATTGCTGCTCAGCTTCAGGAGGTGCGTATCAGCGGTAAAGCATCTAGGCGCCGGTAATGGCTGCTGCACGGCTGCTGCACACAACTGGAAATTTGCCCAAGCCGCGGTTACCTCTTCTTATCTTCACAACATATATGAAGGTAAGCCATTATAACAGGTGCTCGCCGTTTGAACCGGAGGTCTAGTTGGAATGTATCCGATTACATCACATTTGCTGATCTAACATTTGTAATTAGCGGGATAAAGTCCGCCTGATTCATCTCTCTTCGGATAAAAGCCAGCATTTCACGTAATGTAAACGGATTCTTTCCGCTTAATCGTTAGTTAACAGAGAAATAGACTGAATTAACGTACGTTTTTCCAGCTAATATGCAGATAAACTTCTTAGCAGCTCCCTGGCATCATGGCGGTCACAGCACCGGATAACCCTTTCCCGGGCAAACAGCCCGTCTCCATTAATCTGGAGACGGGCTGTTGACTTTACCATTAGAGGAAGCGGAATTGCGCTTCAATCAATCCGTTATAAATGCCGTCCCGTGCCGTAAGCTCGGCATGGGTTCCTTCTTCCTTGATCTCACCGTGATCCAGCACGACAATTTTGTCGGCATGTCGGATCGTTGAAAGTCTGTGGGCCACGATAAAGGAGGTCCGGCCTTTGAGCAGGATTTTCAGCGCATCCTGAATTTTGATCTCTGTCTCGGTATCAATACTTGCAGTAGCTTCATCCAGAATCAGAATCCGCGGGTCAGCCAGGAGCGCCCGGGCAAAGGATAGCAGCTGGCGTTGTCCCATCGACAAGGCGCTGCCCCGCTCCTCTACCTCAGTGTCATAGCCGCGGGGCAGCTTCATGATGAATTCATGCGCATCCACCGCTTTGGCTACCTCTTCGATCTCCAGGTCGGTTGCATCCAGACGTCCGAAACGGATATTGTCCCGGATCGTCCCCGAGAAAATGAACGTATCCTGCAGCACGATCCCGATCTGCTCGCGCAGGGTCTGCAGCTGAACTTCACGCACATCCTGGCCGTCTATTGTCAGCCCGCCGCTTTTAATATCATAGAAACGCCCGATCAGGTTAATAATGGTACTCTTCCCTGAGCCGGTATGCCCGACAAGCGCTATAGACTGGCCGGCTTTGACGTCGAGCGAAATCCCCTTAAGCGCCGCCCGTCCCTTTTCATACTCAAATACGACGTTCTTGAAGCTGATATTCCCCTGAATCTTCGGCAGCGGCTTGGCATCCGGCTTATCCTGAACCGCAGGCTGCTCATCCAGGTATTCAAAAATCCGCTCCGAGGATGCCATCGCCACCAGCAGCTGGTTGTACATCTGGCCCAGCCGGTTAATCGGGTCCCAGAAATTGCTGACGTACGTACTGAACGCGACCAGGTAACCCACTGTAAGCTCGCCTGACTGGATCAGATATGCGCCGTACCAGAACAGAATCATCGTGCCGATCCCGCCGGTAACCTCGATAATCGGGCCAAAGCCCTGGTTCATCGCCGAAGCCCTGTTCCAGGATTTGCGGCTGTCCATATTCATCGCGTCAAAATACTGCATGTTCTCCTGTTCCTGCGTGTAGGCCTGAGTCACCCTGATTCCCTGAATCGACTCGTTCAGATGGGAATTAATCCGTGAGTTCTTCATCCGCACATCCTGCCAGGCGATCCGGATTTTCTGGCGCAGCTTAGTGGATACAAAGAACATAATCGGCACAGTAATCATTACAGCGAGGCCCAGCTTCCAGTTAATCAGCAACAGAATGACCATAATGCCGACCAGCTGAACACAGTCAATCATCAGATTGACAACTCCGTTTGTGAACAGATCCTGCAGGGAGTTAATATCATTCGTTACCCGTACCAGCACCGAACCCGCAGGCCGTTTATCAAAGAAATTAAAGGACAGCTTCTGGATATGCCGGAATAAATCTGAACGCAGATCATAGATGACCCGCTGGCCGATCACATTCGTGTACTTAATCCGGTATACCCCGGCAATCCACTGGATCAGATATAACACGATTACGCTTGCTGTCAATATGTAGAGCAGGGTTAAGCTCGGACTGCCTTCCTTGGGCGCAATTGCCTTATCAATAGCCATACTGGTCAGAAAAGGAACGGTCAGCTTGGTTATTGTACCCAGAATCATCAGGATAGAGACCAGCGGGAGCATTTGCTTCGCATACGGCTTCATATACCCGAACAGGCGGGTGAACTGCCTCCAGTCAAAGGCTTTGTCAATCTGGTCATCATCCTTGTACACAAAACGCTCCTCAAGGAGCTGTCCCGCAGCCTTACCCTGCTTACCGGCCTTACCTGCCGATCCGCCTGCCGTTTGTTTCTTTTCAAGCTCCATGCTCCGTCCCCTCCCCTCTACCCTGCGTTCTGGCCAGATAATCGGCATATTGAATTCTATACACATCCTGATACGGTCCGGGAACCTCAATCAGCTCGGCGTGCGTGCCCGTTTGCGCCATCCGTCCCTGATCCATAACGATGATCTGGTCGGCGTGGCGCAGCGAGGAAATCCGGTGGGCGATAATCAGCGTGGTGCGTCCGCGCATAACCTCCTGGAAGCCGGCCTGAATCTCGTGCTCCGTCTCCATATCAACCGCACTCGTTGCATCATCAAGAATCAGAATCCGCGGGTTCTTCAGCAATGCCCTGGCAATGGCAATACGCTGCTTCTGTCCGCCGGAAAGTCCCATCCCCCGTTCTCCAACCACCGTATCATAGCCCTCCGGCATCTCCATAATGAAATCATGGGCTTTGGCGAGCTGAGCCGCCCGGATGATCTCGTCCATGCTAACATTTTTGAGTCCGTATGAAATATTATTGCGGATGGAGGAGGAGAACAGAAACGTCTCCTGAAAAACAGTAGAAATCTGCGAACGCAGACTGCGCACATTGTACTCCCGGATGTCAGTACCATCCAGCGTAATACGGCCTTCATTCACATCATAGGCACGCATCATCAGCTGGGTAATCGTTGATTTACCGGAGCCGGTTCCGCCCAGGAAGCCGATTACTGCGCCTGGTTTTGCCTCAAAGTGAATATCCTTAACAGCAGGCATCTTGTTTCCGTAGGCAAAGGTTACATGGTTGAAGATAACCTCACCTTTAACCTTAGTGGAATCCAGCGGAAGAGCATCTGCCTTATCCTGTACATCAATCCGCTGGTTGAGCACTTCGAGCACCCGTTCTCCGGAGGCTTTGGACTGCGTATAGTTGTTGATATGGAAGCCAAGTCCCCATACCGGACCGATAATGTACCAGATCAGGCTGAAAAAGGCTACCAGCTCACCCAGTGACATATTCCCTTTAATGACCAGCGTTCCGCCTACACCAAGCAGAATGGCAATACTGACCGAGGCCAGCAGCTCCATCACCGGGAAAAACTTGCTCCACAGCTCAGCCGCAAAAATTTGGTTATCTTTATAGCGTTCATTACGGTGCGAGAATTTCTGAACCTCATAATCCTCCCTGGCGAAGGATTTAACCGTCCGCACACCGGTAACATTCTCCTGTACAGCCGTAGTCAGAGAGCTTAAGGCAAGCCGCATCTCCTGAAAGGCGGGATGAATTTTCGATTCAAATTTGAAGGCTACGGCCGCCAGAAACGGCATCGTAACCAGGGTAACAAGCGTCAGCTGCCAATTAATAGTGAACATCATAACGGAGCCGAACAGCACCATAAAAAATACATTCAGTAATTGTGCGAAGCCGAAGCCGATGAAGTTACGGATCGCTTCCAGGTCCCCGGTTAAACGGGACATCAGATCGCCTGTCTTGGCAGTGTCATAATAACGGAAAGACAGGAATTGCAGCTTCTCATAACAGGCGTTACGCAGACGGTAGGCCAGAAAGTTACCCAGCCGTCCGCCAAAAAAACCATGGGCAAATTGCAGGCAGGCTTTTACAATGACGACTGCAGCAACACTGAGGGCCAATACCGGCACCTCTGTAAATTTCAGGGGAACAATAACATCATCAATCAGTCTTCTAAGCAAATTCGGGGTTATAAGCCCCACTGCAGTTGCGGCGGCCAAAGCTATAATCGACAGAATCAAATAATGCAGCTTCTCCCGGTAAAAGCCCCGCAGTTGCCTGAGAACATCCATTTCTCTCCTCCTTAAAGCTTAACCTCACATCGTAAGCCATATTTATTAGCGCTTTCACATTAGCGGCTTTATGCAGTTTATCACCCATGTTTTAATGCGGCAAAGGGGAGAAACGCCCATATTCCATGTTTTTTCCGGTTAAATCAGGCTTAACCTGGTCCAAAACAGCAGCCGTATCTTTAATTGCTCCCGTTTCCTTGCAAATACTGCTCAATTCAGCTTTAGCATTATTCAACGTACATTTTACCGGAATTTGCGCTGAAAACAGCACACCACACTGACTTTTTATCCATAAAAGTTATTATATGTATTTATCTGCAGTCAAATGATCAAAAGTAATAGCTACTTCACCAAATATACTTCCTTCTCACTCCTCCGCCTAAGCAGCCGTTGTTAACAGCAGGCTGTTATTTCCTCGGCAATACTTCCGCTTTATACAGGCTATATGAACTGCATCACGTCACTTAACGGTTACCTTCTGACAGGTTAGTAGCCGAAATCAAAAAAAAGTGCCCGCTGATCTCGGACACTTCAGTGTCAGGATGACAGCGGGCACTACTCTATACGTTATCGTAAACGATGGTAAGGTTACATAGGTCCGGTTCTTCTATAAAGAAGAATTAACCGATGCTTCCTTCCATTTCGAACTTGATCAGTCTGTTCATTTCCACCGCATATTCCATTGGCAGCTCTTTGGTGAACGGCTCGATGAAGCCCATGATGATCATCTGTGTAGCATCAGCCTCAGTCAGGCCGCGGCTCATCAGATAGAACAGCTGCTCTTCAGATACCTTGGATACCGTGGCTTCATGCTCAAGAATGACATTATCATTCATGATCTCGTTGTACGGAATTGTATCTGAAGTGGACTGGTTATCCAGAATCAGCGTATCGCACTTAATGTTAGCCTTCGCGCCTTCTGCCTGACGGCCAAAGGAAGCGAGACCGCGGTAAGTTACCTTGCCGCCGTGCTTACTGATGGATTTGGAGACGATGGTCGATGTTGTATCAGGTGCCAGGTGAATCATCTTGGCGCCTGCATCCTGGTGCTGATCCTTGCCGGCAACCGCGATGGACAATACCGAACCCTTGGCTCCCCGTCCCTTCAGGACAACTGCAGGGTACTTCATGGTCAGCTTGGAGCCGATGTTGCCGTCAACCCATTCCATGGTGGCATTTTCTTCGGCTACCGCACGTTTGGTAACGAGGTTATAGATGTTCGGTGCCCAGTTCTGGATCGTAGTGTAACGAACGCGGGCGTTCTTCATACACAGGATCTCAACGACTGCGCTGTGCAGGGAATTCGTGCTGTAGATCGGCGCTGTACAGCCTTCCACATAATGCACGAAGCTGTCCTCATCTGCAAGAATCAGGGTACGCTCGAACTGTCCCATGTTCTCGGAGTTGATGCGGAAGTAAGCCTGCAGAGGCACTTCGCACTTCACGCCTTTTGGAACATAGATGAAGCTTCCGCCCGACCATACTGCACTGTTAAGTGCGGCAAATTTGTTGTCGGCCGGAGGAATGATTGTGCCGAAGAATTTCTTGAACAGCTCAGGGTGCTCGCGAAGTGCAGTATCTGTATCCGTGAAGATAACGCCCTGATCCGAAAGATCCTTCTGCATGCTGTGGTAGACTACCTCGGATTCATACTGTGCCGATACACCGGCGAGGAACTTCTGTTCCGCTTCCGGAATACCGAGCTTGTCAAAGGTTTCCTTGATTTCAGAAGGAACCTCTTCCCATGTCTTCCCTTGCTTCTCGGAAGGTCTTACATAATATTGAATATCTTCGAAATCCAGATCATCCAGATTGCCGCCCCACTTAGGCATCGGCATTTTGCGGAACTGCTCCAGAGACTTCAGGCGGAAGTTAAGCATCCACTCCGGCTCGTTTTTGATTGCGGAGATTTCGCGGACGATTTCTTCCGTGAGTCCTTTACCAGACTGAAATATCGACTTATGCTCATCACGGAACCCGTACTGGTACTCTTCCATATCAGGCGCTTTCTTAGCCATGGTGTCAGCCTCCTTGTTCTAATGTTGTTGGTGCTCTTCTTCTGTTTCAATGCCTTTGCGCAGCGCGTTCCAGGCCAGGGTAGCACATTTGATCCGCGCCGGGAATTTATTAACACCGGACAGGGCTTCTATATCTTCGTAGTCTCCGAAATCTGCGTCTTCACCCTTCATCAGTGAGGAAAAGCTGTCAGCAAGCTCAAGCGCACGTTCAAGGCTCTGGCCTTTGACCGCTTCCGTCATCATGGAAGCGGAGGACATGCTGATCGAGCAGCCTTCGCCGCTGTAGCGCGCATCCTTAACGATGCCGTCCTCTACCTTAAGCTGCAGCGTAATACGGTCGCCGCAGGTCGGGTTGTTCAGTTCGATCTTTAGGGCATCGTCTTCAAATGAACCGCGGTTCCGGGGATTTTTATAATGATCCATAATAACGCGTCTATACAGGTCATCCAAGTTCATAAGAGAAGTACTCCTTTGCCTTGATTAGGCCTTTAACCAGCGCATCTACATCCTCTTCAGTATTGTAGAGATAGAAGCTGGCCCGGGCTGTTGAGCTGACCTGCAGCCAGCGCATCAGCGGCTGGCAGCAATGATGTCCGGCCCGTACGGCAATGCCTTCGGCATCAAGTACGGTGGCAACATCATGCGGATGGACGTCACCGAGATTAAAGGTTACTACACCCACCTGACGATTGCGCGGCCCGTAGATGGACAGATCGCTAATCTCAGACAGCTTCTGCTCCGCATAGGCGGCAAGCTGCATTTCATGACGGTGGATATTGTCCAGCCCTACCTCCTGCAGGAAATCAATGGCTGCTCCAAGACCGACAGCACCGGCAATAATCGGTGTACCGCCTTCGAACTTCCACGGAAGCTCCTTCCAGGTCGATTCGAACAGGCCGACATCATCAATCATCTCTCCGCCGAATTCAACCGGCTCCATTGCTTCAAGCAAGGCTTTTTTGCCGTACAGAGCACCTATACCGGTCGGAGCCAGCATCTTATGGCCGGAAAAAGCGTAGAAGTCGCAGTCCAGGTCCCGGACATCGACCTTCATATGCGGAGTACTCTGCGCACCGTCCACGACAATGACTGCGCCGTTGCGGTGTGCAATAGCGGCAAGCTCTTTAACGGGATTCGTAACACCCATTACGTTGGAGACATAAGCGATGGCTACAATTTTTGTCTTATCCGTAATGGTAGCCTCCGCATCCTCCAGCGTAACCGTTCCGTCCTGCTGCAGCGGGATAAACTTCAGGGTAGCCCCTGTCCGCTTAGCCAGCTGCTGCCACGGAATGAAATTGCTGTGATGCTCCATCTGGGTAATGACGATCTCATCACCTTCACCGACTGCAGCAGGTCCATAGGAGGATGCAACAATATTCAGCGCCGTAGTAGTTCCGCGGGTGAATATAATCTCCTTGACGCTGCGGGCGTTAATGAATTTCGCTACCTTCTCACGTGCGCCTTCATAAGCATCCGTTGCCCGGCTGCCTAAGGTATGAACACCGCGGTGCACATTCGAATTATCCCATTCATAATAGGCTTTGACCGCCTCGATAACCTGACGCGGCTTCTGTGAAGTCGCCGCACTGTCCAGATAAACGAGCGGATGACCGTTAATTTTCTGGTTCAGGATGGGAAACTGGTCCCGGATACTGCTGTTAATCATTGGCCCAACTTCCTTTCCACAAGAGTCTGGAGCTGATTACGCAGTCCCTCAAGTGGAATTTGCGACACGACAGGTGCCAGGAAGCCGTATATGATAAGTTTCTCTGCGTCATGCCGTGTAATTCCGCGGGACATCAGGTAATACACCTGCTCGGGATTGACCTGTCCTACGGAAGCGGCATGGCCTGCTGTTACATCATCTTCGTCTATGAGCAGAATCGGATTGGCATCTCCGCGCGCTTTCGGGCTCAGCATCAGTACTTTTTCAGTCTGCTGGCCGTCAGCTCTTGTCGCACCCTTCTCGATCTTGGTAATCCCGTTAATGATCGAATTGGCTGACTCACGCATTACCGCGCGGGTAATCATGTCACTTGGTGTGTTTTTGCCGAAATGCTGTGCTTGGGTAGTGTAGTTCAATTTCTGGGAACCCGAGCCTACTGCAATCACTTTGGCGTCAGAGCTTGAACCGTTGCCCTTAAGCACGGACTTGGTATCGCTAGCCGTATCGCCATAGTTCATCTCTCCGACAATCCACTCGATCGTGCCGTCATTCTCAACAACAGCCCGGCGGTAAGTAACATCTGTGGTGTCCTCCCCAAGCTGATGGACTGTCGCATAACGTACCTTTGCCCCAGCGCCGACGAACACTTCAACTGCCCCGTTGTGCAGACCTGCTTCAGCCTTGTCGGATACATAGTTGTCTACATAAGTAACAGAGCTGTTGGTGTCAGCAACGACCAGGATATGCGGAACAAAAGACGCCTCAGCATCATCGGTGAGCAGAACTGCCTGCAGCGGAGTATCAATAACTACATTCTTAGGAACATAGAGGAATACCCCGCCGTTCCACAGTGCCGCATGCAGCGCAGCAATTGAATGCTCGCCCGGGAGAACAGCTTTATGCAGATAACGCTGCACAAGATCTCCATGCTCTTTGGCAGCTGTCTGCAGATCAGTGAAGATTACGCCCTGTGCAGCCAGCTCAGGCGCCAGACGTGTATAGACCACACCTGAATTATGCTGAATGATCAGGCTTCCATCTTCCTGGTCCTTAATCAGCGCAGCAATAGCTGAAGGTGCTTCATTGAGGGCAGTAAGCAGCTTAGCCGCTTTGTAGCTTCCATAGTTGTTCACGTTCCAGCGGTCAATCCGTGTCTTCTCCAGTTTCGGCAGCTCCAGTTCGGCTGCCAGTGCCAGCGCCTGCAGGCGGCTGTCCTTCAGCCAGCCCGGCTCACCGCCGCTCAGTGATAATTCGCTGAGCCGCTCGGCATCCACCGGAAGAATGGTTTGCGTCGTCATAAGTGGTTTCCTCCTTCCTGGTGTATGAATTAAACTTCTTGTCCTACAGTTTCATCTTCAATGCCGAGCTCTTCCTTAACCCATTCATAGCCTTCTGCTTCCAGACGCTCAGCCAGCTCAGGTCCGCCGGATTTCACAATACGTCCCTGCATCATGACATGAACATAATCAGGCTTGATGTAGTTAAGCAGGCGCTGATAGTGGGTAATAACGAGGAAACCGCGCTCCGGGCTTCTCATGGCATTTACACCTTCAGCAACAATCTTCAATGCATCAATATCAAGGCCGGAGTCAATCTCATCAAGAATGACGATCTTCGGGTCCAGCATCATCATCTGTAGTATTTCATTACGCTTCTTCTCACCGCCGGAGAAGCCTTCATTCAAATAACGGTGCAGGAATTCCGGATTCATCTCCAGTTCCTTCATCTTCGCTTCCATCTGGCGGATGAAGCGGATCAGGGAAATTTCTTTCCCTTCTTCACGGCGGGAATTAATCGCGCTGCGCAAAAAGTCGGAGTTGGTTACGCCGGCAATTTCGCTCGGATATTGCATTGCCAGGAACAGGCCTGCACGGGCACGCTCATCTACTGCCATCTCCAGCAGATCTTCACCGTCAAGAACAGCTGTACCTTCAGTAACCTCATATTTAGGGTGACCCATAAGTGCCGAAGCAAGTGTACTTTTACCGGTACCGTTCGGTCCCATGATGGCGTGAATTTCTCCGCCCTTCATCTGAAGATTGATCCCCTTCAGAATCTCTTTTCCTTCAATGTTCGCTTTTAGTCCTTCAATGACAAAATCTGCTGCCATAATTAATATTCCCTCCACTATTCAATTTGCGAAATCAGAAAGTTGTATTGTCACAGGATTTCCCTGATCGCCAGCACAATTAGATTGTATATCACATTATAATAATTATAAACAGAATCATAATGATTATCAATGATTCTCAATAATTTTATTACAAAGGATGTCTTTTTTCAAATATTGCTTTTCATTTTTCACGGTATTTCTGCACTTTTTTGCCCTATTCTATGGCATACTACCTGCCAAGAGCAGACAGAATTTCATTTCTTCTCTGCTCAAACTCACTATCGCTGAGTACCGGCTTCCATTGCTGCGCCGGTGGTATATCAGCCAATTCAATCCAGGAACGGCAGCCCGAGTATTCAGGCAGTACCGGTACAGACACGGCAGCATCACTAACATATACGCGAAGCAGCAGAACATGCAGCGGCTCCTTAGCCTTCCAGCGCAAACGTTCGGCAGCCAGCTGCCCGCTCCAGATATGATAAGGGTTCAGCAGCTCAAGCTGTTCCAAATCCCTAATCTCAATATCATCAGCAGCTTCGGCATACACTGCCAGCGGAACCGTCCCGCCACCGGAAGCCGTCTCCTCCGCCAGTGTCTCTGTGACCAGATGACGGTAGGATTCCTTCAGGAGCTCTTCACGCTGATGCTCATAGGTGGGGTAAAGAAAAAACGAAGGGCTCTTCAGCTCAAACCTTCTGGTCTCCTCCGCAATGCCTCCTTTGCGCAGCAGGACTATCTGCTGTCCTCCGGCCAGGGCATGTACAGCTGAAGCCCATTCCTTTAGCGCGACAGAATTCATATTCAAGAGCAGTCTTCCCCTTTCCGGCTCCAGTTATATAACAGGAGATTTACTATGGATTATATAACTTGCAGACGCAGTCTACAAATAGCCTGGATCACATCTGCCGGAGAAATATTTAGCTGAGAATCCCCTGAAAATGTTCCTGCAAAAAAATATAGAGCCTCCACGCGGGAGGCTCTATATCCTACTGTCATAGTCCTTACGGTGTTACGCGCCCAGGAAAGAACGAAGCATCCACTGGTTCTTTTCCAGATCGGTGCGGATTTTGATGAACAGGTCCGCGGTCGGCTGGTCACTGGCCTGCTCAGCCAGCTCGATGCCTTCAGTCAGCTCTTCCGCTACTGTTGCAAAATCCTCTATCAGGGTCTGTACCATTCCGCGGGTATCTTCCTTGCCCGTTGCTTCCTGGATCGTCCCGATCTCCAGATATTCCTTCAGCGTTGCAGCAGGTTTGCCCTTGATGCTTAGCAGGCGTTCAGCTACCTCGTCCATTTTAAGGGTTACATCATCATACAGCTCTTCAAATTTCACATGCAGGGAGAAGAATTGCTCCCCCTTAACGTACCAGTGATAATTATGAAGCTTAACGTACAGTATGTTCAGGTTCGCCACCTGGCGGTTAAGTACTTGTTCCACTGAAGTTGTGTCGACTTTGTTTGTTGCTTTAGCCATTATTGATCCCATCCTTATCCATAATATTTGCCGGCTGCATGTCCAGCCTCCGGCAGCAGTTGTCTATATTCATTGTACCCTTCATAACCGGGCACGAAACAACGTCTCCCCCGGCATTGCCCGGCAGCCTTCGGGCGAGGGTATGCAGCTTCCTCTTATGTAGGATGACCATCTATTGCCGGCTTATCCGCCGCCTGTTCGAGCACAAATAAAGGGGCCTCAGCGGCCCCTTACCAGCTTTTCAATACGTTGAAAATACACTGCCTACAGCATAAGCAGCAGCGCTTCTTCACCGGTCATCCCCGGAACGATGCCCAGCTTCCCGGCTTCTATGGTAACAGACTCCAGCGGAGCGGCAAGCAGCTGAGCCAGCGTACGCACACCTACCGCCCTTGCCGCAATGATCTTCCGGTCAGCCAGCATCTCGTTCAACAGACCTACATCGAGTGCTCCGCACATAATATATCCCCGGTCCGTGCTGACCGTCAGCAGGGTTGTTTTGGGCAGCTTCACCTCGACACCAATTAGCGTATGTCCGCCTACCTGAACAGGCTCCAACGTCACCACTTTGCAGTTCCTCCTTTTTATCACAGTCACGTTGTAAGTGTATGCTCCCCTGGATGCCGGGGTGTGGACGTATGGACTAGACAGTCTATAAATTACATGGGCCGCTGGTCCTTGTTCCGGACAAAGAAGTATATGATTATCTGCTGTTTAGTGGTATAGTTTACTTGGATTGTGAAATGACTATATGAACAATTAAATGAGATGATTTAATGAAAAGCTGGGGGATTTATGGATAAGAAACTGCAAAATACGGACGGTAATTACCTGTTTAACGTCGATATCCTGATTAATGCCCGTACCAACCCGCTAGCCCTGCAATATTTACTCGAAATATTGAATAACAATAGCGATAAGGTCACGGATTTCAAAATCAACTCAGGTGTTGAACTGGGAAGAAGCATTGACACGCTGCTCCGCTCAGCCAAAGCAGCCCTGAATCAGGAGCCTGTGCAGGCCCCAGCGCCGTTCAAAATGCCGGCTAAGCCCGATAGCAAAAAGGCAGGGACGACAGAAAAGCCAGCCGCAGCTAAATCTGCAGCTGACAGCCCCGTTGATGCTTTTGCAAAAATCCGCCAATACATTAAGAACAATCAGCTGGTCCGTCTGCGCACGAACAGGCCCGGCAACCAGGTCTCCATGCCCTGCCGGATTCTGAACTTTGATGAAGAGTCATCGACCATCAGCGTCTATCATGTCGATGAGAAGCAAGTGTATACCTTTAAAATTTACGAAATTGATGAGTTTGTGTAAGATTATTCTTTACAGGTACACCAACAGGCACCTCCCGCCGGTACGATGCGGGCAGGTGCCTGTTGGTGTTTTGGCATTATTGCTTGCGGGAGAAGGCTTCCAAAGCGAGGCAAATCCAGCCGGCGATAAAGCTGACTCCGCCCAGTGGCGTAATAGCCCCTAAGAAGCTGATTCCGGAAATGCTCAGCACATAAAGGCTGCCGGAGAACAATATTATTCCCGTTATCAGCAGCCTGCCGGCCCAGCGCAGCCGGGCACTCTCTCCCCATTGCCCGATAAGCACGCCTATCAGCAGCAGGCCAAGTGCATGAGCCATGTGATATTGAACGCCTGTCTCATACACAGCCAGATGCTCACTGCTGATAACAGACTTCAGCATATGGGCGCCAAATGCGCCAATCATTACCGACAGCATCGTAAGCAATGCACCCCAGGCTATAAATCTTCGCTGCACTAATGTCACAACCCCTCTTCAGTAAGCTTTCCTTATCTTAACTTATCGGAGCCTGCGTTTTCCAGCAAGGGAGGACGGGGACTGACAGTATTTTTGCGTTATATCTTGCTTTTACAGCTGTCTTATGAAAAAGTGGAAGTATAAGTCTTCATCCCCATTATGAGGAGTGCTGAATATGAATCAACATTACCCGCCCAGAACCGACCTCCCGGACAGCCCGCCCGAGTCTTCCCTGACCGGGGCAGGCATGCAGCCGGAAGTAAACCCGGGATACGGGCATGAGGAGAACAAACGCGATTACAAGCATTCCGGCCCGGGGATCGCTTCTTTCGTAATTGCCCTGGTTACCGTAATCGGATATGCCATTGCCTTTGTCTACGCTGGCATGCAGGCGACTTCCATCCTTAACAGCAGCAATGATGTAATCAATGATTCATCGCAAGCCATCATGATGCTGGGTCTGGCCGTCATCATTCTTGTAGCGGTTAACATAGCCGGTGCTGTTGTCGGGATTATCGGCCTTACCCTCCGCAGGCGAAAAAAAGTATTCGCCATCATCGGTACCATTATCAATGCAATCATTCTTATTCTGTTCATGCTAATGATTGCTACCGTACTGGTAAATGCCGGAACCTGATCCTTGCGGCTCTATGATTCACACAGAAACAGGGCCGCCCGGTTAAATCCGGAGCGGCCCTGTTCTGTTATGATCAGCGGCTGACGATGGAATCCAGTGAAGCATAGACATGCGGTCCGAACCCTTCCGAGGCCTCCCGCTGCGGAATATTCATACGGATGATGTAGCCTTGGCCGTCAATTTCTTTAACAATATATTGGCTCGTTACTCCGGAGCCCATCGCCGTGAGATACAGCCTTATCCCTGACATCCGCCGTTCACGCTCTTCCTGGCTCAGCTTGGTAATCTCTCCGGTAGCAGATAGGGCTTTCCGGCCTTCTGCTTCCAGCTCGTCCAGGTTGAAATCGGAGGGCAGCCGGGTTATGTCGGCATAATAGCCGGGATCTACCTTCATAGCAAGCCTCCCGGTTGTCTTGTCAAAGGTGAAGATATCAAATACATACAATGAATAGCCTTCCCCCTCGGCCAAATTCGCCGTCTTCTCCTCCTCCATGCCCTCAAGTGTCAGCTTGAAAGCTTTTGTAGGCGGCAGGACTTCAGCAGAATCCGCTCCCCCGCCGGCTTCCGCCTTTTCCAGTCTGGACAGAATCCGCTGGACTACCGAGGGATCACCTTCCACTACTTTTTCCACATATTCAATAATGACATGATCATCCATCTCAAGTCCTTCTGGAACGTTCTCGGTACCTGCTCCCAGCTCAAATGCAGTCGGACCTTCTTCCGTTTCGATTTCCACGGAATGATTATCAATCTGACCGATATAGGTCCCGCTCCCGCGAATGACCTGCGCCGCTTCTTCTGTAGGCACAGGGGCGGGTGAAGGTGACACCGGTGCAGCATTCTCTGTCTGCGACGGGGCGGCCGTTGCCGTGGGCCCGCCTGGCGCCTCTGCCGGGCTCTGTCCCCCGCAAGCGGTAAGGGCCAGCATTAATACAGCAACAGCAGCTGCAGCCGGTAATGAACGTTGTGATCTCATTGATCTCATGTTGACGGCCTCCTTGTGTGTGCAGAGTGTAATAAGAGTCTACCCTTAATAACGTTTAACCCGTTGTCAGGGTTGCATAAACTTGCTCTGCATCACATCAGGGTAACGGTTCTCTCCGGCCGGCCGTTTAATCCGCGCTGTAGGCCGCAATACCGTTAACAACTGTCATACGCACCTTTACGTTCAGCATCTCCTCGGCATCCGCCATAATATCACGGTCTATAACGGTAAAATCCGCCCGGCAGCCGGGTGTGATGCGTCCGCGTTCCTGCTGCTCACCAGCCGCAAGGGCACTGCCCTCTGTGAACAGCCTCAGCGCTTCCGCCGGACTGAGCTTCTCCTCCGGCAGATAGCCCCCGTGACGTTCTCCCGGCCTGCACCGGGTAACAGCAGCGTGCATACCCAGGAACGGGCTCAGCGGCTCAATCGGGGCATCGCTGCCTCCGGCGCAGGGGATGCCTGCCGCCAGGAGCTTTTTCCATGCATATAGGTATCCGGCTCTAGCCGGACCGACCCGCTCCAGCACCCACGGAAAGTCACTCGCTACAAACCGCGGCTGGATGTCAGCAATCAGCCGCATAGAGGCCATCTGCTCTACCAGGCTGCGGTTCAGCACCTGGGCATGGATGAACCGGTCAGGCAGCGCCGCATCCGGCCGGAGCGGCTTATGCTGCATCGCAGCCAGCGTCATCCGGGCAGCAGCATCGCCGATGGCATGCACCGCGACCGGATAACCGAGCCTGCGGGCAGCACGGACAATCCCGTCCAGCCCCTCCTGGGTATGAATCGCTATCCCTGCGGTTCCAGGCTCATCACTGTAGGGCTGCTCCAGCAGGGCAGTCCGTCCGCCGATCGCCCCGTCGGCGAACAGCTTGACTGCGCCAAGCCGCAGCCATTCATCGCCGCTGCCTGCTGCGAGCCCAAGCTGCTCCACCTCTTGCAGATAAGCGTAGTAGAGCAGCTGATGGGTGCGGAACAGAACCCCTTCCTCCCTCAGCTCACGGTGGATGCGCAGCATGGTCTCCACGCTGCCCAAGAGCCGCAGGTCCTCGGTATGGACCGCGGTCAGCCCGAGGGAGAGCGCGTCCGCAATGCCGCGGCGCACCGCCTGTTTCAGGGCGGTGTAGTCCGGCGCCGACTGCACCTCATTGAACGGCTGGACGGCATCCTCGTAGATCCAGCCGTTCAGTCCCCCTTCGCTGTCACGTCCGTAAGCGCCGGAGGCAAAGTCCGGTGTGGAAGCCGTGACACCCGCCCGCCGGAACGCCTCACTGTTGCCCAGGAAGGCATGGAAGCAGGTCCGGGTCAGGAATACCGGATGCTGCTGTGTTACTGCGTCGAGCTCCGAGATGTGCGGTGCGGCGGCTGGCCTGAACTCATTCTCGTTCCAGTTGAGGCCGAGAATCCATTCACCCGGCGGCGTAAGTGCCGCCCGTTCCCTGATCGCCTGCAGCATCTCCTCTTTGGAGGTCATGCCGGTGAAATCCAGCATGTCCAGCTTCATACCATGCATGCCCAGATGCACATGGGCATCGACAAGTCCGGGCAGGACATGACCGCCGTCCCAGTCGATAACAGCCGCCCCGCTTCCCGTCAGCTGCAGGGAGAGCTCACTCCCTTTTCCGACAGCCTTAATGAAGCCGTCCTCTACAAGCACAGCATCATCTCCGGGTCGTCCGGCTGATGCGAGCTTTCCATTTTTGAACAAGGTTAATGTCATTGGCAGATACTCCTTTGTAATTGAAATCTCTTATATATAAATAGAATGCAGGCAGCAGTACTGTTTCTTTCCCGGCCCATAGGCATCTACCGGAAGCAGGAGCAGGCGGAACTAATACAATAGTGAAGAGCCTTATTTTATCCCCCCGAAGGAGTGGTTTCCTTGAAAATCGATATCGGCTGCGGTTCCGCCAAAGAATCAGGTTATCTGGGAATCGACCGGACTGCATACACCGGAGTGGATATTGTCTGTAATATTAATGAAGAAATACCGCTCCCGGATAACACCGCCGAGTTCATCATGGCCAGCCGGGTGCTGCCTTACGTGGATAATCTGATGGATGTCATGGCCGAAATATACCGGATCAGCTGTCACAAGGCGGTGGTCTGCATTCTGGCTCCTTATGCCCACAGCTATCCGCACAGCTCCAACCCTTTTTTCAAGCAGAAGTTCGACGAATATACCCCCCGTTATTTTACAGGCAGCTTCTTTCAGCCGTCCTCAAGCCCCGTATCGCCGGCGGTTCCCGATTATCCGGTCCCTGTGCCTCCGTTTGACTACAGGCTTATGCGGATGGAGCTGTTCTACCAGTATCCGTTTGACCAGTCACTGTATGAAACAGAGGAGCTTGATATCCTCAAAACGCTTCAGGCAAATGTTGTTCATGAAATAATGTATCATTTCGTTGTAGTTAAGAAGGACATTTCCCATGCCGAGCTTGAAGCCATGAGCCGTATTCCCTATCCCGAGCCGCGTGTACTGCTGGAACGCAGACGGCTGAGCCGGCTGAGACAAGACCTGATCTGAGAGCCGCTGCCGCTGCCCCGCAGAACCGGCTTGAATTATTCAAAAAAGTTGCAGTTGGACAAACAAGTAACGCTTTCTTCCGTCATAGGCTAAATATATCACAAGAAAGACAGCATATCGTCCTCAGCAGGAGACGGTTTGCTTTTTTTCGTTGCAGAACAAGCACAATAGCCCTATGAAGGAGGTGAAAATTATTCCTCTAGTCGTTCGGTCTACTATTAATGCAACAGGTGCAATTACGTTTACAGGCAACACGCTCGGCTTAAGCCGCTCAGATACGGCAGGCGTACCCGGTACACTGGACAGTATCGGTGCCTTCAGCACAATCAATACTGCCTCTGTATTTGGCACTTATCCTGCCGGGACTACCAATCTTTATCAGAACAACAGCGCTTCTGCCATTCTGACGATCCCTTCCGGAAGTACGGTACTATATGCGGAACTCATCTGGGGCGGCTCCTATATCAACGGGACCGTCAATCTTAGCGCGTTCATCAATAATCCTGTTTCGCTGACAACACCAGCCGGCAATACAGTCAGTGTCTCTCCCGATTCAGCTACCAGCAACACAGTGGATCTGGGCAGCGGAGCTGCAGCCTATGTGCGTTCCAACAATGTAACGAGTGTCATCCAGGCAGGCGGGGCTGGAACATATACCGTCGCCGGGGTGGTCGGGACGATCATTATTGCCGGTGATCCGACAGGGAACCATGCCGGGTGGACGCTCGGTGTCATTTATCAGAACCCGTCGCTGCCCTTCCGCAACATGTCGCTGCGCGCCGGAGCCGTACTGGTCCAGTCTACTTCCGCGCCTGTCGTCACTACAATTACTGGCTTTGCCACTCCTGTATCCGGGGCGCTCGGCGGACGCATCCTGTTCAGCGCACAGGAAGGCGATGCCAACCGGTCCGGTGACCAGGCCTTGTTCGGCCCTACCTCTGCTACCCAGGTGGCACTGTCCGGGCCTAATAACTTTGCCAACAACTTTTTTGCCTCACAGATTAACAATGATGCCGGTTCGCTGAATACCACCGGGACCTTCGGCAACCGCAACCAGACCAACGGCAGTCCGGGCAGCAATATTATCGGCGGCCGTCAGGGCTGGGATATCACCAATGTTGATGTGTCAGCCAGGCTCGTCAATAACCAGTCCTCGGCACTGCTGACGCTGACAACTTCCGGTGATGCTTATGTAGTTAATGCAAACGCGCTGCAGATTGATATCAATGCCCCCAAAATCAGTCTGACCAAAGGGTCCAACGTAACCGGAACGATTGTCGGTGACACCGTAACTTATACGGTAACTGTCAGCAATACCGGTACAGCCAGTGCCGCCAGTGTTGTGCTGTCAGATACTATGCCGCCCGGGCTGACTTTTGTTGCCGGAAGCGTCGTCGTTGCCGGGATATCCAGGCCTACTTTTGATATAACAGCAGGTATTCCTTTAGGTTCACTTGCTCTGGGCACCTCTGTGACCGTTACATACCAGGCAAGGGTCACTTCACTGCCTAACCCGCAGTTCGTTCCGAATACCGCCAATGCGGCATTTACGTTTCAAAGCGTGGCCGGCGGTCCCGTAGTTTCCGGGGTTATCCCCTCCAATACCAACTCCCTGCCTGTATACTCTCCTGTACTCGGACTTGTCAAAAGCGCCAATACCACCAATGCTACCGTCGGCGACCAGATCATTTATACCATTCAAATCTCCAACACCGGCAACATCGGCGCAGTCACTACGCTTACCGATAATATTCCGGCAGGCAGCACTTATGTCCCGGGCAGCTTTACCGTTAACGGGACACCTGTAGCCGGCAATCCCGCCACCGGCATTCCCATTGGCACCATTGCCGCCGGAGGAAGCTCTACCGTGCAGTTCCGGGTCGTGGTTAACAGCCTCCCGTCACCGCCTCAGCTCGTAGACCAGGCCACCGCTGCCTACACCTTTCTGGTTCCTGACGGCCGTACGGTTTCCGGGTCCGCCGCATCCAACACCCTGACCATACCCGTCACTCTGCCAAATGTAGCGGTTGCCAAAAGCGCCAGTCTGCCTGATGTTGCCGTAGGTGATACCCTGCTGTACACCTCGGTCATCAGCAACAACGGCATCGCTGCAGTTACCAATGTAGTCCTGTCCGATCCGATACCCGCCGGCAGCACCTTTGTGTCCGGCAGTGTCGTTGTTGCCGGCACCTCCCGGCCGGCAGCTGATCCCGCCTCGGGGATAACCATTGGAACCATTGCTGCCGGCGCCAGTGTCACTGTCACTTTTCAGGTAAGCATCACCTCTATTCCGGCAGGAGGACAGCTCTCCAACCGCTCTTCAGCCTCCTACAGCTCTGGAGCGTTCACTGCCATCACGCAATCCAATATTGTTCCTACACCTGTGTTCCAGCCGGTCATCGGAATCGTCAAAAGCGCCAGTCCGACCAGCGCAACCGTCGGAGGGAACGTCCTGTACACCCTGCAGGTGCAGAATTCAGGAAACATTGCTGCAAACGTTACATTGACAGACAACATACCGGCTGGTTCAAGCTTCGTCTCCGGAAGTGTCATTGTAAACAATGTTGTCCGCCCCTCGGATTCTCCGCTTACCGGGATTCCGCTGGGGTCTGTAGCCCCCGGTGCTTCCTTTACCGTAACGTTCCTTACCTCTGTGCAGTCTCTGCCTTCACCGGCAGTATTAACCGACCAGGGCAGCAGCAGCTATACGTATCAGCTGCCCAGCGGCCGTTCACTGTCCGGCTCCAGTGTGTCCAATACAGTCAGCATTCCGGTATCGGCACCTAATATCACAATACTCAAGAATGCCAATCTTACTGCCATTGCCGTCGGAGAATATATCACCTACACCGTCTCTGTCTCCAATCCCAGCGGTGTCGCAGTCAGTAACGTCGTCCTGTCCGATCCGATTCCGGCTGGAGGCGCTTTTGTAGCCGGCAGCGTAACAATTAACGGTGCTTCCTCACCCTCTGCCAATCCCGGTGCCGGTATTAATCTCGGAACGATCGCTTCAGGTGCAACCGTGGTCATCACCTTTCAAGTCAATGCCACCTCGGTGCCGCCGTCCGGCCAGCTCAGCAACCGGGCCAGCGCGTCCTTTACCGCCGGCGCATTCAGCGGCACCGCACTGTCGGGAACGATTAACACGCCGGTCTTCACTCCGGTTATCAGTCTGGTCAAAAGCGCCAATGCCGCACAGGCCTCTGTCGGCAGCTCCTTATCCTTTGCCATCCTGGCCCGGAATACCGGCAACATCGCTGCCACGCTGAATCTGACCGACAGCCTGCCGCCTCAGGTCACCTTTGAGCCTAACAGCGTCATTGTCGGAGGTACTCCGCTGCCGGGTTATGATCTGGTCAGCGGAGTGCCTGTCGGACCGCTTGCCCCCGGCGACAGCGTAACAGTAAGCTTTCTTGTTACTGTAACAGCACTGCCGCCCAATCAGCAGCTGCTTAACTCGGCAGCCGCCTCGTATACCTTCACCCTGCAGGACGGCCGGCAGCTCGGAGGAAGTACCGTTTCGAACACGCTAACCGTCCCTGTCTCAGCTCCTAATATCAATGTCGTCAAAAGTGTAAACGCCATTGACGCCGTTACAGGCGATATCCTGACCTTTACCTCCGTGCTGACAAACACCGGTATTGCTGCTGTAAATAACATCATTCTCAGTGATCCTCTGCCTGAGAATGCAGTCTTCATTCCCGGAACCGTAATTGTGGGCGGCGTGTCCCAGCCGTCATCAGTTCCGTCCACCGGCATTCCAGTCGGCAGTCTGGCCCCTGGGGCTTCAGTTGCCGTAACATTCGAGGTGAGGATTACAATGCCGATTCCATCACAGATTAACAACCAGTCCACCGTCAGCTTTACCTCCGGGGTCTTTTCCGGTTCGTCCAGTTCCAATGTGACAACCACCCCGGTCATACAGCCGCAGATCTCGCTGGTAAAAAGCGCAAACGATCTAAACGCAACAGTCGGCGATACCATTATTTATACCGTCATCGTCAGCAATACCGGAAATCTGGCAGCAAACGTAACCCTGACTGATAATATCCCGGCAGGGACCACCTTTGATCCGAACAGCGTCATCGTTGGCGGCTTTCCGCAGCCCGGCTCCGCTCCGGATACCGGCATCGCGGTCGGAACCGTCGCACCCGGAGCCAGTGTTACGGTCAGCTTCACTGTTTTTATCGTCTCCCTGCCTACTCCGCAGCAGCTGGTCAATCAGGCCAATTCCACCTTCACCTTCACTCCGCCTGACGGCCGGCTGCTTACAGGCACGGCAGCATCAAACAACGTAACCATTGCCGTTTCTGCACCTAGCCTTGCTGTAGTAAAGAGTACCACCTCTACCGCTGCGGCCCTCAATGACACTATCCCTTATTCCGTAAATATCACCAATAACGGGATTGATCCGGTCAATAATGTACTTCTTAATGATCCGACACCTGACGGAGCGGCCTTTGTGACCGGCAGCGTGGCTGTCAACGGCGTGCCGTTCCCCAATGCCAATCCGACTACAGGCGTGGCTATCGGGACACTGGCATCCGGTTTTGTAGCTGTGGTTACCTATAATGTAAGGGTAACCTCTGTGCCAGCCGATGCTTCCATAGATAACCAGGCGACGGTAACCTACACCTCAGGTGTATTCTCAGGTTCTACTTTCTCCAATCCGGTGGCTGTTCCTGTCTTCCAGCCCAATATAGCTGTAACCAAAGGTGCAAGCACCGTGAATGCCACTGTCGGCGATACGGTAACCTATTCCCTGACGGTTAACAACAGCGGGAACTACCCGGCCGCTCTGACTGTGACTGATAATATTCCGGCAGGCACAACCTTTGTACCGAACAGCGTGCTGGTTAACAGCCTGCCGCTGCCTCAGGCTGATCCGTCAGCAGGTATTGCCGCCGGCACCATTCCGGCGGGAGGTACAATAGTAGTACAGTTCTCAGTGGTCATTTCTTCCCTGCCGTCGCCGCAGCTTCTTGTCAACCAGGGAACCGCCGCTTACACCTTTACTCTGCCGGACGGACGGACACTGAGCGGATCGGCATTATCGAATACCTTCACCATTCCGGTGTCGAATCCGAATCTGGGCGTTGTCAAGAGCACTACTACTACAGCTACGACAGTCGGAGATTCCATCATTTATACCGTTGTTCTGACCAATAACGGAATAGCTGCCGTGAATAATGTCGTCTTCACGGATGCGCTGCCGGCAGGCACCGCCTTTGTAGCCGGCAGTGTACGGGTAGACGGAGTTGCCCGTCCCGGCGCTTCTCCGGCCACTGGAGTTACTATCGGCACCATTGCTCCCGGCGCTTCCGTTACAGTCGCCTTTACCGTTACGGTAACTTCGCTGCCGGCCACCGGACTGCTGAATAACCAGTCCTCTGTCAGCTTCACTTCCGGAGCACTTGCGAATGTCGCCTTCTCCAACATTGTTACGACCCCGGTCTATCAGCCGATTGTTGCAGCCGTCAAATCAGCTAACGCGACTAATGCAACTGTCGGCGATACCATTATTTATACTGTTACTGTCAACAACTCAGGGAATTATCCGGCAACGGGCACGCTGACTGACACCATTCCTGCAGGAACTACACTTGTAGCCAACAGTGTACTGATTAACGGGCAGCCGGTTCCGGGCAGCAACCCTGCCGCTGGCATTCCGCTCGGCACGATCGCTGCCGGAGGGGTGCTCACCGTTACGTTCTCCGTATTAATCAACATCCTGCCGCCGAGCCAACAGCTCAGTAACCAGGCTATCATCTCTCTGGCCTATACATTGCCGGACGGCCGGACCTTTAATCAGACAGCACCATCCAATATCAATCTGATTTCGGTATCCTCGCCTAACGTAACGGTAGCCAAAAGCACAACCGTTATCGATGCCGTCATCGGAGACACCGTGCCTTATACTATCGTCGTCACCAATAGCGGAATTGCGCCGATTAACAACATTGTACTCAGTGACCCGATACCGGCAGGAGCTTCTTTTGTTACCGCCAGCGTAGTCGTAGACGGCACTCCGGTACCGGGAGCCAATCCGGCCAATGGTATTGCAATCGGAACCATTGCACCCGGAGCCTCTGCTACCATTACGTTCAATATCCTGGTCAATGCCCTGCCTGCCAGTACTGTACTTAACAATCAGGCATCGGTCAGCTTTACCTCAGGTGCGTTCTCAGGTGCTTCCTATTCCAATAATCTGATTACACCGGTATACCAGCCGTTCATTAATGTCGTTAAGAGCGCGGATACTGCGAACGCTACTGTCGGCGATACCGTCACTTACTTCCTGAGTGTGAATAATACAGGCAATCTGCCGGCCAATGTTACCGTAACAGATGCTATTCCGCCGGGTGCTGTATTCGTGCCAAACAGCGTACTGGTTAATGGTGTGCCTCAGCCGGGTGCTGATCCTACAGCGGGAATCGCTATAGGAACTGTTGCGGCAGGAGCTACCGTTACGGTAACTGTTACCTTGCAGGTAACCGTAGCTTCCCTGCCTTCACCGCAGCAGCTCGTCAACCAGGCAGCGGCCACTTTCACCTTCACTCCGCCGGACGGACGTCTGCTTTCCGGCTCCTCACGCTCCAACGTGCTTGTTATTCCGGTATCTTCACCGGACGTTACGGCGGTTAAGAGCACCCCTGCAGTCGATGCGGTAGTCGGCGATCTTATAACCTACACGATTGTGGTAACTAACAACGGTATAGTCGCTGTCAATAACGTCGTACTGGTTGACCCTATTCCGGCAGGCAGCCAGTTTGTAATCGGCAGTGTTGCCGTCGACGGGGTTCAGCGTCCTGGCGCCAATCCGGCAGCAGGTATCGTAATAGGTACGATTGCCGCAGGAGCTACAGCAACCGTTACTTTCCAAGTACAGGTAATCGTGATATGACTCCCGGCCCGAATCTGCAACCCGTCGTGACCAATCAATCGATGGTGCTGTTTAGCTCAGCGGCGGGCATTGACGGGATCACCTTTTCCAATACCGTCAACACCCAGGTTGTAGGTCCTGTTCTCTCCCTGTCCAAAAGCGCAGATAAAACCAGTGTTTCCCTCGGGGAAACACTGGTTTATACCATTACGGCAACCAACAGCGGTAACCTCCCCGCGCTGGTTACAGTCCTTGACGCGCTTCCCCAGGGAGTGTCTTTTATTGCCAATAGTGTGCTAAGAGACGGGGTACCCTTACCCGGTGTGTCTCCAGAGGGCGGCATCCCGCTTGATGCGGTTGCACCGCAGAGCCATACCACAATCGCCTTCCAGGCTATTGTAGTTTCACTTCCGCCGTCACTTGAGCTGCAGAATGCGGCCACCGGCGAATACTCATTCTCTACAACAGGCGGCAGAATAATCAGGGGCGAAATCCGCTCCAATACGGTTAGTGTATCTCTGCTTGCCTATCAGCTCGCTCTGCTGCTTACTGCAAGTACTCCGACTACATTCATCGGTGATGTCATTACCTATTCACTACTGCTGAGAAATGAAGGCACACGGCCGCTAGCAGGTATCTCTGCTATTGTTCCTGTACCGGAGGGAGCCGTGTTTATCCCCGGAAGTGTAATAGCAGGAGGAGTATACTCCCCGGAAGCGGACCCCGCTGCCGGTATCCCGCTGGGAACACTGGAAGCCGGAGCAGCTGAAGAAATCTCCTATCGGGTTCGCGTGAATGCTGTTCCCGCTGATTCCGTACTCGTTACCCGCGCCGCGCTCTCCTATATTGTCGGTGATGATACTGAACGGGCCGAAAGTAATGCAGTAACGGTTACCATCGTGCAGGCTGGCATCAATGTGAGCTTAAAGGTAGACCGTAACAATGCATCTCCGGGCGATAACCTGCGCTATGAATTTACAGTCCGGAACAGCGGCAATCTGGCTGTGGAGGCTGTACTTACCGATGCCATACCTGCCGGTACACTGTTTATTTGGGACAGCATTCAGGTGAACGGAATGCCTCGTCCGGGTGCCCGGCCCGGGGACGGCATTCCGCTGGGCACCTTAAGACCCGGGGCATCTGCAGCAGTAGCGTTTCTTGTCTCCATACCGGCGGCTACCGATATCCGTGAACTGCCGGCAATCCGGAACCAGGGGAATGCCATGTACACCTACTCTCTTCCCGACAGCCGTAATGTCAGGCAGAATTCCCGGTCCAATATGGTCACAACACTGCTCTATGCTCCGGTCATTACCATTCAGATGACCGGCGAACCGCCGGTTGTCGAGCACGGAAGTATTGCCGAGTTCAATATCCATGTAACCAACAGCGGCAATTATCCTGCCGATGTCACTGTAATCCGGATTGTGCCTCAAGGCACGGTTATTGATCCGGATATTGTAACGGTCAGCGCATTGACGATGCCGGGAACCTCTTATAGCGGTACAGTGCCGCTCGGGATTCTGGAGCCCGGTCAGACGGTTCATCTGACCTACATGGTCAAAATCAATATTGATTATATGGGGAATACCCTTCAGGGCAATTCGACGGCTCTTTACGTATATACCATCGAGGACCGCCGCTATTCAGGTGAAGCCAGATCCAACAGCTACCGCCTGATTATTGAAGAGATCAGCGAATAAAGACAGTTCACATATCCCCCATCCCCATGAATATACTTTAGTTACAACCCTTTCAGCGGGACTAAGGCTTGTGCATCGACTGATTTATATTTCATGGGAGGTGGTCATCCTGCCGCAATCACCGGAGCCATATACGTTCGTTGTCTCGAAAGAAGACTGGTCCCTGCACCGTAAAGGCCATCAGGATCAGGAGCGTCACCAGCAGAAGGTCAGGGAAGCCATTAAGGATAATCTGCCCGACCTGGTTACCGAAGAGAACATTATCATGTCTGACGGCAAGCAGATTGTTAAGGTGCCTATCCGCAGTCTGGATGAATACCGGATTATCTATAACTTCCGCAAGCAGAAGCATGTCGGCCAGGGGGACGGAGACAGCCAGGTGGGCGATGTGCTCGGCCGTGACTCCCAGTCTGCCCAGCCGGGAAAAGGTGATAAGGCCGGTGATCAGCCGGGCCAGGATACTGTGGAAGCGGAGGTTAATCTGGAGGATCTGGAGGATATTCTGTTTCAGGACCTGGAACTGCCGCATCTGGCCCCCAAGGACAAGGAAGAGATTGAGGTCAAGTCGATTGTATTTAACGATATCCGTAAAAAGGGCATGATGTCGAATATCGACAAGAAGCGCACCCTGCTGGAGAATCTGCGGCGTAATGCCAGCAGCGGCCGGCCGGGCATCCATAGCATCAGCCCCGATGACCTGCGTTACAAAACCTGGGATGATATTACGGTTCCTCATTCCAACGCCGTTATTATTGCAATGATGGATACGTCGGGCTCCATGGGTACCTTTGAGAAGTACTGCGCGCGCAGCTTCTTCTTCTGGATGACCCGCTTCCTGCGCCGCCAGTACGAGAAGGTCGATATCGTCTTTCTGGCCCATCATACCGAAGCCAAGGAAGTCAGCGAGCATGATTTCTTCACCCGGGGCGAGAGCGGCGGCACGATCTGTTCATCAGCCTACCAGAAGGCGATTGAGATTATCGACAGCCGTTACCCTCCGGCAAAATATAATATCTACCCCTTCCACTTCTCGGACGGTGATAACCTGACCTCTGATAATGAGCGCTGTGTCAAGCTGATCGGCGAACTGCTGAAGCGCAGCAACATGTTCGGCTACGGTGAGGTGAACCAGTACAACCGCAGCAGCACGCTGATGTCCGCCTACCGCCATCTCAAGCAGGAGCAGTTCATGCACTATGTCATCAAGGATAAAAAGGAAGTGTATCAGGCCCTCAAGACTTTTTTCCGCAAAAGAGAGGCGATCAAATAACATTACAGCCGATTGCCGCGTGAGCAGAAAGCCCTGTCCCGACTAACCGGGACAGGGCTTTCTGTTTACCTCTGCTACTTTATGACCCTCCATATATTCAACACATTTCTTCTAAAGTTAATCATGGTCATTTTCCCCCTATACATTTGCCTGTTGACATCTATATCGGCAGGCGATATAGTTTATGTATCGGTAGACGATATAGCGATACACGGTATAGCAGGAAAGAGGTGATCCGGAGTGGCAGACACTAAAGATTTTGGCGCTTTAACAGAAGGCGTGTACTATATTCTTTTATCTTTGCTCACCCCGATGCACGGCTACGGCATTATGCAGAACGTGAAGCTGCTGAGCAATGAGCGGGTCGAGCTGGGCGCTGGCACATTATACGGCGCACTGAGCACACTGGCCGAGCGGGGCTGGATCGAGCTGCTGCAGGGGGATCAGGATTCCCGCAAGAAGGAGTACAGGATTACAGCTGACGGCCGGAGTGCTGTCCGGAACGAAATGGCAAGACTTGACGAGCTGCTGGCGAACGGTAAAAAGCTGATAATAGGCGAACCGGAATGAGTCTCGTACAACGCAAATTTTTCAGTGATTTTGAGAAGGAAGAGGAATGGCTGAATGAGATGGCTGCCAAAGGGCTCGCACTTAGCGAATACTCATGGGCAAGGTACGTATTTGAGGAAAGCGGCAAGAGAGAGTATATCTACCGCATTGAGCTGCTGAAGGAAGATCCGAAAGGACCGGAGGCTGCCGGATATCTGCAGTTTATGAAAGAGACAGGGGCTGAGCTTGTGCCTACCGGCAAATGGTTATGGGGCTTGCTTAAGTACAATAACCTGCGCTGGGTGATCTTCAGAAGAAAAGCATCAGAGGGTGCATTTACAATCTACTCCGATATTGATTCCAAGATCAGGCATTATAAAAGAGTTAACAGCCTGTGGATGTCCCTGGCAATGATGGAGCTGATCATCGGCCTACTTAATATCTCCTTAATGTTCGTGAATAACCCCACTGCCCTCAACATGATTAATCTTGTCATGGGATTGCTCCTTATCATTCTGAGTCTTTTCTTTATATCAATCAGCAGGCCAATCCGTCAAAAGATTACCAAGCTGCAAAATGATAAGCTGATCCGCGAATGATCCTTTATCCAGGTATAACCCGCTTCTGTAAAAAATAGGCCGGAAGCAGACACTCTCTGCACCGGCCCTTTTTCCATTCACTGCACCTTCTCACGGTCCTTGCCCTTGTCGGATTCACCGGCATTTTTGTTGGCTGCGTCGCGGTCCTGCTGCATTTCCTCAACGCTCTTCACCTTCAGGCGGGCAGCTCCCTCATTATCTGTACGGGTAGGAATAAGATTCCCTGAAGCCAGACGCTCCTTTGCTGCGGCAATCGCCGTCTTGTACTGCGGCAGCCACGGCTCCCCGGCAACGAGCATCTCATCGACCATCTGCCAGATTTCCTTCGGATTGCAGACCGCACCGACCAGCGGGTCCATCATGAACGCCTGACGCAGCAGCTGGTCATCCCCGTGCACCGCTGCCTCCACTGCCAGACGCTGCACCGAAATGCTGACATTGCAGACTGCAGCCGGACCAAGCGGCAACTCGCCGACCAGCGGCATCGAGATCCCGTTGTGATCTACATATCCCGGTGCTTCGATAATAGCATCAGCAGGCAGGTTGGCGATTACGCCGTTGTTCACGACATTAAAGTGCCCACGATAGACCCGGCCTGTCTCAAGCCCTTCAATGATATAGGAGCCATGCTCCTCCCCGCGGTTCTCCGGTGTATACTCCAGCGCCGGGTCCTTCATCCAGTTGGGAAAATCCGTCTCGAACCAGTTACGCCCCTCTGTGCACACCCGCAGATAACCTCCGGTTTCACCGTTAATCCAGCTGCCCAGATCAATCCAGTCCATAATTTCACCGCTGCGTTTACGGTACCACGGCACATACTCACTCAAATGGCCGTTGGATTCCGTGCTGTAGTAGCCGAACCGGCGTAGCATGTCAATCCGCACCTTCTCTGTCCGGCTGAACTCCGGATGACGCTCGAACGCTTCCAGCAGGCCGGCTGTCAGATCCTTGCCCTTATGCTTCGCCGAGATATACCAGGTCTGGTGATTGATGCCGGCACAGATAATGTCCACCTCTGCCTTCTCCAGCCCGTAGACCTCTGCAATCTGATGGTGTCCGTGCTGCACACCGTGGCACAAGCCGATTGTCCGGACCCCGCCGTATTTATTGCAGGCCCAGGTCAGCATCGCCATCGGGTTGGAGTAGTTGAGCAGCAGTACATCCGGTGAGGCCACCTCACGGATATCACGGCAGATTTCCAGCATTTCGGCAATTCCCCGCTGCCCGTACATAATGCCCCCGGCACACAGCGTATCGCCCACACATTGATCCACCCCGTATTTCAGCGGAATATCCACATCTGTCGCAAAAGCCTCCAGTCCGCCCATACGAATTGTGCAAAATACGTACTTGGCATCCTGCAGCGCTTCTCTGCGGTCAGTTGTAGGCTTGATCTGTATCGACAGTCCGTTCTCCGCAATATCGCGCTGGCACAGCTCAGTGACCATCTGCAGATTGTGGCTGTTAATATCCATGAAAGAAACTTCAATATTGCGGAATTCCGCTACAGTCAGCAGGTCACGCAGCAGTCCGCGGGTAAATCCGATACTGCCCGCCCCGATAAAGGTTACTTTAAAAGACATCGTTATCATCCTCCGTTATAGGCTCTTCTACCTGTCCATTGTAGCAAGATATCACACGGAAGCGTAACCAAAATCATGACCCGTTTCGTCCCACACTGTCAACAATCCTCACCTTTCATCGGATATCAGGCTGTTGTCGCTCCAGGAATAACGTTCGATTGCATTACGATATTCAACCGGAGTGACACCGGCATACTTTTTGAACAACAGATGAAAATACTGTCTGCTGCTGATTCCCACATAATCCGCAATTTCTGCCACCGGAATCTCGCTTTGTGCGAGCAGCATCTTAGCCTTCTCCATCCGCAGCAGGTTCAGATAATCCGTCAGTGTTCTGCCAGTCTGCGCTTTGAAAATACGGTGTAAGTACCCGGGATGCACATTTACGGCTGCTGCAACCTCGCTGGCTTGAAGGCTGCGGTCATAATTCTGGTGCAGAAATTCGACAGCCCGCCGCACGTAGAGCTGGGAGGGCTGCTGGCTGGCAACCAGCCGCTCCCGGCGGAGCCTGGAAAGCCGGAGCAGGAGCTCGGCAAAAAGCAGCTGAACCAGACTGCCTCCTTCTTTTCCATGCTGGTCAAGCTCAAGCACCAGTGCTTTCAGCACATGAAAAACCTCCTCCGGATCAGAGAGCACCAGACTGATGAAGGGCTTTTGCAGAAAATCAGCCAGGTCCCCCTCTTCGCGGGCCAGACTGCTGAGTGACGGCACGACTCCCTTATGCTCTGCGAAGCCGAATTCTACGTTCAGCATCCGGCAGGCCGTGTCCGGTTCAACGATCAGCCGGTGCGGAACATTAGCATCAAGGATAATTAGCTCGCTGCGCTTAAGTCTGAACCGCTCCTCCCCGCCAGTCCCGCTGCGCACTTCAACGGTGCAGCTCCCGGAGATAACATACATAATTTCCGTTGAGTTGTGCTGATGGTACGGCATCGTATAATGCTCCCACTGCTTATAATAGTAGGCAAAAAAATGCGGGCTATATTCTTTTTCAAGCAGAGACTGCTGAAACAGGCTTCCGCTCAGCTCACTCATGCGGTCCACTCCCTTTCCTTCTGTACCGGTAAATGCCTTCATACCGCTAAACTAAGCTGTACTTTGTACAATACAATAATCCTTGACCGGCAAACAAGCCTCAGTATCCATAACAGCTACGGAGACAGAGGCTTGTGTATCAGCTATAAATTTTATCTGGAGCGGATCTCTACAATAATATAGTCAGCCTTCAAAAGAAACCAGCGACTGCTTCAGATTCTCAGCCAGCTCCTCCAGCTTCGCTGAAAGGGCGACAAGCTCTTCGCTGACAATGAATTGCTGTGACGACATCGACGCTACCTCCTGGGTCGAGGCGCTGGTCTGCTGCACAACAGAGGTGACGCTTGCCATAGACTCGCTTAACTGTTGCTGGAAGCTGTCCAGTTCAGCAACAGATGCAGAAGATTGGCTGATTAGCCCGAGCAAGGCTTCCATCTCGCTGCGCACGCTCTCAAATATAATAGAAGATTCCCGCACAGATGTAATCTGCTCCCGGAACAGCGGGTCCGCCTCGCTTACAACTTTAACTGTGTTCTCTATATGCCGGCTGATCTCTTCCGTTATGCTGGAGACAGACTGGATGGATTGGCTGGACTGGTTAGCCAGAGCCCTGATCTCATCGGCAATGACAATAAAGCCTTTCCCGGCTGCACCTGCACGGACTGCTTCAATAGAAGCGTTCAGTGCGAGGATATTCGTCTGCTTGTTTACAGCAATCATCGGACTCAGGATACTGCGGATCAGATGAGTGCTCTCCTGCAGCATGGCTGAATTCTCCTGAATCAGATTCATCATCTGCACGGTTGACTCGCTCTGTGCCACCAGTTTTTGCATGAGCCCGGCACCCTGATCACTTACGTCAAGCACCCGCTCCGCCGAGCTGTCCATAATGGCATTGATCCCGGCTACCTCTTGCATTTTCCCGCCCATCCGTTCCACATTCCTGTTGCCTGCTTCCGCTTCAGCCGCCAGACTGGCTGTCCCTTGTGCGATCTCACCCGTTGCCTCGGCAACCTCTCTTGCATGACTAGCCGTTGCCCCGGAAGCCTTGACCAGCTGCTCTGAGGTCGCCAGTACCTCAGCTGCCGACCTGCTGCTCTGCCCGGCCAGCAGTGAAATCTGCTCCATCATCCTATTGAAGCTGTGGCCCAGCCGCCCGATCTCATCCTCACCCTTGAAATTTGTCCGGACCTGCAGATTGCCCTGTTCCCCCTCTTCCATCAGGCGGGCCAGCTTGCCCAGCGGACGTCCGATCAGGCGGACAAGAATATAACCGATCAGGAGCGCAATCAGAGCTGCCGCCAGCACCACTGCAAAGGTAATATAGAGCAGCTTATCAGCGGATCTGGTAAAATCACTGACCGGAGCATAGCCGATAAGGGTCCAGTCAGCTGTAGCCAGCCGCTGATAGACCACCAGCTGGGATTGGCCCGATTCATCACTGGCTGTAAAGGATTGCTCCTGCCCCCCTGCCGGCTGTACCGCAGCCTTTATGTATGAGTCCTGCCCAAGCAGGGCATTATCTGCTCCGTACACAATCTGGCCTGCCGGGTTCAGGATACGAATCTCTCCGGCTTGTCCGATATGAAGGTTAGACAATACATCTGTCACGGAGCTGCCCTTGATTTCAATCAGCATATAGTATTCTGCAGCGGGATTCTGAATATTGCGCAGCAGCCGTCCCATCGTCATGGAGGATTCACTGTACATTTCAAAGAACCCCTTGGCCAGCACCGGGAACCAGACCGGCTGGCCCTTACCCTCGTCGATCCTCTTCATTCTGGCCTGAATCTCCTCATCGCTGCGGACAGCACTGACTCCGGCTGATTTATAAGACTGCGCATCTACCAGACTTCGGGATACGAGGCGGATGGCGATCAGGCGGTCGTCTGACCCCTTTACCGAATCAAGCTTACGACGGATGCGGTCCTCTGCTGCTACCTTGGCTACTGTTCCGGCTCCCGGATTGTTCACCAGCTCCATATCCGCTTTCAGTGTAGAATCGACTGCGAACTGTCTTGATAGCGCTTCATATTCTGCAAACAGGAAATCCAGCTTGTCAGCAGCCTGGACAATCGACTGCGAGGAGGCAGCTGCTACTTCATCCGTTATAATGCCCTTGGCAGCATAATAAGAGGTCAGCCCCAGGACTGAGGACAGCAAAACTATAGTACAGAAGAGAATAACAAACAATTTGACGCCTACTGATTTGAACTGAATCTTTCGCGGCTGTTTCATTACACCTTCTCCTCATGACAGAAATAAACAGGGTACCCCCTTACCAGACTTCATAAAGGTGTACCCTGTTTTCATGGAATATTTGAAGCTGTGATGTATTATCCTTTGCTTGCACCGGCGGTCAGACCGTCAACCAGCAGCCGTTGCAGGAATCCAAAGAGGATCATTATTGGAACGGATATCATCACTGCGCCGGCAGCGAATAGTGTAAAGTTCGTATTCTGCTGGCTGTTAACCATATCCCACATCCCGACGGCAACCGTCCAGTTCTCTTTGGTGCGGAGAACGAGCTTGGCGAAGATGAAGTCCACCCATGGACCGACAAACTGAGTCAGCGCCATATAGGTGATCATCGGACGGGACAGCGGTAAGATAATCCTGGTGAAAATCCCGAAATTACTCGCACCGTCGATCCGTGCCGCTTCATCCAGCGAACGCGGTATTGTATCCAGGAAGCCCTTGGCAATCAGCGTTCCGCCCAGCGGCGCCCCCGCCGCATATACAATAATCAGAGCCAGATGTGTATCCAGCAGATTGAATTCCTTCAGCAGCAGGTAAATGGCAATCATGCTCATGAAGCCCGGGAACATCCCGAGAATCAGCAGGGTTGACAGTGTTGTCTTGCGGCTTTTGAACCGGAATCTGGATAGGGCATAACTGGTGAGCAACGTTAGCAGAACACCGATCAGCATGGAAAATACGGCAATTTTCAACGTATTGGTGTACCAGGTACCGAACATATAAACATCTGAAGTAAACAGCTCTTTGTAATGGGAAATTGTGAACTTCTCCGGTATCAGCGTCTTGCTGTACAGCGATTTACCCGGACGGAAAGAGGCCAGCAGAATCCACAGAGCCGGGTACAGTGCTGCAACCGCCAAAACAATCAGAATGATGTAGCTTCCAGCCAGGCGTACAAAGTTTGCAATTTTGCGTCCGATCATTGGATCATATCCTCCTCTTTAAATGACTTGGTCCGGCGGTAATTGTACAGGGAGAATCCGGCCACAATGATAAAGATGATAATCCCGATTGCGGAAGCCATATTATTTTTGTTCTGGTCAGCCGTTAATTTATAGAGCCATGTAACGAGCAAGTCGGTTGAACCGGCATATTGATAATTACCGTTAACCGGTGCACCGCCTGTCAGCAGGTAAATGGCGTTAAAGTTATTGATATTACCGGCAAACTGCATAATCAGTGTCGGTGCGGTTGAGAAAAGAATCATCGGCAGGGTGACGATCCGGAATTTCTGATAGTTTGTAGCGCCGTCTACTTCAGCAGCTTCATACATATCACGCGGAATAGTAGTCAGTACACCCATAACCAGCAGCATGGATACCGGTATACCCACCCACATATTTACGAGGATAACCGTCACTTTAGCCCAGAACGGGTCGGTCAGCCACGGCAGGCCGCCAAGACCGAAATAACCCAGATACTGGTTGATCGGACCAAACTGCCCGTTGAACAGGTTACGCATGAGCAGAAGCGAAATCATCTGCGGAACGGCATAAGGAACAATCAGAATAATTCTCCATAGTCCTTTGAAGCGGATCCCCTTCTGGTTAACCAGCAGCGCCACAAGTATGCCGCCGAAGTATGTAGTGACCGTCGAGAGCACCGCCCAGATGATCGTCCACGTTAATACTCCATAAAAAGTATGGCTCCAGGTTTTTAGGACCAGCAAATTACGGAAGGTTTCAAAACCAACCCAGTCTACCAGTCTGGCAGGCGGGATATGATCTGGTGCTGAAAAGTTGGTGAATGCCAGCATGATCATAAAAATAATCGGCATAATGGTGAAGAATAAAATGCCTATCCCAGGAAGAATCAGAAACGTTTGGGCAAACTTATAATCAAGAATATATCTGACCGTTTGCTTGAATGTATTGGATTCAAGACCGGCATCGCGTGCCGCTCCGATCTTATAAGCATCTCTAATGTTAATATACCAGGCAAACAGAATGATGATGAAAAACAGGAGGGTAATCAGACTCTCAATCATAAGGAAGATGGAGTGGTCACCCGTGACCATTTTGGCTATGCCGTTTACTTTCTCAAGACGGCTTGGAGAATCTCCTAATGTGAAGATGCCCCAAAAGGCTCTTCCCAGGTTATTGATGAAATAAATAAGGCCTAACGCCTCAACTGCTAAGAAGATAAGACCTTTGATGAATTGGCGGTTATATATTTGTCCCAATCCCATAAATACGGTCGACAGTATTGCGGCTCTCGTACGGTGTCGCTGCATTTCCCTTCCGTTCTCCTCTCCGCGCGGAATTCAGGAAACTGCCCGCCGGTGAGGCTTCGGCGGGCGATTTGATTCCACAGTTTGCTATTAGTTATTCACTGCTGAGTACTCAGGATTTTACTGGGCACCGTTGTTAAGGTCTTTAATCTGCTCTACTGCTTTGTCCATTGCTGTTTTTGGATCAGCATTGTTATCCCAGATTTCCGGAAGCGCCGCATTTACAGGAGCCCATACGTTGCCCATTTCAGGGATGGAAGGCATTGGCTGTGAGCTCTTAGCCTGCTCAGCAAATGCGGATACATAAGGGTCACCCGTAATTTGCGGATCTGCCAGTGCTTCATTGTTAGTAGGAATGGAACCAACCAGCTTGTTCAGGGCCAGCTGAGAGTCCTTGCTGGAAGCGAAGTGGGCATACAGCTTGGCTGCGTTCGGATATTGCGTATAAGCGTTAACTCCGAAAATTTTAATACCGGAGAAGGTAATGGCCGTTTTGCCGTTAATAGTCGGAACCGGAGCAACACCCAGGTTGTCACCAAGTGCCTCTTTATATGCTGCAAGTTCCCAAGGACCAGTGATGTCCATGGCTACATCGCCGGTAGTGAACAGGCTGCGCTTGATGTCGGCGCTGATATCACCGCTCTTGATCGGCAATGCTTCCTTCAATTTAGCAAGTGCAGTCAGACCTTCGATAGCCCCTTCGTTGTTCAGGCCGATATCATCCTTGTCAGTACCATCTTTACCGAACAGGTAGCCGCCGGTAGTAGCAATGAAGGTGTAGCCGTAGTACATGTTGCCGACTTCCCACATAATGCCGTATTTGTTCTCGTTTTTGTTAGTGAATGTCTTGCTGAAGGCCAGAACGTCATCAAAGGATTTCGGTGCCTCAGGCAACAGTGTCTTATTGTAGTAGAGGGCATAAGTTTCAGCGGCTCTAGGATAGCCGTACAGTTCACCGTCATAAGAGGAACCTACGATGGATGCTTCAGTATTGTCAGCTTTGGTCTGCTCTGCAAAAATATCGTTTGGCAGCAGCAGGCTCGCACTTGCAGCTTTACCAAGATTGTCATGCGGAATCAGAATAACGTCTGCAGCCAGTCCGGAAGGTCCGTCCTGTGTCAGCTTGCCAACTTGATCCGGCGGCGGAATCTCTTCAATTTTGACCGGAACGTTGTATTTCTCAGTGAACTGTTTAGCAATTTCTTCTGCAAATACTCTCTCTTCTTTACTTTCCCAGACAACCAGCGATGCGCCTTCTTCAGGAACAACCTCACCGCTTACAGCCTCGCCGCTGTTTGTAGCTGGTGCATTAGTAGCTGTTGTGTCCGCCGGAGCATTTGTTGCTGCTGCATTTCCCCCGTTGTTGTTGGAGCCGCATGCCGTGATGGATGCTGCCATGGATACTGCTGCGGTGATGACCATGAGTTTTTTCAACTTCATTACTTTAACCCCTCCCGATTTTGTAAATCGCTTTTTGTAGCCTTAATGATGCTGCAGAACGTGCGCAAACGATTTCAGAAGTTCCAAAAAAAAGGTGTATGCCAGTGAACCACACTTCTGAATACGCTTCAACAAGTTCTAGAAAGCGCTTCATTCATAATTTCATAATACAACAGTAATCTTAATTGTTAAAACGTTTGCACAGTGTGTATTCGCCCATTTAACGTTTTTAACACGCGTTAACACTAATATATCTCTTGAATTCACATGATTGCTCTGATTTACTGCTAATAACAGCAATAAAATCATGCGGTTTATCCAAAATACGTTTCTTCTTCAATAAAAACCGGGGATTAGCGGGCTGAAATTCTTTTTTCGAGTCCGGAATAAGGCTGCTGCTCGTGAAAAATAGTGCAATGGTTTGTACAATAGTATTGTACGGCCATTTATTCCATGCTATAATCCAAACCATTATGAGCACCGGCCCAGCCGGCGGCATTGGATCATGCGCCCTTGTTCTTACAACAATTAAAAGGCAATGTTACTTATCAGGGACAACCTCGGACAAGCTTATGCTGAAGTTGTGCCTTTTTGCTATGGGCGAATTCAGGTGATCCTGTGCCAGCTGCGGCGCAAAATGCGTGCCATACAGGCACAGCGCCATCCCTGGCACTTACAACCTCTTACATAACCATATCATGCTAAGCTCACAAAACTTAAGCCAATGCTTTCGAAGTCAGTTTTGTACGAAGAATTTCAGGAAGCACAGCTCACAAAACTTAAGCCAATGCTTTCGAAGCCAGTTTTGTACGAAGAATTTCAGGAAGCACAGCTCACAAAACTTTTAGGAGGAATTATTATGTTACTAGAAGCTGTATATCACCGCCCGCGATTGAACTGGTCTTATGCCTATGATTATGAAACCATCCATCTCCGGCTGCGTGCCAAAAAAGGAGATTTAACAGAAGTATTCGCCTGGGCCGGTGATAAATATGCATGGGATACCACCAAAGAGCTGATTCCGATGAAGCTGTTCACCAGTGACGCTATGTTTGATTACTGGGAATGTGAATCCGTTCCGCTGTACCGCCGCCTGAAATACGGTTTTCTCCTGCAAAAGGGGCATGAGCGCATCTGGATGACAGAAAGTGATTTTCAGACAGAACGGCCGGCCAACCCGAACCGGCTGTTTGAATTTCCGTACATTAACCGTGGGGATGTGTTCACTCCTCCTGCCTGGGTTAAGGATACTGTCTTTTATCAGATTTTTCCGGAGCGTTTTGCGAACGGTGATGCCAGCCTGAATCCTGACAATGTGCAGCCTTGGGGAGAAACCCCGACACCTGATAATTTCTTCGGCGGAGATCTGCAGGGCGTGATGGATCACCTCGATCATCTGACGGAGCTTGGTATTAACGGAATCTATTTCACGCCGATCTTTACCGGCACCACCAATCATAAATACGATACGGAAGATTATATGCAGGTGGATCCTCATTTCGGCGATGTGGAGATGCTTAAAAAGCTGGTTAACGCCTGTCACGAACGCGGAATCCGCATCTTGCTGGACGCTGTGTTTAACCACTCGGGCAGAACCTTTGCCCCGTTCGTGGATGTGCTGGAGCATGGGGAGAACTCCCGCTATAAGGACTGGTTCCACGTCCGCGAGTTCCCTCTGCAGGTAATCGATAACATCCCTAACTATGATGCCTTTTCTTTTGAACCGCACATGCCGAAGCTCAATACAGAGAATCCTGAAGTAAAAAAATACTTGCTGAAGGTTGCAGAATACTGGATCAAGGAGGTCGGGATTGACGGCTGGCGCCTGGATGTGGCGAACGAGGTGGATCACGGCTTCTGGCGCGAGTTCCGCAAGGTTGTCAAGGCTGCCAATCCCGAGGCTTATATTCTCGGTGAAATCTGGCATGAATCGGCACCTTGGCTGGAGGGTGACAAGTTCGATGCCGTAATGAATTACCCGTTCACCGACGCCGTGCTCGACTTCTTTATCAGCGGCACGCTTGATGCCGAAGCCTTCGCAAATGCGATCGGCAAGCAGTTGTCACGCTATCCGCTGCAGGCCAGCGAGGTTGCCTTCAATCTGCTGGACAGCCACGACACTGCCCGCCTCTTAACCCTGGCCGGCGGCGACAAGAAAAAATTCAAGCTGGCGGCGCTGTTCCAGTTCACCTTCCTGGGCACACCATGTATTTACTACGGCGATGAGGTCGGCATGGACGGCGACAATGATCCGGGCTGCCGGAAATGCATGGAATGGGACCCTGCCAAGCAGGACCGTGACCTCTTCAGCTTCTATCAGAAGCTGATTGCAGTCCGCAGCAGCCATCCGGCCCTGCGCAGCGGTGCCTTCAGATTCCTGGAAGCCGGCCGCGGCGGCAGCAAGCTCGCTTATGAACGCAGTCAGGGTGACGATATCATCATCGTCCTGATGAATACGGAGGAAACCGCACAGACCTTCCGGCTTAATGTTGAGGAGCGCAGCTGGGAGAACCTGTTCACCGGTGATTCCCTGCGTGCTGAACGCGGTATGCTGTCCGTGAAGCTGCCGGCTTACGGATATACAGTAATTAAGGCCGTTTTGTAGCCTGAACTATTCTTCTTGTTGTTCTGGGATTTAACGTATCCGCAGAGAATGTTTGAGCTTCCGGCAGCTGCCCTGCTGCAGATTTCTTGATTAGAACCGCAATTTGCACTGGAAATCTGCAGACTGCCTATATTTCTGTAGCGGGCTGTTCGGCGAGAAGCTCTCAGGCTGTCGTTAGTGCATCTACAGTTCCAAAATTCTCCGCCGCCACTTGCCCTTAACTTGTATTTTCAAGCTCAATCTATCTATAGTTGGATTTTTGCCACCTAATTTTATCATTTTTCAATAATTCTGATAATTAGGTGGAAAAAGGCCATCTAATTCAGTCCAAAACCACCTTTAGGGCTAATTTTGGCAAAATAAGTGGCGATTTTCCACCTATACTCTTAAACAACTCAATTGTTAAAGGATTAAGATGCGAAAATCCACTTATTTCAAACAGCGCCAACCTTCAGCACACGCCCCCTTACATTTGCTCTAACAAAGCCTTAGTTACTCGAACAATACATGGCAAACAGCCTTCTTCAACATTTGAAGAGGGCTGTTTGGTGCGCGGGCCAGGATGCGTTCAAGCATAAGTATGAGCAATAGTAAAAGCAAACGGTGACAGCCTACGGTGAAAGACCGTAGTATCGTATTGCATACCAGTCCAGCCAATGAAAGTAATTACTCGCTCTAAAACAAAACAACAATAACTCAACATCCCGACATCTCAACATCCCGACATCTCAACATCCCGACATCTCAACACAGTTACAACAACTCAACAACTCAACAACCTCAACAACCCAACAACCTCAACAACCCAACAACCCAACAACCCAACAACTTAACAACCTCAACAACTCAACTACTCAACAACCTCAACAATTTCAACAACACAAAGCAGCGGTCCCCATCACGAGGATCGCTGCTTGCGTTGTCTAACGCTAAATCTTCTACTCAGCCAGCAATTTGTAAATAACCTGTGCGCTTTCGGCGCGGGTCATGTTGGCTTTTGGGGCAAAGCGGTTGTTGTCTCTGCCCTGCACCAGACCAAGCTCTGCGGCTGCATTCACGTACGCCGCTGCCCATGCGCCGATGCTGCCCGCATCCGTAAAGCCTGCGGAAGCTGAGCTCAAGCTTACCTTTTGACCCTGTTTCACTTCAAGGGCCCGGATCAGCATTGCCGCCATTTCTTCACGGCTGATCTCCGCATCCGGTGCAAACTGCGCTGCGCTGCGGCCAGATACAATGCCCTGGCTTACAGCTGCCGCCACATAAGGGGCATACCAGGCATTCGCCTTCACATCAATGAAGGCTGTCTGGCCTGCAGCTTCGATGCCAAGCGCCCGGATCAGCAATGCCGTAAATTCTGCACGGGTAACATCCGCACCCGGATTGAACGCAGACGCTGATACTCCTGTTACAATCTGTTTGGCACTGAGTGCCTTAATAGCCTGGGAAGCCCAGTGTGAAGCCGGGACATCCGCAAAGGATTTGTCCAGCACAAGTGCAGCATATTTGCTGAAATGCATTACCTTCGCTGTTATCCACTCTCCGCTAACCGAGCCGCGGACATATTCCAGACTATTGTTATCACCTACATAGAACACGCCTGTCAGGTCTTTATCGGCGTTCCCGCTTAGCTTAAAGGATAGCTCAACCGGTACCGTGAATGAAGAAACAGGGATACTGGTGCCGTCCTTTTTGACAACAGACAGCGAGAAGTCATACATCTCAGAAGCTGCGTTTATTCGGGTGTACCCGTTACTCAGCCCGTTAAGCATTGAGGTGACTGCACTATCGGGTAACGGATCGGCAGTAAACCGGATCTGTGCACCTTCAGCATCTGCAGCACCGAGAGACTTCTGGAGCTCCAGTAATACCGCATTAGGCACGGTTACACTAAGCTCACCCATCCGGAGCTCAAGATTATTGGTACCCAGCTCTGTACCGGCCTGAACAGGCAGCAGGACTGTCGAAGCCGACGCAGCAACCTCAATGGTCACTTTGCCGTCCTTTCCGTTCTTCAGACTGTCTGCATTAACGATTTGTGTGCCGGCGGCCGGTGCAGGCACAGGCGTTACACCAGAGCCCGATCCGGGAAGCGGTGAAGGTGTTGGTGTTACATCCGGCACTGCTGCCAGGATAACCGTCCCTCCGCTATCTCTGCCGGGAAGCTCAACTTCCACCTTCCGGTCAGCCGATACGGTATATGTCTTGCCGCTGTATACATCTTTGACCGCCGCTCCAGCGGCAAACGGGACAGACAGGCTTAGCGCTACAGCTTCTGTCTTCGTGTTAATAACGGTTACTACGTTATCATCTCCGTATTGCTTGTTAAAGGCCAGATAACCAAGCTCATCGGAGCCAGCCAGTGTCGTGCGTGTTCCCTTGGAGTATACCTTGGAGAAGTCAGCACGGATATTAAGCAGCTTCTGATAGTGGTCATGCAGATCCTGCTGAGCTGTCAGCTGATCCCACGGCATATCGCTGCGGTTCTCGCTATACTCTCCCTTGGACATATCACCGGCATTGCTGCCGGAACGGCCAAGCTCTTCGCCGTAATAAATCACCGGCTGGCCTTTAGCCGTAATCTGCAGTGCTGCAGCGATCATCAGCTTGCCCTGATCCCCGCCCACATAATCGGAGAGGAAGCCGTTCTCGTCATGGCTGCTCAGGAATTGGGCCATAGTCTTCGTATTATCGAGCTTAGATTCACGGTCCTGCAGATAAGCATCGACTTCCGTAATTTTGCCGTCGGTGAAGCTTTTCGCTGCACCCTTGAAGCCGAAGTCAAGCAGACTGTCCATCTGCCCGGACTGCAGATTTCCGCCGTCACTGTCGATGGTTCCGCCGAAGTATTCACCGGCCAGCTTGAATTCAGGGTCGATGGCAGTCAGTGCATTTTTGAATGCTTTCCAGGTTGTGCTCTCTACATGCTTGACGGTATCCACGCGGAAGTAGTCAATCGTATCTCCGCGCTCCGTCCGCGCATTGTCAAGCCAGCCGGTCTGCCAGTCAATAATCTGCTGGCGCACCGCAGGATCTTCTGTCTTGAAGTCCGGCAGTCCGGCCAGTTCACCCTTGATCGGATCGGTGTCCGAGGATACACCGTCTGTGCGGAGCATGCCCTCGAAGCGCGCTTTATCTTCAGCAGTGACTCCTTCAACGTTGTCGCTCTCCTTCAGGCCATAGCCTGTATGGTTAAGAACAACATCGACCATAATCTTAATGCCGCGGTCATGCGCCTTCTCTATTAATTCCTTGAAGGTTTCCATATCACCCAGATGCTCATCAAGCTGTGTGAAATCCTTGGCCCAATAGCCATGGTAGCCGTACTGAATACCGCCGAAGCCGGTGCCTTTATTGAAGTCGATGTTATCGACAACCGGCGTAATCCACAGCGTATTGATGCCAAGCTCCTTAAGATAATCGAGATGGTCGATCATACCACGGAAATCGCCGCCGTGGTAAGCCTCCAGATGGCTTTTGTCCACATTCTCATTATTCGTCGGGTCCCCATCGGCAAACCGGTCAGTCAGCGCAAAATAAATCCGCGCCTCATCCCAGTCAAAGTCAAGCTTATCCCCGCTGTAGGTTCTGGCTTTGACTTCAAGTGTAGCTGAGCCTTTATGCGTATTGCCGTATTCGTCCACAAGTGTAACCGGAATGGATTTAACCCCCGCCGCCACTGTATCCTTCACGGCAACCGTCTGCTTCATCAGACTGGTATCAATCTGGACCTTAGCCGGCCCGCCCAGCGCAGTGAGATCCATATAACCGTCCTTATAGGAGACCTCCTCATCGGAAGCGGCAGTAACGGAAATTACTGCATTATCGTTAGAGTTAACCGCCTGCGGTGCTGCTGTTGCCGTAACGGTAACTTCAGGTTTGTGGTAGGTTACTGAAGATTCGCCGCCGGCGTTATTTTTCGGATCAGCCAGTTCTTCAACAGCCCCGTCTTTGGTGACCAGGAAGGTGTATTTATAGGTTCCTGTCTCTACGCCAGTAAGCTGATAGCTGAACCATTCATTTACGGCATCATAGACCATCGGATGTTCGGTACCATTCACTTTTACAGTGACAGCCTCAATCTCCTGCTGGTTGCCGCTGCGGAACAGCGCTTCATCACGGTACATGAAGGTGATTGTTCCGTCCTTCATCACTGGTCCGCTGATAAACGGCTTGATATCCAGCTCCTTCACCATGCTAGTTACAATGACCTTTGTATAGCTCTCGCCTGCCGTCAGCGGAATGACCCGGTCATCCGGATAGTCCTGCTTGCCTGTATTCCAGTCAGTGCCCTTGCGCAGTACAAAGCCTACACTTGTGGCATTCTGGGCAACTTCGATCAGAACACTGGCTTCCCCCTCCTTGAAGGTGGTGAAATCAATCTGGTCATTCTTCGCGCCTGTGTTCCAGACCCAGATATTCCAGCCGGAATAATCTTCGTCTGCCCGCACATAGGTAAATTCAACATAACGTTTGTTGTCCACTGTCTCAGTGACTACTTTAACCGTTACGACCGTTGACTTGCCGCCGTAAGTAACAGTAATATGGGCTGTTCCGGCTTTATGTCCGGTCACAACACCCTGAGCGGATACGCCGGCTACTTCCGGTTTATCGGAAGTATAGACTGCTGCTTTCGTAATATTCCGTTTGCTTCCATCGTCATATTTTGCATAGGCAGCTGTCTGATGACTTGTGCCTACCTGTAAAGAATAGGCTGCGCTGTCCGCTTCTACCGTAGTGAACACGGCTGCCGCTGCATCCATACGGATAATTACTGCAGTAAGCGGCTGGAGCTGAATCGATGTTCCGGTGAGCGCAAATCCGGTCTGCTCTTCAGCCGGAATGGCTGTCACGCCTGCCTGATCATCATCAGCCAGCACGGTACCTTTAGTAAGATCCTCTGACAACGTGAGCACTCTTGCTTCATCATCAGCATTGACGAACACATAGTACATGCCTGTGCCGTCAGTTGCTTTATTTTTGTAGCCGATTACGAGATCCGTCGCCTTCATTTCCGGCGCCTGAATCAGCGTAACATTGGAGTCCACCAGACTCTTGTCACCAAGGCGGAAGGCATCTGAGGACTTTCTGAGCTGAATAAGACCTGCTGTGTAATCCTTGGTCGTATTCTGCACCGGATACTTCACTTCATCCGTTACTTTAGACCAGTCGAACATATTAACAGCATCTGAGGAATCATAAGAGTCATGGATAAAATAGCCAAAGGACTGGCCGCTCAAATCCTTCATCTCGGTATACTTCTGTTCGGGCACATTTGTACCCAGCCACTGCTTCGTACGGCCGTATTCCTGGCCGGCCTGCATAAAGGCCGTACCCTGGGAAGTCAGCTCCAGCGTATTGCCAAGACGAATCCGCTGCTGGATTTCCAGCTCATTGGCCGGAATCGCAGGGTCCTTCTTAATGGACTGGGCAATGACATCATGCAGGGTCAGATTGTCATGGGCCTCAATATAAGGGACTACATCGCCCGGATCATCCGCCGGAATGTTGGACGGCTGGGCTTTGATATTATTCAGGATGGTCGCAATGGAGCGCGCTCCGCCTGTAATAAATCTCGGCTCGCCTTCCGATCCGAAGCCTGATTTCAGCTCATTACGGAACTCATCAGAGAAGACGCCAACGCTGTCTGTTTTGTCCATCCACTGCTGGTCGGCACCCTGGCCGGCAAGTGACGGGTCAGAAGCCGCGCCGCCGAACGTAACCCAGCCTTCGCCGATAAACAGCGCCTGCGGATTAATGGCCTGAGCCGCATCATAGGCCGCCTGCACCGCATCCTGTGTGGCATCGCCCATCATATCCCAGCGCATGCCGTCGATTTTGTACTCGCTGAACCAGTATTTGACGGAATCAATCATCAGCTTCTCGGCCATTTTGTGATTGGTGGCCAGATTATTGCCGAAGCCGCCGATAAAATTACCGTTCGCATCCTGGAACGCATAATAGTTCGGAACGATGTCGTCCAGGAAGTCTTTTTTGGCCATATGCGTATACACGACGTCCAGAATGACACCCATTCCGGCCTCATGCACCGCATCAATCAGGCCCTTCAGCTCCTTGATCCGCTCCTCAGGATCGGCCGGATTTTCTGAATAGGCGCCGTCTGGAGAGAAATAGCTGTGCGGGTCGTAACCCCAGTTATACTCATTGTTTTGCGCATAATAGTCCAGTTCTCTCTCATTCATCTTCGTTTCGTCCCCGTAATACCAGGCCATTACCGGGAGAAGCTGAATGTGGGTTACCCCCATTGATTTGATGTAATCCAGCTTAGTGGCAAAAGCGTCATAAGAGCCCCAGCGTTCGCCGCCCAGACTGCTCTCAATGGAGACATCTGAGGTGAAGTCCCGGATATGGACTTCATAGATAACGGCATCCTCACGTTTTTCATAGCCCTCAATGTCTGCAGGATGAACTTCCGCAGGATTCGTCTGGCTCAGATCAACGATTGCCGCTTTTCCAACGGTATCGCCGTCCGGACCGGCTGCACCGGCAGAGTCAACAGTAAATACGGCCATTGATTTGGCGTAAGGATCAAGCACAGGCTTGGTAACCCCGTTGTTGGTTACCTGATACTGATAATAGTAGCCGCGGACATCCTTCTCACCGCTGACTCCTGTAATATCTGCCGGCGTAAGGACTGTGGACCAGACTCCCTGCTCACCCCGTGTCAGGCTAACATGGCCGACAGCCTTAGTTGCATCCGTTTTGCTGTACACGTTGACTATAACGGAGCTGGCTACTGGCGCCCACAGCTTCAGCGTTGCTGATTGGTCAGCGGCGTGATAGGTAGCTCCCAGATCATCCCCGGTATAATTGTACATTTCATCGAGCATTCTCCAGCCGCTGGACGCGGACACTGTTTTGCCTGAATAGGTGACACTCAGCGGCGTCTTCTCCAGGTCAAAAGCCTCCGTATCCACTTCAATTGAAGACGTTCCGGTGATCTTCACTGCAGAAATGCTGACGGGAGCACCGTCCTTGTCTGTTACAGTGATCGCGCTCTTCAGAGCTGCAGCATCCAGTCCGTCAGTAAGGGTGAAGCCGAGCAGCAGCTTACTCGTTGACAGCACCTCAGCCGATACAAGCCCTATAGGCTGCTCACCAAACGGCGAGACATAGACTGTATTATCGCCCTCTTTGATCCAGAGCTGATTGTAGCGGTCCAGCAGGCTGAACGCTTTGTCTCCGCCGTCTTTAGCTTCGTTTGACGGATTCACGACAAGGAAGCCCAGCTTCTTGGCATTTTCTTTTAGCGGAAGATCTACATAAGCACCGAAACGGTCTGTATTCTCATCAGAGAACCGGACCGCATCAGTTGGCCATTGGGACGGAGCTTGGGCTACATCCTCCCAGGTCCATAAACCGAAATCACTTTGCTTATGATCCGCGCGGATATAATGAATCCGGACTGTATTGGCAGGCAGCGTCACCGGTTCGTACGGCGTCACTTCATCACTGCCCTGCTTAATCCAGATTTCGTTCGTTTGCGGAGTGTTGATCAGGAACGTTTTGTCTCCGCCGTCCTTAGCTTCGTTTGCGCGGTTAACGATAAGGAAAGAGATTTTTTTGGCGCCGGCTTTTAGCGGAATATCCACGTAAGCCCCGTAGCCATCCAGCTGCCCTTCTGGAAAAGCAGTAGCTCCACCCGGCCAGCCGGACGAGCCTGCAGCTACATCATCCCATAGCCACAGACCCTGATCAGCGTAATCACCGGCTGTACGGTTGTAGTGAATCCGCAGGTTTCCTTCCGGAACAGGCGTTACAGTGCCCGGATCGACCGGTGCTATGAATTTGGCATTCACCGCGTAAGTCTGAGCATTGAACTGGAAGGTAACCGGAAGATTTGCCGGCAGCGCAAGCGTAAGTTCTGCAGCAGGATAGCTTGTATCCTCAGCTGCGGATGCTCCCGGCACGAAGATCTGGTACACATAATCGCCCGCAGGCAGATTCACCGTAGTCTCGTAAACGTTATCAAAATTAGCATCTGCAAGTAATGTCCGGGCGTCTGCCGCAGAATGATCGTGTGCATCCCCCAGTTCCGTCTGCAGGGAGCCTGTCAGTCTAGGCAGCTTATCCTTTGTATGCAGGGTGTAGTACGTGGAATCGGCAATTTTTTTGGTAATATCGTTGTAATAAAAAGTCACCTGAGCTTCAGCAGCCAGCGTAAGCAAAATATTGCCGTCTTTGTCTACGCCCTGAGGATTGGTATAGCTGCTGTAGCCGTAGCTTTCATCCCACTTGCCGTTTAGCGCAACCTTATATTCATAAGTGCCCGCCGGCAGTGTTCCAGTGAACACATAAGTGCCGTTGTCCAGATAAGTCATTTCAGTAACCGTAGTATCCGGATTCCAGTCGCCTGTCTGGCTGGTCTCCGTAGACAGCTCGGACTGAAGCGAGCCTACCAGAACTGCCCTGGTTGCTGCTGCCTGTACCTTAGATGCCGGAAAGCTGAAATAGGAGCACACCAGAACGATAATCATACTGATGGCAAACGCCTTTTTGCTCCATGAAGCCATTTTCATTCCAAAAAGCCCCCCTAATATGAGATTATTTCCGCTCTGCGCGGGATTGCACCATGTCTTGCACGGGTTCACCTTCGTTTCGGCTGCTTAGACCGGAGTAAGCCTGAATCCTCCTTTTGTTATACCTGCAGTAATACTAAACGGCATAAAAGTAGCGCAAACGTTTGCAACAATGATTAAAAGAAGCTGCAGCAAGCAAAATAACAGAATTCTGGCTATTGCTGCACAAAAAACGCACTTGTAAGCGCTTTTAAGTACTGGTTACCATATTAATCCTAGCTTTAAAGCGTTGTCAATAATCATTTATAAATTTTAAATAATTATTTCGCTTTCGTACTTATGTTGATTCCCTTGTTAATTTGCACAAAATTGCACAAACCGTAAAGCAAATTACCTATATTTAAAACATTCTTTCATTGAAAACCGTTTGCACAGTCTGACTTCGCTGATTTTATTGCCTAGCAGCCCCCTTTCTCTGAAAAACCGTTATTTTCGGATAATGGCCTGATCCTGCTGTAAAATCATGCAAAAATAACACACAAATCCTTTAGATTATTCCAAAAACGCCGTAAAACAGCCTGTAACGGGACTTTCTCTATTTACAATTATCAGCACTTCGATTAATATTACTGTGTAAAGCAAACGGTTCCATGAAGGAGGTTTCTATGACAGTTACCATTAAGGATGTGGCTAAGAAAGCGGGAGTTTCTCCCTCCACGGTATCCCGGGTGTTGTCAGGCCATCCCAGAATCAGCCTAGAAACTTCCCGTAAAGTTAAAGTGATCATGGAGGAAATGGGCTACACTCCGAACATGATGGCAAAGAGCCTGGTTTCGAAAACAACCAACAGTATCTGTATCATCCTGCCTAAGCCGGCTGAGGAGCTTTTCTCCAATCTGTTCTTTATGGAATTGATCCGAGGAATCGTCACCCAGTCAAGCCGTTCCGGCTATGATGTACTGATCAGCTCCGGTGCGAACGAGAAGGAAGAGCTTGAAGCTGTTTCCCGCCTGCTCAAGGGACGCCGTGTTGACGGCGTTATTCTGCTGTACTCACGTAAAGATGATGCGGTTATTGATTTTCTCGAATCCGGCGGCTATCCCTTTGTCCTCGTGGGACGGAGCGACCGCTATGAGGATATACTGTCTGTGGATAACGATAATGTTATGGCAGCCTTCGATGCCACGAATCATCTGATATCCATGGGTCATGAGCGTATCGGCTTTGTCAGCGGACCTCCCAATCTGATTGTGTCGCGCGACCGTCTCGAAGGATACCGCAAAGCGATGCAGAACAGCGGCCTGGAGATGCGTGCGGAATGGATTGTGGAGGGTGAGTTTCTGCAGGACAGCGGCTACCGGGCGATGTCGTTCTTTATGAATCTCCCGAACCGCCCGACGGCGCTGGTCGCAGTCGATGATATGGTCTCTTTCGGAGTGCTGCGCGGACTGAATGAACTGAAATATAAGGTGCCCGAGGATCTGGCGATTGTCAGCTTTAACAATATCCCGCTCTCGGAATTATCCAGCCCGCCGATCAGCAGTATAGATATCGGTATTTATCATCTCGGATATACGGCTTCCCAGGTGCTTATCCAGACTATTCAGAAGCCGGACAATGATTCCGGATATACGAACCGGTTCGTTATTCCCCACCGTCTGATCGTGAGAGAGTCGTCCATGTATGCTCCAGGGAAGAAATGACCATGATTCAGGAATAAATGAAGCAGAGCCCTTGCTTCATTTATTTTTTCGAAAATTGTACAAACGTTTGCGCTAAAAATGCGGCGATCACTCTACAAAAATAAGCTCATCATTCCGAAGCTAGTTCTATAAGAAACAAACAAGGAAGCAAGCGCTATCAAAGTCTGATCTGCGTTTCCGCTGCAAGTTGTGTACGAAGAACATAAAGTAGCTAGCTCACCAAACTTAGCCTCTGCTTCCGAGCCGGGTTTGAACGAAAAATATCCGGAAGCGCAGCTCACCATACTATTAGGAGGTTCAATATGTCAGAAATCAAAGCCTGCCTGTTCGATCTGGACGGCGTACTCGTGGACACCGCCAAATATCATTTTATCGCCTGGAGAGAATTGGCAGATGAGCTTGGCTTTATATTCACCGAGCAGGACAACGAGCGGCTCAAGGGTGTCAGCCGGGCCGCATCGCTCGACATTCTGCTGGAGATCGGCGGACTTACATTCAGTGATGAGGACAAAACCCGCTACGCCGAACAGAAAAACAGCCGTTATGTCGAATACATCTCCAAAATGGACAGCTCCGAAATTCTTCCCGGCGCCCTCTCCTTCCTGCAGGAATGCCGCGAAGCCGGAATCAAGGTTGCCTTGGGATCTGCCAGCAAAAATGCAATGACTATCTTGGACAACACCGGCCTGACTCCTTATTTCGACGCCATTATCGACGGTACACACACCAGTGCTGCCAAGCCGGACCCTGAAGTATTCCTGCTGGGCGCACAGGCGGTAGGCATTGCCCCTGAGCAATGCGTTGTATTCGAGGATGCCGAAGCCGGAATCCTTGCTGCCACCCGCGCCGGCATGCGCAGCATCGGCATCGGCTCACCGGAAACCCTGTCCGGTGCGAATGTAGTCGTCCCTTCCCTCGCCCAGGTCAGCGTAGCCAAGCTGGGAGAATGGTTTGCAGAGGTTTGACCCATATTAACCGGTAATTGTGATATGTAACTGTTTCTGCCCTACTCTTTTATAAAATGAATTAATAAAACGTTGATTCATTCTTATATCTTCATCCCTCATTTAAAAGGAGCCAAATAACAATGAAACAATATCTCAAAATTGATGAATGGTCCATCATTGAAGAATCCTTTGATCCGCATACCCAGGAAATTTCCGAAAGTGTTTTTAGCATCGGGAACGGTTACATGGGCGGCAGAGCCAACTTTGAAGAGCAGTACAGCGGCCACAGCCTGCAGGGCAGCTATATGGCAGGCGTCTACTATCCGGACAAAACACGGGTCGGCTGGTGGAAAAACGGCTATCCGGAGTATTTTGCCAAGGTTCTGAACAGCACCAACTGGATCGGCATCAACATTGATATTGACGGCACAACGCTTGATCTGGCAGCCAGCACCGTGACCCAGTTCCGCCGTGTACTTAATATGAAGGAAGGCACACTGCTGCGCAGCTTTACTGCAGAGCTGGAAGGCGGCAAGCAGGTGCAGGTGGAGAGCATCCGCTTTGTCAGCATGGCCCGTCATGAGATCGGTGCAATCCGTTACTCGGTTACTCCGCTGAACTTCGCCGGAACGCTTACCGTTACTCCTTACCTCGACGGGGATATTAAGAACAAGGATTCCAACTATGACGAGAAGTTCTGGAATGAAGTGGAGAAGCAGAGCGGCACGGAAGGCGGCTATCTGACGCTCAAAACGAAAAAGCTCGATTTCCATGTGACTTCGGCTTTCACTTTTGACATTATGGTTAACGGTGAAAAGCTTACCGGTGGCGCCGAAGCGCTTGAACAGGAAAAATATGTAGCCAGCAAAGTGAAGCTTTCTGTGCAGTCCGGCGACCAGGTGGTTATTTATAAGTATGCCGCCAATGTAACCTCCCGCAATTACGGCCTGGGTCAGCTTGTTGAAGCCGCCCACAGCGCCTTGTCGGGTGCGCGCGAAGCCGGTTTTGTTACCCTGCTGAACGAGCAGGCTGCTGCATGGGGCGACAAATGGAAGGAAAGCGACATTATTATTGAAGGAGACGTGTCGGCGCAGCAGGCGATCCGCTTCAATATTTTCCAGCTGAATCAGACCTATACCGGTGAAGATGACCGTCTGAACATCGGGCCTAAGGGCTTTACGGGTGAAAAATACGGCGGCAGCACCTACTGGGATACCGAGGCGTATTGCGTACCGTTCTATCTGAGTACTGCGGATGCCAGCATTTCCCGCAATCTGCTGATCTACCGCTATAAGCATCTGGAGAAGGCTAAAGAGAACGCGCGCAAGCTCGGCTTCAAAAAAGGTGCACTCTACCCGATGGTGACCATGAACGGTGAGGAATGCCATAACGAGTGGGAAATTACGTTCGAAGAGATTCACCGCAACGGGGCAATTGCCCATGCCATCTACAACTATGTGAACTACACCGGCGACAAGGCTTATCTCGGCCAATACGGGCTTGAGGTTCTGGTCGAAATCTCCCGCTTCTGGGAGGAACGCGTGCATTATGCACCGCGCAAAGACCAGTATGTGATGCTGGGCGTTACCGGCCCGAACGAATACGAGAACAATGTCAACAACAACTGGTACACCAACCGGATCGCCTCCTGGACGATGGAATATACGCTCGAAGCACTGAAATATCTGCAGGAAAATGAAGCTGCACGCTACGCAGAGCTGGCTGATAAGCTGGAGCTGCAGGACAGCGAAACGGCCAAGTGGAATGAAATCATCGGCAAAATGTACTATCCGTCTGACGAGGAGCTCGGCATCTTCCTGCAGCAGGACGGCTTCCTCGACAAGGAGATTATTCCGGTGAAGGAAGTGGCCCCGGAGAACCTGCCGCTCAACCAGAAATGGTCCTGGGACCGCATCCTGCGCTCCTGCTACATCAAGCAGGCGGATGTCCTTCAGGGGCTGTATTTCCTGGGTGACCGTTATGACCTGGATACGAAAAAACGGAATTTCGACTTTTATGAGCCGATCACCGTTCATGAATCCTCCCTGTCGCCTTGCATCCATGCCATTCTGGCCTGCGAGCTGGGCTACAAGGAAAAAGCCTATGAGATGTACCTGCGTACCTCCCGGCTGGATCTCGACAACTACAACAACGATACGGAAGACGGCTGCCACACTACCAGTATGGCGGGTACCTGGATGTCGGTAGTACACGGCTTCGGCGGATTGCGTGTGCTGGCAGACCGGCTGATTCTGAATCCGTCCAATCCGGGCCACTGGACCTCGTATTCGTTCAAAATCATGTTCCGCGGCTCACGGCTCAAGGTGACTGTAACCGATGCTCAGATTACTGTTACCAATGAGACCGATGTGCCGGCAGCACTCACAATTCATGGCAAAGAGTATACTGTGAACGGGCTAAGCAGCGTCACTGCTGAAGGTTCCTCGGTAACGGCATAATTTTTGGCGGCCCCGGGACTTAGGTCCACGGGGCTTTTTTATGCGGGTACACAAACTACCATATAGAAGGAGTCGTTAATATGAACAGAGCCTTTTGGAAAGAAGCCGTAGTCTATCAGATTTATCCCCGAAGCTATCAGGACAGTAACGGAGACGGCATCGGCGATCTGCGCGGGATCATATCAAGACTGGATTATCTGAAGAAGCTCGGCGTGGATGTAGTCTGGATGTCGCCGGTCTATAAGTCGCCTAATGACGACAACGGGTATGACATTAGCGATTACGAGGACATTATGGATGAATTCGGCACACTGCAGGACTGGGAAGAACTGCTGGCCGGGCTGCATGAACGCGGCATCAAGCTGATGATGGACCTTGTCATCAATCACTCCTCCGATGAGCATGCCTGGTTCGCCGAATCACGCTCCTCCAAGGATAATCCTTACCGGGATTATTATATCTGGCGTCCGGGCGGCCCGGATGGTGAGCTGCCGAACAACTGGAGCTCCATCTTCAGCGGCCCGGCATGGGAGCTGGATGAACAGACCGGCGAATACTACCTGCATCTGTTCTCGCGTAAGCAGCCGGATCTCAACTGGGAGAACCCTAAGCTGCGGGAGGCATTATACAAGATGATGACCTTCTGGCTGGACAAGGGTGTGGACGGCCTGCGGATGGATGTCATCAATATGATCTCCAAGGTGGACGGTCTGCCATCAGTCAAGGGCGACGGTGTGGAGCCAGGCAGGCTTGCCGGCGGCGGCGAATATTATATGAACGGTCCCCGGGTCCATGAATATCTGCAGGAGATGAACCGTGAGGTCCTCTCCCAATATGATGTGATGACGGTCGGGGAAACACCGGGCGCCAGTGTTGAGGATGCGATTCTATATACGGCAGAGGACCGCAAGGAGCTGCAGATGGTGTTCCAGTTCGAGCATATGGACATCGATTCCGGTCCCGGCGGTAAATGGGAGGTTACACCGTGGAGCCTGAAGGGGCTACGCGATATTTTGCATAAATGGCAGGTTGGTCTTGCTGAACAGGGCTGGAACAGCCTGTACCTGAACAATCATGATCAGCCGCGGATGGTGTCGCGCTTTGGTCATGACGGTGAATACCGTGTGCAGTCGGCCAAAATGCTCGCTACCCTGCTGCATACGCTGAAGGGCACTCCTTATATCTATCAGGGTGAAGAAATCGGCATGACCAATGTGAAGTTCCCTGTGCTGGAAGACTATAAGGATATCGAGATTCTGAATATGTACCGGGAAAAGGTTACGGAGGGCGGAGGGGATCATGACACCATATTGAAGGCGATCCATGCCAAAGGCCGTGACAATGCCCGTACTCCAATGCAGTGGGATGCTTCACCAAACGCCGGCTTTACGGAAGGCACACCCTGGCTGAAGGTGAATCCGAATTACAAGGATATCAATGCGGAGCAGGCTTTGGCGGATTCCGATTCCATCTTTTATTACTATCAGAGGCTGATTGCCCTGCGCAAAGAGAATCTCATTATGTCTTATGGCGAATATGAGCTGCTGCCGGAGCATGAATATATTTATGCCTACACCCGGACGCTGGATGCCGAAAAATGGCTGGTGCTGCTCAATTTCAGTGATGTGCCGCAGAACGTTCAGCTTACGGATGAGCTTGCTAAGGTGCGTGAAACAGTTATCAGCAATTACCCGGACGAGCCGGCTGCCGCTGAGCGGGAAACGCTGCGTCCTTATGAAGCCAGAGTGTACCGTCTCGGGAACTGACAGCTGTGCCTGTAATCGGGTATACTTTGAAGAAAACCTGTCATTAATGAGCAGAGAATAACAGGACTGGTTCCTTAAGAAATGATAGGATGAACTCAAAGGGAGATGAAAGAGTCTTGGAATGGCTGATCCGGATGAAGGAAGCTATGGATTATATGGAGAGCAAGATGACAGAACCGCTGCGGATCGAGGATGTGGCGGGAATCGCGCACGTATCTCCGTTTCATTTTCAGCGGATGTTCAGTATGCTGACCGGCTTTACGGTGGCAGACTATATCCGCAAGCGCAGGCTCACACTGGCTGCCCAGGAGCTTGCCAGCTCCAAAGTCAGGGTGCTGGATGTTGCACTGAAATACGGCTATGACTCACCGGAAGCCTTCGCCAAGGCGTTCCGCAAGGCCCACGGTCTCACACCTTCGGCTGCGCGTGAACCAGGGGTACAGCTCAAAGCGTTCCCCCGCCTCTCTTTCCACCTATCATTGAAGGGAGATCAGGAAATGGAATACAAAATCGTAGATAAGCCTGCTTTTAACGTAATCGGCAAATCCATTCAGGTTACCTGCAAGGACGGAGAGAACTTTCGCAGAATTCCTAAGTTCTGGGACGAATGCAACGAGGACGGGACCTCGGATGAGCTGATCGGGCTTGCTTCAGAGGAAGCGTGGCTTGGAATCTGTATGAGCATGGACATGGAAAAGGATCTGCTGTCCTACTGGGTCGGAGTTAAGGCGGATGAAGCTGCGGATTCGCATGGTTATGAGAAAGGTATCGTTCCGGCTGCCAGCTGGGCGGTCTTTACCTCCAAAGGGCCATTGCCTGATACGCTGCAGGCGGTCTGGCAGCGGATTTATCAGGAATGGTTCCCGGGAACAGGCTACCAGCATGCCGGAGGGCCGGAGATTGAGCTGTACCCTCCCGGTGATACATCAGCAGAAGATTATGTGTGTGAGGTTTGGATTCCGGTTGTCAAAAAATAAGCAGTACTCTTCCATACTGCGTGAAGTATACAACAGTTAAGACTGTCTCTTGCGGACGGTCTTTTTTCTATTAAATTGTGATTTTTATTTTGAGATTCGGCATGGGCTTGGTATAATAAACAGATTATATGGTATTTCTGCAACTTATAACTGTGATCCGAGATTCAGATTCGGTGAAGGAGAATTTCATGTCTATTGTAAAGATTTTTTCAGACAGCACTTCCGATTTGCCGCAAGGCTGGAAGAACACGTATGATATCGGCATCGTTCCGCTGTACGTAGTATTTCAAGACGGTACATACAAAGACGGCGTAGACATTACACCGGAGGAAGTCTACCGCCGGGTAGCGGCTAACGGAGCTTTACCGAAGACGGCTGCCCCGTCCCCTGCTGACTTTATTGCTGCCTTCGAGCCTGTTGTTTCCGGCGGCGGAGATGTAGTCTACATCAGCCTGTCGTCTGCCCTATCCTCTACATACCAGAATGCCCTGCTTGCTGCAGGCGAATTTCCGGAAGGACGAGTCCGGGTCGTTGACTCCGAGACCTTGTGCGGCGGGATTGCGCTGCTGGTCATGAAGGCTGCCCGTGCTGCCGCACAAGGCCACAGCAGTGCTGAAATCGCCTCCATGCTGGAGCAGTGCCGCAGCCGGGTGGAAACCGAATTTGTCGTTGATACGCTTGACTACTTATATATGGGCGGCCGCTGCTCTGGGATGCAGAATTTTATCGGCAGCCTGCTGAAGATCCGGCCGGTCCTCCGTTTGATCGACGGCGCGATCGTGCCCGTCAGCAAAGTCCGCGGCAAGAAGGAAAAGGCTGTTGAGCAAATGCTGCAGAATGCGCTAGATAACGTGGACGAGATCGACCAGGAGCTGCTGATTATTGCACATACCCTGGCTGAAGAAGATGCAGCGTTCCTGGAACAGGCACTGCGTAAGCAGACTAAGGTTCAGGAAATCGCAGTAATTAACGCCGGCTGTGTTATCGGCAGCCACTGCGGACCGGCAACTGTCGGACTGATGTATATGCGTTAAGACTGGCGATGCCGCCTGTCTTGTGTATATTCGTTATGGCTGGCTGATATTTGCCGGTTCAGGCTAACCAGGAAGCGGGGCGGCTAAGCCTACGCGAAACCGGAGTGTCACGGCAATTTATGTAGTTGGATTTTCACCACCTAATTCTGTCTTATTTCAACTTTTAAGATGATTAGTGGGAAAAACGCCATCTAATATATGCTTACAAGCCTTCCATGGACGAAATCTGGAAGATTAAGTGGCGTTTTTCCAACTAAAGTTCTGAAGCCGGTGTTCTGGTAAGAAATAGGTGGCAAAAATCCACTTAGTCTGACGAGCGCACAACTGTACGGTAACCAGCCAGAACAAATAAGCCAGCCTGCCCCCGGATCAACGGGGCTGGCTGGCTTTTGTATTGATAATAGCAGCAACATCGGAAAGGCAGCTTCCTGGTACTCCCATGCAGCTCCGCCGCTTATTAAGCCTCCGCTGCTTGTTTCACGAACGGAAGCATGAAGCGGAAGATCGACCCGCGGCCTTCCTCGCTCTCCACAAAAATGGTGCCGCCCATCAGCTCGACCAGCTGCTTGCATATGGCAAGCCCCAGGCCGGTGCCGCCGTATTTGCGGTTAATGAACGGATGCAGCTGTGAGAAGGACTGGAACAGCAGATTCAGCTTGCTGTCGGCAATACCGACACCTGTATCCCTTACAGAGAATTCAAGCAGATACTCCTGGGAGCCCGGCAGCGGGATATTCTTCACTGACAAGGTTACACTTCCTTGTTCAGTGAACTTGAGCGCATTGCCGACCAGGTTGACAATAATCTGCCGCAGCCGGCTGGGATCGGTGGTTACTGCCTCCGGTACGCTGGTATCTGCCCACCAGCGCAGGGCAAGCTGCCGCTCCTCCGCCTTCGGAGTAAACAGATCAATTACACTCTCAATCATCTCTCGCAGGTCAACGGTCTCGGACTGCAGCTGCATCTTCCCTGCTTCCATTTTGCTGAAATCAAGGATATCATTCAGAATCCGCAGCAGGCTGTAGCTGCTGCTGCGCAGAATCTCCGCATAGCTGCGCTGCTCCTCCTCAAGCTCCGTATCGAGCAGCAGGTCTGCCATCCCGATCATTCCGTTCATCGGTGTACGGATTTCGTGGCTCATCATCGCCAGAAAATCCGACTTGGCCTGGGCTGCCTGCTCAGCTGACTCCTTAGCCCGCAGAATCTCCCGTTCATTCGTGATATCCGTAAATGATACGACTACCCCGCAGATCACCCCTTTGTCGAGCAGCGGGGCAATCCGGTAGCTTACGAAGAAGCTCGTGCCGTCCTTGCGCCAGAATATCTCGTCCGATTTGCTGCGGGTAATCCTGTCCTCCAGCGTATGCCGGATCGGGCATTCCAGCGGAGAATGGGAAGTGCCGCTGTTGTGGGCATGATGAATCGTGTCCATCAGAGGCACTCCGGCCAGCTCAGACGGATGATAACCCAGCATATCCGCACCTTCACGGTTGATAAAGATCGTTCTGCCTTCTGTATCCAGCCCGAAGATGCCGGCGGATACAGAATTGAGTATCAGGCTGAGCCGCTTATCCTCAGCCATCTCACGTATCAGAGCAGGAAGCTCCTGATCCTGCTCTGCCGGTTCCCCCGGCGTTCCGGCTGCCGCGAGCCGGCTGAGCCATTCCTTCAGTGCGGCAGGGAGCAGCGTGTTCACATCCTGATGAATAATCGCAAATACGCCGGCCACCCCTTCCGCAGCCTTAACAGGGGCATAGGTAACGGTAGCGCGGGAGAAGGTATTGCCGTTCTCCTCCTCTGTCAGCTCGAAGCTTGCAGTCAACCCTTCCAGAGCTGCGGCAAAGTGTACTTCACCAGGGGTCTGCTGCGGCTCTCCGCCTGTCTGAATTTGCACTGGATCACATAATGCACCAGGGCCGAGAGCACGGTTGCTGTCCACGTAATTACCCAGCCTGTCGAGCACAATGATCAAGTCCGGATGATAATCATATAACGATTTAAAAGCACTTTCCCCGGAAAGCACCCTGCCCAGTATGGCAGCCCAGTCTTTATGCATAGCCCACCTCCGCAGCTGCTCTTAGCCCCGCTATTGTTGTTAATCCGCAAATGCGGAATATATCTTTTTATGTAGAAATTCCTGAATTAACCTCTATTATAACAAAAAAACCGCTTGCAGTCGCCAGAAAAACTAGCGGCGTCAAGCGGTTTTGTCACTTTTTTATGCAGCCGGGATACGTAATCAGGCTACGTCCTGAGTCTCTATCTTACGGATCGAGAGATAAGCAATGGTAACACCCACAATTCCAAGAACCAGGGATACGCCAACCTGATTGCCAAGCTGGAAGCTGCCGAAATCAGAGGACAGGAGACCCGCAATCAGCACACCCGTTACAATAGTTGTAGGAACGGATTTCTTACGCATCCCAAAATACAGCGGAATTAGCCCGATGCCTGCCGAGTATACCGCATCTGAAGCAGCCCTTATAAGATGCTCACTGATTAGCTCCGCCGTCAGCTCGCCCGAAATCGCTTCTACGAAATAATGATTAAAGCCGACAATTGCAGCACCCACCAACACGTTAGCTATAAAGATTGTAACCAGCATGAATAACGAGACAATCATCAGCTTGGCTGCCATCAGCTTTTTGCGGGGAATCGGATACATGAAGAGCAGATCTATCGTGTTGTTTTTGTATTCATCAATAACCAGCTTGCTGATCAGGACGGCGCCAAACACCATAAAGACGGCTTTTACGAAAATATGCACCCCGTCAAAAACATCGGCATAGGTAGCGAAGTCACCCGGATCATCTATTTCTGTGAATACGACCAGCAGCATAAACAACATAATAGCCAAGGCTGCTATCAGAGACCCTTTAAACAAACTGATTCTGTTCTTTCGCAATTCCAGTCTGATCAGCTTAAGCAATGACTTCACCCCCCATTAGTTCGATAAAATAATCTTCCAGCGAGTGCTGCTTCCGGTTCAGGCTCTCCAGCTCCACATCTGCCGCTGCCAGCGCCTTGCTCAGCTCCAGCTGTGAGGTTTGCTCATAGATGCGGATTGTCCGCGGCCCGATTACCTTGAAATTGCTTAGGCCCAGCGAATGAGTCAGTGTATATACCGCCTTGCTGCTCTCACTGGTAACCAGCTCAATGTAGTCGGTATCACGTCTGCGGATCTCATCCATGGAAACCTCCTCCAGCAGCACACCGTCCCGGATTACGCCGATGGTATCGGCAATCTGCTCCACCTCACCAAGGATATGGCTGGAGATCAGCAGCGTCATCCCGTATTCACGGCTCAGCATGCGGAACACCTCGCGCAGCTCCATGATGCCCAGCGGGTCCAGCCCGTTAATCGGCTCATCCAGGATCAGCAGCTCCGGTTTGGTCATTACCGCTCTGGCTATGCCCAGCCGCTGCTTCATCCCCATCGAGAACTGCTTGACCGGCTTCTTGTCTGTTCCGGTAAGCTTTACAAGCTCCAGCGCCTCCTTCAGCGCCTTCGGATCATAATAGCCCATATACTCCCCGTGCAGCTCCAGATTCTCCCGGGCGGTCAGCTTGTCGTAGAATACCGGGTGCTCAATAATACAGCCCATGCGCTTAAGCATTTCGTAGGAGCGCGATGTCATCTTTTCGCCAAAAAACTCGATCTCGCCGGCAGTGGGCTTCACCAGGTTGGTGATCATTTTCATTACTGTACTCTTACCGGCTCCGTTCGGTCCCAGAAAACCGTAAATCTCACCCTGCTTAATATTCATGTTCACGCTGTTCACAGCTTCTTTGCCCTGATAGACCTTGGTTAAATTCCACGTCCGCAGTATGGTTGTCATTTCCGTTATCCCCTTTGGCTTCGTTGTCTTCCTTGATTTATATAATACAGGGCGGAATTTTCTTTTTTATTACCTGTTTCTTACGAAAATCTTAAGCTTCGGCAGAGGGATTTCTTATCGGGGCTTCGCCGTGAATTATTCCCTAAAAATCCAACCTTCGAAACGACAGCGTGAATGCGGTTCTGACATAAGGCTTACTGGTCAAAGTAATGCTGCCGTTCATCTGCTCGGTCAGTCTTTTGGTAATGGTCAGGCCCAGGCCGCTGCCCTGGTATTCACGGTTGCGCGAATCCTCCATTGTATACAGACGCTCAAATATTTTATCCTGATGCATCTCGGCAATGCCCTTGCCCTTGTCCCATACCTCAATGCATACCTGCTCTTCCTTCAAAAAAAGTCTGAGCCCCAGCACACCCCCGTCTGCTCCGTAGGTGATGGCATTAGACAAAAGATTGCCTAGCACCCGGTCCAGCGCCTCCTCATTCCCCATAATATACAGCGGCTCATCGGGGATCTCGATCTGCACATCACTGCCCCCGGTACTGAGAAGCTCATAGAAGGACAGGATATTGCGGCGGCACAGCTCACCCAGCTCTACCCGCCCAAGGGGGATTTCTTTATCCCCTGACTCCAGCTTGGCCAGATCAAAGAAGCGGTTCATCAGCGCAATTACCTCCTGCGCCTTGGTATGGATGGTCCGCAGCATAACCTCCCGTTCTCCGGCAGGCAGATCATCGCTCTGCAGCAAAGTTTCTATATAACCGAGCACAACGGTCAGCGGTGTCTTCAGATCATGGGATATATTCGCCAGCATATGGCGCATGGATGTCTCCAGTTGAGCCCTCTCCACAGCCCCTTTGTGATTAATGTTAAGCAGCGCATTGAGGGCTGCCAGCAGCTGCTGCAGTGCCGGATCGCTGTTAAACAGCAGCAGCCGTTCATGCGAGCCGCTTGCCATAATGCCCGTAAGCTTGGTCTGGATGTACCGCAGCTGGCGCCCATGCTCCCTCAGCCGCAAGAATTGCCAGAGGATGATGAGCAGCAGGGCCACAACAAGGCCGCCAAAAAAAGTAATCATGGCAGCACATCTCCCAGCTTATAGCCTATGCCCCACAGTGTTTTAATGTATTCGGGATGGGAGGGATCATCCTCAATCTTCTCGCGCAGCCGGCGCATATGAACATTAATGACATTCTCATCGCCGTAATAATCCTCTGCCCAGACCAGGCTGTAGATCTGCGCCTTTGTGTACACCCTGCCGGGGTTGGCCGCAAACAGCCGCAGGATCTGGAACTCCTTGGCGGTCAGCTTGATCTCTTCTCCCTGCTTCTGCGCAGAGAAAGTATCCAGATTCACTGTCAGTCCGCGCAAAGGGATGACCTTGGCTTGCTGCACTTCGGCTGCTTCCGGCCCTCCGCTGCTTGCTGCACCGGCAGCGGCATAGCCTGCCCGGCGGATCGCCGCCTTCACTCTGGCCGCGAGCTCGATCATCGAGAACGGCTTGGTAATATAATCATCTGCGCCGAAGCCGAGTCCGAGCGCTTTATCCACATCACTGTCCTTAGCGGACATAATCAGCACCGGTACCAGACTTACCGACCGGATACTCTGCAGCACATCCATCCCGCTGCGCTTTGGCAGCATCAGATCCAGCAGCACCAGATCAAAAGGATGACCGGTGCGCACCTTCCGCTCAGCAGCTTCCCCGTCAAACACCTGCTCGACCTGATAGCCCTCTTTTGCCAGATAAGAGCTTACCATTCTGCTTATATCTTCATCATCTTCAATCAGCAGTACACGCTGTTGCATTGCTCTTCCTCCTCGGTATTATCCCATAAAAGATTTACTAATTTGGGGTTAGCCGTGACTCCAGGGAATGTTTGGACTTCCGGCCGCTGTTGTCTTCAGATTTCCTGATTTGAACCGCTGTTCGCGGTAGAAATCTGAAGACAAAGGCGGACGCATTCGCTCCTACAGTTCCAAAATTCCCCTCCGCCACTTTCCCCTTAATTTTGGTATAAATTCAATCTGCTAAATTCAAATGCTTATAAATGCTATTAATAAAGCCGTGACCGGCCTTTATTCATAATACCCCTTCGTCTCCGGCAGCGCCTGATATAATTCGCTTTCCTGCACCTCGCTGATAATGCTCTGAGCCAGTGCAGTCATAACCTTGCCATCCGCGCTTTGATCGCATTCACTCCAGGCAAAATTCCGCTCATTTCCGTTCATCTCGACCAGCAGCGCGTAGGTCACAGCCGGCTTCCTATTGCACGCCTCAGTCAAGGTCTTGTCCTGCATATACCCGGCCAGCACCAGCTCACGGTAAATGCTCTGCAGCTTCGCGTGCGGCAGCCTGAAATCTGAGGCTTCGACGGTTCTGCCGTCCTGGAGATCCTTAACCAGCCTTTGTTCAAGTGTGTTAATCTCGTTTCTCCGGTTCACTCCGTATTGTAGCACGAAGCCAAAGTCAGCCTGCTCTGACAGACCGTAATGGACCCGCAGCAGTTCAGCTTCCGGATATTCTCCTTCACAGCCAGTAAGAGTATATTTCAGCTCTGTGCTTTCCTCTTTTCTCTCAAGCGTTGAGCAGGTATACATGCTTATTTCCTTAGAGCCAAAGGCGTCTTCTGTGTTGTCATAAGTAACGCTCAGCTTATCCCCTTCATACCGCAGCTCCATGAAGAGCGGGTCACCCTCAATCGTATATTGGATAATCCGCTGGCTGCCCGCTTTCCGCTCCAGGAATTCGTCCAGCTTGTTCAGGTTAAGCAGGCCTGTCCCGTTGTAATACACAACATCCTGTTGCTCATTAATCTTATGGCTAAGCTTACCCTTTACATTCTCCGTCAGGAAGCAGCCCGCCAGAACCACCGCAGCCAACAGCCATACTAGCGTCACCATCCCATAGCGAAGTGCCCTTTCTTTTACAGAACCCGGCATAATCTGCCTCCTCTTTACTCTGGAAAAGTTTGTCTATCATTCGAGTATACCAAGCCGCTGCGGCTCTTACTACCCGCTTATCAAAACTTGCAGACACGCAGTGTTCACCAAGCTCATCCCTATTCATCATTTCAGGTTCATTAAAGGTAAGGCGCGTAAGATCCAACTTAAGAACTTACACACCCGAGGTGATGCTGAAATGGCACAAATGGACAAAAAGAAAACTCTGAGCTTCAAGCAAAAGACAGGAATCGTAATTCTGGCCGTGATCCTGGTGATTGGCGGAGTGGTGTATAAGCTGGCTGACCGTTATTTGATCGAGCATGTTGAGGTCGTTGTGGCAGATGAAGGTGCAGGAACGTCCGGCAGTAATGGCACTGGTACAACCAATAGTGCTGAGACTGATTCACCTTCAGCCGAGGTTAATGCTACATCCGACGACTGGAGCTACAGCAGTGATGATATCCAGATCCAGATTGACCAGGTGGAGACCGGGTCCGGTTCGGACAAGATCACGTATTATGTGGCGGATGTTGTGCTGAAGGATGCGGAGAGCTTGAAATCAGCTTTTGCCGATAACAGCTTTGGCACGAATATTACGGAGGTGACTTCGGAAATTGCTTCCGGTAATGATGCGATCTTTGCGGTTAACGGCGACTACTACGGCTTCCGCGACGACGGGGTGATTATCCGTAACGGTACGGTGTACCGCGATGACCCGGTGCGCGATGCAATGGCGCTTTTTGAGGATGGCACGATGCAAACCTATAACGAGGAGGAGGTTTCCTCTGACGAGCTGCTGGCGCAGGGAGTTATTAATACCCTTTCCTTCGGGCCGATTCTGATTCAGGACGGACAGATCACCAGTGACTTCAGCAGTGTCAAAATCGACTCCAATTTCGGCAACCGCTCGATCCAGAACGCCAATCCGCGCACGGCCATCGGCATGATTGCCCCGAACCATTATGTGTTCGTTGTTGTGGACGGGCGCAATGAAGGCTACAGCCGCGGCATGACACTGGCTGAGCTTGCGGACGTGATGCAGGAGCTCGGAGCGACAGAAGCCTATAATCTCGACGGCGGCGGCTCCTCGACCATGTATTTCATGGGCCGGGTGGTCAATAATCCGCAGGGTAAAAACCAGGAGCGCGGCGTCAGCGACATACTATACATTAAGGAGTGACCCCTATTATGACTATATTAATTCCAGCCTATGAGCCTGACGACCGTCTGCTTGACCTAATAATTAAGCTGCAGGATTACGGGCTTGGCCCGCTTCTGATTGTGGATGACGGCAGCGGCCCCGCTTACCGCGGATTGTTCCAGACGGCTGAGGCGTTCGGCTGCACCGTGCTGACCCATCCCGTAAATTACGGAAAGGGCCGGGCGCTCAAGACCGGATTCCGTTATATATCGGAGCATGGACTGCCGGGCTACGTAGTCTGCGCAGACAGTGACGGACAGCATCTGCCTCATGACATCAAGCGGGTTGTGGAGCTGCTGCACAGCCAGAGCAAGCCCGGAATCGTGCTGGGCAGCCGCCGCTTCAGCGGTAAGGTCCCGCTGCGCAGCCGCTTCGGTAACGCTGTGACCCGCGGAGTGTTCGCACTGACCACCGGCAGCACAATCAGTGATACCCAGACCGGGCTGCGCGGCTTCCCGCCGTCCATGCTGGAGTGGCTATGCCAAATCCCCGGCGACCGGTTCGAATATGAGATGAACATGCTGCTGACCGCCCGCAAGGAGGGTTACGACATTAATGAAGCATTCATTGACACCGTATATCTGGATCATAACAAATCGTCACACTTCCGCCCGCTCTCCGACTCCTTCCGGATCTACCTGCCGATCCTGATGTTCAGCACCTCATCGCTGCTGTCGGCGCTGATGGATTTCGTCCTGCTGTTCCTGTTCCAGCGCCTGACGCACAATTTGTTCCTGTCCGTAGTCGCCGCAAGACTGTGCAGCTCGATCTTTAATTATTCCGTGAACCGGAGATATGTCTTTACCGGCGGCAAGCGGTCGCGCCTCCAGTCGCTCCCGAAATACTTCTCACTCGTTGTGCTGGTGCTGCTGTTCAACTACGGCCTGCTCTACTTCTACAGTGAGCAACTGATCCTCCCGCTGGCCGCGGCCAAGATCTTGACAGAGGTATCGATCTTCGTGTTCAGCTACTGGGCTCAGCGGCGGTTTGTGTATTGAGGGTATATGCGGAAACAGAAAGAGCAGCGGCTCCCCCATAACGGGAGAATCGCTGCTCTTTCTATTCATGCTGCTGTTCTTCATTATCTGAGGTATCTCTTTTCATAACCCTGACCACATGGAGAATAAAATACGTTCTTAAATTTCGGCTTCGGATTAGTTAAGAATTCCGCATATAATAGGAAGTTATTTATTCTTCGTTCCGATTAATTCCGATTAATTCAGATTCAATTATGGTCAAAATATGGTCATGATATTTTGGTATCGAACAACTGTTGTGATAGGTTGTTTTCAAGTTCTGCAGTATCCTGAATAATCTTTAGAAGAGATTCTTCAGCCTCTACTTTCGAACAACCGTCCTGCACTTGCATAAGAAGAAACAAAATATCAGTCCTGATTTTAGATACAAAGTACATGTTCGTAATGTCGATCATTTCCATGATTCCACCTCTCTGATGTGTTATAATGCGTTCGAATGACAACCTAACTGAGAGGAGATCAGCAACTTGCGCGTTCAAGTTACACGCGGAAGATGCTTACTCCAGGATTGGATCGACAGTAAAGGCTGGACTCAAACACATTACGCAAAAAAATCTGGTCGTCATAAACGTGTGATCTCCCATTTCTGCAACAACGAGAGGGTAATGCTACCAGAGGACGTCTACGCCGCCACCCTCATATTTGAATGCAGAATAGAAGAGTTACACGAATTTACCGTCGAATATCTGAAAGAGGAGTAGGCTGTGCGGATTACCGCACTTCCCTACTCTGATTGAGAGCAATTTGCTCCCAAAATCATTTTATACTGTGATTGGTAATATTTATGTCGCTAATTGTCGAATGAATTTAAGGTAAAATATTCCTTACACCTCCTAAATAAAATACAAAAAGGCCGTTACATTTCAAGGATAAGAATCATGATCACATCAAACCAAGCGTGTCGCAATTGCGACATGCAAGATTTTTTTTAAAAAGTGATCTGAATCAACCTTAAACTGTAACGGCCAGGATCTCAGAAGGAAAATGAGAGATTGTGCCGCAATTACAACACATTTCGTGTATGGCAGTTATTTGTTGCATTTAAAAATCAGAATGCTCTTACGGCGCATGCCCAGAGCTAAAAGGAAAAATTTATATGTGAATTCATCTTACCAGAAAAAACTGGCTAAGGGAAGGGATATATTCCTAAACAGATATCACACTCCGTATTTGCGCATTATATTGCGCATTTTTTTCATTGACGCGCAATATAATGCGTGTTACAATAAGGATATAGAAAGGAGGTAAGCAATGGGAAAACAAAAAACAGTCCGAGAAGTTATCCAAGCCCTTCGGGATGCAGGGTTCAGGCCATCACCGAACCACGGGAAAGGCACCAGCCATCAAAGGTACATACACCCGACAGACCCAACCCGATATGCAGATGTTAGCGCTCATGCAGGCGGGCGCTCCATACCGAAGGGGACACTAAAGAATATTGAACGGACTTCCGGGGTTGAATTCTGACCCCGGCTTTCCCCTCCGCTTACCTCTAAATTTTAAAGGAGCGTGATAATTTGACTACCCATGTGTATCCAGTAGTTGTTGAGCGTGCAGAGGACGGCGGTATCGGGATGTATTTTCCCGACTTTCCCGGCACTGCGATTATTCCCAAGGATCTGGCTGACGGTATTTGGAGAGCTAAAGAAATGTTAGCCTTTAGGCTATTGGAGTTAGAGGAGAAGTCAGAGGCATTTCCTGCGCCATCAGCACCAGGAGATATTGAGGTTGAGGACGACACGGATCGGATCATTTTTATTGACGTTTTCTTACCTCCGTATAGGGATGCGAGCGCGAATAAATCAGTTACAAAAAATTGCTCTATCCCAAAATGGATGCGGGAAGCTGGTGATTCGGCCGGGCTCAATTACTCCCTCCTGCTGCAAAATGCAATAAAGGAAGCGCTCGGACTGCAAGAACAACGATAATTTTAAAGCGAGGGAAATCATCATGAGCAGACAAGACAGACCGCTTAAAGAGTCATACCCGCTACCCGCAGACTTGTACCCGGTGTGGATACGATACATTGAAAAGGCTGCCCTTCAGGATGAGCAGCCCGCCGCAAATGAAGCTGCTGTGCGTCTCATGCGTGCTAATATCTTAAGTATCGGAAGACTATCAGAGTATAGCTTCGACCAACTTAAGAATATCCCGTATGTAGAAACGCACATTCCAATGCTGAAAAAATTACTCGCACGAATTTCCGCAAATCCGCAAATTGCAAGACCAATTAAGAAAGACCCGCTTCAATGATCCGCCTGACGATGGCCGGAAGGGAACCGGCCGAAACGCTCCCCTGTTTGGGGGAACGTCGCGGAATCCCGCCACGAGCTAGCCGTGCATGGCTGGCCTTTATATATATTGTTCTTTGATAAAGTAGAATAAAATTACTTCGCAAGTAAGGCAGCATTGACATCAGAAACCAATATCCTGTTTGCTTCAGCGTTGTCATTAAACGTAACAGAAATAAGATATTTTCTATTCTTAGTATTTTCTTGATCAGGCTTCATTTCAGTTAAATATTCTTTATTTTCAGAATCGTACAGATAATCAAGATTATTCGGAGCTTCAATAGAATTGTCATCACCATAAATCTTTTTAAAATCGTTTTTGTTCATATTAACTTCTGCCCCGCCAACAGTCTTGTATTTACCTTTTGAATCTTCACTAAGATGAATAGCAACCAAAACATTATCTCTAAAAATGACCGAGACGCCATCTGCATAAAACATCATATTTCCAAGTCCATCACGTTCCGCTTCACCAAGAACCTTTTCGACGTTTGCCCGGCTCATTCCATACTTAACCACGGCGTTTTTATCATCTACCTTTACAATTGCTAAATCATCAGGGGTAATCCCGCTTTTTGAAGATCCGCAGGCAGTGAGTACTGCCAAAAAGAGTAACACTAAAATACCTTTACGCATGTCCATCCTCCAATATAATTTTTCTAAAGTTTACCATGGGATGATATGCAAAAAAAAGCCCTGCTGACCATAACGGCCAGCAGGGCTTTATTAAGCGTACTACAGTAAGAATGCTTTAGAAATAATAACCAGCAAAATAAACAGAACTAAAATTCCAGCAGTTGAAGTAAAGCCGCCACCAAATCCACCGTATCCGCCACCGTATCCTATATTCTCACCCATTGCATTTCCTCCTTTAATTTAAGGTACGGCTTAGGATATGCAGATTAACTCGTTTAGTTTGGGCATAAAGGCTACAGGATTTCAAATTAATTACAAATAAAGCCCGCCGACCAGTTATGGTTGACGGGCTTTTTGCCATCACTACAATTTCATTTGCCAGCGTAGCATCCTATCAAGAATACGATCTGGTAAAAATCGCACCAAACGCGTCAACAATACCGCATCAGGACCAACGGTATAACGAGTTCTCGGTTTTTGCTCGTGGATAGCACGCGAAATGATTGCCGCAACTTTTTCGGGAAGGATACCATCCCTAGCCCATGATTCAGCCTGGGCTTTCACTGCGGAGAAAAGGCGGTCATGCCGCTTATGTTGTTCAGGAGTCATTAATTTAGAGAGCCTCCCTGATGTCTGAATTCCTTGCTCAGACATACCGGTACTAACCCCACCTGGTGTGATCATAATGACCTTGAGACCGGATGAGGCCATTTCTCTGCGGAAACTGTCATTAATGGCTTCCATAGCGAATTTGGCCGCCGAATAGATACCAAATCCGGGCATCGAGATTTTCCCACCAAGGGAACCAATATTTACTACGCGCCCACCACTAGCCAGTAAAGCAGGGGTTAGCGCTTGGGTAACTGCAACTTGACCAATGACACTAACTTCAATCTGGCGGCGTAATTCATCGAGCGGAACCATCTCCAAGGGCGCATTGACTGCAATACCTGCATTGTTTACAACCGCTCTCAAAGGACGACGATATAGATCATCTTTTACTCTTTTCGCTAAATCATTCAATGTATTCACATTAGTAATATCAACAATTACTGCTTCAATATTATCCTGGTTAATTTTATCAGCATCTTCTTGACGCCGAACACCAGCCAGAACATAAAATCCTTCTTTCGCCAGACGCTCTGCAGTAGCACGGCCTATACCGCTGGATGTGCCGGTAACAACAACCAATTCTTGATTAGTGGATGACATTGTAACCCTCCTTGGAAATCATAAACAGCTCACTATAACACTGCTATATTTAAAGTATAGCACCGTTATAGCCGAACGTCTATAAAACTGATATACAAATCTACTTATTGTCAGTACACACAGGGATTAGTCTGAAATTAAAGTTGCAGAAATGAACAAAAGAAATAGGCTTCGTCACCGAAGCCTTCCATAATTATTCATCAGTTTTTAATATTAATTTCATCGTACTCTCTCTAATCAGATTTACAACTGAAGGTTGTGGCGAAGGCCCCTTTCGAATATCGGCCGTCACATGTAGCAAAGAGGCTGAATTCGCGGAAGTCCAAATCAAATCAACTGCGGTTTCTAAAGATACTGCTAACTGATTCTCGTCTGAAACACCCTGAACATTACTTTTTAGTAATTGATAGGCCTGATCTGCTGCTTCAATCTGAGCGCCTTCTAGCAACCGCCCCATCATCGCTGCGTAGAGTCGTGGTCGGGTTGAAGCAAAACGAACATAATTGTCCCACCCTTGCCGAAGAGCTATTTTAGGATTGGTAGACATTATTGAAGTGTTTTTTTCCTGGAGAAATTGTTTAAACGCCTCCATGATGGCTGCACTCAAAAGTCCGTCAGCATTTCCAAAATGATGGTAGAGTGTGGGAGCTGATACTTGTGCAATCATACAAACTGTTCTTGTAGAGAAGTGCGCTCCGCCCTCCTCTTCGAGAACCCGTAGAGCGGCTGCCAATATTTTATCATAAGTCTTCATGATTTGATTATAGCAGTGCTATAATCCCCTGTCCATCTGAAACAGCATGAATTAGAAACCGAACCAAGGTCGGCATGCTCCGGATTCCGATATTTATAGAGATACAGTATAAACATAAAAAGCCCGCCGACCAGTTATGGTTGATGGGCTTTATTTTAGGGTCTGGTCTGAGGTCTTAATATTATATCCCTGATCGTGAGATTTATGCTCAACAATAAAAAATCCCGCATCCTTAGAACACGGGCAACACTTGATGGGAGTAAGGAGTCTATATTATGTTTCCCGTCATTCCATGCTTTTAAACCAAACCGCTAATACGTAGAAAAGCCCTGCCCATATAATCAGGACAGGACTGGTATATTTAAGCTTGAGTAAGCAAAAACCTCTGCAGATCCATTTCAGTTTTAGCTGCTTCTGCTGCTGCCTCTAAAGACGGTATCCATAACATAGAATCCTGCCGGATATAACTCAGTACTGTTTCGCTGCTCCGGTCAAAATCCAAAAGGTGTTTGCTTTCCGAATGTTCAAGCAGATGTCTTGCTAATTCTGCAAGTGTAACGTAATCCAGTCTCAGCTGCGTTTGAAATATTTCATCTTCGGAACTAAGGGCTGCCCACGTAAATGCTCCACCCTCTACAACCTCTTCTGAATCCTTTACGTACTCAACACTAGAATGTCCTTTGATAAAATGCAATACCCGCTCTTCAATCGCCCGATAGTCATTATGTAGTTCGTCAACATTTTTCATACAACACTCCTCTCTAACTTAGAATATGCAATGATGGCGCTCCTATGCCTACAGCCTCAGCTCAGCGCAGCGCATTAGAACACCCTCTTGGATGGGAACCGCACTAATAAGTTAACATAATCATACACCATGTTTGATCAATAACAAAATCCAAATGTTACAATAATGTTTATTGTATTTATTTACCGGATAGATTAGGTTTACATGAAAAAAAGCCCGCCGACCAGTTAAGGTTGACGGGCTTTCATATTCCCAAGCGTTTGGGATTTTACTCTTTATCGGATTTATTAGCATCTGTAATGGCTTCGGCCAGCATATAGACGGCGCAGGCACCTACAGCTGCAATAATACCTGTAATCTTAACCGCCGCATCATCTGAAGCACCTACTGCCCCTAAGATCGAGGTAGCCAATGCAGCGACCAGCGCCCAAAATTTACGGCTGGACAACTTTGCTTTCCAATCCACTTTATTCACCTTAACCCTCCTTTTCGGCAGGCAGGATACCTGCTTGACCCAATATCTTCATGAGCCGGTAAAAGTCAAAGCTGCCGCCTTCCGGCGTGTCGATCAACCCGACATCATAGGCAGCCTGAACGTATCGAGCCGCCCAATCCGGAATTTTAGCAAGCGCGGCTTTATCCTCCAGCTTCTTAACCCGCTCGCCTACCTTACCCATACTGCTTCCCTGTTCTTGTACGGCTTGTTTAAGCACATCCTTGCTTTTGGTCAGACCGGCCACAACTTCCTTCAGGTCCTTAACCTCAGCCCGCAGCGCGGCCAACTCCTGTTTTTCTGCTTGGGACAATTCGCCCGCCTCCTCATTTAATTTATCAATAACGGCATAAGCAACTGTAGTCTGCGCCGGTGTCGGCTGGGCTCCTGCCAGCAGCTTGGCAATCGACAGACCAAAGCTCATCTGAAAATGAGGATAGTCCTTAAAACTGGTCCAGTCTCCTCCCCATTCAAACCCGAGCGCCTTAGCCTGCTGTGCAACCTCCTGCCAATCGGCAATGCCGTCCTTGTCGCCGTCACGCTTCATATCCCAGGACGCACTGTATCCGTCCGGCAGCAGCAGTGCAAAATCGACAGCCAGCCCGTAATTATGGTAACTGTACCCGCCCCGGGCATTGGTAACGATGCCGCCCGGCTTCGTGCGTCCCTGCGCATAGAGCCCGTCCTGCTCAGCCTTGGACCGGTAACCCTGTGTAATGATGATTGGGACACCCTGAGCATAGGAGCGCTCAATAAGCGCCACAGCAGCTGCCACAACCACCGGGTGCAGATCAACAAGCCGGGCCTGTGATTTAAGCTTTACCTGAGCCAGCGTTAACATCGTCGGTATCCTCCTTTACTGCCGGGAAGATCATGAACAGATCCTGCCTGCGGGTATACATCAGCACGGTGAGGATCAGCAGCCCCAAGGTTGTGCCGGTTTGAGCGACGGCCCAGGCATTGGATTTGAGCGCAGCATAAACAGAGTCAGCGCCGGTGACGCTGGAGAAACGAATCCAGAAGGCGACAGCCATCTTGACTGTATAGGCTGCCAGGAAAGCGAACGCCGCCAGCATAAACAGGCTGACCACTCTGGCCCGGAACCTTTTGCGGAAGTACAAAAAAAGCGCGGCTATCAGCAGCAGCGCACAAATGAATGAAACCCCATATGCAATTAAAAGCAAGATATCAATGCCCCCCATGTTTAACACCCCTGTCGTAAATTAAGAATGGAGCAAATCCGTTATTTGCAATTTCCTCCTGAATCTCCTTTGAGGTATCCTTATAACGCTTGATTGAAAATGCGACCCTGCGGGACGCCTGCGCCAGCTCCTTCTCTCTCTTTTTGTGCTGGGGCGATAAACGTTTTATCCATTTAGCAAACACGGTTATCCTCCCCTTTCCTCATCCTGGCCGCCAGTGCCTGCTGCATGATCAACCTTCAGGCGCTGTAGCACCTCAAGAGTCGGCTGCATAAATGCTGCCCGCTCCTTGTCAAGAATGTCCTGCAGCCTGTCATTGTCCTCCAGCGCCCGGTCCAGCATTTCACGGGGCACCAACTCCCCCTTCATGACAGCTCGCCATTGCATCAGTACAACAATCAGCAGCACAAATACCAACAACACGGCAAGACCATATTTTTCAGCCAACGGCAGCAGCTTTTCCAAGTTTGTAACGCTATTGCTATCCATTCCCCCGCTCCCCTCTATCTCTAAAGTAATGCCCCCGAATCAGCTCCGAGGGCAAAATAAAAACGCCTCATTGGGCGTTACCTGTATTCTCTATTCTACTTCCAGGAGAGCAGCTACGTCCGGGCGGATAACCTCCGGCACCTGTTCCAGCGTTCTGAGTCCTTTACGTATCAAGTTTACGTACACTTTAGCCATTGTCTTCTTCACCTCCCTCTGCGGATTGATCCGCCGGTTGCTCTGCAGGCTGCCGTCCGGCAAGTACCAGCTCGTAAAGCTCAGCAAGACCGACCTGAGCTTCAACCGCCTCCCGTTTGGCTTCTTGCAGCTCCTCGTAGCTCTCTGCTAGTGCGGCCTGAGTGTCCAACAACTGTGCCTCTGTCTCATTGAGCCGGGCAAGTGCATCTGCAAGCTGCTGCGCAGTGTCAGCCGATCCAGCCTCAACAATCTCCAGTCTGCCTTCCAGTGGATTCGGCTGCGGGCCGGGGTAGGTAAACTCCAGCGTGCCGGACTCGGGATCTACCCGGTAGCTTTCGGCTTGCGCAAACTCTCGGGAGTGCTGGCCGTATTGCAACTTAATTACTCCGACTGTCTCCCGGACGCGCTGGGCCAGCTCCTTTATAGTGACAAAATCCTGATCCTCTGTTGGCTCTGTGTAACTTCTGCCGATGTACTCGCCGGTGTTATGGATTACATTGCCGGTTGCCTTGTCATAATAAATCCTCATTCCGATTTGCATGTCCATTCTCCTTTTTCAAATTAATAAAAACTGTGGTTGTTACTATTCATAAGCAACGTACGCAATCATGGAAATATCCGTAAAGCTTGTGTTAATGGCAAAACCACCTGAAGGCCACGTGCTCGTAAATGCCCCGGTTTCCAGTAGCTGACCCGTTGGACTGTTGTAACGTACCCGGTAAAGCCATTCACCCGCTACGCCCACATATTGATAATAATCACTTCCACGGTTAAAACTCAAGGATACCATTCTAACGGTAAATCCGAGGCCGGTAACAGACAAGTTAGCCGGCGGCGAAACAATTACATTGGACGCATACCTCTTACCTTCAACCAGCGTACCTACTACACCAAAGACATTAACACCACTACGAATATTAGCAGCAATCAGGTCTGCTTCAGCTGATTGTAGTTGTGCTGTTGATACCTTTATTTCTCCGGCACCCGCACCCCCTTTTCTATATCCCTCAGAAGGATAAACAGCCAAGCCTCCATCCGCCCATAAGCCCACACCCTGCGCAGGGTCGCTACCAGAAGTGATAATAGGTACCGTGCCTGTCACTCCGGCAATCGCTGTGTCAGATAAGATCTTATTGGCCGGTGCTGATACTGCCGCTATAGTGATGGGCGACGAATAGTATCCTGCTGGCTTAGACTGAGCCGATGCTGTAGGCGTCACTGTTCCACCAGCACCGTTATTCGCCATGCTACCATTTACCAGCCCGTTCTCAGTCCCAACGTTATATCCCTCAAGCGTCTGGGCTGCCCCTGCTGTTCCATACTCACCCCCTTCACCCTGTAATTGAAAAACTGAACCGTCATAAACCAGCGTATAGACGCCGCCAAGAGCCAGAGCAGCATTATTGCCGTTTGGCTTTTTGATTGATTTAGCTCCGAGGCCGTTGACATTAAGCGTAGCCGGGCCAGGGCTGGCGATATGGGCTTTTATGGTCAAACGCAACCCGACAGTCAGGGCAGCAGGCGCAGGGTTTAAGCTGGCCGCAAGTACTGCATATGTGCCAGTGGTAACAGCGTACGACAAAGAACCCTGTACCACTTCGGCCAAGGTTTTCCCTGCTAATGTTGAATATTTAGTATTCAAATTTTCTCCGTTGAAATGAATATCTGGAGAATAGAAATAATCGGTTCCTTCGACATAGCTTATCGAGCCGCTTATCTCCGCATTTAAAACAGTACTACTTTGAATGTTATACCAGTCCAGACCAAAGATACTGAAATTTGTATCCCCGTTAAAGCTTATTGTCTGGTATTCTGCATCTGTTATATATACATCTATACCGCCATATTTCACACCATTGTATGTGAAGGTACACGGTCTAAACACTTGAGATGATGCCCCTATTTTAAACAAAGACCAGTTCATCGCAGTGGTGTTGAAGCGTTTTTCTGCCGCTATCATAGCAGTTATCTGTCCGTTAAGTCCGTTATGTCTTCTCATTAGCAATAAGCCGTTACTAAACGAACTTGCAGAAGGGTTTGTGTTTGTAAGCTCGCAAAGCGCTATGACAGACCTTCTATATGATGTCGTTTGTAAACTACCTGTCAGATTAACTCTTCTTGTAACTGATTGTGGAAGAATGGAATCCGGTAAAAATCCTCCTGCTGTTAAACCAGCAATACCGCTTGGAGCATTATACATACTGCTGTTAGGGATGCCTACCCACGCACCCCATGCACTATTAACTCTTCTTCTCATGAAATGATGCGGGGTTCCCGAGGCATTAAGGTTTATAGCTATCTGAGATATATAATCATTACCGTTATTTGTACCAGAATGAACTTGAACTTGTATATGCCACCAATTCGTTGAGTTTGGAGCATTCACAAGATTCACACCGTCATAAAATCCAGCAGTGACCAAGCTATTCAGATTGTATCCCGACTCAAGAATCAAATTCTTACCATTGTCTTGAGTTAAGGAAAATTTCTGAACTGTATCTGGTATTGCTGAAAGTAGAACGTCCCCGTTTGAATCAAGGCCTGCATATCCTCCGGCAGTATTTTTGGTTCGAGCAGTTTCAATTTCGTACCAAGGACCATACACGCCGTTATAAGCGTTTCGAACAAATATCCTGGGTGATGCAGCAACATATGTGGTCAAGACTTGCGTAAGACCATCTCCAACATTTCGGGAAACCTTAATTGTATAGGACATACCTGCTACATCAGTAGGCATATTCAAATGTGTTGCTGCAGAGGCATTACTTACAGCAAAGTATTCACCTTCTATTAGCGAATTAAGATTTACATTATTCGGTAAGTTGGAGGCCTTCATACTTATCTCTCGCCAACTGGACCAGTCAGTTCCATTGTTTCTTGTTTCCCTCGTGAACTTTCTGATTGTCGTAAATCCATTGACAGTAGCGTAAACATCAGCGTCCTGCGTAATGTAACTTGAGTTATATCTTTTGACAATGACTGTTGTTGTCGAACCTGCTATTGGAAGATCAGGGCTTGAAAAAGTTAAAGTATGCATACCCGTTTCAAGCAGCGTATTTGGGCTGATTGTCGGATTTCCCGTTTTTCCCATCCCAGTAGTACCAGTAAGCGCGTATGGGTTATTTGTTACTGGAATATCCGAAGACACTGTAATTCCAGTTTCCAGAGTCTCTAAAGTAACACTCCATCCTGAAGCGAATCCTGTAGAGTTATGAGAAGACATCATCTCAGCAACTATTACCTTAGGGTACTTCCACACCTGGTTTAGCGTTCCTAACAAGATACAGCACTTCGTACCATCGTGCGCAAATCTGACATTAGTGAATGGGATATCACCCATACCGACCGCAGAAGTATACACCCATCCAGGTGTAGTAGAAAAGTTATAGCCTCCAAGCAGTATCTCCCAAGCTCCCCCTGGTGTACCATAGTCAAACCCTTTAATTTTGAGGGTCATCATCGTGTTTGTCCAAGAGACTGGAAGAGTTATCTTAATCGTTCCGGTAACGCTAGCAGAGCTGTTAGTGAGAGCTGCAAGATCCCTCTGCACACTCAGCCCTGAGTACACTCTACGCATAGGTCCAGTGTAGTCTCCTCCAGCATTTGAGAGCATATCAGCAACACGAGCAACGCTTGGAGGTATCTGAGCGTCTAGAACATCTGCATTAGCATCCAGCCCGGCATACCCGTTAGCTATATTCTTCTTATTAGATCCCTCAAGCTCTGTCCAGTTGCTCCAACCACCCTGCTTCTTTACTCTTTGATAGGTCACTGGTAGATCTCCAGACCCTCCACTCAATAAGGAAGCTTTCTGAAGGACATAGGTATCCCCTCCAGAGTGTTGCTGAACTTCAATGTAGTACCATATATTTCCTGAGACTGGAGCATTAGTCAGCACAATCCCGTCATAAAATCCATTTGCAGTGATAGTATTAAGATCGGTCCCATTCGGAAGATTTATAGCCTTGCCAGTGTAATGGGTAAGCTGATGTTTTTGAAGTCCGTAACCTGATTTAGTAACTGTATCATCAGGAATTGTTTGAATCGCTCTTGGCATTTCATCCGTCGTCAGCTTCATCTCATACAGATTTTTCAGATAGCTCTGAATTCTCGGGCAGCATTCAAAAGCATCCGGGTATTTGACAATGATTTGACTGATCAAAAAATCGTCTTCATCCGCAATCTGGCTCCTACTCTTGTTTCTTCTCAGGAAAAAATTCAGCTCCAGGGACGGTGCAGGATCGTTTTGAAGAGCTTTTTTATGGCCTATAATCTGCTACAATAAAAGGACAAACTGAACTGGAGGTGCCGGCCATGCAATGGGAAGAGGTACGCAAGATTTATCCTAATCAATACGTCAAATTGCAAATTCTCGCGTCACATACCGAAGGTAACACTAAGTTTGTTGATGAAGTCGCACTAATCCGTGCCATTCAGGACCCGCAAGAAGCGACCAAAGAATTACTTCAATCTAAGGATGGGATGATCGTATCCCACACGGCAAATGATGAATTGAAGGTTGAAATACGTACCCTACGCGGCTTGCGGGGTGTCGTACAGCATGAAAATTGATTATGTCGATGGACTGCTGATTCAATTCAACTGGGCAGCTTTCATATTGAGAATTATAAACTGGATGTTGGATTACTTCACGAGAAGCTTGCAATCAACGGGTTACTGGGACTAGATCTGTTGATGAAAGCTAATATTGTGCTGGATTTGGCGGAGCTTGTTATGTATTCGGCAAACGGAAAAGATTAGGCACTGTCTGTCATATTATGCTTCGATCTCAACAAGCCTCTCACGGATCTTCGGTTCGCTAATTTTCCCCAAGACATATTTACGAGTTCGTTTCTGTGCAACTTTAGATAAAAAACAGCACTGTAGCTTCTTGATGATCTCGGTAGTAATGTTTAATGTTTCTCCTTCGTATAAAGCGACATCTATATGTCCCCCCCATCATACTCTCCACCTCCCGCCCATATACATAAAAAGAACAGCAAGCCGGAGGGAGAGTAGAATCATGCCAAGTGAAGATGAAATCAAGGCGCTGGAGCGGTCGATTGCCGAGATTACGGAGATTGCTAACGGGTTCGGGCTGGACTTTTACCCGATGCGGTATGAGATATGTCCTGCCGATATTATTTATACCTTCGGGGCCTACGGGATGCCTACCCGGTTCGGGCACTGGAGCTTCGGGAAAAGCTTTCATAAAATGAAATCCCAGTATGACTTCGGCCTCAGTAAAATCTACGAGCTCGTCATTAACTCCAACCCCTGCTACGCCTTTCTGCTGGACGGCAATTCCCTGATCCAGAATAAGCTGATCGTTGCCCACGTTCTGGCTCACTGCGATTTCTTCAAAAATAATATGCGCTTCTCCATGTCTAACCGGGATATGGTCGAGAGCATGTCTGCCACAGCCGACCGGATCGCCGGTTACACGGTGACCTACGGCATTGACCGGGTGGAGCGGTTCATCGACTCGGTGCTGGCGATTCAGGAGCATATTGATCCCAGCCTGATCCAGCCGCGCAAGCTCGGCAAAACCGATCTGCTGGAAGCCAAGATGAGAGCTAACAAAAAGGGCCCGTCCGGCAATTCCGCCGGAGAGAATGCTTACAGCGAGCTGTGGAAGCTCGATCAGGCCAAAGACGGTCCGCAGGAGCCGGACGCTGCCGCCAAGCGGGCCTTCCCGCCTGAGCCGGAAAAGGATATCGTCTGGTTCATCCAGCAATATTCGACTAGCCTTGAGGATTGGCAGCGCGATATTATGACCATGCTGCGCGACGAGATGCTCTATTTCTGGCCGCAGATGGAGACGAAGATCATGAACGAAGGCTGGGCTTCCTACTGGCATCAGCGGATCATGCGCGAGCTGGACCTGACTTCGGAGGAGACGATCGAGTACTCCAAGCTCAATTCGTCCGTCGTGCAGCCGTCGCGCCAGAGCCTGAATCCGTATTATTTGGGACTGAAAATCTTTGAGGACATCGAGCGCCGCTGGGACCGTGACAAAATGTTCGAGGTACGCGAGCTCGACTCCGACATCTCCTTCATCCGCAGCTACCTGTCGAAGCAGCTGGTTAACGATCTCGACCTATACGTGTTCGAGAAAAAAGGCCCGGAGTGGAAAATCACCGACAAAGCCTGGGAAAATGTCCGCGACCAGCTCGTGCTTGCCAGGGTCAACGGCGGCTCCCCGTACCTCGTCATCCAGGATGCCGACTATGAACGCAACGGCGAGCTGCTGATCGCCCACCGCTACGAGAGCATTGAGCTGGATCTGAAATATCTGGAGCGCACCCTTCCGCACATCTACTCCCTCTGGGGCCGCAATGTTCACTTACAGACTGTCGTGGAGGATAAAAAGGCCCTGTTCACTTATGACGGGAAAAAGGTGCAGCGGAAGTTTATGTAGGTCTTTCAGCGAATACGAGAATGTTGTCAAGAGAGCATCTCCTTGTTGGGATGGTCTCTTTTTGTAATTTCCGTCTGGATAGCATAGTGCAAAAATAACTGACCCTGTGAGCCCTCACCACGACATAAGCCATACTTCAGCCTAGACGTGTTTATACTGCATTAGCATCGCACCATCTAATGCCATAAAAAAACTTTTATTCATATTAATAACAGCTATAATAGAACCCAGAGGTGATTGAATTGAATTTAAGCAAACAACGTGTCCATCTGATTGACGGACTAAGGGGGTTTAGCTTATCGGGAATCATACTGGCTAATATGCTGATCTTCCAGTACGGTATGTATGGGGAGTCTGATCCGCAGCTGTTTGGAATCGGGGGAACGGACCTCGTGTTACGCTCTCTATTGTTTATTTTGGTCGTCGGCAGCTTCATGCCTGTCTTCGCCTTCATGTTCGGGTTCGGCATGGTAAAGCTGTCTGAAAGCCTAAAGGGACGCGGTCTCCGCCCAAAAAGCCACCTGGCCCGCAGATTTCTTCTGTTGCTGGTCTTGGGGCTGCTGCATTCGATTTTACTGTGGGAAGGCGATATTCTGGCCTTTTATGGGCTAACCGGCTTTTTCCTGCTGCTGTTCCTGAACCGGAAGCCGAGGACGCTGCTAATCTGGTCAGTCCTGCTGCTGTCGGTAATGGGGATACTGGGCATCATCCCGCAAGATCCGGAGGACCCTCTTGCCGGGACATCGCCGCATACGCAAAAGTACATACGAGAAAGCATTGATATTTATGGTTCAGGAAGCTATGGAGAGATGATGCAGTTCCGCAACAACACCGACGCGCTGTCGGATGAGGAAAGCGACATTATGGCATATGCAGCTCTATTGGCCCCATTGCTGACTGCTCCGCTGTTCCTTCTTGGCATGCGTGCCGCCCGCAACGGCATATTTGATAACCCGCAAGCCAAACGCAGCATTTATCTCCGGCGCACACTCATCCTAATTCCGGCAGGCCTGCTCACCAAAGCCTATAGCGTGCTGGTTCAGCAGCTTGGAGGAGAATCCCTGCCCGGCGCGGGAATCGGTGATCTGGCCGGCGGGTCACTGCTCGCACTCGGTTATATCTATGCCTTCGCTCTTCTGTATACGAGACCTGCCAAGACCGGCCTGCTGTACAAATTCGAAGCGGTGGGCAGGCTTTCGCTGACGAATTATTTGATGCAGAGTGTGATCTGCACAACTATCTTTTATGGCTACGGGCTGGGTCTGTTCGGCAGGGCGGGCATACTCGGAGGCATCGGGATCGTTCTGGTGGTCTATGCTGCGCAGTTATTGCTAAGCCCGTATTATTTAGAATATTTCCGTATCGGTCCCGTCGAACAGCTCCTGCGCATCTGGACTTATCTGACATGGAGCGGCCGGCCCAAGCGGAGTCTTCACAGCGAATCTCTGCCGGAAGCAGGCGCTCCTTCAAGCAGCCAAACGACAGCCTAACCGCAGCCGGCTCTGCGGAATGTGGTAATATGATATGAAGAAGGCACTATCTGCCGGCACTCCGATACGAGCGCCGCTGATAGTGCCTTCTCTTTTCAGCCTGTGCAGATGACTAGGTTATTCCCCAAGTAAAAACTGCATGGTACGGTCGCCGCCGCCCGGCAGATATTCATGTCCGAAGTCCGGATACACGACCAGCTGCTTGGGAGCGGTAATTTTGTTATAGGCTGCGAACTGGGTGGACGGCGGGCAGATGGTATCCATCAGACCGGTGAAGAACAGCACCTCACCCTGAATGCGGGAAGCCAGATGCTGCAGGTCAATATAACCCAGCTTCTCAAAAACCTCGTCCTCCCGCTCATGCAGCGGATCGAACTTGCGGAAATAGATATTCAGCTCGTGGTATGCATCCTTGTCCAGGTCCATCTCCCAGACACGTTTGTAGTCACACAGGAACGGATAGGTGGTGGCGGCTTTTTTTATCCGCGGCTCAAGTGCGGCACAGGCGATAGTAAGCGCTCCGCCCTGTGACCCGCCCATGGCGTATACACGCTGCGGGTCTACTCCCGGCAGTTCAAGCGCAATCTGCGCTAACCGCACAGTGTCCAGATAAATATGGCGGAACAGCAGGTTGTCCGGGTGATCATCCAGTCCGCGGATAATATGCCCGTTATGGGTATTGCCTTTTACACCGCCCGTATCCTCAGATAAACCGCCCTGCCCGCGGCAGTCCAGTGCCAGCACCGAAAAGCCCAGCGAGACATAAGCCAGCTTATCCTGCCACTCGCCGGAGTCGCCGGTATATCCGTGGAACTGCAGAACCGCCGGCTGCGGCGTACTTACCGTTCTCGGACGGAGGTATTTGGCATGGATGCGCGCACCGCGCACTCCCGTGAAATACAGATCAAAGCATTCGGCCTGCGGCGTCTGAAAAGCACTCGGAATCAGCTCAAGCTGCGTTTCCACCGATGCAAGCTCCTCCAGTGCACGCTCCCAGTAAGCGTCGAAATCGGCCGGACGCGGGTTTCTCCCCTGGTATTGCTTTAACTGTTCTAGCGGCATATCTACTAATGGCATTTGCGGAACATCCCTTTCGGCAATAGGTATACATTCTAACCCATTATAGAGTCCGCCGGGAATGATTGGTATTAGATGATCTTACGAAAAAACGTTTGCAAATACCGCCAGCACGTGGATTCCGAGCAGGAAATCCAACCTTAACAGCGGCCGGAAGCCCAAACATTCCCGCAGTGCAGCTCCTTCACCCGGACAGTATTTGCCCCGCCGTACAGCGCCTCCACCTGGACAGTATTTGCCCAGCAACAGCTGCACTAACACCGCAGCATCTACAGCACCCGCATCAGTATAACGTTAAAGCCCTATTTTCACGCCCGCACCCTAACAGGAATGTAGATCTCCATCACCGTATCCACCCGGGAATGGCAGCGCTCATCATAAAATTCAAAGTCCTGCTTATCCTCGTCGAACGCATAACCGCTGGCCGGAAACCACTCCTCAAAAATGTATTTCCAGGTGCTCCTGATCACCTGCACGAATACATCCGGGTCACCGTCCGCGGTCCCGTCCACCGGCGGTGTGGTGAACACTGCATACTCCGCAGCCGGCACCTCCACAGTCAGCATATCCGGGGTCACTCTGGAGAAATCATCCACAATGACACCCAGCAGGTACACAGCATTGCCATCGCCGTTAGCAGGCACACACAGCCCCACTTCGCCATGTCTGGGCGGATTAAGGAGACTGTACATTTGGTCCTCCAGATTTTCGCCCTCATACTGGCTCCAGAAAGAAGCAATATCCCTGGTATAGCTGCTGTCCGTTACATTCGTCGCAATTCCGTAGCCAGCCGCCTTAAAAGCGGGCTTTCTTACAAACACAGGATTCATTAAATACCCTCCGAGCTCAAATTCCGGACCCTTCTGAAGATATCCGGCCATCCGCGCCGCATATTGCGAGGGATTGTAGCCGTAGGCTTTGCGGAACGCTTTGGTGAAGCCGCCCGGAGTTTCGAACCCGTAATCCAGCGCAATCTCCGTCACACTCCGCCCGCTGAACAGCTCAACCGCTGCCAAAGACAGCTTCCGGCTGCGCACATATTCCATCACAGTCATCTCCCTGCACAGGCTGAATACGCGGCAAAAATGATACAGCGAATAGCCGGCTACAGCGGCAATCTCCTCAGCAGCCAGGTTTTCCTTAATATTCGCCTCAATATAGTCAATGCAGCGCTCTATATCCTTACTGTAATTCACTGAGCAACCCAGCCTTTCCCGTACGGTACCTTCATTATAACAACACGCTTCGCAGAGGACTGTTCCAGTTTTGCTTGAATGGAAATTACTGTGCTCAATGAACCTGACGTACTGTAGTCAACTTCCATGAGGTATAGTTAAAGCGGGAATAATACCCAATAAACCCTTTTTACAGGAGGAAAAAATCATGGCACCCACAACAAATGCTCAGCGTGTATCCGAATTCCATTCTTTCATTCCTTACATTCAGTCGCTGGAAGCCCTGGACAATACAGTCTGGGAAAGTCCCGTCGGAGAAGGCAAATGGTCGCTCAAAGAGCTGCTCTGCCACTTAATGCGCTGGGATCAGTATTTTTACGGGGAGGCATTCGCCAAAGTGAAGGAAGGGCAGCCGGTGACGGCGAAGCACCTGAATTTTAACGAATTTAATGCCCGGGCGATTCAGTACGCGCAGACGGTAACCGTGCAGGAGGCGATTGAGCAATTTGTGCTATACCGCAGCCTGATCGTTGCCGAGATGACGGGCAGCAGTGAAGCGGATTTTTCGCGGACGCACAAGGACGGTGACGGCAAAACGTTCAGCTACCGCGGGCATCTGCGGGGCTTTCTCCCCCATGATAAGCACCATAAGAAACAAATTGAGCAGTATTTACAGTCCCGCGCGGTCACGAAAAGCCAACCTTAGCCAGGCATCCATACTTAACTGCACTCTGTACATCTAAAAAACTCTTTTTATTCCATAAAATCTGAATAGCTGTACTCCGTACATCTAAAAACACTAAAAAATCCCTTTTAGCCTAATTCCGGCTGATATAGCTGCACAAACTACACTTATATCGCTCAGCTATTGGTTTTTGCCCCTTTTAATTGCACAGAGTGCAGTTATGTCAGCAAAAAAAGCCCGCCCCTCCCCCTCCAAGGGGGAACGAGCAGGCAAGATGCCAACAGTAATTCATCCGCTACAGCAGCACATACTTCTCAACAGGTACCGGGTGATTCAGCACCACACATAATGCAAAGCCTTGGAGGCTCCGATTGGCCTGACTGCCTATTTCCCCTCACAATAGCTCTCCACTTCAAGCGATGCCAGCAAAAGCGGCCCGACTCCCATGGGGGTATCCGATACAACAGCTTCAGAAATATAGTAATCGTAGGAGCCGTTACGGTCTTTGCTCAGCCCGGCGCCATTGCAGATTGCGTGCAAATGAAGACCTTCGCTGTCCTCTGTAACCAGATGCTTCATAATACCTTCATAGCCTCTAAGCATACCTGCTTCAAAAGAACGCTCCAGATAGCCCAGTCTCAGCCCCTTAGCCATGGCATACACGAACATAGTTGAGCCGGTAGCTTCCAGGTAATTCCCCTTGCGTCCCGCCTGATCCAGCACCTGATACCAGAGGCCGGTCTCCTTGTCCTGTACTTCCAGAAGAGCGCCGCACACCCGCTGAAAAATACCGATGATCGTTCCGCGCTGCGGATGGGTCACCGGAAAATGCTCCAGGCAGTCCACGCAAGCCATCACATACCAGCCCATTGCCCGGCTCCAGAAGTGGGAGGATAATCCGGTTGTGGAATCTGCCCACTCCTGCTCCTTCGATTCATCCCAGCCGTGATACAGCAGACCGGTGCGGGGATCACGGGTCCGGCGCTCGATCAGCAGCAGCTGGCGGGCTGACTCGTCAATCAGCTCGGGGCGCTGGAAGACAGCGCCGAACTGGGCCAGAAACGGCGAGGCCATATATAACCCGTCCAGCCACATCTGGAACGGATAGACTTTTTTGTGCCAGAACCCGCCTTCCGAGGTGCGGGGATGACTGATCAGCTGGGCCGCCAGCAGATGGGCAGCTTCGGCGTAGCGCTGCTCTCCGGTCTTCTGGTAGAGCAGGAACAGATTCTTGCCCTGGTTAATCTGGTCCAGATTATATTCCTCCAGCCTGTATGTGCGGATGGAGCCGTCCCCGCCGATGAAGCTGTCCATATGCCGCTGCATATAATCGAAATAATCCGGTTCTCCCAGCTGAAGCCCGGCCTTGGCCATCGCCAGCTGCAGCATACCCGGAACATAAGCCCAGCGCTCCAGCAGGTAAGCATGCTCCCCCTGCTCATTGCACTGGCCGAGTATAGTCTCCGCAATCCTGCGGGACCAGCTTACGGTATTCACCTCTGTTACAGACATCATTCATTCCTCCTGTCATTTATCTATAATAGTAGTCAATCTGCAAGCTGCCCGCGCAGCCAGGCAAACGCCGGACCGCCGTGAATCTCATGCCCGCCTGAGAAAAAATCTGCCCCGACCTGCCCGCTATGCCCCGCTGCACTGTAAATCTGCTGCAGTCTGCCCAGCGCAAGCTTTGATCCTGCAGGGCCGAATAACGGATCACCATCACCTGACTCCAGGAACAGGCCGCGCGGCGCAATTAACCCCAGCAGGTCCGGCATTTCGGCTTCCAGCAGTATCCCCGGAATGTAGTTATCCAGGCAGTGGTTCCGTGTAAGAATACTAGCTGCGAATGTATTGGCATAGCCGCTGACAACGGCACAGGCAATCCGCTCATCCAGCGCCGCCGTGAAGCCGGCTACCAGTCCGCCGCCGGAGATGCCCATAATGCCGATATGCCCGCTGCGCACCTCACTGCGGGTCTCCAGATAATCAAGCACCCGCATCGTCTCATAGATGCGGTAACCAGCCATCGTCTGTCCGGCCATTAACAGCGCCGAGGACAGGCGGAAGCAGGAGTTTTTGCCAGGCTCACCGCTCAAGCGGTCTTCATCCAGCCGCCGGTCGCCGAAGCCAAACACCTCCGGAGCAGCCACTACAAAGCCTTCTTTAACAAGCGATACGGCAAAATCCTTATGAAGTCCCGGGTCCCTCTGCCGTTCTGATCCGTCCGGGTCCAGGCCGGTAATCTCCCGGCTGCCATAGCCATGTCCGTGAACGGCTACAACGGCCGGTGCGGGAGAAGCTGAAGCCCCTTCCGGAATCAGCAGGTACAGCGGCATACGCAGTCCCTCGTAGGTTGTAATCTCTATCCGTTCCCGGATATATCCGGGACAGGCTACCCGCTCCAGCAGCACGGGTTCAAGCCCGGTACGCGTCTCCGGGAATCCGCCCAGCTTCTCCGTGAAGGCTGCGGCAAGCCCGGAACGCCACTGCCCGAAAGGAAGCTCCTCCCGGAACGCGGAGCTGCGGGGTGCGGAATCTGTCAGGTTGTTCATGTATTGCTGCAATACATCCATTTCTTGTTCGCCTCCTGCATACTGTCTGCGATGTTAGCAGACACTCAATATCCCTCCGGATGCCAGCCGCCGAGGACGTTCAGCACCCTGTATTCCGCCGCTTCCTCAGCATTCAGCTGCCGGGACCATGATACTCTTGCCTGCGGACCAGCCCCCGGTCCGCTGCTGGCATATTCCTCATAACGGCTGGTTGCCTCCCTGTCCGGCTGCCCCCAGTTATGCCAGCCTTCCGGCGTAACCGAAGCATCCATCCCGGTGCGGATAAAAGCCACACGGGCATAGGGACGCCATGGACGGCCCAGATAGACATCGCTGACTCCTTCTCCCCCGGTGATCCCGCAGTTCAGGAACACGTAACCGAATCTGGCGCCTTCCGGTGTGGAAGCTGCGGTAATATAACCCCGGGAACGCTTGTTATGCAGCTCGCAGCGGTCAAACAAAGCGGTCGCGGGACCGAAAATATAATCCACATCACCTTCGATATAGCAGTTATCGTAATATTGCCTGCCTTGGCCGGTATACAGCGTATCCTGATCCCCGAGCAGGCGGACCCGCCGGAAGACAGCCTGATCTGCATCAATAAAAGCAGCTACGGCCTGACCGGTGCCCGGGCCGGAGCTGTTGCGGACAGTCAGATTCTCGGCGGTGAAGACTGACGCAAAGACATTTAGCGTACCGGTTCTGAATGTGCCGAGCGGCTCGCCGTCCGGGCCGAGCGTATGCGCGTTGTCCGACCAGCTCAGGATGGTCGATTCTGTATCCTCACCCAGCAGCAGAATGGGAGGCAGCTGCTGTCCTACTGTAATTTTTTCCTCATAGATTCCGGGTCTGATACGGATGGTAACCGCTGACCTGTACTCCGGGGGAATAGAATCCAAGGCCTCCTGCAGGCTGCCGAATCCGCCGGTATTATCCTTTGAGACTGTAATTAGCATACGCGGCTCCTTTTATATCTGTCTTAATTTATTCTATAATAGCCGTAACGGCCTGAAGAGAAGAGGAGATTCATGACCAGCATAACCAGCCCAAATCCCAAATATCATATAGCAGACAGCCGGTACAGCATCCAGCATATGAAGCGCAAAGGCATTACCGCTATGCCGCGCCCCCATAGACATGAATTAATAGAGCTGTATTATCTGCTGGAAGGGGAGCGCGTCTACTTTGTCGATGACAGGGTGATCACCGTTCATAAAGGCGAGCTGATTCTCATCCAAGGCAACGAGCTTCATTCCACAGCCAGCTCAGAAATCGCCGAATTTGAACGGATTCTGATTAATTATGATCCGGCTCTGCTGCCGGTGCAGCTGCGCAGCAGAGCGCAGTGGTTCCACAGCCGCAGCTACCGGCTATTCAGGCTTACACTGCGCGAACAGGACGAGGCGGAAAGCCTGCTGAACCGGATGCTGGAGGAATGCCGGCTGCAGAAGCCCTTCTATGAGACCTGCATCATAACGCTTCTCACCGAGCTGATGATTCTGCTGCAGCGTTCCGAGACTACCTCACAGGCCGGAGCAACCAAGCATCCGCTCCACCAGCTGGTTACGGAAGTTGCCACCTACATCCGCGGCCATTACCGCGAGTCACTGACCCTTGAGCAGACGGCCGGGCATTTTTTCATCAGCCCCTCTTATTTGAGCCGGGTGTTCCACCGTCTGACAGGATTTCATTTCCGTGAATACATCGTTCATATCCGGGTCAGGGAAGCTGAACGTCTGCTCGCCGGTTCGGCGGATAAAATCCAGGAGATCGCCTCGGCGGTCGGCTTCGAGCATCTCTCCCACTTTAATAAAACCTTCAAAAAATCAACGGGGCTGACTCCGCTTCAATACCGGAAGGAAGCCAAAGCCCGGCCGTCGTCCGGCTCCCGGATTACCGGAGAGGCCGTAGACCATGACATTATTTTAACTCCGGCTGATGGACAGCTGATCTGAATTCGTGACAGAGACGTTTCTGCATTTATGAATCTGCACCTCAGGCAATTCTTCAGTCTGCAGACCGATGTTATCAAGTCTTAACCCGTCGCCGTTACGCAGGATGATGCCGCGCTTGCTGACGGCTTGCAGATTCCCAACCGTTAGTTCAGCGAGCGGCAGCTCCGGTAATCCGTTCACCAGCAGTGCGGTATCCGCCCCCTGGCAGACAATATTGCGGAGGGTGATGTTCCGGAACTGCGGTGTTTCTTCGGTTACCGGCAGCAGCTCCTCATCATGCCCCTCCGAGCCCTCTACACCTGCGTAGAACATGTGGAAGGACACTGCTTCATGAAGGATACCGCTCATGTCGATGTTCTCCATAACAATATCCTCAACAACACCGCCTCTGCCTCTGGTGCTCTTGAAGCGCAGCCCGATATCAGTTCCCATGAACAGGCAGTCATGCACTCTGACCGCATGCACACCGCCGGACATTTCACTGCCGATGACCACTCCCCCGTGGCCGTGATACACGGTGCAATGACGGATTGTGATATAGCTGCAAGGTATACCCAATCTCCGGCCTTCTTCATCCTTGCCCGATTTCAGGCAGATGGCGTCATCCCCTACATCGAAGCTGCAATGCTCGACAAGCGCATGGCTGCAGGATTCCAGGTCAATTCCGTCCCCGTTCTGCGAATACCAGGGATTACGCACCTGGACCTTCCGTACCGTAATCTGCTCACAGGCCATCGGATGCAGGTTCCAGGCAGGCGAATTCTGAAAGGTCGGACCTTCCAGCAGTACCCTGCGGCAGTTCCGCAGGCTAAGCAGCACAGGCCGGAGATAGGCCCGTGCAGGCAGATAAGCCTCTACACTCGTATCCCCGCTCTCCTGCAGGCTGCGTACGTACGCCTCCCCTTCCATCGCTTCGCGCGACGGCCACCACATCTCTCCTGCTTCATCAAGCACCCCGCCGGAGCCGGTCAGCTTCTTCCACTGCAATTCTGTCATCTTGAAGCGTTTGACCGGACGCCAGCCCTCTCCGCCGCCGTCGAATATTCCATCGCCTGTAATTGCCACATCGCTCAGACCCTCACCGTCCAGCGGTGACTGGCAGCGCCAGCCGGATGTACCCTCATAGTAGGAAGGCTGCAGCGGGTACAAAACCGGGTCCGGGACAAACTGTACCAGCGCTCCTACCTGGGCATGCAGGTTGGTCCGGCTGCGGAGGGTAAGCGGGCCTGTACGCCAGATTCCCTGCGGAATAATAACCGTTCCGCCTCCGGCAGCAGCGCAGGCATCAAGCGCAGCCTGAATGGCAGAGGTACACAGCGAGAAGACTCCGGCTTCTGCACCATACTCCGTAATATAAAAAGTCCGATCCGGAATCTGCGGAAGCTCCGGAAGCGGATAAGCTTCAATTATTGGATTAATACTCATTATTATTTCCCCCTTCCCTATTCAAGCCCTTCATAGCTGAACCAGTCGAAATCTGCAGCATTAATGCTTTCCGCCCCCTGAGAGCTGGCATACATACCAATGTATGCCCCGGTAAAGCCTCCTGCCAGATCGGTACTAAGCACCGTTCCGTCCGCCTTCTCATACAGTGCAGTCCATTTATCGGATTCAGAGGTTCTGTAATAGAAGCTGTATTCCTGTCCCTTTGCTTCCACCTTGAACTGCACTTTGCCCGGTGTGTATGCTCTGGAAGCCAGCAGCTGCTCACTGCCGCCGCGGCGCTCGATCAGGCGGAGCACCTGCTGGCCCGCATCCTGCCCTAATTCATAGCGGAAATGATAGTTTTCATTCTGCAGCAGGACAAGTCCGGCTGCTTCACCCTCCTGCACCGGGCTGAACATCATATCCGCCGCAGCGCGGAAGCTGAGGTGCTGCTGCCGTCTGCCGATAAAGGACGGATTCTCCACTTCGGAGAGCCGCTGCGGCTTCAGGCGAAGCCGCAGATAACCCGGCTTATCGGTTAGACTCCAGAATTCGCCGCGCGGTGTCCGCAGGAAATTCCAGCTCAGGCCCAGTCTGCTATCCGCAAAATCATCACGCGCCGGCAGCTCGGGCCACTTAGTCTCCGGCAGATCCGGTGCGGCTGACTCAAATTCCAGCACGCCTTTGCCGGGATTCACTACAGGCCACTCATTCTCCCAGGCTACCGGGGTGAGAAAGGTTTCGCGCCCCAGGTTGCGGTAATAGCCGCCGCAGGTCCGTGAAGCCAGACAGAACATCCACCAGTCCCCGTGCTGGGTCTCGACCAGCTCGCCGTGCCCGACGTTAACAATCGGATATTGTCTGCCTAGATGGCGGTGGGTCAGGATCGGATTGGCCTTGTGCCCTTCATATGGCCCTGCTACATGTTTACTTCTTGCGATGGTAATTGCATGGGTATGTCCGGTGCCGCCTTCGGCGATCAGCACATAATACCAGTCCCGGATCCGGTAGACATGCGGACCTTCCTGTGCGTGAGCCACTTTAAGCGCGCCCTGCCAGATACTGATTTTTGGTCCTGTCAGCTTACCTGCCTCCAGGTCAATTTCCTGCAGCCAGATGTCCATATGCTTCGGATAATCCTGGCCTTCAGGCGGAACGCGGTTGCCGGTGTAGTACACCTTCCCGTCTTCATCGAAGAATAGCGAAGAGTCGATGCCGGGAGCATCCTCCAGCCAGACCGGATCAGACCAGTCTCCGGCGGGATCAGTGGCGGTGACATAGAAGTTGTGCTGGTTTTTGTCATTATCGACATAGGTTGTAATCATATAGAAGATTCCCTGATGATAGCGCAGAGTCGGCGCCCAAATGCCCATCGAAGGAATCGTATGATCTAAATTAAGCTGCGAGGGGCGGTCAAGCACATGGCCAAGCTGCCGCCAGTTGACCAGATCCTTGCTGTGGAAGATCGGAACGCCGGGGAAAAATTCAAAGCTGGAGGTAACCAGATAATAATCCTCACCGACACGGATGGCCGAAGGGTCAGGGTAAAAGCCCGGCATAACCGGATTGCGGAATGTTCTCAATACAAGAAGCCTCCTTAGGGCGGAAAATATGTAAGCACCACCAATTATAGTTCGCCCATGTTCAACTTTCTTGCAATTTCCATGCTCAATTTGTTCATTTTTATACTTTCATGCTCTATCCTTGCTTTTTCACACCTTGTCAGGAGATTCCCCGTCCCACTAGAATAGGTATAGATGGATTTACACGAAGGGGCGATCAGCTTGGGCAAAAGAAAGAGATTATACACCCGTTTTTTTATGAGCCTGACCACAATATCTGTCTGCTGCATACTCGTGCTGGCTGTTGTCATCTTTTTCTGGTACCGTAATATTTCAATAGCCAATGTGAACAAGGCCAACCGGAATGTGCTGCTTAATACTGAAACCGTATTCAAGAACTATAAGGAAATCGTCCAGAATTACACGATGGATTTCTATGCCAACCCGAACATCAACGCGTTGATGATGAACGGAGATACAAGCTGGAGCGACCAGCTGTACAGTGCCTTGAGCCAGATTAAGGGTGCCCTGGTGGTTAACCAGTACCTGGAGAACGCTTATATTTTTGGTGTAGATGAGCCTGTTGCGATGTTTGAAAATATGCCGCTGAGTCCGGAATCCAAGCTGCAGCTGGCAGAGCGGATGCGGGATAGCCGGATTGTTGAATCTCCGTTCCTGTGGGATGCCGCCTTAAATAACGGCACCCCGGTAAAGCTGATGACCGTTTTTTATAATGACCGGGCTTTTGCGGACAGTGAATATTACGGGGCTGTTGCCTTGACGGTAAACTTGTCCAAGCTGCAAAACAATCTTTTCACTCAGACTGAAGGCGAGACCACCCGCTACGCGGTGCTGGACCGAAACGGGACAGTGCTTATGCACAGTGCGCTTTCAGGTGATCCGCTGGAAACAGCAATGACGAATCAGATAGTGGACTCCGCCCTGGAGCAGGGATCCTTTGTTTATAAGGGAGGCGGGGAAGCCCGTCTGGTTACTTTTGTATACTCACCCAAGGATAAACTGTGGTTCATGTCGGACACCCCCTATAAGGACAGCATCCGGGATATATCGAGCGCCCGTAATCTGATGATTACGCTGTGTCTTGCCCTGATAGCAGCAGCAGCCGTCGTCTCCGGACTGATCTCCCGGCAAATGTACCAGCCGATCGGCCGGCTGTTCGGCAATATCCTCCATCTGTCCGGCAATGAGGAGGCGCTGAAGAGAGGCGGTGATTTCGCCTCTGCCAGCCAGGAGCTGGAAATGATCGGAGCTCGGCTCAACCAGCTAAAAAAAGAAAGTGACGACAGCGCACTGATGCGCTGGCTGCTCTCCCCACGCAGGGCTCCTGACGAATCCGTTAAGCCCAATATGAGCCTGGGCACGGCCGGGGGAGCATACTGCGTATGTGTGCTTGCAGTGATGGAGGAGCTTCCAGCTCCCACACTGCAGCAGATATGCGGCGATGCAGTTGCACAGATCCGTACGGAATTCTCCGGACTGGCTGCTGTACAGGCTTTTCACCCGCATGAAGGGTCGGCGGTCCTTATCTTAAGTGAGCTTCACAGCGGAAGCTTAGGAGATTATGCCCTCTACCGCAGTAACTGGGAGGCGCTCGCAGTAGGGCTAACACAGCCCGGAGTACGCTGTGCACTCGGTATCAGCGGCTTGACGGATGATCTCAGCCTCCTGAAGCCGAATTATATTGAAGCGGCCAACGGGCTCCATTATGTTAAATTTCTGGAACAACGCAACATTGTTTTTGCTGATGACACAATTCACCTGAACAGCAGTCCGGTACCTGACAGCACGTTAGAACCGGTGCTGCAGTCTGTCAGATTGCCTGAACAGCGAAGCCATATCCCCCAGGCGGTGGAGCGTCTGCTTGCCGTTGTGACCGGCTACCGGATAGAACTGGCCATAATCGCCGTATGCAGGCTGGCTCAGGAGCTTGAGCGCACTGCCGGTCCGGGCAGTGAAATCCGGCATTCCGGATTTCTGGATTACTACCAGGCGATCTCACAGCTCCAGAGCTATGACAAGCTGCGCGGCTGGCTGGAGGAATGCTGTTATACTGCTGCCGGCCGGATCGATGGCATGAGTGCTGTGCAGTCCCGTAGTGTCGCGGCTGAAGCCATCATCTACATCAGGGAGCGTTACAATGACCCCGGGCTGTCGCTTAACTCGCTTGCCCAGAAGCTGTCGCTCAGCCCGGCGTACCTCAGCAGGCTAATTGCCGAAGAAGTAGGCTGCAGCTTTCCCGATTTTGTCAATTTGGTCCGGCTGGAGCAGGCTGAGCTGCTGCTGGTTAACGAGCTCGGGCTGGATATCCGGGACATCGCCGGCAAGGTTGGTTATAACAGCAGCACCTACTTTACCACGCAATTTAAAAAGCGCTACGGGGTGACCCCGTCCAAATGGCGGATGAGCCATATTCTGCGGCAGCAGGATTAACGCGCAATGCAGTCCCCGTAGTGGTGGCGAAGGGCAATAAAAAGAGATGTTCGAATGCAGCAGCTGGCTGTCCGGACATCTCTTTTTGCACGAGTATGCCAGGCCAATTCTGCCTACAGTATTCCAGACAATCATCAAAAAGTCTCCCATTTATGCCTGTTTCTCCCCCTGTTTGCCCCCCGGATACGCCTTTTCATGCCCAAAACGCAGAAAAATGAAGCCTTTTACGTTTTTTTAAGCCCGTAATTTCCGCTTTTTTTAACTTTTCCCCGTTTATTTTGGTAGCGTTTACATATGCATCAGACTTATGCTTTGCCTTGTAAAGCGTGCTGCTGAAGCACGGAAGAAATGATAACGCCAGCATAAAGGAGTGACTGTTAATGATCCAAGAGGCTGCACCCGGAACACCGGTACGGCACAGCCCGGGCCCCAAGACTTCCCGTATCGGAAGACTCCGCAAATCGCTTAGGCGGGACAGCTCGCTGTACCTGCTCGCCCTGCCGGGCATCATTATTCTGATTCTGTTTGCCTACCTGCCGATGAGCGGCCTGATTCTCGTCTTTAAGAACTACAACTATAATGACGGAATCTTCGGCAGCCCGTGGGCCGGCTTCTCCAACTTTGAATTTTTCTTTTCCAGTATGGAGGATGCCCTGCGGGCTACCCGCAACACCGTAATGTTGAATGCGCTTTATATGCTGACCGGCACCTTCTGCTCTGTGGCGATCGCCGTTATTCTGAACGAGCTGCGCAGCAAGTGGTTTATTAAGGTGACGCAGAGCGTGATGTTTTTCCCCTATTTTATCTCTTGGATTATTATCGGGGCGATCCTCTTCTCCCTGCTGGATTATGACAAAGGCATTCTCAACCAGCTGCTTCAGGCGCTCGGGCTCAGTCAAATGGACTGGTACTCCAGTCCGTGGCTGTTTGTAGTCATCCTGGTGCTGGCGAATATCTGGAAAAGCGCCGGCTATGGCGCCATCATCTACTATGCTGTGCTGCAGGGGATCGATACCTCTTATTATGAAGCGGCCAAAATCGACGGGGCTTCCCGGTGGCAGATCATTACCAAAATCACCGTTCCGATGCTAATTCCTTCCATTATATTAATGACCCTGCTCGGGATCGGCGGGATGCTGAAGGGCGACCTGAGTATGATTATGGGCGTCACCTTCCTTAACCCGCTGCTGCTGCCGACCACCGATATCATTGACGTCTATGTCTACCGCACAGCCATCCGGTCCGGCGAATTCGGCTTTGCTTCAGCCATTACCCTGTACCAGTCCGTCTTTGGCTTCATTCTGGTGCTGCTGGCCAACAAGCTGGCGGGCTGGTATGACAAAGACAGCAAACTATTTTAGGAGGCCAGAATCATGCCCGCTACTGAAAATAAAGGCCTGCTCGTTTTCTTTTACATCTGCATCGCTGTATTCTCGGTCATCTGCCTTGTACCGTTTGTGCTGGCGGTGTCCGGCTCACTTTCCACGGAATCGAGAATTGCCGCCGAAGGCTACTCCTTCTGGCCGCGCGGCTTCAGCCTGGAAACATATCAGTTCCTGTTCGGCTCCAAAGCCGAGCAGATCATACGGGCATACTCTATGTCGCTCGTTGTAACCGTTCTCGGTACCCTCACCGCCGTGCTGGTGACTACCGCCTATGCCTACGTCATTTCTGTCAAAGGCTTCCGGCTCAAGAACGTCTTCGCCTTCTTTGCCTACTTCACCATGCTGTTCAGCGGCGGAACACTGCCGTGGTATCTGCTCAGCACCAAATATTATCATCTCGGGGATACGCTGCTCGGACTGTTTATTCCTTATGTGCTAAGTGTCTTCCTGATGTTCCTGATGGCTAATTACTTCCGCAGCATTCCGCATGAAATCGTGGAGTCAGCGCAGATTGACGGTGCGGGCCACCTGAGGATCTTTTTCAGCATTATGATCCCGCTCGGCCGGGTCGGGCTGGTTACGATCTCCCTTTTCTACGCGTTGCAGTTCTGGAATGACTTCTACCTGCCGCTGATGCTGGTGACCGACCAGGAGCTCTATACGATCCAATATCTGATGTACAACATGATGGCCAACATCCAGTTCCTTGCCTCCGGCAATGCTGCACATGTTGGAGGCGCTATCATTGCCCCGCCGCTGGAAACAGCCAAAATGGCCATGACCTGCCTGACCGTTCTGCCGATCGCCATACTGTATCCGTTTCTTCAGAGCTTTTTCGTTAAAGGGATTATTGTCGGATCAGTCAAAGGCTGATTCCGGCATCCAGCAGCTATGCAGATTGCCCCAGGCTTGTGCCTCCGTATCCCGGCATGTTGTACAATGGGTACAGGAGCACGGCCGATGCAATATACGCCTCATGTGTACATTCTAATTCAGGAGGGTTCATCATGAACAAGAAAAAAGGTTGGATAAGTCTGCTCCTCTCCGCTGTGTTCCTGTTAAGCGCCTGCTCCCAGGGCAATAATGAAAGCGCTAACTCCGGCAATGTCGGCAGCACGGGCGGCGAAGAAACAACACCGTCATCTACAGCTGACAGCACAAAGGACAACGCCACTTTGGCACCGGCCAAGCTGAAGATCGTCCTCTACGGCGATGAGTCTAACCGGATGAAGGAGCTGGCGAAGACCGAGTTCTACGATGTAGTCAAAAAAGAAATCAATGCCGAGGTGGAATTCCAGTTCCTGCCCTGGACCGAATACGGCGGCGGTAAAACCGACCTGATGCTCTCAACGGGCGAGGATTTCGCCACCTATACCGACACCAACTACATGGTAAAATCAGTTGCCAAAGGCCTGTATGCCGATCTTACCCCATATGTCGCAGCTTTACCGGATCTGAGTAAAAATGTCGATGAAGCTTCCTTCACCGCCTTCCAGCTGAGCGGCAAGCAGTACGCGATTCCTGTAGGCAATAAGCCGAACTCCGCCGAATTTTACAGCGTGCTGGTCCGCCAGGATCTGCTGGAGGAGGTTGGCATGACCCAGGTGACTTCCCTGGCCGAGCTTGAGGCTTTTTATGATAAAGTCCATGCCGTTCATCCCGAGCTGGTCGGATATGCCGGTACCGATGCGCGCAGAATGCTGCTCTATGATTACACTGACCAAAACCTCTACTGGCAAAATGATTTTATCGCGCTTGATGAATCCGTCCAGGATGACAAGATCATCAGCTGGTTTGAAACCGAAGAATTCAAAGCTTATTCGAACCTGATGCGCGGCTGGTATGACAAAGGCATTATTCCAAAATACGCCGCCACCAATGTGCCCCAGCTGCAGTCCGACTGGAACTCCGGCAAGGCCATGATCTGGGCTGGAACAGCAGCCCGTCCGTTCGAAGGGGCAGCTACCATTTCCCAGGCGGTTCCTGATGCCAAGCTGGTCAACTATTTCCTCGGCACCGGCCGTCCAAAAATCAGCCGTGGCACATACAGTACCGCCTTCTTCGTCTCTGCCGCAGCCAAGGACCCGGAACGGTATCTCATGTTCTTCAACCTGCTGCAAAAAAACCAGGAGCTGTATGACCTGTTCGCCTATGGTATTGAAGGCACCGACTACACCCTGGATGCGAACGGCCGCCTGACCAAAATCACCACCGATTCGCTCATTCCCGACTGGCTGCTGATGAACAAAAACTTTATCCGCTTCGATAACACTGTACCGGATGATTTCATCGCCGATTACAAGGCCTGGGATGACGGAGCCATCATCTCCAAGGGTGCCGGCTTTAACTTCGACAACACACCGGTCAAAAATGAAGAAACCAAGCTGAACGGTGTATTAACCGAATACCTTGCCCCGATCGGCAGCGGCTTCAGCGATTATGAAACTGCCTTCCCGAAAGCGCTGGAGCGGCTGAAGGCGGCGGGCATCGACAAATATATTGCCGAGTACCAGAAGCAGTTCTCGGAATGGTATGCGAAGCAGTCGAAATAAACACCAAAAAAACAGCCATGTCAGCATGAACTCATTGACATGGCTGTTTTTTGGTCTTTTGGCTGCCCTTCATCAAAAGGCGCTTACCGGTTCAGCAAGCTTCCCACATATTTCAGCAGCTCATTGGCGCAGATCGGGCAGTAGTTGTGCTCCTCGATCAGGCGTCTGGACACCTCATTGATCCGCTTCAGCTGGCTTTCATCCGGCGTTTTGGACGAGGTGGTGATCTTCACGATATCCTTCAGATCGGTGAACAGCTTCTTCTCAATCGCTTCACGCAGCCGGTCGTGATTATTGTATTCGAACTTCTTGCCTTTGCGCGAGTACGCCGAGATGCGGATCAGGATCTCTTCGCGGAAGGCTTTTTTGGCGTTCTCCGAGATGCCGATCTGCTCTTCAATCGAGCGCATCAGCCGCTCATCCGGCTCCATCTCTTCATCTGTAAGCGGATCACGGATTTTGGTCCAGTTGCAGTACGCCTCAATGTTGTCGAGATAGTTCTCGAACAATGTCTTGGCTGACTCTTCAAAAGAGTAAACAAACGCCTTCTGCACTTCGCTTTTGGCGAGAATATCGTATTCCTTGCGGGCAATGGAAATGAAATTCAGATAACGCTCGCGCTCTTCCTTGGTGATCGAAGGGTGGGAATCCAGTCCGTCCTTAATCGCCCGCAGCACATCCAGCGCATTCATGCACTGCAGATCACCCTTAATCAGGGCGCTGGAAATCCGGTTAATGACATACCGCGGATCGATGCCGGACATGCCCTCATCCAGATATTCGGTCTGCATCTCCTTGAGATCGGCTTCCTTATAGCCCTCGACCTCTTCGCCGTCGTACATCCGCAGCTTTTTGATCAGGTCCATCCCCTGCTTCTTGCTCTCCTTGAGCCGGGTCAGGATGGAGAAAATCGCAGCGGCCCGCAGGGCATGCGGCGCAATATGCACATGCTTCATGTCGCTCTGGCCGATCAGCTTGGCGTAGATCTTTTCCTCTTCCGATACTCTCAGGTTGTACGGCACCGGCATAACAATCATGCGGGACTGCAGCGCTTCGTTCTTTTTATTGGAGATAAAGGATTTGTACTCTGTTTCATTGGTATGGGCCACGATAAGCTCATCCGCGCTGATCAGCGCAAACCGTCCGGCCTTGAAATTTCCTTCCTGGGTCAGGGACAGCAGGTTCCACAGGAACTTCTCGTCGCACTTCAGCATTTCCTGGAATTCCATCAGACCGCGGTTGGCCTTGTTCAGCTCCCCGTCGAACCGGTAGGCGCGCGGATCGGATTCCGAGCCGAATTCGGTAATGGTCGAGAAGTCGATGCTGCCGGTCAGGTCGGCAATATCCTGTGATTTCGGATCAGACGGGCTGAAGGTCCCGATGCCGATACGTTCCTCTTCCGACAAAATAACGCGGGTAACCTTGACCTGCTCGATATCGCCGTGATATTCATTTCTTAGCCGCATCTGGCAGGACGGGCATAAGTTACCTTCAATCCGTACGCCGAGCTCACGCTCTATCTCCGGGCGCAGCTCCAGCGGAATCAGGTGCAGCGGCTCCTCATGCATCGGGCAGCCTTCAATTGCGTATACAGCGCCGGCATCGGTACGTGAATATTGCTCCAGGCCGCGCTTTAACAGCGTAACCAGTGTCGATTTACCGCCGCTGACCGGCCCCATAAGAAGCAGAATCCGTTTACGGACGTCGAGCCGGCGGGCAGCGGAATGGAAATACTCCTCCACCAGCTTTTCAACCGCACGGTCCAGCCCGAAGATCTCCTGCTCAAAAAACTTATACCGCTTGCGTCCGTTAATGTCCTCTACGCCATGTGATTTGATCATGTCGTATACGCGTGAGTGAGCCGTTTTAGCGGGAGAAGGGTCTTTTCTCAGCAGTCCTATATAGTCCTTGAAGGTACCGCTCCACGCCAAACGGTCATTCTCAGCCCGATACGAAGCTATTCGCTCAAAAATGTCCATTGCTCGCTGCCTCCTCTTGCGCTCCTACTTGCTCGATTGGCTTTAAAAGTGTATTACATACCTATGCGGGGAGCCCGGAATAGTTGACCTCTTTTTTGCTGTGCTATAATAGAGAATCATTATGAATACTAGAACTTCACATTTAACGTTAGTTATATAGATGGAACCGGAAAAGCTGCACACATGAAAGATACTGTGAACGAGCAGGACATCTGCAAGGAGTGACTTTTGATGGCGATCAGGCATGAAATAACCAGCAATACTGCAGGGAGTGACTACGATGGCGATTAAGCATGAAACGGAGCTGTATGCTCCTCTTAAGGCTTATTTTGAGAGGTATGGCTACTCAATCAAGGGTGAGGTGCGCACCTGTGACCTTGTTGGCCTGCGGGAGGGCGAGGATCAGCCGCTGATTGTGGAGATGAAAAAAACGTTCAACCTCGCCCTGCTGCTGCAGGGGGTTGAACGTCTGCGCCTCAGCCCCAACGTCTACCTCGCCGTGGAACGCGTCCGCGATAAAAAAGGCGCGGTGAACCAGCGCTGGGGCGAGCTCACCGGGCTGTGCCGCCGGCTCGGCCTCGGGCTGATCACCGTCGTCTTCTACAAGACGAAGGCTCCGCTCGTCGAGGTGCTCGCGGAGCCTGGCGACGCGCCGCCTCAGGTCCGCAGCGGCGCACGGCGGCGCGAGAAGCTGCTTCTCGAGTTCCGCGAACGCAGCGGGGACTACAACACCGGCGGCAGCACGCGCGTCAAGCTCGTGACTGCCTACCGCGAGAAGGCGCTGCGCGTGGCACCCGCCGCTGCAGTAGTCCCCG
>NZ_CCDG010000056.1 GCF_000723885.1 Paenibacillus camerounensis
CCGCAGCCGCTGCTCGGCGGTGCGCAGCTGCGCAGCGAGCTCGGCAGCATGCGGCACAGCCAGCTCGGCTGCCGCCGTAGGGGTCGCCGCCCGCAGATCGGCGGCGAAATCGGCGATCGTGAAGTCGGTCTCATGACCGACTGCCGAGATCACCGGAATGCCGGAGCCGGCAATGGCCCGCGCCACCGCTTCTTCGTTAAAGGCCCACAGCTCCTCCAGTGAGCCGCCCCCGCGGCCGACAATGAGCACGTCGGCCTCGCCCATGGCGTTCAGGTTCTGAATCGCCTTCACGATGGAAGGCGCAGCTCCCTTGCCCTGCACCAGCACGGGATAGAGTACCACCGCCACCTGGGGAAAGCGCCGCTGCAGCGTGATAATGATATCCCGCACGGCCGCACCTGTCGGTGAGGTGACAACACCTACCACGCGCGGAAAGCGCGGCAGCGGGCGCTTGCGGTCCGCAGCGAACAGCCCTTCCTTCTCCAGCTTCTGCTTAAGCTGCTCGTAAGCCATATACAGGCTGCCGATTCCGTCAGGCTGCATATGGGTTGCGTAGAACTGGTACTGCCCGTCCCGTTCGTATACCGTTACATTGCCTCTGGCGATTACCTTTGTCCCTTCCTTCGGGACAAAGGGCAGGCGCTGGTTATGCGAGGCGAACATAATGGCCTTGATCCGGCTGCTCTCATCCTTCAGCGTGAAATACATGTGTCCGCTGCCGTGATGTGTGAAGTTGGATATCTCCCCGCGGACCCATACATCCGACAGGAGAACATCCGAATCCAGCTTCATCCGGATATATTTGTTAAGATCTTTAATGGATAAGACTTGCCGTTCGTCTGCCATAAGCAGTCCCTATTCCAGGCCGCGGCGGCGTTTGGCCGCAATCAGCGTGTTGCTCATCAGCATGGTAATGGTCATCGGGCCAACACCGCCCGGTACAGGAGTGATATACCCGGCAACTTCCTTCGCGCTGTCATAGTCCACATCTCCGGCAAGCTTACCGGTATCCAGCCGGTTCATCCCTACATCAATGACTACAGCACCCGGCTTCACATATGAACCGTCAATGAAATTAGCCCGTCCGATTGCCACTACCAGGATATCCGCCTGACGGCAGATTTCAGCCATATTCGCCGTGCGGGAATGGCACATCGTTACAGTGGCATTCTCACGCTGCAGCAGCAGGGAGACCGGCTTGCCGACAATATTGCTCCGGCCGATTACAACGGCATGCTTGCCGGAAATCCCGGTTCCTGTCCGCTTGATCAGCTCAATACAGCCGGCAGGCGTACAAGGCAGCAGGCTGTCATCACCGATGACCAGATTGCCGACATTAATCGGATGGAAACCGTCCACATCTTTTTCCACAGCAATGGCGTCAATAACCGCCTTCTCCTCAATATGCTTAGGCAGCGGAAGCTGTACAAGAATACCATCAATATCATTCCGGTTGTTCAGCTCTGCCACCAGGGCGAGCAGCTCCGCCTGGCTTGTCTCTGCATCGAGCCGGTGCACTTCGGAGTGGAAGCCTAGCTCAGTGCTGGATTTCTCCTTATTACGGACATACACCTGGGATGCCGGGTCTTCACCGACCAGAACGACAGCAAGCCCTGGCTTAACGCCGTGCTCTGCCAGCTCCTTCACCTGCCGGGCGATGTCAATACGAATTTCGTCGGATACCTGTTTACCGCTGATGATTGCTGCTGTCATGTAAGTCTCTCCCCTTTTTATCTGCTGTAGAAGTGTGATTGCTGCACGAATGGATAGGTTATACGGGCTAATGCTTATTCTTTCGCGGTGCTTACAGCCCGCTTTTCAGCTTGTCGATCTCCTGGATCATCTTGCCCAGTACCCCGTTCACGAACTTGCCGGAGTCCTCTGTGCCGAAATGCTTGGCCAGATCAATCGCTTCGTTTACCGCAACCTTGGCCGGTACATCGTCTGCAAAGACCATCTCAAAGGTAGCCAGGCGCAGAATCTGACGGTCTACACGGGACAGGCGGCTCATCTGCCAGCCCTTCAGATAATGCTCCAGCATGTCGTCGATCGCTACCTTATGCTCCCATACGCCGTTCACATGCAGGACAACGTAAGCCTTTAGCTCCGCCTCGTCCGTTATGACATGCTCGGTCTCGTTCTCTTCAGATGCCTCTGCAATCAGCATTTCTACTGCTTCCGCACTATCCACATCGTTCATTTCCATCTGGTACAGGCTCTGTACAATAATCTCTCTCGCTAAACGTCTCTTCATGTGTTCCTCCTACAATCTTATCTCGCATTTTATATCGTAAAACATTGTTTCCGGCAAATCATTCATTACATTCAGAAGCACCGTTATTTTCAGCTCAAAGCGGTATTCTTAATCCCTAATTGTATTTCGTACAGTTAAAAACCGGACCGGAGCTTCACTGGGGTGCATATGCCGGTATCTAATTGTACGAAACACAGTTAAACGGATTGTTATTCGCGGCTTCCCGGCTTTACGGCCAATTCTCTCCGTTAGCAATTCAAAAAACCGCGCAGCCCCTTCCCGCCAAAGCCAGGCAACACAAATGAAACGGGTTCCAGGCTCCGGGAGAAAGGCTATCGCGGTTCATTTGAAGGGACGCCAGCGTCCAGATAGCCGCTCAACCAGCTCCTGCCATGTGAACAGGGGCGGCTGCGCCGTATCCTTTCTTTTGCCAAGCGTATATCCGATGAACACTACCAGTGCAAAGAACAGCATATCCCAAAAACCGCTAATTAAATAAATCAGGCCAAGCACAATACCGAAGGTTACTCCGGCAATTCTGCCCCCGTGACTTTCCCATATTTCTTTCCAGGGCATAAGGGAAACTCACCTCTATTCCACTCGACTTTTGAAGCTTGGAGACTGTGAGAGGTTGGCAATATAGACCGAAACGTCTGCAACCGGAATACCGGTCGTCTCCTGTACGAAATCATGCACCTGACGCTGAACCTCTGTAGTCAGCAGCGGGAGCGAATGCTCGCCGTCCACCACTGCGCGGATCATAATCTCAAGTCCGGCCTGCGACACGCGTATCCGTGATTTCAGATCCCGGATTCCCTTGACCTTACCTGCAGCCTTCAGGCTCAGGTTCTCAATGGTTTCCATGGAAATCTGAATATCCCCGTATTCCGTACGCTGGTCTACTGACGGCTGGGAAGCCCGGTCACGGCGCAGGGAGATGTAGAAGAAACGGATGCTGAGCAGGAACAGAATGACGGCCACTGCAATAGCTGCAATATACGCGGCCGGACCATCCTGAATCTCCAGCGTATCCGGTATTGCGCCGCTCAGGAGGAGAATGGCAATTACAGATAATATTCCGATGCTTAGGCTGTATATAAACAGCAGAAGCCTGTCCAAAATTTTTGCCACGAGTCTCATAACCTCCTTAAATTAGAGTAAACCCTCGACGGTGCTGTCGGGGGTTTATGGATAAACGAGGGCCCTTATTTCACGCGGTGAACCGCTTCTATATCTTCGCTCTTGTCGGTATTCCCGGTTGTTTTGAACTGGACGTCATGGACATGCACGTTCACTTCCACTACAGTCAGTCCGGTCATGGTCTCGATGGAGCGTTTCACATTGCGCTGGATCTCGCCGGCCACTTCCGGAATACGGTTGCCGTATTCGATAATGACGGACACGTCAACAGCAGCCTCACGCTGTCCAACCTCTACCTTTACTCCTTTGGACAGGTTCTTGCGGCCGAGAAGCTCCACAATTCCTCCTGCGAAACCGCCGCTCATGCCTGCAACGCCTTTAACCTCTACGGTAGCCAAACCAGCGATAACCTCGATTACTTCAGGAGCAATCTGGATCTCGCCGATCTCCGTACGCTCGTATTCCGTCGGCAATGTACTCATCTTGGACTTCAACCCTTTCAATAAAAAAGTTGTTCAATATTTATAGCGGAGAGCACGTCTCTTATTAAACATACTATATCATTTGCCGAACTTTATGACAAACAATGAGAATGCTTCCTAAATTTCATACTCTTCCAGGAACTTGATATCGAAATTCCCGTCCAGGAACACCGGATGCTCCAGCAGCTTTTGGTGGAACGGGATCGTGGTATGTATGCCTTCCACAGCAAACTCTGCCAGCGCCCGCTTCATCTTTGCAACCGCCTCCTGGCGTGTAGGCGCCCAGACGATCAGCTTGGCAATCATGGAGTCATAGAACGGTGAAATTGTATAGCCTGGGTAAGCCCCGCTGTCTACCCGCACACCCAGCCCGCCCGGTGGCAGGTAAAAGCCGATTTTGCCTGGCGAAGGCATAAAGTTCTTGTCCGGATCTTCAGCATTAATACGGCATTCGATAGACCAGCCGTTAATCACGATATCTTCCTGGGTGAAGGACAATGTGTTGCCCTCAGCCACCGAGATCATTTCCTTGATCAGGTCCACGCCGGTGACCATCTCGGTTACAGGATGCTCAACCTGGATTCTGGTGTTCATTTCCATGAAGTAGAACTGGCCGTCCGGACCCAGCAGAAACTCCAGCGTGCCTGCGCCCGAATAGTTCACGGCCTGTGCCGCACGGACAGCCGCCTGGCCCATTGCTTCGCGTACTTCCGGCGTCAGCACCGGACACGGAGCCTCCTCGACCAGCTTCTGGCGGCGGCGCTGCACGGAGCAGTCCCGTTCGCCCAGATGGACGACATTTCCGTGATTATCGGCAATAATCTGGATTTCAACATGCTTCATGCCGGTCAGGAATTTCTCCAGATATACACCGGCATTGCCGAAGGCCTTCTGTGCTTCCTGCTGTGCAGCAGTAATCTGCTTGACCAGTGATTCCTCATCCTCGGCGATACGGATGCCTTTGCCTCCGCCGCCTGCGGTAGCCTTCACGATGATCGGGTAGCCGATGTCACGGCCCAGCATAATGGCCTCTTCCACATCGCCCACCAGGCCGTCAGAGCCCGGAATAACCGGAACACCGGCCAGCTTCATCGTTTCTTTTGCTACCGCCTTGTCCCCCATACGGGTAATAGCGTCCGGCGAAGGACCAATAAAGGTGATATTGCAGGAGCCGCAGATCTCGGCAAAATCAGCATTTTCTGCTAAAAATCCGTATCCCGGATGAACGGCATCGCACTCGGTTAAGGTAGCGACACTCATAATATTGGTAAAATTCAGATAGCTGTCCTTGGATGCCGTCGGACCGATACAATAAGCCTCATCCGCCAGCCGGACATGCAGTGAATCCCGGTCAGGCTCCGAATAGACCGCTACAGTGGAGATACCCATTTCGCGGCAGGCTCTAATGATGCGAACCGCAATTTCCCCGCGGTTGGCGATCAGCACTTTTTGAATGTTCATGCGTTTCCTCCCAAAGTTTAACGAGGCTTGCAAGCTCCTCTAGTTCTAGTGCTGCGGCGGTTACTCCGGCTTTACCAGAAACAGCGGCTGGCCGTATTCCACAAGCTGGCCGTTCTCGGCTAGCACTGACACGATTTCGCCTCTTACTTCCGCCTCAAGCTCATTCATCAGCTTCATTGCTTCAATGATGCAGACGGTTGATTTCTCATTCACCCGGTCACCTACATTAACAAAAGATGGCGATTCCGGTGAAGCGGCACTATAGAAGGTCCCTACCATTGGAGAAACAATTTTATGTAATGCTCCTTCGGCAGGGGAAGACTGCGGCTGTACTGCAGCCGGAATCTCGCTTGGGGCCGTAGGTGCAACATGCTGAAGGCTGTGCGGCTGCGGTGCTGGCGTAAAGGGATAGACATAAGGAGCCGCCTGGATTGCGTTGCCATCAGCTTCAGGGCGATCCGGTTTACGTATAGCCAGCTTCATTCCTTCGCTTTCAATCTCCAGCTCATGTACGGAGGAGGTCTGGTCCAGCAATTTAATCAATTCCTTAATCTCGCTTAACTTGAACATTTAATCGTTCACTCCTTCAGCTTTCTCTCGAAGCCACTTTTCTGGTACGGGTAAGTCGAAACGGTTACGCCGTCCTTAAAATGACGGTATCCTTTCTGCGAAAAAGATAAGGAAAAAGGATCGCGTGAAATATATCCATTCTTATCTTTCAAGCAAAAAACGGCCTCACCGTTTCTCTTTGAAGCACAGCTTCAGGGATAACGCAAATCTGAGGTCGCTTTCATCATGATAACTTTATGTATTATATCACAAACGCTAGAAATGGAAAGAGCCCGGGGCAACCCGAGCTCTTTCGACATTATTTGCTTTTTTATACTGGTAATTATTGCTCTGATACGTATTGGACTCTGATCTTGTCCTGGGTAACGCTCAGCTCCTTCATCACCAGATCCACGATGCCTACAGCCTGCTTCACATCAAGTTTGTCGCTCAGCACAACCACGGTGTAGCTGTTGCCTGTTTCTTCTTTGACGATTGCCTCGCCGTATTTCTGCTGCAGCTTGGTTTCGATATCGCTGATTTTGGATTCCTTTTCTTCAAGCTTGGTAAGCTGCTCCTGAGCCACAGCGTTCTCCGCCGGCGTCTTGCTCATATCGTTAATCTGGGCGATCAGATCATTGTAGCTCTTCAAGTTCAGCTGCTCGCGTTCAAACAGGTAGTTGGTGAACATGCTGCTTGCGGAAGCGCTCTGGGCAGCCACTTCTTTCAGAATTTCATCCTCACTCTTAACCGGAGTGCTGCCGGCCGGGGCAGTATCTTCGGCTTTATCAGCCGCTACTTTATCCGTTGTTGTTTTATCCGTTACACCCTTATCAGTGCTTGCCGTTGCCTGCTCTCCCGCAGTCTTGTCAGTGACAGCAGCCGAAGTTTCCTTGGAGCTGTCCGGTTTGCTGCTCGCTACAGGAGATGCTGCGCCGGCAGCCGGTTCGGTAACAGCTGCTGTAGTCTTATCCTCAACTGTTGCTGCAGCCTCTGAGTCTGCATCCGTACTGAGTGCGCCCTGTGTATCTACTTCATTGATGACCAGCCCGTTATCCAGCACTGTATTATCCGCTCTGCCTGCTACGTTATTCGCACTGTCTACCTGTATTGTCCCTGCTGTTTCCTTCGGAATGGAGGACCCTGTGTCTTCCGTAAACAAGTAGTAAGCCGAGAGCACCACCATCAAGCTGAGCATGGAAACCAACCAAATCGTTTGTCTTTTGCCCTTCATTTTCTTTTCCTCCTAAAAAATATATTAGTTATCTGCTGATCTGTCCGCCTATTCCTGCTTGCGGGGGACGACGGAAATGCGGTAGCTCGGAACATTCAGGCCCTTCTGTACAGCCTCTTCGATCAATCCGCGGACGACCTTGTTCTCCGCGCCCTTGGCTACAACGAGTACGCCGCGTACCTGGGGCTTAATCCGCTTCGTTATGATCGGAGTTTCATCGCCTGACTGGCTGTAGGTGACGATCTCCCCGTCCCTTGTGTATTGTGTCGTATGGCGTTTGCCGCCGCTGGCATCGGTCTCCTCACTCTGCTGCTGTGAATCATTCATATTGCGCGTCACAACGATCTCTTCTGTGGATTCCACTGTGACCATAATATCAACCGTTCCGACTCCTACAATTTTCTCGAGAATTTCCTTAGTGCGCTGCTCCATCGCCAGTTCAATGGTGTCAAAAGCACTCCCGTTATTGAGCTCCCCCTGCTGCAGGGTTGTCTGGGATGATTCAGCAGCCGGCGGTTCCCGCCCCGTGTTCTCGCTGTCGAGCTTCTTGACGTTTACAAAAGAGTTGAACAGCATAATTGCCACACCCAGCAGTCCCAAAATGATCAGCCAGCGGAAGGTATGACTCCTTTTCGGACTGCCGGAGCCTCCGCCTGCCCACTGCTCCAGCTTTTTTAACCAGTTAGCCACTCTTGTCCCCCCTTGCTGCCACGCTGCAGCTTCATGATTTTCCGGTGTCTGCGGGATTGCCTGCGACCTGAATGATGCCGCGTTCCAGGTTCCAGCTCGTCTCCAGCATCCTTATGATCCCTTCAGCCGTCGCCGCAACATCCGCAGCTCCGGCATCCTGCCCGCCATTCACGCCGCCCGCAGCTCCGGCTGTTGCTTCCCTGGCAGCTCCGCCTTCACTCTCGCCGATCTGCACCTGGACCGGCACCACCGGCTCAACCCGGATCGGCTCAGCTCCGGTACCCGCTCCTGCTTCCGTGCCGCTGTTCGGCCCTGTACCGGATGCAGCCGGCAGCGAAACGGTAACCCCGGTAATGACCGGAACCTCTTCACCGCCAAGGCCGGATGCCAGGCCGAGCCCGAGCTTGACTGTCACCTTAACGCCCTGCAGGCCGGTACTGCCGGCAACCTGCTCCTGCATCTGCCCGGCCACCTCCTCCGCAGCCAGCTGCAGGCTCTGCTCCTTCGCCCCTGCCGCCAGCATCCGCCCGTCTGCCAGGATCTGTTCCAGCGTCCCGGCTCCCCGGCCTGCCCCGCGGAGCAGTCCGCCCCGCTGCTCCTGCTGCACAAGTGCAACGCTCAATTCCTTGGCGGCATCCCCCTTCAGCAGGGAGACAACCGGGCTCAGCATCGTCAGCAGGACCAGCAGACTGAGCACCAGCCTGGCGTACCGCTCCATCGACTTGCCCGGAAGCAGCATCTCCACAAAGGCAGCCATCAGGACTACCAGTATGAGCTCCCGCAGCCAATCGCCTAACCAGGTCATAAGCTAAACCTCCTGAACGTTAGTAGGCATTTGCAGTTGCTTCTTCCAAAACTGCCGGCATTACCTCATCATTACAGTGACGTTCCCGGCGGTCAGCATAATGGTTACAGCCAGGAAAAACATCAGGGAGACGGCTGCCAGAGCTGCAAAAACATAGATCATGCTTTTGCCGATCGTCTGCAGGCAGGATACAATCGGCGTCTCGCCGAGCGGCTGCATGACCGCCGCAGCCACATTGTAGATCAGTGCCAGAATCAGGATTTTGATCGCCGGGAATGCACACAGGAACAGGATGATAATGACCCCTGACAGCCCGATTGCATTCTTTACCAGCAGCGAAGCCGAAATAACAGTGTCGGTGGCGTCTGCGAACATTTTACCGATGACAGGCACGAAATTCCCGGTGATATACTTGGCTGCCCGGATCGTTACACCGTCCGTTACAGAGCTGGTGATGCCTTTGACAGAAATGACACCCAGGAAGACCGTCAGCAGTACTCCCAGCAGTCCGGCCCCTATATTGCGAAGAAGATTGGCCAGCTGGGTCAGCTTGTATTTGTCTGACATGGCGCTTACCAGATGCAGCACCGCCGAGAAGAACAGCAGCGGGAAGACTATGGTGTGGATCAATGTGCCAACCGTATGAATCATAAAAACAATCAGCGGATGCGTAACCGAAACGGTCACGATGTTGCCCATCGACGCCAGGAGGGCGAACAGCAGCGGAATCATCGCCATCATGAAATCAATCATCCGGTCAATCGCATCCTTCGCATACCCGATGGCAATATTGAAGCTGTTGACGGCTATGACCAGTACGACCATGTAGCAGAGCATATAAGCAATTTTGCTGACCGTCTTGCGTTCAAAAGCAGTCTGCAGCGTCTCCAGAATCATGCTGAGCACACTGATCATAACGATCGTTACAAGCAGCTTTCCGTTATACAGCACCTCATGCCACATAAATCTGCCAAGCCCGGATAATACCCCTGCAAAGCTCAGCCCGTCCTCTCCCGGAAGCAGCATATCCATCAGTGAGGGAGTCTGCCCGTCCGGGAAAAATCCCCCGTATTCCGTCATCAGCTGGTCCCAGTAGGACTCGACCCCGTCCAGCGGGAGATTCTGCATCTGGCCCTTGACCCAGCCGTCTACCGGCGAGGTTGTTCCGCCCGATGGCTGAGAGGCGGTTGCCGCCGCCGGAGCCGTATTACTACACAAGAGCAGCAGCAGAAAGGGCAGCAGGAGCAGCAGTTTATTTAACTTTGGAGAGTCCCGCATCTACCTTCCCGCCCTTCTCTGCTAATCTGCGTCTACCCTATGTGAGCCTCAGGCGGGCAGGAGCTTCATCACCGTTTCTATAATAATGCTGATGATCGGCACAGCCAGCACCATGATCAGCACCTTGCCGGCCAGCTCAATCTTGGAGGCAATGGATTCCTGACCGGCATCGCGTACAATCTGCGCCCCGAACTCCGCGATGTAGGAAATTCCGATGATTTTGAACACCGTTTTGATATAAATCATCTCCATTCCCGAAGACTCCGCCACCCGCTCCAGCGTCCCGAGAATGGTACCGATTTTGCCGATCAGGAACAGGAAGATCAGGATGCCGGCCGCTGTTGTCAGCAGAAAGGCGAACATCGGTTTTTGTTCCTTCAGTACAAGGATCAGTACCGTCGATAAGAGTCCGATTCCCACTACTTGTATGATTTCCATAACGCCTGCCTATTGAAAAAGAAAAATCGTTTTGATTTCCTGCAGGAGGCCGTCCAGCATCCGGATCACCATAAACAGGACGATGATGAATCCGACAATAGTTACCCAGTGGGCAATGTCCTCCTTGCCCATCTGCTTCAGCACCGTGTGAATCATGGCGATGATAATGCCGATGCCGGCGATTTGAAAGATCGCGTTGACTTCAATATTCATTCCTGGCACCTCGCTAAAAGATCAATATGACGATCAATACTCCAAGCAGCAGACCCAGGCTTTTGCTCATCTTTTCATATTTGCCCTGATCTTCTCTGGCTACTGTCTCCTCCTGCTTCAACTGCTGTAAAGCCAGCGCAATATGCGTGCTCTGATTCGACCTGTCGCTTGTGCCCAGGGTGCAGCTCAGCTGACGGATAATTTCTTTCTCCGCCCCCTTCAGGGAAGCGGACCGGAAATGCTGCTCCACCGCCCGCTTAAAGGCTTCCTCCGCCGTTCGGTTCAGCGGCGGGCTCATTTCTTCCGCTGCTGCGGTAAAGAAAGCCTGCAGCGTTCCCTTCGACTGCTGCCCGATCCGGTGCAGCGCCTCCGGCAGCGGCGTATAGCCGTAGAGAATCTCTGTCTCCAGCCGCTGCAGTGCAGCGATAAGCCCCCGGATGTTCCTTGGCCTGTCTGCATACTGGGCGGCCCGGGTGAACCCGGCCAGTGCGCCGGCTACCACTACCAGTACGGCACCCAGCAGCTTAAGCACGGCGTTCACCGCCCTGATGGTCATCCGGTGTAATAAGGAGCAGCCCCCGCTTCTGCCCGTCCAGAATACGGAAGGTAAGTCCGGCTTCCGTCCGGTTCAGAATGACATACCGCTCGAACATCCGGTGCTCCAGCAGTCCGCCGAGACCCGGACGCCGGGCCAGCTCGGCCACCTCCTTGCCGTGTGCCGTGGCTACCACCGAGATTCCGGCGTGCAGCGCCTCGGTTACTGCTTCTGCATCCTCATGGCGGCCGATTTCATCAGCGACGAGCACCTCGGGCGAGAGGGAGCGGATCATCATCATCATTCCCTCAGCCTTTGGGCAGCCGTCGAGGATGTCAGTGCGCGGACCGACATCAAAGGCCGGGATACCCCGGCGGCTGCCGGCAATCTCCGAGCGCTCGTCCACGATGCCGACCTTGAGGCCGGGGCGGCTGCCATCGCGCCCTGCAGTGCTGCCCGTGGAGATCTGCCTGGCGAGATCACGCAGCAGCGTGGTCTTGCCGTGCTGCGGAGGCGAGAGGATCAGCGTATGCATAATCCGCTGCCGGCCCCGCTCAACCAGATAGGGCAGCACGCTGTCGGCAATACCCGGAAGCTCGCGGGCAATCCGGACATTGAAGCCCGTAATGTCACGTAAATGCTCAACACCCCCTCCGCTGAGTACGGTCCGGCCGGAGAGGCCGATCCGGTGTCCGCCGGGAATCGTGATGAACCCCTTGCGCAGCTCCTCTTCCATCGTATAGAGGGAATGGTTACTGATGAGATCCAGCAGCCGGTGTGTATCCTCCCGGCTTGGCTTGTACGCTTCTGCGGGCTGCTGGGTCAGGCTGCCGTTCCCGCAGAGGAAATGGTATTTGCCGGAATAGTTAATCTCCAGCGGACGCCCTTCCCGGACTCTGACCTCTTCCAGCCGGGCAAGAAGATTGGCAGGCAATCCGCTCAGCAGGGCCCTTACTTTTTCGGGAAATAAGAAAAGCCAGTCATTAGCCATACAATGTACCCCCAAGCTGTCCTCTACTTTTCTAGCTTTATTCCATATTTATGCTTGTACCTGAGTTTTATGCCTATCATCTATCATTTTTTCAGAATACCGATTAAGAGAAAGGCTACACCGCAGCCAATCCAGCCCAGCTTGCCCCATGAGAGCTCCTGGGCCATCCCTGTAAGCCCGACAGCAGTCGTCAGAATCAGAATCGTCGGACCAACCAATGCCAGTCCGGAATTCACCGCCAGCGCCTTGTCCACCTGGTTCAGCCTCAGCATTATCAGCGCCGCCGTAATCTCCACACTGCCGGACAGCAGCCTCAGTACCGCCATCCAGCTCACATACTTGTCCAATCCGCTCAGCTCCTTTATTTAGGCTCTGCTTCCATGGATATGCGCAAGCTGTCCACTTTAGACAAGTGAAAATAGGGCAGATATAACAACATGTGTGAAAGAAATCATAGTGAAACTATTTATAAAAAAATATCATCAGTGTGATAAAATAAATTTGTTGTTGAACAGAGGGAAATAGAAGTGCATCACGTTGGATAGACTAAATAAAAAGAGGGGAATTTCAGCATGCAAGTTCGTAATCTCGTAGTACCGCTAGTATCAAGCACAGCAGCCAAACAGGTAAAAGATGTAACGGTCATCATTCTTTCAGCTTTTCTGGTAGCATGCGGGCTCCGGCTTTTCCTCATTCCGCATCAGCTGCTGAGCGGCGGGGTGGCAGGGACGGCTTCTATCATCGGCTATCTCACGAACCCGAAATATATTTCACTGTATTATTTTGCAATCAACTTTCCGATTCTGATCTGGGGCTTTGTGGCCGTAGGTAAAAAATATATCTGTCTGAGCATGCTGTCCGTCGTGGCTACTACCTGGTTTTTGACGGTCATCCCGGTCATTAAGCTGACCAAGGACCCGATTCTGGCCAGCATTTTCGGCGGAGTCATCATTGCAAGCGGGGTGGGATTCTCCCTGCGGGCAGGAGGGTCTTCCGGGGGATTTGATATTCTGGGCTCGATCATTACCCGCAAACGCGATATTCCGATGGGCACTGTACTGTTCGTGATGGACGGGCTGGTCATCTTAAGCCTCGGCTTCTTCAAAAGCTGGGACTCTGCCCTGTACGCCATGCTTTGTATTTTTGTCAAAAGCAGAGTGGTGGATATGATTCATATCCGCCACGTCAAGCTGACCTGCTTCATCGTCACCAAGGAGCGTGACAAGATGCTGAACCGGCTCACCCAGCTGCCCCACGGGGTAACTGTAGTGAACGCAGAGGGCGGGTACAGCCATGAGGGCAATACGATGCTGATGACCGTTACAACCCGGTATGAGCTGGCTGAGCTGCGCAAGACCATTCTCGAGACCGACCCTAAATCATTCGTAAATGTGCTGGAGACGGTGGAAATTGTGGGCCGGTTCAGGCGGCTGGGTTAACAGAAAAAGCCTGCAAGCCACTGAAAACAGCGGCTTGCAGGCTTTTTTTAATTCATTATAAACTGCTTATCTGCGGTCCTGAGGTCCGCCGACAAAGGCTTGCTCTTCTGTATCCAGATTGTAGGCAGTATGAAGTGCCTGGATAATCTGCGGAAGATTACCGGACTCGATGACACAGGACACCTTAATTTCGGAGGTGCTGACCATCTTGATGCTGACACCCTGGCCGGAGATCACTTCGAACATCTGCGCAGCTACACCCGGATGGCTGACCATGCCTGCACCGACAATCGATACCTTCACCAGACTATCCTCAGAGGTCACTTCACGGTAAGGCAGCTCGCTGTGCAGCCCTTCGATTACTTCTTTGGCCCGGTCCAGATCGCCCAATCCTACCGTAAAGGAAAAGTCGGCTGTGCCGTTCTGGACACCGCTCTGTACGATAATATCCACGTCAACGCCTTCAGCAGCCAACTTGCCGAATACCTGGGCCAGTACGCCCGGCACATCCGGCACTCCCAGAATACTGATCCGCGCCACATTCTTGTCAAACGCTATCCCGCTTACTACGACTCCCTGTTCCATGCTTGCTTCCTCCTTCACAACAGTACCTTCATTATGATTAAAGCTTGATCTGACGACCAGCTTTACCTGATATCTTTTGGCATATTCTACAGCACGGGGGTGGAGTACCGCTGCGCCCAGATTGGCCAGCTCCAGCATCTCGTCATAAGAGATTTCCTTCAGCTTGCGTGCCTTCTTCACGATACGCGGGTCGGTGGAATAGATGCCGTCCACATCGGTATAGATTTCGCACACATCCGCTTTGATCGCCGCTGCAAGGGCAACTGCAGTGGTATCGGAGCCGCCGCGTCCCAGCGTCGTAATCTCGCCGTCCAGTGTCATTCCCTGGAAGCCGGCCACAATGACGATCTGCTCACGTTCCAGCGATTCCAGTACACGCCGCGGAACGATTTCATTGATCCGGGCCCGGCCGTGGGTTTCATCGGTGCGGAAGCCCGCCTGCCAGCCTGTATACGAGACAGCATTTCTGCCGATCCCGTGCAGCGCGATAGACAGGAGCGCAACCGAGATCTGTTCTCCTGTGGTCATCAGCATATCCATTTCGCGTGCCGGCGGCTGTTCATTCAGCGCTTTGGCCTGATCTATGAGATCATCTGTAGTATCTCCCATAGCAGATACAACCACAACGCAGCGGTGCCCTTCATCCTGCTTCTCTGCGATGCGCTTAGCGACCCGCTTCATGCGTTCAATGTCGCCGACGGAGCTGCCTCCGAATTTCATGACATAAAGTGACAAAGTCCCATTCACTCCCTATTTCGCTCTATCTAGCTTATATTTGGTTTAACGCTTTAACCCAGTATAATACGAAATTCACATCAAGCGTTAATGGTTTCACAAAAAAAAAGCGCCCATTTTCTGAACATCCGCAAACTATAGGATATACTTAGAGCCGGACCCGCATACAGCCATGCGCTTTACAAGGAGGAATATCATGTCGCCGAGAAACGTTCAGAAGGATCTGCAGCTGAGAAAGGAACGCACCCTGCACATACTGGATGCCGCTCTGCAGACCATCGCCAAACGCGGAATAGATTCGACCAATATTAAGGATATTGCCCGGGAGGCCAATCTTAGCGTGGGCAATATTTATAACTATTTTTCCTCCAAGGATGACATTTTTAGCGAGGTGCTGCTGCGCGGGCAGACTGCGTACGGCAAGACTCTGGAGGATCTCGCTTCGCTTGATGCAGACCCGCGAATCAAGCTGCTTGAGTTCTGCAAAGGCTGGCTGTCCAATGAGAGCAACTGGGCGTTCACCATTATGCTGCAGAGCATCCGTACCAATCAGACTGTTAATCCGGAGATCAGGGCGGCTGCCACACAGCGGTTTACCGGAAATCTCGAGCCGCTGGCGGAGATTATCCGGCAGGGACAGGCGGATGGAACGCTCATTGCCGGAGATTCCCGGCAGCTGGCTTTTTATTTTGTCAGCCTGATCCAGGGCCTCACCCTGCAGCTTGCCCCTGGCTATGAAATACCCGTCCACATTAACCCTTCCGAGATCGTCGCACTGTTTCTCTCGGCAGATACGCCATTGCCGGAGACCGATCCGAGCACTTCGGCCAAGCTCTTCCGTTTCCAGAATAAAAAAATGTTTGACAAGTGAGAAATGTCATTGCTAATATATCGTCATAACAAAACGAATTTATGTTCAGTTTGTTAAAGACCATTATAATAGCGTGACTCTCTTTTTTTTTACCACTAATACCAAGTAATCATGTATGTATTATTAAATTAATGCGAAAGGAATGACTATCATGGCCTCAGAGCTACTTGTGATCGACGGACTAAGCAAAACCTTCTCCGCCCCCGCGGGTGATGTGATTGCCTTGAGCAACATCCGGCTGCAGGTCCGGAAAGGTGAATTTATTACGATTATCGGCCCCAGCGGATGCGGCAAGAGCACCCTGCTCAAAATCGTCGCCGGGCTGGACACACGTTACACGGGGACGGTTCTGCTGAACGGCAAGCCGATTGAAGGCCCAAGCATTGAGAAAGGGTTTATCTTTCAGGAGCCGAGGCTTTTCCCCTGGCTGACTGTGGAAAAGAACATCGCAGCCAATCTGTCGCTGAAGAATCCCCAGGTGCGTCAAAGGGTTAATGAGCTGATCGAGCTTGTACGGCTGCAGGGCTTCGAAAAATCCTATCCCCGGGAGCTGTCCGGCGGGATGGCTCAGCGTGTATCCATTGCCAGAGCGCTGCTGCGAAACCCCGATGTGCTGCTGCTGGATGAGCCGTTTGGTGCACTGGATGCTTTTACCCGGACCCATATGCAGGAGGTTCTGCTTGATATCTGGCAGCGCAACGGGACGACCATGCTGTTCGTAACCCATGACCTGGACGAAGCCGTATTCCTCGGAGAACGGGTTGTCATTATGAATCCCCGTCCCGGGCATATCCGCAGCGTGCTGCCGGTCGATCTCCCCTTTCCCCGCAAAAGATCGGGCACGGCCTTCCAGGAGATGCGCAGACTGGTGCTGAACGAATTTGAAAAGGTGGAAGAACCGCTGTACGACGTGGGCGGCGGAATATAACAGGCTCCAATCCTCTTAAAAAGCTACATATCTAAAGGAGAGATAAAAACCATGAAAAAATCGTCACTGATCCTTACAGCGCTGCTTGCTTTGTCCCTACTGATTGTCGGCTGCGCCAAGAACACTTCAAATGCAGGCAGCCAGGAAGCAGCCTCCAGTGAAGGCGTTACCGTCAAGATCGGCATTCAGGGCAGCGGCGGATTGTTCGGCAAAGCCCGTGAGGAAAAGTGGTTCGAGCAGGAGTTCGAAAAGCTGGGTGCAACCGTAGAATGGATTGAGTTCCAGAGCGGCCCTCCGATGACAGAAGCCATTGCTTCAAATAAGCTCGATATCGCAAGTCTCGGCAACATGCCGATTATCGCCGCCCAGGCCGCGAACATTCCTTTTACAATCATTTCTCAGGCGCTGGACGGCAAAAATAACGTGGCTGTAATCGTGCCTGCCGGCAGCACCGCCACCTCGCTTGCAGATTTGAAAGGCAAAAAGATCGCGGTTACCAAGGGAAGCAATGCCTACAACTTCCTGTACCGCGGCTTTGAAGAAGCCGGGCTGCCGGACAGCGATTTCGAAATCATCCAGCTGCAGCCTGATGAAACGCAGTCTGCTTTTGAGAACGGCGGCGTTGATGCCTGGGCAACCTGGGATCCTTATATCACTTTGAATACACTGACCGGTAAGGGCAAAGTGCTGACAGACGGCGAACAGCTTGGCGTACTCTCTCCTTCCTTTACCATTGCACGTACGGCTTTTGCCGAACAGCATCCTGATCTTGTCACGCTTTATCTGAAGGCCGTCAACAAAACGCTGAAATGGGAAACCGAAAACGAAAATGAGGCACTGGAAAGATATGCGGCTGAACGCAGTATTCCTGTTGAGGTGGTTAAAGGGATTTTTGAGCGCTCACGGATTATCAATATCCCTGTAAGTGACGACATCGTTGCTGAAATGCAGACAACTGCCGACTTCCAGTACAAAATTGAAAATATCAGAAGCGAAATCGAGGTCAAGAAAATCACCGATAACCAGTACATTGAGGCTGCCCTGAAGGAGCCGCTGGAATAACAGGCTTTTATTTATCAGATCATCAGAGAAAAGAGGCGTTCAATCATGCAAGCAAGTGCGGAAAAAGCGCTTGTCCCACCGCTAACCCCCAAAAAGCGCACATTGAAAAGCAGCAGCCTGTCCATTATGACTACCAACCTGCTGCTTGGCCTCCTTGTTCCTGTGGGGCTGCTGATCGCCTGGGAGATTGCCGGGACGCTGGGTTACCTGAACCCCGTCCTGCTCCCGAAGCCCAGCAGCATATGGGCAGAACTGGTGGGTATGACCAGCTCCGGCGAGCTTGCCAGGCATCTGGGCATCTCGGCCTGGAGAGCCCTGCTCGGCTTCCTGATCGGCGGCGGCCTGGGCCTGGCGGCAGGCATCTGGGTCGGATTTTCCTATAAAACCGAGCGGCTGCTTGATCCGACCCTGCAGATGCTGCGGACGCTGCCCCATCTGGCGATTGCCCCGCTGTTTATTCTGTGGTTCGGTTTCGGTGAAACCTCCAAGCTGCTGCTGATTGCCAAAGGCTCTTTTTTCCCGCTGTATGTCAATACATTTCTCGGTATCCGCTCTGTAGACAGCAAGCTGTTTGATGTAGGCAAGGTGCTGCAGTTCAGTAAATGGCAGATGATCACAAGATTAATCCTGCCCGCCTCGCTGCCTAATATTTTTCTGGGTATCCGGCTGTCGGTCGGTGTGGCCTGGCTCGGCCTGGTCGTTGCTGAAATGATGGGTTCCAGCTCAGGGGTGGGTTATCTGATCAATGACGCCAGATCCTTCTCCCTTACGACTGTGGTGTTCGTAGGCATTATCGTATTTGCGGTAGTCGGCAAGCTTTCCGATTTCGTGATCAGGCTGATTGAAGCAAGAATGCTACGCTGGCAGGACAGCTATAAAGGAGAGGGTGCCAAATGAACAAGCAGCTTGCTGGCAGAACCAGCGAACGTCCGGGAGCCGCTCTCAGCCGTATACCGGCAGCTCTCCACGGGTGGATTGTACCGGTAGCCATTCTCCTGATCTGGCAGCTGGCAGCCGCCCTGCACCTTGTATCAGCTACCCTGCTGCCTGCACCCTCGCAGATCATCGGGCAAGCCTTCCGCCTGCTGGGCAACGGCGAGCTGCTCCAGCATATGGGTATCAGCCTCTACCGTGCAGGTGTGGGCTTTGCGCTTGGCAGCGCGGCCGGACTGCTGCTCGGCCTGTCTACAGGACTCGGCAAGCTGGCTGAGCGTACACTCGATCCTTCACTCCAGATGCTGCGGATGATTCCTATGCTCTCTCTGGTACCGCTGTTTATTTTATGGTTCGGTGTAGGCGAGTTTTCGAAGATTCTGATGATCTCGCTCGGGGCCTTTTTCCCTGTATATGTAAATACATTTCTCGGTATCCGGGGTGTTGAGCTCAAGCTGCTTGAGGTCACCGGGATCTACCAGTTCACCAGATGGCAGCTGCTCAGCAGGGTCATCATCCCGTCGGCACTGCCCAATATTCTGCTTGGACTCCGGCTTTCCCTGGGTACAGCATGGCTCGTTCTGGTCGTGGCTGAGATGATGGGAGCCAGTGCAGGCGTCGGATACATGATTCAGGACGCGCGCGCATACTCACAGACGGATATTGTTTTTGTCGGCATTTCGATCTTTGCAATAGTCGGTAAGCTGTCCGATTCGGCTGTACGCCTGCTGGAGAAGCGCTGGCTGCGCTGGCGGGATACGTATAAAGGCTAAGTCTACTACCATATTCTTCAGTAACAGAAAGGGAGATTAACATGAGCGCCAGACAAGGGCAGCTGCATTTAGGGGCATTCATTTATTTTACCGGCCATCACCATTACGGCTGGCGGCGTCCGGACTCCGGGGCAGAACATATATTTGATTATACATTTTACCGGGCAGTTGCCCAGACGGCGGAACGCGGAAAATTCGATATGATGTTTCTGGCGGATCTGCTGTATGTAATGGGCGCCGATCAATCTGCTGCAGGGATGCTGGACCCGTTAACTGTGCTGTCGGCCTTGTCGGCAGATACGGACAAGCTTGGCCTCACCGCAACCGTATCGACCACCTATAACGAGCCTTATAACGTCGCCCGCAAATTCGCCACATTGGATCACATCAGCGGCGGCCGTGCCGGCTGGAATATCGTTACCTCCCAGTTGGACACTGAAGCCCACAATTTCGGACGCGCCGAGCACCCCGAACATGGGCTGCGCTACAAGATGGCCCAGGAGTTTGTTGAGGTGGCTACCCGGCTGTGGGACAGCTGGGGAGATGACTCTCTCATCGTTAACCGTGATGCGGGACAATTTGCCGACCCTGCCAAAATTACAGAGGTAGAATATAAAGGCCAGTGGTATTCCACAAAAGGCACGCTGAACGTACCCCGGCCGCCGCAGGGCTACCCTGTGCTCATTCAGGCCGGCTCTTCCGAGCCGGGCCAGCAGTTCGCCGCCAGCTTCGGCGAGGTGATCTTTACAGCCCAGCAGTCCCTTCAGGAGGCCAAGAAGTTCTATGAGAGCGTCAAGTCCAAGCTGGCGGGCGCCGGGCGTGAACGGGACAGCATGAAGATCATGCCGGGCCTCTCCCCTATTCTTGGTGCTACCGAAGAGGAGGCCCAGCGCAAATACAACGAGCTGCAGGAGCTGATTCCGCCTGAAGCCGTGGTCAAGCTGCTGTCAGGTATGCTGACCTTCGACCTGAGTGTCTACCCGGTAAACGAGCCGCTTCCTGAGATTCCGGACCCGGTGCAGGCCAGCAACGGCATGAAGAGCAGAGTACAGCTGATCATGGACATGGCCCGGAAGGACAATCTGTCTATTCTGGAGCTGGGCCGCAGGCTGATCGGCGCCAGAGGGCATCTGCAATTCGTCGGAACCTATGAGCAGCTGGCCGACCTGATGCAGCTCTGGTTCGGGGAATACGGCTGTGACGGGTTTAATATCATGCCTCCGGTTCTGCCGGGAGATTTGAATGAATTCGTGGATCATGTCATTCCAATCCTGCAGGCCCGCGGATTGTTCCGTGAAGAATACACGGGAAATACTCTCCGGGAGCATCTCGGCCTCGTCCGGCCGCAGCTTCACCATTTCCAGAAGGAGTTGTCGCACAAACAAGTTGAAACGGCTACGCCGTCCTCATAAGGACGGTATCCGTTTCTGTGCGAAATAGAAGAATTATTTATGTCGTGCAACATATAAATTCTTATTTTAAAACAACCCCACAAAGTGGAGCCTTATCCTGGAAGCTGACCCAGATACTTTGCGGAGACCCGCGGAAATAGTTAATAAAAAAAGCCTCATTCGCTATATGTGCGGATGAGACTTTTTTTATTTGGCTTGTCCTACGCGCGGGAGATATATTTACCTTCGCGTGTATCAATCAGGAGAACGTCTCCTTCATTAATGAACAGCGGAACCTGTACAATATGACCCGTTTCCAGTGTAGCAGCTTTGGTTGCACCCTGCGCAGTGTTACCCTTTACGCCTGGCTCGGTTTCAGTAACCTTCAGCTCAACGCTGGTCGGCAGGTTGATCCCCAGAATCTCCCCCTGGTAGCTCACGATGCTAACCGTCATGTTCTCTCTCAGGAAGTTAAGCTCCCATTCAAGCTGCTTGGCAGTCAGCTCAAACTGGTCATAGGTTTCATTATCCATAAATACGTGTTCAGCACCGCTTGCATACAGGTACTGTACTTTGCGGTTTTCGATGATGGCGCGGCCGATGGTTTCGCCGGCACGGAAGGTACGCTCAACGGTGTTGCCGTTGCGCAGGTTCTTCAGCTTGGAGCGGACAAATGCCGCACCTTTACCCGGTTTTACGTGCTGGAAATCCAGAACGGTAAAGATATCGCCTTCTACCTCTACGGTAAGGCCTGTTTTAAAATCATTAACTGAAATCACTAAAAATCCCTCCTGGATCAATTATCAACTTGGTTGGTGTTGCAAAATTACAGTACCAGATAATCCTTCGACGAATGCGTCAGCAGCGTAATACCGCTCTCTGTAATCACGATGTCGTCTTCAATCCGTACGCCGCCGAGTCCGGACAGATAAATTCCCGGTTCAACGGTAACAACCATTCCCGGCTCCAGAATCTCATCACCGAGCTTGGACAGCCGCGGCCATTCGTGAACCTCCATACCCAGTCCGTGCCCGGTGCTGTGGCCGAAGTACTCCCCATAGCCGTAACGGGTAATAATGTCGCGCGCCAGCGCATCCGCTTCACGGCCGGTCATGCCCGGCCTGATGTTAGCTAAGGTGTGCTGCTGTGCTTCAAGCACGATGTCATAGATTTCCTTCAGCTTCGGATCAGGCTTGCCCAGTGCAATCGTACGGGTTACATCCGAGCAGTATCCGTCCAGCAGCGCACCGAAGTCAAAGGTGACGAATTCATTGTTGCCGATCACCTTGCTGCTGGCTACACCGTGCGGCATGGCCGAACGTTCACCTGAAGCAACAATGGTGTCAAACGAGGACGAGGTAGCGCCATGGGTGCGCATGAAGAATTCCATTTCCAGATCCACATCGCGCTCAGTCATTCCGGGCTTGATCACATTGAGGATATGGCTGAAGGTGGCATCGGCCAGATCAGCCGCACGCTGCATAACAGCCAGCTCTTCCTCATCCTTGAACATCCGCAGATTCTCAACCGCCTTGGAGACCGGAACCAGCTCTGCCGGCTTAAGTGCTGCAGCATAGGCTGTGTATGCGCTGAAAGTGACGTCATCCTGTTCAAAGCCGACACGCACGCTTCCGCCTTGCGGCAGCAGCTCACGCACCGTGTCGATAAACTTCGGACCATGCTGTACAACCTTTAGGCCGGTCACCTGCTCGGCAGCCTGAGTCATGTAGCGGAAGTCCGTCAGCAGATAGCTTTCATCACCAGTGACTAACACATAACCGGAAGAGCCGGTGAATCCGCTCAGATAGCGACGGTTATACCCGCTGGTAATTAACATTGCATCCAATCCCAGATCCTGCAAAACCTTACGCAGCTTGGAGACGCGCTTGTTGCCCATTTTCATTCTCCTCTCGAAATAGCCACATTGTATTTTAACATAGGGTCATGCCCTTGAGAAGTTTTTTCGGGCGTTCAGGCCAGCTTTGTCCGCTGTTCGCGTTTTCGCTCATCCGTATACTCAATTGCCGCCGTATAGCCGATGAATAATCCCCAAAGTAAAAAGATGCAGAACTCACTGATAACAGAGTTCCAGGGGAGCTTAAACATAGGCTGCTGCAGAAACGGCCATGAGCCAGCCAGGAAGATTCCCGCCCACCACAGCACACCGTACAACATTCCCGGCCAGGGTCCTTTCAGCTTACGGAACAGGAGTACATAGATCAGAGAGGCTATTACAGAGAACAGGATATAAAAGAGGTACCCGACCAGCTGCCCGGCGGGCTTCATTAAAAAGGCATGCTGAAAAAAGGGCTCGGCCAAAAAGCCCGGTATCACCTTTGTGAAACGAAAAACATAGATCAGCCAGCGGATACCTCCCCAGATCAATCCGGCAAAAATACCCAGTTCAATTGCGAAAAACCAGGGGTTTGTATGTTCTGATGCCTGCTTGCCTGCTTTACTCATTATATTGCCTCGCTTTCACCTGTTAATTGGCGTTGCCGCTTCTCCAGTCCCTGTATGCTAGTATGCTCAGGAAAAGCCAATCCAACTAGCAATGTAAGCATAAATTAGTTACAATGGTTTATATCAATTATAATATAATGCGGGAAGGTGAATTGGTTGTCCCAGGAAACTCCCAGTTACGGCGGCCAAGCCGTTATCGAAGGCGTCATGTTCGGCGGCAAGCATATCAACGTAACAGCCGTACGGCGGAAGAATCAGGAAATTACATTTTTGGAGGTGCCGAAGAGCGATAAGAGCTGGGTCATTAAACTGCGCAAGATTCCGCTGCTTCGCGGCATTGTCAGTATTATAGATTCCAGCGCCAAAGGCTCGAAGCATCTGAATTACTCGGCAGAATCATTCGCTGAGGATGAGACAGAGCCCGAGGAAGCGGCTAAGCAAAAGGATGCAGCCAAGGAGAAGAAGAAGGATGAAGGCTGGAGCCTCGGCATGATTTTCGGGGTTGCGGTGATGGGGATTTTGTCCTTCCTGTTCGGCAAGCTGATCTTTACCCTGGTTCCGGTGTTTATAGAGACGTATCTGTTCGAGGGTGTAATTAACAACTATATTCTGCGCAACCTTGTGGAAGGGGGGATCAAGCTGATTCTGCTGCTTGTCTACCTGACCGCTATCTCACAAACTCCGGTCATCAAACGGCTCTTCCAGTATCACGGCGCCGAGCACAAGGTCATTAGCGCCTTTGAAGCCGGTGAAGAATTAACCGTCGAGAACGTTCAGAAATACAGCCGGCTGCATTACCGCTGCGGCAGCAGCTTCATGATGCTGACCATTATCCTCGGCGTCGTAATCTATTCTGTTTTCCCATGGAGCAGCCTTACTGAACGAGTGCTTCAGCGTATTATTCTGCTTCCGGTTGTCATTGGTGTTTCATTTGAGGTCTTGAAAGGTACCAACGCGGTCCGCGATGTTCCATGGCTGAAGTATCTAGGTTACCCAGGACTTTGGCTCCAACTGCTGACAACCAAGGAACCTAAGGATGATATGGTTGAAGTATCGATTGCATCATTTAACCGGATGCGTGAGCTGGACGCCATGATTGAAGCTAAAGGCTATATTGATGAAAGTGTGTCCGGCGGTGTATTGGATCCTGCGAAAGGATGATTGCCCTATGATCAGGCATGCTTTAGTTTTTTGGATTTCCGTTTTACTGGGCGTTTACGGTCTGTTCTTCGGAGTTGTGAACTACGGACTAAGCTGGCTATTCTGGGAACTGCTCCCCAGCTTCATTCTGGTTGGGCTGCTGTACTTTGCTTACAGGCTGATTATGAAGGATCAGGCTTACGGCGCTCGCCGCTCCGGACCAAAGGTTAAGCCGTCCCAGAAAACAATGGCCAAGGTAGCCGGAGTCCGTAAGAACCAGGCTGCTTCCGGCAAACGTAAAACGTATCCGTTCCAGGTGATTGAAGGCAGTAAAGGCAAGAACGACGACCAGATGCCTAAATATCATTAGAATAACAGTAAAGCATCCCGGTGCTGCTAAGGCAGCCATGCGGGATGCTTTTTTGGTATCATCATGAAATCTTCCTGTGCACATTACAGTCGATGCCTGTGAGGCCGCCATTCCCGGAAGAACGCTTCCCCGGCCTTCATCCCCGCTGTATACAGCTCTTCACTCTCCTGCGCAGTGAGATGAAACTGTGTGGTAGAAATGCCAAGCGTCGGAATCTTGACTGTACGCACGAACTTCTCCGTCTCAATATACCTTTCATCGTGCGCGGACAGCATTGTTCCAACAAGCGCCTGCAGCATCGTGAAAGGGCCGGTAATTGAGTGCGGCTGTGCTTCGGTCTTCCCGATGAGCTGATAGCCGACCGTCGGCGTCCGGCGTTCAGGGCTTTTGAAACCGGCCTCCTTCTCTTCAAACAGCCACAACGGGAAATTACTCAGCACCCCTCCGTCCACTACATAAACGAATTGCTCCATGAAGCTCTTCCCTTGGGCCGCACGCCCGTTCAGACGCAGCAATACAGGATCAAAGAAATAAGGAATGCTGCAGCTCATCCGCACTGCCTTGGCCACTTCAAAGCTGCCCGGAGATATCCCGTATTCCGGCAAATCATCCGGCAGGACAATGATCCGGCCGTTGGTTATATCCGAGGCGATGACCGACAGCTTGCCGCGGGGGAGATCACTGAAAGTGACAATGCCTTTATTCCGTAAAATACTGCGGACCCAGCTCTCCAGTGCTTCCCCGGAATACAGCCCTTTTTTGATCATGACCCGCAATGCCGGGCCGATTAAAGCCGTGTTGTACAGCATTCCCCGCTTCAGAAATGAGGTGAACGGAGTCTGTCTGATAATCCGGCTCATATCCTTCCCGTTATAGCCTGCTGCGAGGAACGAAGCAATAATAGAGCCCGAGGAGGTTCCCGCCACCCTTTTAAAGACACCGCCTGCCCGCTCCGTAGCTTCAACCGCACCGGCCAGTGCAATTCCTTTTACCCCGCCGCCCTCAAAGACTGCATTGATCTCCATACACAGTAATCCCCCGTTCCATAGATCTATTGCTTATCTATGAGCACGGGGGAGCATTCATGCTTCTATGATTTAAAATAAAAGGCCAGCAGGCTCGCAAGCCCGTACGGGTTACGAACTGCAATATCATTGGCGCGGAACATTATGCTTCCGTCCACTTCCTCGTACTTATCGTTGTACTTCAGCTGATTGATAATCTGCTCACCGCTCTGCCATTCCGCGGTCTGCTTCGTATCGCCAACCTTATAGGCGGCCTGGCCGATGTACAGCTTGACTCCTGTGCCTTTAACCTCATCTACCCACCAGTCTACGAGCTTGTCGTAGCGGGCCGCAGAGAATGACAGGCTCCAGTAAATCTGCGGGGCGATATAGTCGATCCAGCCGTTCTTGATCCAGGTGCGCGTATCCGCATACATATCATCATAGGCTGTTACGCCTGCCGTTGTATCCGAACCGGAGCTGTCGGTCTTTTTGTTGCGCCAGACACCGAACGGGCTCACCCCGTAAGAAACGGACGGCTTGGCAGTATGAATCTCCTGGCCCAGCTGGCGGATGAACTGATTGATATTATCACGCCGCCAGTCTGCCTTACTGGATATTGCTGAAGCATTATACGCTTTGAACGCCGCATCATCCGCAAAGGTAACATTCGAGGGGTAGAAATAATCGTCCAGATGCACACCGTCAATATCGTAGCCCTTAACCACTTCCATTACAGTATCAATGATGTGCCGGCGGGCTTCCGGAATCCCGGGGTTAATATACAGCTTGCTGTCTGCTTTGACAACCCAGTCCGGATGGACCTTGGACACATGATTGCCGGCCAGGCCCGCAAGGGTAGCGGCTGCTGTATCCGTTGTTGCCCGGAACGGGTTGAACCAGGCATGAATCTGTATTCCGCGCTGATGTGCGGCGCTGACGATGTATTCCAGCGGATCATAATCCGGAACCTTTCCCTGTGTGCCGGTCAGCACCTTGGACCAGGGAACGATCTGCGAGGTATACAGGCTGTCTGCTGAGGGCCGCACCTGAACAAAGACTGCATTAAAGCCGGTTGCCTGAAGCTTGTCCAGCAAGCTGTCGAACTCCTGCTTTTGCTTCTGCGCATTATTTGCTGAAGACACGGACGGCCAGTCCAGATTGAAGACGGTTGAGATCCAGGCACCTTTCATTGCCTTCCCTGTGTTACCCGGCAATGTTGGTACCGGAACAGATGGAGCAGATGGAACCGGCACTGTTGGTACTGTAGGAACCGAAGGAGTCGACGGTCCTGTAATCTCTGCATTGGAATACAAAGCAATATGCTTGGTCGCCTGATTCCATACCACCTGCAGGCCAAGCTGCTCACTTACAAACCGCAGCGGTACCATGACCCGGCCCTGCCGGATTTGAACCGAAGTATCCAGACGTACAGAAGCCGCATTCACGAGTGCCGTCTGCTTTCCGCTGGTCAGCTTCAGCACAGTCTCCCCCTTGCTGATGGTCGCTGTTTTGCTGCTCTGATCCCATGCAACCGCTGCACCCAGCCCCTGGCTGACAACCCCTGCCGGTACCATCGTAACATTAGAAGCTGTAATATACGGCGGCACGTCAGGACTGAGCATTTCCCCGTCCAGTTCAATTGTAATCTGAACGGCTGCCGCGCGGAGACCGGCCGGCCATACCGGCAGAAGCAGCATCAGCACCATTACTCCCAAAAGCCATTTACGGTAATTCATAGTTCCTCCCTGTTGTAAAAATAATAAAAACGGCCCTCTCGTCCTTATTCAAGGGAGAAGGCCGTTTCTTGCAAAACGGAGAAATACAAGTAAAAGTATAACAGTCTGCTATACTTTCTCATACTTCATTTAAGGACGTTATCCGTTTTGACGTAAAAAAACTGGAAAGGTTGCGGTATGCCCAACAGAAACAAATTTTTTATGAATCGCTGACCAGCTCATTGTGAATATCATATAAGGTCTTCACGCGTTCCTCATCCCGGCGGAAATACTCCACCAGCGTCTCGATCCGCGTAATCGAATCCCAGCTCAGATGATGCTCGATGCCCTCGACATCCTTATAAATATGCTCCTGCTGTACTCCGATCAGGCCGAGGAATTCCTCCAGCAGCTCATGCCGGTCAACCAGCCGTTTTCCTACTTTTTTACCTTTGCTCGTCAGGACAAGCCCACGATATTTCTCATAGATGAGATATTCGTCCTTATCCAGTTTTTGGATCATCTTGGTTACAGAGGAGGGGTGTACTTCCAAGCCCTCGGCAATATCCGAAACCCGCGCATAACCCTTCTCGTCGATGAGCTTGTAAATGCGCTCCAAATAATCCTCCATGCTGGGTGTTGGCATTCAAGTTTACCTCTTTTCTATAATGAGCGTGGCACTGGGGCCGAGCCTTGCTCTAACAATGATACATGTTTCTGCCGTCCCTTGGCAAGTCCCTCGGTCTCCGCTTCACCCCGTTAACGATCTTTTCCATGATTTCTGCGCACCCCACAATGGCACAATAAAGGCATGCTTTACGGAAGGAGTGTGAGTTCATGACAATCGCCGTACCAGAACGTCCCCCTGTCAAAAGAAAGCCGAGGCCTACCGGTCTTTTTATCCCCGAGCTTGTTTTTTTTGAGCCGGATGCCTTGAACTACCCCAAAGGGGAGCAGATTATGCAGTGGGTCAAAGCTCAAAATATCCCCTACCGGATGACCACCTCGCATAACCGGATAACGAATTTGCCCGGTGAAGGTGAGCTGGAGCAGTACAAAATAGCCAAACGGACACTTGTGGTGGGCCTGCGCAAAACGCTCACTTTTGACCAGTCCAAGCCATCCGCCGACTATGCCATCCCCATCGCCACCGGCTGTATGGGCCACTGCCATTATTGTTATCTGCAGACCACGCTGGGCGCGAAGCCCTATATCAGAGTATATGTAAATACAGGAGATATCCTGGATGCCGCCAAAAAATATATCAATGAGCGCGCGCCGGAAATCACGACGTTTGAAGCTGCCTGTACGTCCGACCCGCTGGGTCTGGAGCATATTACCGGCTCGCTGGCTGAGCTGATTACGTTCATGGCTGATGAGCCGCTGGGCCGGCTGCGCTTTGTTACCAAATATCAGCATGTCGATCCGCTCCTTGAGCTCAAGCATAACGGGCATACCCGCATCCGTTTCAGTATCAATGCCGACTATGTCATCAAAAATTTCGAGCCGGCCACCGCCCGTTTTGAGGAACGCATTGAGGCTGCCGGAAAGGTTGCCAGGGCCGGATATCCGCTAGGTTTTATTATCGCACCGATTATCTGGCATGACGGCTGGGAAGAGGGCTATGCGGAGCTGCTGGCCAAGCTGGCAAAAGCGATGCCTCCAGGTTCAGGCAAAGGCCTAACCTTCGAAATGATCCAGCACCGGTTCACCAAGACGGCCAAGACGGTGATCGAGAAGCGTTATCCCAAATCCAAGTTGGAAATGGATATTGAGAAGCGCAAGAAAAAATGGGGCCGCTGGGGGCAGAACAAATATGTCTATCCCGATGAACAGCAAACCGCCCTGCGCGAATTCATCACAGAGCGAATTTTTGAACATTTTCCGGAGGCCGGCATTGATTACTTCACCTAAAACTGCCTGCTAAAATTTCAGCCAGTCCGGCGTAATGCCCTGCAGCCAAATGGTGATGCGGAACATCTGGTCCGTAAACAGCAGAATGCCCATCATAACCATAAGCGCACCGCCCACCTTCATCAGCATATTAGAATATTTCAGGATACGCCGGGCGCCGCCGATGAAAAAGGCCAGTACAAAAAACGGAAGGGCAAAACCGGTACAATAAGCAGTTATCAACGGGAACCAGGCGCCCTGATCACTGGCGGAAAGTGCGATGATCGGCGCCAGAATAGGTCCGATGCATGGCGACCAGCCGGCTGAGAAGCCAATGCCCAGAATAAATGAGCCCAGGTATCCTGCCGGTTTCCATTTTAGATTAAGCTTATATTCACGAAGCAGGAACTTAGGCTGAAAAATCCCGAGCAGGAATAGTCCCATAACCATAACCAGAATGGCTGACAATTGGCGGATTAAATCCCGCTGCTCCTTAAACACCTCACCCACCAGACCGGCTCCAAAGCCGATCGTATAGAATACCGCAGATAAGCCCAAAATAAAAGCCAGCGTATGCGAGAGGGTCCGGAAACGGACCTCTTTGCTGTTGCTGCCGCTTTTAAGCTGCTGCACTGACAGGCCTGTAATATAGGACAGGTATGAGGGGTAGAGCGGCAGACAGCAGGGCGAGATAAACGATGCTACACCGGCGGCAAAAGCAATTCCTGCATTCACATTGGACAAGCGGCAGCTCTCCTTCCGGACTTAAGCTGAATAGGCATCAGCGTATCTGATGCTGGAGCAGAGTCTAGGCTGGCAGTCCTTTTTTGCCGATAAGGGTCAGGGCAAGCAGGGCGATAAGCAGCAGAACAATCGTTGCCCCCGGGGCAAGATTCCACACGCCAGCCACCACCAGACCGCCGACCACGGCGATTTCCGCGATAACGACAGACAGGACAACGGAGGACTTAAAGCTGCGGGACAGCAGCAGACTGATGGCCACCGGAATGGTCAGCAGCGCAGATACGAGCAGTGAGCCGACAATTTTTATCGCTGTACTGATTACAAGCGCCGTTAGCACCGTAATAAGCATATTGAGCAGCTTAACCGGCAGGCCGCTGACACTCGCCGCATCCTCCTCAAAGCTGAGCAGGAAAAACTCCTTGAAGAACAGCGCCACTACGACAACTACTGCAATAGTAACAATACCGACTACGACCAGATCCGTGTTATCCAGCGTGTAGATGCTTCCGAACAAATAGCTCATAACATCCGCATTGTAGCCTTTGCCTAATGTGAAAAACAATGATGCCAGCGCCACGCCGCCCGACATAATGATTGCAATCGACAGCTCGGCATAGCTCTTATACGCTTTGCGCAGCTTTTCAATGGCAAATGAGGCTAATACAGCAAAGATCAGGCCTGCCCCAAGCGGATAAAAGCCGGTCAGAAAACCGAGCGCTACCCCGGCAATCGTTACATGCGCCAGCGTATCCCCGATCATGGACAAGCGTCTTAACACAAGAAAAACGCCGATCAGCGGCGCCGTAATTCCAATCATCAGCCCGCCCGCGAGCGCCCGCTGAAAAAAGTCACTAAATAGGATTTGCAAGATGGTATCTCCTCTGACATGATCAAACTTTTAATAGAAAATTGTCATTAAAACTTTTGAAACCTTTAAAACAAACCACTTTGCAAAAGCGTTTCGACCTTTAGAACTATCCGACCTTTGCAAAAGCATTTCGA
>NZ_CCDG010000057.1 GCF_000723885.1 Paenibacillus camerounensis
ATAATTCTGAGTTATTAGGAGGTTTTTTATTACAAATTCAGCCTGTTTCTTGCATTAAACCGGGTAAGCACATCCTTTTTTCGCTCGACCGACACTTCTGTATAGATTTGTGTGGTACTTACATTAGTGTGGCCAAGAATTTCCTGGACTGAGCGGAGATCTGCTCCGTTGTTCAGCAAATGAGTGGCAAAGCTGTGACGCAAATAGTGGGGAGTTGATTTTTTGCTTATATTTGCAAGATCTCTGTATTTTGCATAAATATCCTCAATGGAATAAATGGACAGCCTATCCCCGTATTTATTAATAAAGAGGGCCTCTGATTTTGGGTTTAACTTTTCCCGAAGATTAAGCCATTCTTGAATTTTTTGGATGACATCACTGCTTGAAATGTATAAGAGCCTTTCTTTACGTCCCTTCCCAAAAATCAGAATGGTCTTTTCCACGAAGTCAATATCGCCCAGATCAATTGAAACTAGTTCACCGATGCGTATTCCAATTACGTATAAGAGTTCGATGATAGCTGTATTTCTTACGCATATTAATCTTCTGAACGAGGTATGTAAATGTTTCATATGTTCGTGGGGGGAATTAAGCAGCCGCTCAATTTCACTTACGGACAATGTCTTAGGGATGCGCCTGGTTGTTTTGAAATGTCTCCCGAACCCTGCAATAGGAGAAAGGGGAAGCTCCTCTTTTTGAACCAAATAATTAAAAAAAGCTTTTATACTAATATATTTTCTTTTAATTGTAGAGTCACTCAATACGTTCTTGGAGGTCAGATCTTCTAAGTAAGAGGTAAGATTTGATTTTGTAATTGAATCTAGTGACTGAAGAATGTACCACTCATGCATTCCGTTTAGATCGGATAAATAAGCCTTTACAGATTTTACTGATAAATTACGTTCGACGCTTAAAAAAAGCTCATATTGATTTATGTATTCCTTAAAGCGAGCAATAGATAGTTCCATAGATTCTCCTTTTGTTGTTCTTGAAGTAATTAATCAGATTATACCAATTTATATAATTCAGTTTACTGTAACCTTAATATTAATTCTAGATAAGCAGTGGGTATGACGCAGAGCTAGCTCATCGAACCCCGAAACAGCCTGCCCCACACCCAAACATTGACACAATCCCCGCCGCTGGCTATACTTGAAATGTTAAAATGCAAATCGGATAAAACGTTGATGAAATGAAGTACGCCGGAGCATGGCTCCCTCAGAGAACGGGTTCCGTTACGAATTGCTCGTAATGGCTGTGAGAACCCGGAAGACAGACCGGCGGAAAGCTGATTTCGGAGTGCGGGGAAATCCCGCCGGGGGGGCGCCCGTTAACAGCCGCGACAAGGCGATCGTCTGCAGGTGTCCGTGTATATCACGGTCAAGGCGATAACCAGGGTGGTACCGCGATAATCATCGTCCCTGAATTTATTCAGGGGCGTTTTTGTGTATTCCGGCGTAAGGCCGGAATGCAGATTAATACTAAGACGGGGGCTGTACATGATGAAAGCAAGTGAAATCCGTTCCAAATGGCTGCAGTTTTTTGAGAGCAAAGGCCACAAAATCGAGCCAAGCGCATCGCTCGTTCCGCACAACGATCCATCCCTTTTGTGGATTAACGCCGGTATGGCGCCGCTGAAGGCATACTTTGACGGTCGTGAGATTCCTGAGAATCCGCGTCTGGCCAACTCGCAGAAATGTATCCGTACCAATGACATTGAGAATGTCGGCAAAACACGCCGTCACCACACATTCTTCGAAATGCTGGGGAACTTCTCGATCGGCGATTATTTCAAGGAAGAAGCCATTACCTGGGCCTGGGAATTCCTGACCGGCAAGGAATGGATCGGCTTTGACGGCGACCGTATTTCCGTTACGGTATATGCTGAGGACGAAGAAGCCTTCAAGCTGTGGAATGAAAAGGTAGGCCTGCCTGCGGAACGCATCATCAAGCTGGGCGACGAGAACTTCTGGGATATCGGCGAAGGCCCGTGCGGCCCTTGCTCGGAAATTTTCTACGACCGCGGCGAAGCTTACGGCAGCGATATGAGTGATCCAGAAATGTATCCGGGCGGCGAAAATGAACGCTGGCTGGAAGTATGGAACCTCGTATTCTCCCAGTTCAATCACAACAAGGACGGCAGCTACACGCCGCTTCCTAACAAGAACATTGATACCGGTGCAGGCCTTGAGCGTCTGACCTCCATTCTGCAGGACGTGGATTCCAACTTCGATACCGATCTGTTCCAGCCTGTGATCCAGAAGACTGCCGGTCTGGCCGGAGTGAAATATAAAGAGAGCCTTGAGCAGGATATCGCCCTGAAGGTCATTGCTGACCATGTCCGTACTGTAACTTTTGCGGTGGGTGACGGTGTGCTTCCTTCCAATGAAGGCCGCGGCTATATTATCCGCCGTCTGCTCCGCCGTGCTGTCCGTTACGGCAAAACACTCGGCCTTGACCGTCCGTTCCTGCATGAGCTGACTGAAACCGTCGGTGAAGTAATGGGCGTGTATTACCCGTCTGTTGTGGATAACCGCGAATATATCGCTAAAATCATCCGTCTGGAAGAGGAGCGCTTCCATGAGACGCTGTCCGACGGCCTGAATATTCTTGGTGAGATTTCAGCCAAAGCCAAAGCTGACGGCCTGAGCGTGATTGCCGGCGTAGATGCGTTCAAGCTCTATGATACTTACGGCTTCCCGTTTGACCTGACAGAGGATTTCGCATCCGAGCAGGGGCTGTCCGTTGACCGCGAAGGCTTCGATACAGCGATGCAGGAGCAGCGCGACCGGGCAAGAGCAGCCCGCCAGGACAATGCCAGTATGAAAATCCAGGGCGGCGCGCTTGCCGATCTGACGGTTAAAAGTGAGTTTGTTGGATATAATGACACGGTAGCAGAGTCCAAAATCCTCGCTATTGTTGTAGACGGTGAGCTTGTTGACTCCGTCAGCGAAGGTGCGGATTGCCAGGTTGTGCTCGAAGCGACTCCGTTCTACGCTGAAAGCGGCGGCCAGGTGAGCGATACCGGTCTTTTGACCGGCGGATCTGTTACGGCAAAAGTAACGGGCCTGTTCAAGGCTCCGCACGGACAGCATGTACACCTTGTAACGGTTGAAGCCGGTGACCTGAAGGTCGGCGAAAGTGTGCGTGCAGAAGTGAACCATGCTGAGCGGGAAGACATTGTTAAGAACCATACTGCGACTCACCTGCTGCATAAGGCGCTGAAGGAAGTGCTCGGCGGCCACGTGAACCAGGCAGGGTCCCTGGTAGAAGGCGCGCGCCTGCGTTTTGACTTCTCTCATTTCGGTGCCATTACACCGGAAGAGCTAAGTGATATTGAACACCGGGTGAACGCGCAGATCTGGCGCGGCCTGGATGTGGTCATTGAGAACAAGCCGATTGACGAAGCCAAGGCTATGGGCGCAATGGCACTCTTCGGCGAAAAATACGGCAACATCGTCCGCGTTGTACAGGTTGGCGATTATAGCCTTGAGCTGTGCGGCGGTATCCACGTCGGCAACACCTCGCAGATCGGGATCTTCAAGCTGGTCAGCGAGAGCGGCATCGGCTCCGGTGTACGCCGGATTGAAGCTGTAACCGGCCGTTACGCTTACCAGTTCACCGAAGGCCAGCTGGATCTGTTGAAGCAGGCTGCAGGCCTGCTGAAATCGTCGCTGAATGACGTGCCTAAGCGGATCGAAGCGCTGCATGCTCAGGTGCGGGAAATTTCCCGTGAGAATGAATCGCTACAGTCTAAGCTGAGCGCAACCTTTGCCGCTGAGCTGACCGGCAGTGTGAAGACTGTCGGCAACGGCACACAGCTGCTTGCAGTTGCTGTTCAGGCCGGCAACATGGACGCGCTGCGTTCCACCGCCGATGAGCTGAAAGCCAAGCTGCCGGATGCCATTCTGGTACTCGGCGCAGCGATGGACGATAAAGTGAACATTGTTGTCTCCGTACCGCAGACACTGGTTAAACAGGGCTTCCATGCCGGCAAACTGGTCAAGGAAGTTGCCGCAGTATGCGGCGGCGGCGGCGGCGGACGTCCGGATATGGCCCAGGCCGGAGGCAAGGATGCTTCCAAGCTGTCCGAGGCATTGGCTAAAGCTGAAGAGCTTGTAGCTGCACAGGGCTAAGCATTAATGTCCGGCTGCCTGAATGGCAGCTATCCTCTCATATAAATAAGCCCAGCGGTACTGAGAGCCTCATATCAGTACCGCTGCTTTATTGAGCGGAGATGGTGTGCATTTTAGCGAATATTCGTCCTGAAAGCGGTTATGCAATAGCTTAAAACCCAAAAATATCTATATTTTTGTAGACAAAATGCCAAAAAAAGCGCTATCTCAGAGGCAGGATTTCCAAGGCAGGGCATGAATATGTTATGATGAGGTCAGCAAGTGAGCTGTACAGCAGCAACTATGCGAAGGCGCCCTCTGAGGGTGATTTTGCAGAAGGAAGGTGTCACAGATGGACTCCATGGACAAAACGGTTAAATTCAATGTGAAGGGCGACGAAAAGGAAGCTTCTCCCCAGGAAATTCTGCTCGCCGTATACGACGCGCTGGTGGAGAAAGAATATCATCCGATCAACCAGATCGTAGGGTATCTTCTTTCCGGAGATCCGGCTTACATTCCGCGCCACAACAATGCGAGAAGTTTGGTCCGGAGAAAAGAACGTGATGAGCTGATTGAGGAACTGGTTCGTTTCTACCTGGCGAATCATCGGGTGGATCAGCCGAAATGATGAAGAAGCTGGGACTGGATTACGGCGACCGCAGAATTGGTGTCGCCACAAGTGATATTTTCGGGTGGACCGCCCAGGCTCTTGAAACCATTGAGCGCCGCGGAAACGGCAATGAATTTGAACGTATCCGTGAGCTGGTCAAGGAGCATGAGATTGGAGAGATCGTGGTTGGCCTGCCGAAGAATATGAACGGCTCAGTTGGACCCCGTGGTGAAATCTGTATAGAGTTTGCCGGTCAGCTGCGGGAGGAACTCGAAATACCCGTACACCTTTGGGATGAGCGTCTGACGACGGTATCCGCTGAGCGGGTGCTGATTGAAGGGGACGTCAGCCGGAAGAAACGCAAAGGGATTGTGGATAAAATGGCCGCAGCCCTGATTTTGCAAAATTTTTTGGATGCTAACAGTAAAAGGTGAGGGGTGCGCTATTATGACAAACGAACAGATTGGCCAAGAAGAAGAACCGGAAATTATCTATATTCCCGATGAGGAAGGTAATGAAGAGGAATTTGAGGTCATCATGAAGTTTGAAGTCGACGGTTCGGATGCAAAGTACATGATGGTTGTGCCGCTTGATTCTGAAGATGAGGACAGCGATGAAGTATATGCTTTCCGCTACGAGGAAGACGGAGACGATCTGCAGCTCTTCATGATTGAGAATGATGAAGAGTGGGCGATTGTTGAGGAGACCTTCAATACACTTGTAGACGAGCTTGACGGGGGAGCCGAGAATGACTGATTTTTCCGCCGAACAAGCGGTATGGACATCGAAGCTTAAGGAAGCCTATGGAGAAACAGTAGAACTGGAAGATGAGCAGGGCCGGTCTTCCGTTTACAATATTGTCGCCGAATTTGAAGTCGGTGACCGTGCATATGCGGTACTGGCAGGTTCCGGTAAGAATGCGGAGAGGGAGATTCTGCGGATCGTAGTTTCACCTGACGGTGTTCCGGAGCTGGAGAGTATCGTGGACGATGAAGAGTGGGAAGATGTCTCCGAGCTGTATGATGAGCTGACTTTTCCTGCCGAGGACACGGAATAAATGCTGTAGCCATATCAATGCTTGCAAGGAAGAGGGCGGAGTTTTTCCGCGCTCTTTTTGCTTGGTAGGCCATGTAAATGCGGTGAAATGTATATTTTCAGAAAATATATATTGAATTTAAATCAATACAATTCTATACTTTATAGTCGGAAAGTGAGGAGTTCTATTTGAAAGCCGCAATCCGCGCTGTGCTGATCATAATCCTTGTGCTGGTCCTGGCAGCAGGGGGAGGCGCATGGTATATCTGGAATGGAATGCAGCCGGTCCAGCCTGCAGGTCAGGCTGTAACACTTACGATAGAGAAGGGAATGGGCAGCTCTGAAATTGCTGATCTGCTCGAAGAGAACGGCATTATCCGTAACGCTTTATTCTTTAAAGGTTATCTGAGATGGGTCAAGGAAGGGTCCGGTTTCATGGCTGGCACTTATACTGCAAGCCCCGGCGATACGTATGACAACCTGATTAACCGGCTGAATGCAGGTGATGTTGTGAAGAAAGAGACGGTTGTCTTCACCATCCCGGAAGGATATACCGCGAAGCAGGTCGCGGATAAGCTTGCTGAGGCCTGGGGCCAGAAGCCGGAGGTATTCCTTGAGCTTATAGATTCGGGCGCGGGGCTGGCTGCAGCGGACCGGCTTCAGATTCCTGGGAATGCGGAGCTTCTGCACCGCCTTGAAGGATACCTGTTCCCTGAAACGTATGAATTGCTCAAGGACAGCACACCGCAGGAGGTTGTTGAGGCGCTACTGGAGCAGCTAGAGAAGAAGCTGGACAGCATTCCGGACTGGAAGCAGCAGCTGGCAGAGCGGAAGATGTCCCTGCATGAGCTGCTGACCGTGGCATCGCTGGTGGAACGTGAGGTTGTCGTCGATGATGAGCGGGCGCTGGTAGCCGGCGTTATTTATAACAGGCTGAACAAAGGCCAGAACCTGGAGATCGATGCTACCGTCCAGTATCTGCTGGATAAACAGAAGGAACGGCTGCTGTATAAGGATCTTGAGGTGGAAAGCCCGTTCAATACGTACAGGAACGCAGGGCTGCCGCCGGGGCCGATTGCAAGTCCCGGTCTAGCCTCAATCAAAGCAGCACTTGCGCCTGAAGCATCGGAGTATTACTTTTATGTGACCAAAAAAGACGGCACGCAAGGCCATCTGTTCGGCAAAACATATAAGGAACATTTAGCCAATATTAAAAAAAGTGAACAAACTGCGCCGTAACCTATTAAAATAGAGATTACTGCGGTTTGATGTACCGTAAGGCAGGAGGATGTAACATGATGAACAAACCGGAGCTGCTGGTAACAGCGGCATCCCTGGAGGAAGCGCGGGCACTGCTGAATGCAGGTGCAGATGCCCTGCTGATCGGAGACGACCGTTTCGGTATGCGGCTGGCCGGCCATTTTACGCTGGAAGATACAGCGGCCGTAATTGAACTGGCCCACGGTATGGGCCGCAAGGTATACGCCAGCCTTGGCGGGCTGATGTCTAACCGCCTGCTGGACGAGCTTCCGGCTTATGTGAAGGCAATCGGCGGACTGGGCATTGACGGAATTGAATTCGGTGACCCTGCTGTGCTGTACGCCGTGAAGTCAGAGGCACCGGAGCTGGGGCTGCACTGGAATGCCGAGATGACCTCGACGAATTACTATACGGCTAATTACTGGGGCCGCAAAGGGGCTTCACGGGTCGTTCTGGCCCGGGAGCTGAATATGGATGAGATTACCGAAATGGTACCTCTGCTTGAAGTGGAAGCCCAGGTGCAGGTGCACGGAATGACCAATATTTATCATTCCAAGCGCGGGCTGGTAGCCAGCTACATGGCGCATCAGGGACGTCCGGTGGAGGATGGCAATCTTGGCAAGGAACGCGGCCTGTTCCTGATTGAAGCAGAGCGCCAGGAAGAGAAATTCCCGATCTACGAGGATATCAACGGAACGCACATTATGAGCTCCGATGATGTCTGTATCCTTGAGGACCTGCATATCCTGCTCGCTGCCGGAGTGCACAGCCTCAAGATCGAAGGCCTGCTCAAGCCAGTTGCCTATAACGTTGCTGTCGTTAAGGCTTTCCGTCATGCAGTGGACCTGTATGCACAGGACCCGCAGGGCTATGAATTCGATGAGTCTTGGATGGATGGAATCCGTGCGCTGCAGGACCCTGAGCGTGACCTGTCGTTCGGCTTCTTCTACAAAGAACAGGTCTATTAATCAGTCTTTTTGGAAATAAAATAAGGCAATGATTTGCTGCTTTAAAATGAACTTGTAGCTTACCTTAAGGATAAAAGTAACGGAGGAAAGGTTTGGAACTGTAGGAGCGAACGCGTCCGCCTGAGAGCTTTCCGAAGGAAAGCTGGCTACGTAAGCATAAGCTATGTTTGGATTTCTACCGCGGCAGCGGATTGAAATCAGGAAATCCAAACATAACAGCGGCCGGAAGTCCAAACGCTTTCCGCAGTTACGGTCATATCCCGAAGGTTAGATTTCCGGTTTATTTTAACACAGCAAAGATATGGAGGGGAGAACATCAATGGGTACCATGACCAAGCCCCAGTACAAGGGGAAACGTTACCGTCTGGACAAACCGGAGCTCCTGGCTCCGGCGGGTAACCTCGAAAAATTGAAATTTGCCGTGCACTATGGTGCGGATGCAGTATATATTGGAGGACAGAAATACGGACTGCGCTCCGGGGCTGACAACTTCAGCTTCGAGGAAATGCGCGAGGGTGTTGAGTTCGCTAAAAAATACGGGGCAAAGGTATTTGTTGCCACTAATATCTATGCCCATAACGAAGATATCGCGGGGATCGAGGAATACCTGCGTAACCTGTATGAGGCGGGAATTGCCGCTATCATCGTAGCCGATCCGGCTATTGTTGATACCGCGCGCCGGCTGGTCCCTGGCCTGGAAGTGCATCTCAGCACACAGCAGTCTACGCTGAACTGGCAGGCGGTATCCTTCTGGAAGGAAGAAGGGCTGCCGCGTGTCGTCCTGGGCCGCGAGACCAGCCTGGAAGAGATCGCCGAGATTAAAAAGCATGTTGACATCGAAATCGAGAGCTTCATCCACGGTGCGATGTGCTCCTCGTATTCCGGCCGCTGCGTGCTGTCCAACCATTTTACAGACCGTGACTCCAACCGCGGAGGCTGCTGCCAATCCTGCCGCTGGAAGTATGACCTGTTCGAGGACGGACGTCCGGAAGGAACCTGGGTGTCGGAGGAGGATCAGGCGGAAGCTGCTCCGCCGCAGCATCTTTTACCGGGAGTAACCCAGCTGCCGCTGCATCAGCCTGAGGATAACCCGTTCACCATGGGCTCTAAGGACCTGTGCATGCTGGAGAGCATTCCCGACCTGATCGAGGTGGGCATTGACAGCTTCAAAATCGAAGGCCGGATGAAATCGATCCACTATGTAGCCACTGTCGTGAATGCATACCGCAAGGCAATTGATTCCTACATGGCGGACCCTGAGAATTACGTGCTGAAGCCGGAATGGCTGGAAGAGCTTCAGAAGGCGGCGAACCGTCCCCTGAATACCGGTTTCTTCTATGACACGCCGGATCACGAGGATCATATTTATGAGCCTGAGGAAAAAGCGGCACCGTATGATTTTGCCGGATTGGTGCTCGAATATGATTCGCAGAGCGGTACAGCGCTTGTGCAGCAGCGTAATCATTTTAAGCCGGGGCAGGAAGTTGAATTTTTCGGACCTGACAATACATTCTTTAAGCAGACCGTCGGCGAGCTGTGGGATGAAGCGGGGAATCCGCTTGATGCTGCCCGTCACCCGCTTCAAAAGGTGCGCATGAAGGTGGATCAGCCGGTTGCTTATTTTGACATGATGCGGAAAAGAAAATAACAAAAGCGTAAATGATAATATAGGATGCCTCCACCTGCGGGGCGTCCTTTTTGCGTATATGCAGAATGTGACAAAAGATTATAGAATATATAAAAATTCTCAGTTTAATTCTTGAAAAATCTAAGCATTTGGTCCTAATCAGCCGATAATAAAGGGTGAACGCTTACATACATCTTCTATTCTAACTGGCAGGTGATTGCATGGGAATTCCCGAGCAGGAGAACAGAGAGAAAAAGCAGAAGGGGAGAAGGGTAAAAGTGAGGAAGAACAATAAACAAACACTCAAAGAACAGAAAGAACATCCTGATTCGGCAAAGGGGATAAAGCCGTCAGGGAAAGGCAAGGGTAAGATAAAAATGCCTGATTTAAGCTTTAAAGGGGTGCTGCACGGCTCCGTCCGCCAGGTAAAGAGAGTAAATCCGATCCAATCAGTAGGGGTCAAGCTATTCCTGATTTTTCTCTCCTCTATCGTGGTGGTTGTGCTTCTTCTGGGACTCTTGTCGTATAACAAGGCTAAGACTACGATTAAAGATAATGTGTCGGAGGCGAACAGGCAGACCATTCTCCAGACCTCGGACAAGCTGGACATTATGCTTAACCAGTACGAGAATCTGGCGCTTCAGCTGTATTTCGATACCAAAATGCAAAGCGATCTGACCGCTCTGGTCTCTGCTGCATCCAATTATGATAGATTCGTCGCTACGGATGCAATCAGCAAGAAGCTGTCCAGCCAGACGACAACGGACTCTAATATTGTGGCGATTTCACTGATTCCGATTGAACCGGAAGAGGGCGTAATCTCAAGCGGCAATTCCAGTCTGAAGATGGAGGGAATCAGAGATCAGGAATGGTTCAAGACTGTGGTTGACCGGACTAAAGAATACACTGCTTACTATACAAAAGACGGTGAGTCGCTGCAGAACTACTGGTTCTCAACCTCTGTGCAAGGAAATGGCGGGAAGAATGTCGCAATGGTAAGATCCTTGAAGACAATGGGTTCCGGTTCAGGGTTCATCTTGCTGCTTGAGCTGAAGAACTCACTGCTTGAGGATGCTTTCAAAAGTGTGTCGCTTGGCGAAGGCTCACGGATTCAGCTGGTTGATCCGGATGGTACTGTAGTAGCCTCCTCTGTACCTGCTGATGACGGAACGGCTTCGGAATTCAGCTTCATTAAGGACAGCAAGGATGCAACTAACAGCCGGGAAGCCAAAAACGGGGAAGGCAAGGATGTGCTGGCCGTATTCGGAACGCTTACCAAGGCTGACTGGAAGCTAACCGGAATCATTCCTACAGGTGAACTGGTAAAAGCTGCGGCGCCTATTCTGTTCACCACGTTTATGGCTGCACTTGTAGCAGCTCTGCTTGCTGTAGTACTGGGCTTCTGGATGGTGCGGATGATCGCCCAGCCGCTGGCCCGCCTGAAGGACCTGATGGTTCAAGGGGCAAAAGGAGATCTTAGTGTTCGGACTGAATTTGTCTCGAAGGATGAAATCGGCCAGCTCTCAGACTCTTTTAATATGATGATGGAGCGAATTACTGATCTGGTGGCGCAGACCACCGATACAGCACGTGAAGTATTGGAGACTGCTGGTGAGCTTGGTGATGCTTCCCGCAAAACCGCTATCTCTGCCAAGGAAATTGCTGCAGCCACTGAAGAGATTGCGGGCGGCGCAGGCAGTCTGGCGCTCGAGGCAGAGCGCGGCAGTGAGCTGACCGATCTGATCGGTACCCAGATGCAGAGTGTGGTAGCTGCCAATGCGGCAATGGATGAAGCGGCGCATACGGTCGGCGAAGCCAGCGGACACGGTGCCAAGCAGCTGGAGGCCCTGCTGGAGAAGACGGGTCTGATCGGTGAGAAGACAGGGGCGCTGGTGTCCCGGGTCAACAATCTGAAGGATACAGTATACTCTGTCGTTAAAGTGCTTGACGTGATGAAGAATATTACCCAGCAGACGAATATCTTGTCGTTGAATGCAACGATTGAAGCAGCGAGAGCCGGTGAGGCAGGCCGCGGATTTATGGTGGTGGCCGGAGAAGTCCGGCAGCTGGCTGATCAGTCCAAGCAGTCGATTGCCCTGGTAGCCGGCATCATTGATAATATTGTCACTGAAATGAACGGAACCGTAGAGGAGCTGTCCGAAGTGGCTCCGCTCTTCAAAGAGCAGATGACGTCAGTGAAGAGTACAAGTGATATCTTTGTTTCGGTGCAGGCTCAAATGGAGGATTTCATTGCAAGTCTGGAGTCTGTTACAAGCGCGATAGGCAGCCTAAGCCATTCACAGGGTGTGCTGTCTGATGCCATGGGCAATGTAAGCGCAGTGGCACAGCAATCGTCGGCTACCTCCCAAGAGGTGGCTTCACTCAGCAGCGAGCAGCAGAATGTGAGCGATCAGCTGGTATCCCTGTCCGGCAAGCTGGAGGTTGCTTCGAACCAGCTGAAGGACAAGCTGGCGTTATTTACGATCTAACTTTAATTAGTATAGTTAATCCTGGCGAACATGCAGGCTGTTTCTTCCCTTGTGAAGAAGCAGCCTGTTATGCTTTTAGGGGCAGGTTCTTGTGTATAAGGGAAACGGCAAGTATAATTATTTTGTTAGGTAAAAGTTATGATAACGGAATCAACCGCTGGAGGAATACATATGGCTAAAAAAGTTACAATGCAGATCATAGCAGACCATCTCGGAGTATCCAAATTCGTCGTCTCGAAATCCCTGTCCGGCAAGGAGGGAGTTAATGAAACAACGAGAGAAAGAGTCATTCAGGCGGCCTCACAGCTTGGTTATTTCACGCAAAAAAATGCATACATGCAGAGCACCAAACGCACTGCCCAAGCGGCCGGCGGTGACCGCAACAAGCAGTCGGTGCTGGTGCTGATGCCTAATATCCGTTCCCAGACGCAGGATTCGCTGTATTGGGGCAAAATTGTAGACGGCATCGCCTTAGCACTGGATGAACAGGGGCTGGGCATGGTAATTGTCTCGGAGCACCGTGCGGACAACTTCGTTAATATTTTGAATCCCGGCGGCCTGCTGGGACTGGTCGGTGTAGGTACAATATCAACCTCACTGCTGCTGGAGGTTCACCGGATCGGCCTGCCGATGGTGCTGATTGATCACGAGGACCCGCTGATTCCAAGCGACACTGTATTTGCGAACAATATGGACTCCATGTCGAGGCTGAGCAATCATCTGCTGGGAATCGGCCACACACAGCAGCATTTCATTGGCCCGATCCGTTATTCCCGCAGCTTCCGGGACCGCTGGATCGGCTTCCGCAGTGCGCTTGAAGAAGGAGGAATCCAGCCTCAGCAGGGTAATGATGTGCTGCTGATGCAGGAAGGGATGGATTCGCTTGTTTTTCATGAGGAATTCAAGCAGTGGCTGTTGAAGCGGAAGCATGAGGGGAATGTCCCGACTGCACTGCTGTGCGGCAATGATTTTATTGCCCTGACAGTATGTGAAGTGCTTGAGGAGGAGGGGATGTCCGTTCCTGAGGCTATCTCCGTGACCGGCTTTGACAATATTGACGATGCTGCCAGAGGTATTCCCCCGCTGACTACTGTGCATGTCCCTAAGGAAGCGATGGGGCGGGCCGCGGTCGAGAAGCTGCTGCACCGGATTAACAGCCCGTCTTCACCGCTGGAAAAAATCCTAATCGCCGCTGATATTGTCCACAGGGATTCGGTGACAGAGCCGCGTAGCTGAACGTGTCTTAAAATTTATTATCTTTTAATTGGAGTGAACAAACGGATGAGTTATGATGTGCACATTACCCGGACGGAACACTGGACGGAGAGCGGAAGCAATCCGATTTCCCTGGAGGAAGCAAAAGCGTATTTTGCCGGACAGGCAGATTTTAATTACAGCAGCGGTCTTTCAGTAAAGAGTCCATTTGGAACACTGGATATTGCCGGGGACTTTTTTAACTGGCTGGCGGAAGAAGAGGAACAGATCTCTTTTAAATACACGGACGGGCGGATTACGGTAGCGGGTGCGGATGATTTTGTAATTGAGAAGATGATCGGGGTTGCTGCCGGGCTGAGTGCTAAAGTACAGGGGGACGACGGGGAGAACTATTAGATTCCGGATGCAGACCGGTCTGTGAAGATATCGATTCTGCGCTGGAGGGCACTCCGGAGGCATTTATTGCTGTCTAAGCGCTGTATGCCGCCGGTGAAGTGCCTGGCTTAAACAGTGTAAGCTGTAATCAATCTGGAAGCTCCCAGGCCGGGTTCCAGGCCACCTCCCATAAATGCCCGTCAGGGTCCTGAAAATAGGCGGCATACCCTCCATAGAAGGTATCGTGAGCAGGTACGGTAATGACCGCGCCGGCCTGCCGCACTTCGGCGATAAGCAGGTCTACTTCTTCACGGCTGCCTACATTGTGGGCCAGAGAAAACTCAGTCGGACTGGCGGGAGTCTGCGGTAGCCTGCTGTCATGGGCCAAATCCCTGCGTTTCCAGAGAGCCAGCCTGAGACCTGCCTGCAGCTCAAAAAAAGCAACAGCCCCGTGCTCGAATTCCGTCCCGATAATTCCCTCTGTCGGCAGGCCAAGCCCGTCACGGTAGAACGCCAGCGACCGCTCCAGATCATCCACCCCTAGCGTTATAACGGAAATACGCGGTTTCATCTCTTAACCTCCTCGTAGCTATTTCGGCTCTGATTCCATTGTACCCTGTTAGCAGAACTGGAAAACATCACTTCATAGGGATGGATAGTGTCTTCATCAAAATAAGTGGAATTTCACCCGCTAAATCCTTCTCAATCCCGGCTGTAAGGATATTAGTGGGAAAAAGTCCGCTAAAAATAACCGAATTACCTGAAAAGTGGTATCTCGTACGAAATAGCTGGCGGTTTTCCAACTAATCATTGAAAATACTTATTTTCCCTGGAATTAGATGGAGAAAATCGAACTAACCGGTAAACGCATATAACAAGCATATAAAAGGCGAACAGGCGCCGTCTGCAGATACGTTGAGCTCTGCCGGGCGGCGCCTGTTCTTTTGCATGTTATTAACAATTAGAGCTGCAGATTGCGGTTAATCAGTTCGATACGCTGCTGGACGCAGGCGTAGGAGCGCAGCGGATCTTCCGGCGTGTTCAGCACGTAATCGAGCATCTGGTCGACTGTGGTGGTTGCTACATGCACCCGGGTATCTGAGGATGCGTAATAGATGTAGATTTCCCCGTTGTCACGGGCGATTACACCGTTACAGAATACGACATTCGAGACATCACCGACGCGTTCTTCCCCGTCCGGTGCAATGAAGTGTCCGCCTGGAGCATGGGTAACCTTGTTAGGTTCATTAAGGTCAGAGAGGAACACATACAGCACATAACGCAGACCCGCAGCAGTATTACGTACGCCGTGGGCGATGTGAAGCCAGCCGCGCGGGGTTTTGATCGGAGCGGGTCCCTGGCCGTTCTTCACTTCCTTGACGGTATGATAGTAGCGCTGGTCGATGATCGTCTCGCTACCGATGACCGCATTCTCAATCGTATCGGATAGCCCCCAGCCAATGCCGCCGCCGGAGCCGGCATCGATGAAGCCGTCCTGCGGACGGGTGTAGAAGGCGTATTTACCTTCAATAAACTCCGGATGCAGCACGACGTTACGCTGCTGGGCGGAGCCGGTCCGCAGGTCGGCTAGACGCTCCCAGCTCTTCAGGTCTCTGGTGCGGGCGATACCGCACTGTGCCACTGCACTGGACAGGTCGCCATGCGGCGCATCGGGGTCCTTGCGCTCGGTACAGAACAGCCCGTAGATCCAGCCGTCTTCATGCTTGGTAAGGCGCATATCATAGACGTTGACGTCCGGTTCTCCGGTCTCAGGCAGAACAACCGGATGATCCCAGAAACGGAAACCGTCCACTCCGCTGTCACTCTCGGCGACGGCAAAGAAGGATTTACGGTCGTTGCCTTCAACACGGGCTATGATATAGAATTTGCCGTCCAGCTCAATTGCTCCGGGATTGAAGACACCGTTTACGCCGATCCGCTCTGCAAAGTAAGGATTAGTCTCAGGGTTATAATCATAGCGCCAGATCAGCGGAGCGTGCTCTGCGGTCAGCAGCGGATAAACGTACCGGTCGTATATCCCGTTGCCGTAGGGCAGCCTTTCATTTTTACGGGCAATCAGGGTCTCGTACCGCTGTGTCAGCTGTGCCTTGCGTTCTTCGAATGATGCTGTCATTAGTGAGTCTCCTTTACGGCGGCCTGCAGGCGTCCGATCATTTCGAAGCAGGCTCTGCTGTTATGATAAGGGCACTTCCAGGCACTGACCTTAGGCGCGTGAGCCAGAGGCTGCAGATGCTCATCCACCGCCCAGTACCATTCACCGAGCTTATGGTCAACGATATAACGGTCGATAAATTCCCATACTGCGGCCGAGGCATCCAGATAACGTGTATCCTGTGTCAGCTGATAAGCATTATAAAAGCCGACCATTGCTTCAGCCTGGGGCCACCAGTCCTTTTCCTCATTCAGCAGGCCGCTCGGTACAGCCTCGTTCCAGATTCCGCCGTCTCTATCGATTCCTTCAGCCAGAACCGCTTCGGCCATAGTAACGGCAACCTTACGCACACGCTCCAGCAGCGCTTCATCACCCAGCACCTCAACTGCCTCCACCAGCAGCCAGCTGCCTTCAATATCGTGTCCGTAGGAGGTGATGTCCGATTTGATATGCCACTCTTCATCCATGAACAGGTGGAAATGCCGGTCTTGGTCATCAACGATATGGTCAAGCATCGTGTTAATCAGCTCGGCCAGCTTCACCCGCAGCTCCTCGGATTTCCATACCCGGTACAGCCCGGTATAGCCCTCAAGGACGTGCAGATGGGTATTCATTGATTTTTTCTCATTCATATCCTTATCGCTGAGCGACAATTCATCGGTAACCTCCCATTCGCGGGAGAGTGCTTCAATATAGCCTTTATAAAGAGGGTCATAGCTGTGCTTCTCCAGGACGCGGAAGATCTCTACAGCAAGCTCAAGCGCATTCTGATCTCCGGTAGCATGATGGTATTCAGCCAACGCATAGATGGCAAAAGCCTGGCCGTACACCTGCTTCTTAGGCTGGGAAGGGGCACCGGATGCATCAACCATCCAGTACAGTCCGCCATATTCCTTATCGAGGAAATGCTCCAGCAGATAACGGTAAGCGCGTTCCGCCATACTGAGATATTCCGCTGAACCATAGGTGCGGTAAGCTGTAGCAAAGGTCCAGAGAATCCGCGCATTAAGCACCAGGCTCTTCTCGGCTCCGGCAATCACGTTGAGCTGATTATCAATTTCGCCGACAAAGCCGCCGTGCTCTTCATCCAGTGTGTGCTTGATCCAGAAGCCGAGAATATTGTTCTGCAACTCGTTCGTAAGTGCGTTCAGCCATGCTTCAGTTGTTATTGTCATAATGTAACATTCACTCCTGACTATTTATTGTAGTAGTAAAAAAGTGCTTGATAACAGGTGCGGAAGCCTTGCCGTACATACAATAATCATCATTGGCTGCCGCCTCCTCCAGCGGATAAAGCTCTGCCGGCCAGTCCCAAAGCATGAAGCCCTGCACCCAGCTGCGCTTTTGGCATGCACTGAACATCGCCTGGTAGAAGCGGCTTTGCTCCTCCTGATCCGGCCCGCCCGGCAGCGACCAGTCATTGGGGATAGCAGCGCTTCCGCTGCGGCTCGGGCATCCGGCTTCCATGAAGAAGAACGGCTTGCCGTGCGCCTGCACGACAGGTTCAATCCGGTCGAGCTGGGCTTCCCAGTCCGTTTCCGGATAATAGCCGCTGGATGATATCACATCAAGAGCATCCCACCAGGTTACATTAGCCTCCTGATACTTGTCGCAGTTGTACGTAATGACACCGGTATATACTTTGCGGACCTCAGCGATCAGCGTGCGCCATTCTGCTTCGCGCCGGTCAGTCTGGACCATTTCACAGCCGATGCAGAACATTTCGCAGCCGGTTTCTTCGGCAATCCTCGCATAATGCAGAATAAAAGCGTTATAAGAGCGGAACCAGTCTGACCATTTGGGCTCGCAAGGAACATCTTTGTCAAAAAAGTTAATATGTGCCCGCCAGGTTCCGTCAGCACAGTTGACGATCGGCTTGAGACAGACCTTCAGGCCAAGTGTTTTGGCCTTGCGGATAGCCCATAGCACTTCATCGTCAGTAACCGTCGGCGCTTCCTGGTAAGGGATATTCGTGGACTGGGCAGTCGCCTGGAAGGCGCTAAAGGCAATGGCTGTCCAGTTAGCACCCGTAACCGATTTCATAAGTTCCATTGAGGTCCCCGCAGCCTTTGTTGCCCATGTTCCGCGTTTGCCCATGAAGCCCCAGGTTACCCCTCCGATATATTCATTAAGCCGTGACATTGTACAACCTCCGCTTTACAAATTTTATCAATAACAAGTGATAATATAAGGTATTTTGTTATTATTAGTTAGCTACAATATAATAACAAAACAATAATTTAATCATACAATTTAGTTATAACCCTTTTCAGTGGTGATTTCAAGAGGGCAAACAGATGAATTAGGGTAGGGATAACAATGATTTTGAGTAATCCTCAGCGGCTATCACCGGATACAACAATATCACAGCATCTGCAGTCCTTTTCGTTTATGATTAATGGCGGCTGTGTGCAACAATAATGAAGATTTGGCGGTGGTTTTTTGTGAGCAAATTAAGAAAAGTCGGCAGCGGACCGGCGTGGCTGAATCCTTCTAAGTCGCTGGGGATGCGGTTATTTCTTTTGTTTTTTATCACGACAATGGGGATTGTTCTGTCACTCGGCTATACTTCGTATTCTGTAGCCAAACATACGATTGAGACTAACGCCCTGACGGCGAATGAACAGACGGTGCAGCAGACAGCGGAGAAGCTGGATGTGATCCTGCTGCGCTTTGAGGATAGGCTGGGTGAGCTGTTCTACAACAAAACGATCAGGCAGGCCGTCCTGTCCGGCACAGCGTCCGGTGCAGAGACGGAGGCTAAGGCAGCAGCGGCTGCCTCGATTCAAGCGGAGCTGGATGCCTGGCTTGAAGCGGCGGGAAATATGCAGGCTGTATATCTGGTGCCGCTGGAGGATAGTCTTCCGGTATTGGCATCTGGTAAGGCAGACAGCGCTTTTATAGAAGGGATGAAACAAAACGGCTGGTTCAGTCAGCTGCAGAAACAGCCTCAGAGTCTCTGGATCACGCAGGGACTCAAGCAGGGAGAGAACTCAGGAGTATTTCATTTTGCCAAATCGGCAGAAGCTTCCGGCGGCAGCGCAGGCTATATTGCTGTCTGCGATATCAAGCCTGCTGAAATTGAAAGCCAGCTAAGCAAGGTCAGTCTTGGAATGGATTCTTATATCCAGCTGCTGACAGACAAGGATGAGCTGATCGCCACCTCGCAGCACCAGGAAGCGGATTCCTATCTGCGTCTGGGCGGAACACTTTTTAATGGACTGAACAAGGATTCCGGCTCACTGCCAACCCGTGATGAACAGGGAAAATCAATTCTGGCGGTATACGGTACGCTGGCAAGCTCGGGTTGGAGAGTGCTCGGCGTTGTCCCTTCGGACAATCTGATCAAGGATGCCGGGCTAATTCTGAATACCACGTATATTGCCGTTGCAGCAGCTGCGGTTATCGCAGTGCTGATCGGCTTCTGGATGGTAAGAATGGTCTCAGGTCCGCTGAACCGGCTAAAGACATTAATGTTTCAGGGAGCCGAGGGAGACCTCAGGGTACGTACCCAAGTGAAGTCCCGTGACGAGATTGGGCAGTTATCCGGCTCATTTAATATGATGATGGAGCGGATTAACGAGCTGGTGATACACACCAATGAGACAGCGCTTGAAGTGCTTGGAACGGCGGATGCACTGGGACATGCGTCCCGCAAGACAGCAATGGCTGCGAAGGATATCGCTTCTGCGACAGAAGAGATTGCCGGCGGAGCAGGCAGTCTGGCGCTGGAGGCCGACCGCGGCAATGAAATGACGGAGAGAATATCCGGCCAGACGGCCCGGGTTATCGCTGCAGCACAGGAGATGAGCAGCACCGCACACCGTGTCGGGCAATCCAGCCAGGAGGGGGTTGCGAAGCTGCAGGAGCTGCTGGTCAGAACGGGGAACACAGGTGTAATGACAGGCACCTTGGTTCAAAAGGTGAACGAGCTGAAGGAGACAGCATCCTCAGTCATTAAGGTGCTGGATGTCATGCAAAACATTACGCAGCAGACCAATATCCTCTCACTGAATGCCACGATCGAGGCTGCACGGGCAGGCGAGGCCGGCAGCGGCTTCATGGTGGTGGCTGATGAGATCCGCCAGCTTGCCGACCAGTCCAAGCGTTCCATTGCCGTGGTCGCAGAGATTACCGAGACTATTATGCAGGATATCAACGATACTGTGAACGCTTTATCTCAAGTGGCGCCGCTATTCTCGGAGCAGATGGCTTCTGTGCAGGATACCAGTGAAATTTTCGTATCTGTGCAGGAGCGGATGAACCAGTTCATTGCCAGGCTGGATTCCGTATCGGATTCCATCGCCGGATTAAGCCAGTCGCAAAAAGGGCTGTCGGAGACGATCGGCAATGTCAGCTCCTTTGCCGAAGAATCTTCGGCAGCGTCTGAGGAGGTGGCCTCGCTCAGCGGTGAACAGCAGAATGTGAGCGATTATCTGGTCGAGCTGTCCGGCAAGCTGGAGAATGCATCCTTGAAGCTCAGGGAACGGCTGGCCAGGTTCAGTGTGTAGAATACAAAGTATATAGTGCTATTGTGGCTGTTCTGCCGTACTCTTCTTTAGAAGGGTACGGTTTTTTTGTGGTTTTCAGGATTATTTTGTATACCGCTGACGAATTTTTGGTATTTACCGGGAAGGTGGGCATAATAAAAGCCACAAGGCCTGAACCGTTGATGTACAGGCAGCAGCAGGGGGAATAACATTGCACAAGCACCTTAATAAGCGTATTGTCTGGAGCCTGCTAATACTGTCGGCTCTTATTGGAGTTCTTGTAGTCAGGTTGGCCTGGGTGCAGCTTGTGCTGAAGCACCGGGCTGTTCCGGGAGCGGCATATACTATGGCACAGATGGCGGAAATTCAAAGCGAACGGGAAACGGTACTCGATAGCGGGCGGGGGAGGCTCTATGACCGCAGCGGGAGACCGCTGGCCGGAGAGACGGTATGGACAGCGGCTTTTTTTCCGCAGGAGGAGACATCGGCGGCAGGAGACAGCAGCAAGCTGAAGCAGCTTGCTGCTGTCCTTGGAGTGTCATACGGCGAGCTTAAGAGCCGGATCAGCGGGCTGAAAGAGCCGTTGCTCTGGCCTTTGGCAGGTGGCAGGAGCCCCATGGCCTTAACTTCCGAGCAGGCGGAGCAGGTGGAGGCGCTTGCGGTCAGCGGTGTACGCGTACTGCCGTATGTCCGCAGATATGACGAAGCGGCGACAGGACGCCAGTGGCTGGGCTATTTGTCGGAGCTGGCACCGGCAGCCGCGAAGCAGTCGCCCACCGGGCTGCGGGTTCCGCTTGCCGGCATGGACGGGCTTGAGAAGACGCTGGAGCCGCTGCTGCAGGGAGTGGGACATACCGAGGTGTATGTGCAGGTCGATGCCCGCGGCAACCGCCTGCCCGGCAGCCCGCTCAAGGTAAAAGCGCCGGGCAATCCTTATTATCCGCTATCGGTCTACACTACGATTGACAAAAAGCTGCAGGAGGGGATAGAACAGCTGGCGGTGGAAGCTGGAGTGAAGGAAGGGGCTGTAGTTGTTCTGGATTCCCGGTCTGGTGACATTGAGGCAATGGTATCTCTGCCTTTATATGATCCGGACCGCATCTCGCCTGAAGGCGGCGAGTGGAATAACCGGGCGCTGCAGGCGGCGGTTCCCGGCTCGGTCTTTAAGATTGTAACGGCTGCCGCAGCGCTTGAAGCCGGCGTAACCTCACCGGAGGAACGGTTCTTCTGCTCCGGCCAATTCGGCAGGTATCACCTGTCCTGCCCGCACGGCAAAGAACACGGCTCCCTCACGCTGGCGCAAGGGTTCGCCGTGTCCTGTAACACCGTATTCGCTTCGCTGGCCGAGCGGCTCAGCGGCGCCCAGCTCCAGGCCGCAGCGCTTGCGCTCGGCCTGGGCAGAGACATCGGCTGGCAGGCCGCGGATACGCTGGGCCAGCCGGTGCTCCGGCCGCTGGCTGGCGAGCAGCCGGGCCGGATCTTCAGCACCCTGGTTCCCGACGACGCCGGGGCCAGGGTGCAGACCGCCATTGGCCAGCGGGATGTAACCATGACGCCGCTGCAGGCGGCAAATCTGGTTGTAACGCTGCTGCATGGCGGGGAAGTGCGGGCGCCGCGCATTCTGCAGCGCGTCGCCTTCCGGAACGGGCAGACGCTGCAGGAGCTGCCCGCGCACCTGGCGCCGGCTGCCGCCGGCGCCGTCTCCAGACAGACAGCACAGACACTGCTGTCCTGGATGCGGCTGGTAGTAACTGAAGGAACCGGCAGCCGCCTGCGCACTGCGCATTGGCCGGTGGCAGGCAAGTCAGGTACAGCCCAGACTCTGGTGAAGGGGATACCACGCAACAACCAGTGGTTTATCGGCTATGGTCCGGCAGATCATCCCCGGTATGCCGTATCCGTTGCCGTAGAGAATGTAGCTCCAGGCAGTCAGCATGCCGCAACCCGCCTGTTCGGTCAGATCTTTGATTTGCTGTCAGGCTCATCCGGAGCCTGATCCGGGGCCGGAGGTTCAGCTGCAGGATCGCCGGATTTCGTGCCTCCGGCAGTTGAAGGCTCAGAAGCGGCAAACGGTGACACAATGAATTCCTCCTGCGGCAGGTAAATCCAGCGCTGCAGATAACCCTGCTGAATAAGCTCTTTGATTAGAATAAGCAGAATCGGCGACAGAATCAGTCCGGCGACACCAAAGGCGGACATCGAGAAGATGACGAACGACAGCATCAGAAAAGCAGAGGAAACGCCGATCGAATTGCCGGTAATCTTCGGCTCCAGCAGCTGACGTACAATCAGCACCACAGCGAGCAGCACAATAAGCCCGATTGCAAGTGAGGTGTTGCCGACGATGAACAGGTAGATGATCCAGGGAATCAGAATGGTCGATACACCGAGCAGCGGCAGTATATCAAATACGGCACATACCAGCGCCAGCGTTAATACATTGCCGGTTCCAAGAATGAGCAGGCCGGCCAGTACAATTACAAAGGTGATGCCAATTAGAATCAGCTGTGCCTTTAGGTAGGACCCGATAGCCTTAAATACATTGCCCTGGACAAAAGCGTAAGCGGTTTTGAATGTCTTGGGCATTTTATCATGGGCAATTTTGCGCCAGTCCTTGATCTCCATGCTGAGGAAAAAGGCGAGAATAATGGCAATTCCGAAATTCCCCATAAAGGAAGAGAAGGAACCAAGCGCTCCAATCATATATTTAAAGAAAATGACCAGCCAGCCTGAGAGTACGTTGGTGGCATCGGTAAAATAGCCGTTGATTTTGTCAGTCAGATCGGCCGGCAGCGCATCAATCTGCTGTTGGAGATATGTAGTGGCTTCGGCAAAATGCTCCTGGACAATAGCCGTATATTTTGGCAGGCTTTCCTGGAACTGCATTGCTTGTGTAGCGATAAGCAGGCCGGCGCCAAACAGAATGCCGAGCAGAATGACCAGGAAGAGCAGCACCGAGATGGCTGAGGCGAAGGGCTTGCCGAGGCCTTTGCGGTTAAGGAAGCGGGCCAGCGGCTCAATCAGCAGGAAGACGAAAAAAGAGAGGAATACAGGTGCGGCGAGCTGATAGAGCTTGCTGAATGCAAGCATAACCAGATACACTGTCAGTACGACCAGCCCGATATCGAAAAATGTTCGCCAATATTTTTTGTACAGCGGCAGCATAGATTAACACGACTCCTTTTTAATAACGTCAAATTGAATTTAGTTGATTTTACGTTTGAGTATGTTCTTGGTTTCTTTTTAGAGAAATTGACAAATTTAGCTTCCATTCATTGTACACGATTTTAATATTAATGCGTCTTTTTCTTTATGACCTGTGTTAAAATAGGGGGTAATGTTTTTTTTTTGCGGAATCTGTCCGCCGGAAAAATGATGAGACATCTAACTGTTCTTCTACTTGGCCGTACCTGTAAAACGAGCCAAAGTCAACTCTGGAAAAGCGGGGAATATACATGCAGACTTTGCTGCTCTGGTTATTTTACATTTCTACCTTTTATGCTTTCATTCCCGGAATGATCAGCAGAATATTCGGCTACCGCGTCTTCCGCAAAGGCATCGGGCGCAGTGAATTTGCCTTGACCTTTGACGACGGTCCAGACCCGCGCTATACACCGCTGCTGCTGGATCTTTTGAAACGATATGATGCCAAGGCGACCTTTTTTGTCGTCGGCTCACACGCCGAGCAGAATCCGGAGATTATTAAGCGTATCCATGATGAGGGCCATCTCATCGGCATCCATAATTATGTGCACAAAACCAACTGGCTGATGCGGCCCGCCACCGTGAAGCAGCAGATTAAGCGCACAGATGACATTATTTACAGTATTACCGGTGTGCGCAGCACGTATTACCGTCCGCCGTGGGGTATCGTCAATCTGTTTGACTTCTCGAAGCGCCGTCAGGTACAGATCGTTCTGTGGTCTGCGATGTTCGGCGACTGGAAGGAAAAGCTGGGTGCTGAGCGTCTGACCGGCAAGCTGATGAGCAAGCTCGGCCCGGGTGAAGTCATGCTGCTGCATGATTGCGGTACAACGCTGGGTGCTGATCCCAATGCGCCGGAGCATATGCTGATTGCCTTGGAGCGCATGCTGCAGGAGGCGGACAGCCGCGGGCTGCGCAGCATTCGGATCGACGATATGATCAAACAGGTGCAAGCCTCTCCGATCATGCGGTTATCCTTCGGCAAACGGCTGCTCGTCGGACTGTGGCTGATCTGGGAACAATGCTTCCAGTTCATGTTCCGGATCAAGACGATCGCTCCCGCTGACCCGTTCCTGCATTACCGGCTGCGCAAGTACCAGGGGGAGCCGGTACAGATGGAGAACGGCGAGCGGCTGGTTAAAGGCGACCAGATTATCGAGCTGCATATCGACAACAGGCAGCTGTTCGAGCTCGGTGTGCACGCCCGTTCTTCTGCACAGCTCGCCATCCGGATGATCCGCCGTATGCAAAAGGACCTGCCGGTCCTGGCGGAGCGGATTGCCGCAGACGTGGAACTGGCAGAAGCCAAAGCGTTATACGGGGTAAGCATGCTGAACCGCGGGCCTGAGAAGTTCGGCTTCATGGTGCTGGATCTGCCGGACGGATGGTTTGCCCGGTCAACCAAGTTTTATCTGAGTATACTGCTCAGCGTGATACACCCGGCCGGCGGCGCACGTCTCAAAGAACGGAGTGAGGTGCTGGTGCCCAAAATGATACTGATGCCGGTATCCCAGCTGCTTGACCAGATGAACCAGCAGCGGCCGCAGAAGCAGGTTAAGGTGCGGGAGCGGGTGCGCGAAGAGGAAATGGCTCTGGAACCGGAGCTTCCGGGAGCGACGGCTGTTCATTAATCTGATTGTCCTTATGGTTTCGTTATTTGTCGGCTAAGCGGATATAATCTGCTTGGCAATCGGTTAGATATACTAATTATCAGGCAATTAATATTGTTATAACTTGAGCAGGATAGGACAGGGGCTTTTGAGCCCCTGTCCTTTTTTGGTTATCCGCAATGCTGCCGTATTTTCATTTTCGTCTATCCAGAAACGTCGTTGTACAGAATACAGCTATCTTTGCAATCCCGGGAAAAACAGGCCTTTTAATTGTACAAATTGCAGTTATTCATCTGGCAGAGCCTATACCTGTAAACGCCTGCATTAGTCTTTCACTTCAGCTAAAAGAGCCACGGACGCGTATGAAGCAAAGGCCCGCACATAAAAAAAGTCCCGGACGCATTAACGTCCGGGACCTGCACACAACAATTATTAAATCTTCAGCACGCCGCCCTTGCTTGCATTGGTAACGAGTGCGGAATAACGGGCCAGGTAGCCTTTTTTGACCTTTGGCTCAAAGCCTTTCCAGCCTGTGCGGCGGGTAGCCAGTGTCTCTTCATCGACCAGCAGCTCAATCTTACGGTTGATCAGATCCAGCTCGATGATATCGCCGTCTTCAACGAACGCAATCGGGCCGCCTTCTGCAGCTTCCGGTGAGATGTGGCCGATGCTGATCCCGCGGGATGCGCCGGAGAAACGTCCGTCCGTGATCAGGCCGACTTTGGCGCCAAGGCCCATACCGACGATCTGGGAAGTAGGGGCGAGCATTTCCGGCATGCCCGGACCGCCCTTAGGACCTTCATAACGGATAACTACGACATGGCCTTCTTTAACCTTGCCGTTTGCAATGCCTTCCAGCGCAGTTTCCTGGGAGTCGAAGCAGATTGCCGGTCCTTTGTGGTAGCCGCCGACAGAAGCGTCAACTGCACCAACCTTGATGATGGAGCCTTCCGGTGCCAGATTGCCGTACAGGACAGCCAGGCCGCCTACCTCGGAGTAAGGATTCTCCAGCTTATGAATAACGCTGGTATCCTGAATCTCGTGGCCGCGGACATTCTCGGCCAGTGTTTTGCCGGTAACGGTCATACAGTCACCGAAGATGGCTCCCGGCTTCTTGAGCAGCTCGTTCAGCACGGCGCTTACGCCGCCAGCCCGGTCAACGTCTTCGATGAAGATGTCGGAGGCAGGTGCCAGCTTGGCCAGATAAGGTACGCGGTTAGCCACTTCATTGATGCGTTCCAGCGGATAATCAATTTCAGCTTCTTGAGCCAAAGCCAATGTATGAAGCACGGTGTTTGTCGAGCCGCCCATCGCCATATCGAGTGCGAAGGCGTTGTCCAGTGACTCCTGGGTTACGATATCACGCGGCTTCAGATCAAGCTTGATCAGCTCCATCAGCTGGGTCGCTGATCTGCGGACAAAGTCTCTGCGTTCTTCAGCTACTGCGAGGATTGTGCCGTTACCCGGAAGGGCAAGGCCCATGGCCTCAGCCAGGCAGTTCATGGAGTTGGCTGTGAACATACCCGAGCAGGAGCCGCAGGTAGGACAACCGAATTGCTCAAGCTCCAGCAGCTCAGCATCGTTGATTTTACCGACCTGATGTGCGCCAACGCCTTCGAATACAGAAGTAAGCGAGAGCTTATTGCCCTTGCTGTCTACGCCGGCCTTCATCGGCCCGCCGCTGACAAAGATAGTCGGGATGTTGACGCGCAGGGCGCCCATCATCATGCCCGGGGTGATTTTATCACAGTTGGGAATGCAGACCATGCCGTCGAACCAGTGCGCGGAAACAACCGTTTCCAGTGCATCGGCGATGATCTCGCGGCTTGGCAGCGAATAGCGCATACCGATGTGGCCCATCGCGATTCCGTCGTCAACGCCGATCGTATTGAATTCAAAAGGAACGCCGCCGGCTTCCCGGATGGCATCCTTAACGATTTTGCCGAACTCCTGAAGATGTACGTGTCCAGGTACGATGTCGATGTAGGAGTTGCAGACCGCAATAAACGGTTTGCCGAAATCCTCTTCTTTTACGCCGGCGGCACGCAGGAGACTGCGGTGCGGGGCCCGGTCGAAGCCTTTTTTAATCATGTCTGAACGCATTTTCTTGGCTGCCATAATTACATTCCCTCCCGAAATTTGTTGAACGGATATAGTGTCGCATTAACGCATTGCAATCCCGAAAGATGCGCATCTGCGGTTTATAGAAAGAACGGGGTCCAGCTTCATGCAGAAGGAGGGCGGAGCCGTTTCTATAAAAAACAATGCCGTATTTAACAGGGTCTAACCAGCCTCCCGAAGCAGGCAGCCAGCCATTGTTATTAGTGAGTCTATCATAAAAGGCCTGCTTTTTCTACCGGGCAGTGTGAAGTTTGTCGGGTTATGCCGATCAGGCTGTGATCTGGATGCAATCGGTTATTGATAATCCAAAGTGATTCGGGGATTACGGACAGAACATTATAATGAAGATAAGTTATACGCAGCCCGAAATGAATTGTCTGAAGCTCTGATTAACGCATAAACGCCCGGCTCCCGGTCAGCGGATAACCGCTTAAGGAGCCAGGCGTTTATAGTTGCAGGGAATGTGGTGCCTTTTAGGGCGTGCGGCGAAGTGCGGCGCGCTGCAGGGTAATCATCCAGTCCACTGGAGGTTCAACCAGCGGGTGCAGCCAGCGCTTGACGGCCGGCCGGGCCAGCAGCACAGTGCAGAGCACGGCTGCGAGCAGCAGCAGAACGGCTCCGGCAGCATTGCCGATATAGCTGTAGATTCCTGAGACCGCAGCCAGCCGGACAACAAAGCCGTGGAGCAGGAATACATACAGCGTGCGGCGGCCCCAGTCGGTCATCCGGCTCATACCGTAAGGCACGAGTCCGAGAAAGGCCAGGGATGCTGCAATCTGCACAGCGTACAGCGCCAGCCGGTAGACACCTGCATACCATTCTGCAGCGCCAAGCTGCATATAAGTCATATTGCCGTACAGCCACCCAAGCGGCAGCTCGGGGCTTAGCAGGATTAGAACGGCCAGGAGCACCAGGGAGGCAGCGGCGGCAGCAGCCTTAACATATTTACGGTATATCCTGGTAAATGCGCCGAAAGAGAAGTGATAGCCGATTACGAAATAAGGCAGATAGACAAAGGTGCGGCTGATGCTGAACCAGACGCCGTCCACCTGAAGATAGCCTACCGCTACACCGGCTGTTACAGCAAAGGCAATCTGCGCGGCAGCAGACCATTTGCCCATTCCCAGCATCAGCAGGCGCCAGCAGGCATGGCTGGCCAGAAACCAAAGGAGCAGATAAGGTGCGAATACGGAATGATGAATGCCGTCTACTTGGAAAAGGGAAGCGTCCATTGCTGAATACAGGGTTTGGAAGATCAGGTATTGCATACCGATTTGCAGGAGTACTTTTCGTCCTGCACCGCCGGCAAGGGTTTTTTTGGCGAAATAACCGGTTACCAGCACAAACAGCGGCATATGAAAGCTGAAAATCCACATATAAAGCCCGTGCAGGCCGTCCATACGGCTGATTAGAGGCTCGATCGCATTGCCGGCAAATACAGTGACGATAAGCATAAAGCGCAGGTTAAGAAAAAAGGCTTCTCCGCGCGACTCCAGCGTGCTTTCCCTTACCATGACCTAACCCCCAAAGTTGCACTATGCAAAAATTTTAACTTAATTTTAAAATACATGATTTTGTCTTGAATTATTGTGAATTCAATCACAACAGAAAGCGCTATCAGAGCGGTTATTTGTGGCGATATGTTGAAGGTTGTTTGATTTCAGTGATTCCACTATAATTTTCGTATGCAGTATTCGGGAGTGAATCTAATTGAACAAAACGATAAAAAGACGCAGAATTCTCCTGGCACTTGCGGTGTTTCTGGTTATTGCAGGTCTTCTGCTGTGGAGGTATCTGACGCCGTATGCGCCGGCGCACAATGCCGAAACAGCGCTGCTCTCAGCCGGTGGAATCACTGTGGAGCAGACGGACGGCTGGATTTCCTTTGAACCTGCGGTCATAAGCGGGACTGCCGTTATTTTTTACCCCGGCGCGCTGGTAGAAGCGGAGGCCTACGCGCCTCTGGCCAAAAGGCTTGCCGCTGCAGGGCATCCGTTCTACATAGCCAAAATGCCGTTCAATCTGGCTGTGATCAAGGGGGATGCAGCGGAGGATATCATCCGTGAGCATCCTGAGCAGTCCTTTGTGCTGGGCGGCCACTCGCTTGGCGGTGTTATGGCTTCGCGTTATGCAGCCGGGCATGAGGAACAGCTTGAGGGTGTCTTTTTTCTGGCCTCTTATCCTGATGAAAAGGGCAGTCTGAAGGACACGACGCTGTCTGTCTTATCGGTACTCGGAACAGCGGATACAGTGGTCAACAGGGACAATTACAGTGAAGGCCGCAGCTATCTGCCCGGTAATACTGTCTATTTCTCCATTACCGGAGGCAATCACGCCCAGTTTGGCAGCTACGGGCCGCAGAAGGGCGACGGAGAGGCAGCGATTACCGAAGAGGAGCAGCAGACCCGCACTGCGCGGGCCATGCTGGATTGGCTGGGCAACCTGCGCTGATTCCCATAGGCAGCTGAGAGGAGGCGGGTGATGCCGCTACTGCATGTTAACAATCTGGCTGTACCTTGCCAGTGTATACTATTCGATAAGGACGGCACCTTGCTTGATCTGCTCGCAACCTGGGGAGTGTGGGCTGAGCTGGTGCTGGAGGGGCTGGATAATCAGCTGGCGCTCATAAGCGGCAGCCGCCCGGCTGATCTGTCCCGTGTGCTCGGGACCCGGCACGGCGCTGACGGCCGGATGACCGGCTATGACCCTGCCGGTCCGCTGGCTATGGCGACTGCTGAAGAGACCACCGGTATTCTGGCCTGGCATCTGTACGATGCCGGGGTACCCTGGAACGAAGCTGTAACCCTTATAAATAATATTGTCAAAGAGGCGATGAACGGGGTGCGTTCACGGCGCACCGCAGTGCCTCTCCCGGGCCTGCTGCCGTTTCTGCAGCAATGTGCAGCAGCAAAGCTGAAGCTGGGCGTCGTGACCTCCGACGGATCCAGGACAACCGGCGAACATCTGGAATGGATGGGTATCGCCGGATTTTTTCAGACTATAGTCACAAGAGACCGTGTCAGGCTTGGCAAGCCGGCTCCGGAGATGGCCGAAACAGCCTGCCGCGAGCTTGGTGTGCTGCCGGAGAATACCGTAATAATAGGTGACAGCAATGCGGATATGCAGCTCGGTAAGGGTGCCGGCCTGCGGCTGTCCGTCGGGATATCTCCGGAAGGCGGCTCCGGTCATCTGCTGGATGCGGATACGGTTATCGCCGGTTATCATCAGCTTGCCATTACAGGTTAATATCTGCTGAAAGAAAGGATGCGTGTGCTGGCTATGGATAAAGTGCAGACTCTGGTTTCCTGGATTAAGAACAGCGGCAATATTGTATTTTTCGGAGGAGCCGGAACCTCGACCGAAAGCGGAATTCCCGATTTCCGTTCTGCAGCAGGGCTGTATCAGTCCGAGCATAACTCCCCGTATCCGCCTGAGGTAATGCTTAGCCGGCGTTTTTTTATGTCCTCGCCGGACATTTTTTTTGATTTCTACCGCAGTAAAATGCTTCATCCGGAAGCTTCTCCGAACGGCGCGCACCGGCTGCTCGCTGAGCTTGAAGGCCAGGGTAAGCTCGAGGCGGTGATTACCCAGAATATTGACGGCCTGCACCAGCAGGCGGGCAGCCGTGCCGTATTTGAGCTGCACGGCTCAGTTCACCGCAATCACTGCATGGGCTGCGGGCGCTTTTATCCTGTAGAGGCAATTACGGGCTCAGCAGATAGTGTTCCGCGCTGCAAGGATTGCGGCGGAATCATCAAGCCGGACGTAGTGCTGTATGAAGAGGAGCTTGATCATGACGTGCTGGTAGGATCTGTTGCGGCGATTGCCGCTGCCGATCTGCTGATTATCGGCGGTACTTCGCTGACTGTGCAGCCAGCTGCCAGCCTTATTACTTATTTTAACGGCCGCCATACCGTCCTGTTGAACGGAGAGTCTACTCCCTATGATCACCGGGCTGACCTGATCATTACTGACCGGATCGGAGAGGTTATGGGAAGGATAATGGAGCAGCTGTGACACAGCTTAGGGGCAATTACAGATTATAACGGCGGCACAAGGTTTAAAATAGGGTAGTGAAGGAATCAAGGTTAGCGAGAGGCAGGGATCGGCAATGGTATATGTGGCTAGCGATGAACGTTACGAAATGATGCGTTACAACCGTACGGGGAGGTCGGGCCTCAAGCTTCCGGCAGTTTCGCTGGGGCTGTGGCATAACTTTGGCGGGATCGACGCCTACGAGAACGGCCGGGAGATGATTACACGCTCGTTTGATCTCGGCATTACCCATTTTGACCTGGCAAATAACTACGGCCCGCCTGCAGGCTCCGCTGAGGAGCTGTTCGGCAAGGTGCTGAGCCGTGAGCTGTCGTCTTACCGTGATGAGATGGTGATATCCACCAAGGCGGGATATTATATGTGGCCGGGTCCTTACGGTGACTGGGGTTCGCGGAAATATATGCTTGCCAGCCTGGACCAGAGCCTGAAGCGCCTGGGACTTGATTATGTCGATATTTTCTATTCGCACCGCCCGGACCCGGAGACACCGCTTGAAGAGACGATGGCAGCGCTTGACTATGCTGTGCGTTCGGGCAAGGCGCTCTACATCGGATTATCGAATTATACGGCGGAGCAGACGGTGGAGGCGATCCGGATTCTGAACAAGCTGGGAACGCCGCTTCTGATCCATCAGCCGCGTTATTCAATGCTGGACCGCTGGATCGAAGGCGGACTGCAGCAGGTATTGGAGGAGAACGGGGTCGGCAGCATTGCCTTTACTCCTCTGGCCCAGGGGCTGCTGAGCAATAAGTACCTTAACGGGATACCTGAAGATTCACGGGCTGCCGGCCCTTCTGCAGCACTCAATGAGAGCGGGATAACGCCGGAGGTTCAGCGTAAGATCCGTGCCCTTAACCAGCTTGCTGTTACGCGCGGCCAGAGCCTGGCGCAACTGGCTCTGCAATGGACCCTGCGGGACGGCAAGGTGACCTCGGCATTGATCGGTGCCAGCCGGATCAGCCAGATTGAGGAGAACATTGCCAGCCTGTCCCATCCGGAATTCTCGCAGGAGGAGCTGGACCGGATCGAAACGATCCTGAAGACCGAGAGCGAGGTTTGAGCCGTTGTCTGCTGACGGTACCAGGCTTAATAAAAATTTTACATGAAGCACTAAGCTGAATAGCGTGCAGGAGTGTCGTTTATTCGGAAACAGCCGGAGTTCAGCTATTGTTCAAGAACCGCAGAGACGCTGGCATTTTCGTCCCAAGTATTTAGGTGGATTTGCGCCACTTATTTTAGGTTGAACCGCCGTTTAGAGCGAAATTAGTATGATTAACTGGCATTTTTCCAGCTAGATTGTTCCAACCCGTGGGGAAGCCAAAATTAGCAGGCGGTTTTCCGCTTAGCTTAATAAGTGAGCACCTAGTTTTATTCCCGTAAGACCGGTAACCCTGAACGATCTATAATCAGCTTAACCTTAGCCCGTTTCCTGAAAGGAGGCGGGCTGTTGCTCTACATAAAGACAGGGCTGGCAGACAAGTATAAGAACGGTGGCATGAACCGTGAGCCGCTTAGGGAACGTACCCGGCGGGCAACGGCACGGCTATTTCTCCCCGTGTCTGGCTGTTACCAGACGGTAGGCAGTCGGGGACTGGGCGCAGAAGCGCTTGAACTGGCGCGAGAAGTATAGTGCATCAGTCAGTCCTACCGAAGCAGCCACCTGCTCAACAGACAGCTCAGGGCGCTCGCGCAGCAGCTGGCGTGATTTCTCAATGCGCAGCTTAAGCAGGTATGTCACCGGAGAGAGCCCCGTCTCCTGCTTGAAAATGCGTGACAGATAGGCACGGTTGTAGCCAAGGCTGGCGCACATCTGCTCAATGGATACCGGATGGGCATATTGGGAAGCCATATAATGAATCATCTGCTTCACCGTGCGCTTGACCTGGGATTCTGCCCCCGGCAGCCGGGACGCAGAGAGATGGCGTTCCGTTGCTTCGCCAATCACAAGATACAAGTAGCCGAGCGAAGTAAGGTGGGCGCTATCCTTGTTGGCGTAAAAAGCCTGCATCATCCCTTCAAGCGCAGCAGGGATTACTGTCCCTTCTGCCGTGGACAGCACCGGCTGCTGCGGCGCGAAGCCTGCCTGGAGCACGAGGCTGTCGGCACCGGCCCCTGTGAAGGCAGCCCAGCGGTAACGCCAGGGCTGCTGCCGGTCTGAGACATAGCTGACAAGCTGCCCGGGGTGGATCAGGAAGCAGTCGCCCGGCCCCAGCTCATATTTACGGTGCTCGGTTGTGAACAGGCCGCAGCCGGATTCAATGAAGTGAAGCAGGTAATAATCGTAGATTTTGGGGCCGGCCTGATGGACCGGCAGAGTCTGGCTTTCGCCGGCAAACAGCACATGCAGATTCTGGTTTTCGTAGTATACGGGATTTGATCCTACGGAATAAGTATGTTCCACGCTGACAGATCCTTTCCATGGGTTAACGCTGTCAATGCCCTGCGTGCAGGGCGGCGGCTTCAGAAGCTGAGGTCCTGCCTGAATAAAGTATAACGCGTAAAGTCACATTTATCCATACATTACACACATGATTGCATTATCAGGGCAAGTCTGATTTTATTATAATGTAACCATAAAGAACGCAAGCAAGCTTCCAAAGACGCAGCGATACAATGAAAGGATGGAGTGGCATTAATGAGCATACAGGAACTTAACAGCAAATTTATCGAGAAGTACGGAGAGAGCACAGAGGAGGCGCGGGCATTCTACGCTCCGGGCCGTGTGAACCTGATCGGTGAGCATCTGGACTACAACGGCGGATATGTGTTCCCGGCAGCACTGGATTTCGGAACAACCCTGATCGTGCGTCCGCGCAGCGACAGCAAGGTGAAGTTCGCTTCCACGAATTTCCCTTACGAAGCTTCCATCGACTGCAGTGAAATCGGTAAAGCAAAAACCGGCGAATGGGTAGACTACCCTGTCGGCGTCCTTGTTGAGCTGGCCAAAAAGGATCTTCCGCTCTCCGGCGGATATGATCTGCTGTTCCACGGAGAAATCCCGAACGGCTCCGGCCTTTCATCCTCTGCTTCCATAGAAGTGGTTACAGGCTATGCTTTCCTGTCCCTGCTGGGCGGAGATACCGACACCGTTGAAATTGCCCTCCTGTCCCAGCGTGCCGAGAACCAGTATGTCGGCGTAAACTCGGGGATTATGGACCAGTTCGCAGTAGCTAACGGCAAACGTGATCATGCAATCCTCCTGATGTGTGACACACTGGAATACAACCTGGTTCCATTTGCAACCGGAGCCTACAAGCTGGTAATCGGAAATACGAACAAAAAGAGAGGTCTTGTAGACTCCAAATATAACGAGCGCCGCAGCCAATGTGAAGAAGCCCTTGCGATCCTGAAGCAGGAAGTACCTTCCCTGTCGTATCTGGCAGAGATGAAACCAGAGCAGTTCGAGCTTCATCAGGACAAAATCACTGACGAAACTGTACGCCGCCGGGCCCGCCACGTTGTGGAAGAAAACCAGCGTGTGCTTGACTCAGTAGAAGTGCTGAAGAACAATGACTTGAAGCAGTTCGGATTGTTCATGAATGATTCCCACGTATCGCTTCGCGACCTTTACGAAGTAAGCTGTGAAGAACTGGATGTAATGGTGGAGGAAGCACAGCGCATTCCGGGTACACTCGGCTCCCGGATGACCGGAGCAGGCTTCGGCGGCTGCACCGTATCACTGGTACATGAAGATGATGTGGAACGCTTCATCCGTGAAGTGGGCGAAGCTTACACCGCAAGAACCGGCCTGACCGGCGAATTCTATGTGTGCGGCATCGGCAACGGTGTAGAAGAACTGGAAGGAGTGAAGTAAGATGGCAATTTTAGTAACAGGCGGAGCGGGGTATATCGGTTCCCACACGGTAGCGGAGCTGCTTGAACGCGGCGAGGAAGTTGTTGTAATCGACAATCTGCTGACAGGGCACCGTGAGGCGCTGCTGGGCGGCAAGCTATACGAAGGGGATCTGCGTGACAAAGAGCTGCTGGCAAAGCTTTTCTCTGAGAATAATATCGAAGCGGTTATCCACTTTGCAGCCAGCTCCCTCGTTGGCGAGAGCATGAAGGACCCGGTTAAATACTATGACAACAATGTGTACGGCACACAATGTCTTCTGGAAGCCATGCAGCATGCCGGTGTTGACAAAATCGTCTTCTCCTCCACCGCAGCGACCTACGGTGAACCGGAAAAGGTGCCAATTGAGGAAAGCGACCGCACTGAGCCGGCGAATGTCTACGGTGAAACCAAGCTTACCATGGAGCGTATGATGGCATGGTTCGATAAAGTACTGGGCATCAAATATGTGGCGCTGCGCTACTTCAACGCTGCAGGTGCACACGCCAGCGGCAAGATTGGCGAAGACCACCGTCCGGAGAGCCATCTCGTACCGCTGGTACTGCAGACAGCACTGGGACAGCGTGAGAGCATCGCGGTCTTCGGAGATGACTATCCGACTGAAGACGGAACCTGTGTACGTGACTATATCCATGTCAGCGATCTGGCGGATGCCCATATCCGTGCGGTAACGTACCTGCGCAGCGGCAGTGCCAGCAATGTATTCAACCTCGGGAACGGACTGGGCTTCTCGGTGAAGCAGGTTATCGAATCGGCCCGTAAGGTAACCGGCCGTGACATTCCGGTTGTTACCCAGGAACGCCGCGCCGGCGACCCGGCAGTGCTGGTAGCTTCCTCGGCCAAAGCACGCTCGGTGCTGGGCTGGAATCCGCAGAAGGCAGATATTGAAGAAATTATCCAGAGCGCCTGGAACTGGCATTCGGCCAACCCGCAGGGCTACGGAGAATAATACAGATAAGAGGCTACACCTGAATAAGGAGAATGGAGAGTTAACATGTCTAACGATAATACTGCCGCTCCCGCTGCGGAGCAGGCGCTGTATGCCATCGAACAGCTCGTCCTGTTCGCGCAGCACCAGCAGCTGATTCAGCCTGCGGATGTGGATTACAGCCGCAATGAGCTGCTGGACCAGTTCGGCTTCAGCGAGCCTTACCTCGAAGCGTTCAGTGAGGCTCCGCTCGAAAGCCCGCAGGCTCCGCTTGATGTGCTGATCGATTATGGCTTCACGATTGGCCTCATCCCTGAGAACACCGACACGTACCGGGACCTGCTGGATGCCAAAATCATGGGCCTGCTGATGGCACGCCCGTCGGAGGTCAATGCCGAATTCAAGAGCCTTGCGGCTGAGCAGGGAATTGCAGCGGCTACAGACCGCTTCTACAAGCTCAGCATAGATTCTAACTACATCCGGATGGACCGCGTCGCCAAGAATGTCTACTGGCTGCAGGATTCGCCGTATGGCGATATCGAGATGACGATCAACCTGTCCAAGCCGGAGAAAAGCCCGAAGGAAATTGCGATGGCCCGGCTGCTTCCGCCGCCGGTCTATCCGAAATGCCAGCTCTGCCGCGAGAATGTCGGCTATGCCGGCCGGGTCAACCACCCGCCGCGCCAGAACCTGCGCATCATTCCGCTTGAGCTGAACAAAGAGAAATGGTTCTTCCAGTACTCGCCTTACGTCTATTATAACGAGCACTGCATCGTGTTCCATCACGATCATGTTCCGATGAAGCTGACGAAGGACACGCTGAAGCGTCTGCTTGCTTTTGTTGAATCGTTCCCGCATTATTTCATCGGCTCCAATGCCGATCTGCCGATTGTCGGCGGTTCCATTCTGACTCACGACCATTTCCAGGGCGGGCGGCATTCGTTCCCGATACAGAAAGCGCCTAAGGAGGACAGCTATAATCATCCGGCTTATCCCGGCGTGAGCCTGAGTATCGTGAAATGGCCGATGTCTGTGCTGCGTCTTGGCGGAAATGATCCATCGGTGCTGCTGGAATGCGGAAATGCGCTGTACGAAGCCTGGAAGGGCTACAGTGATCCAGAAGCCGATGTACTGGCATTCAGCGATGTTGATGGTGTGCAGACACCGCACAATACCGTTACGCCGATCGTACGCCGGTCTGAAGACGGCGGCTTCGAGATGGATCTGGTGCTGCGCAACAACCGGACCAGTGAAGAATACCCGGAAGGGATCTTCCATCCGCACCGCGAAATGCACCATATCAAGAAGGAGAATATCGGCCTGATTGAGGTTATGGGTCTGGCCATTCTTCCGGGCCGCCTGAAGGAAGAGCTTGATGCCGTAGCCGGTATTCTTGCCGGAGATAAGGCACTGCTTGAGGCAGTCAAGACAGTGGGGGGGCATGCGCTGGCGCTGCACGCCTTCTGGATTGATGAGCTGGTTGAACGCTTTGGAACAGGCCTTAGCCGTGAAGAAGCCGTCAAAACAGTCCAGAACGAGGTGGGCACCAAGTTCACGCATATTCTGGAGCATGCCGGAGTATACAAACGGACACCTGAAGGCCAGGCTGCCTTCCGCCGGTTCGTGAAAAGCTTTGGCGCACAATAATTAATAGCTAACGGGAATGCCCCGGCCTCTTAAGGCCCGGGGCATTTCTTTTTCCTGCCCCGGGAGGAGAATTATCCCAGAAGCGATTTGTATGCAGCACGCCGGAGGTCTATAATATAGTCCTGCATTCAATTTTTGAAATTAACGGAGGTAAAGACATATGCGCAAGTTTGAATTTTATAATCCGACCAAACTGATTTTTGGACAAGGTACGCTGGAGGCACTGCGGACGGAAGTACCGAAGTACGGCAAGAATGTACTGCTCATGTACGGAGGCGGCAGCATCAAGCGCAGCGGGCTTTATGACAATGTGCTAGCCGAGCTGAGTGCGGCCGGAGCAGTGGTTACCGAGCTGGCCGGTGTGGAGCCTAATCCGCGCTTGTCGACGGTACATAAAGGCGTGGAGCTGTGCCGCGGGCATAATATTGATCTCATTCTTGCTGTCGGCGGCGGAAGTGTGCTGGACTGTGCCAAAGCTGTAGCGGTTGGAGCGAAGTACGACGGGGATATGTGGGACTTCGTTGAACGTAAAGCGGCTCCGCAGGCCGCCCTCCCGCTGGGTACAGTGCTGACCATGGCGGCAACAGGCTCAGAGATGAATAACGGCTCGGTAATCACTAATGAAGTTACGAAGGAAAAAATGGGCTGGGGCAGCGTTCATGCCTATCCGGCCTTCTCGATTCTTGATCCGGTGAACACCTTCTCCCTGCCGCGCGACCAGACGGTATACGGGATGGTTGACATCATGTCTCATACCCTTGAGCATTACTTCCACACCGACACCAATACGCCGCTGCAGGACGGCTTCTGTGAAGCGCTGCTGCGCACAGTCATCGATGCGGCGCCTAAGCTGATCGGGGATCTGGAGAATTATGAGCTGCGTGAGACGATTATGTACTGCGGTACGATGGCGCTGAACGGTATGGTCAGCATGGGCTTCGCCGGTGACTGGGCTACCCACAACATTGAGCATGCTGTATCGGCCGTATATGATATCCCGCATGGCGGCGGTCTGGCTATCCTGTTCCCGCAGTGGATGAAATATAACCTCAGCGTAAGTCCGGCACGTTTCCGCCAGCTTGCCGTGAATGTATTTGGAGTAGACGCTTCCGGTAAAACGGATGAGGAAGCCGGTCTTGAAGGCATTGAGGCATTGCGCAGCTTCTGGGATTCTATCGGTGCTCCGAAGACGCTTGGCGATTATGACATCGACGACAGCGAAATCGGCAGCATGGCCGATAAGGCGGTCCGCTTCGGACCGTTCGGTAACTTCCGCAAGCTGCAGCGTGACGATGTTGTAGAGATCTATAAGATGTCGCTGTAATAAGAGCAAAATGTAATTAATAATGAAAGAGGTCCGCAGGCCGTTATGAACGATAACGGCTCCACGGACCTCTTTCTGTGTAATTTTGCAAAGACCCGTCCGGCATTGAACGTACGCATGCTGGAGACATTAATGAGATAAAAATCCAACTTTGTGAAACCAAGGACATGGTTTGTGCGTTTATAGTAGTATGACAGTCCGTAATTACAAGACGGGAGGAGAAAATTATGCAAACGCTATACTTGGGCTGTTTGGCGCTGGGCGTAATTTTTGCGGCAGTTAGTGTCCTGTTCGGGGATCTGATCGGGGATGCCCTGGACGGGGTTCTTGATCTTGTTTCATTTGATTTTTTGAACCCTACAGTACTGGCCGGGGGCATTACTGTTTTTGGAGGAGCAGGCGTTATGCTGACACGCTACAGCGGACTGGAAGACGGTGCCATTCTTGCCTTGTCTCTGCTGATAGCGGCCTTTATGTCGGTACTCATGTTCCTTGCAGTTATTAAGCCAATGGATAAAAGCGAGGTGTCCACCGGCTTCTCCATGGGTGATCTGCCCGGCAGAATCGGTGAAATCACGGTGCCGGTTCCCGCAGTAGGCTATGGTGAGATTATGGTGAAGTTCGGCGCAGGCAACAGCCTGCATACGGCGGCCAGCTTCGAGCAGCTTCCGCTGCCGGCAGGCAGCAAGGTGGTTATCGTCGAAGTGAAGGAAGGCGTTGCAATGGTTACTGAATTCGAAGAGAGAATAGGAGCGGGTGTATAATGTTCAATTTAGCTGATTATGATTTCTTGTTGATTCCTGTTGTAGTTATTGCTGTTCTGTTTGTACTGGCTATTGCCTTCTGGGCACGGTACAAGACTGTCGGACCTGATGAAGGCATGATCGTTACCGGTTCGTTCCTTGGCAAAAATCATATTTCTGATGACGGTTCCGGCCGCAAAATCAAAATCGTCCGCGGCGGCGGTGCCTTTATTCTTCCTGTATTCCAGAAAGCCGAGTTCATGTCTCTGCTCTCCCATAAACTCGATGTAACTACACCGGAAGTATATACGGAGCAAGGGGTTCCGGTCATTGCCGACGGTGTGGCGATTATCAAGGTAGGCAGCTCGACTGAGGATGTTGCGACGGCCGCCGAGCAGTTCATGGGCAAGCCGATTGATGCGCTCAAGAGCGAAGCCCAGGAAGTGCTGGAGGGCCATCTGCGGGCCATTCTCGGCTCAATGACTGTTGAAGAGGTGTACCGCAACCGTGACCGTTTTGCCCAGGAGGTTCAGGGGGTTGCGGCGCGCGATCTGAAGAAGATGGGGCTGCAGATTGTTTCCTTTACGATTAAGGATGTACGCGATAAGCACGGTTACCTTGAAGCATTGGGTAAACCGCGGATCGCTGCAGTAAAGCGGGATGCGGAAATCGCCGAAGCTGAAGCAGTCCGGGATGCCCGGATTCAAAAGGCAAGCGCCGAGGAGCAGGGGCAGAAGGCGGAGCTGCTGCGTGATACGAACATTGCCGAAGCGTCCAAGGACAATCAGCTGAAGGTTGCCGCGTTTAAGCGCGACCAGGATACGGCGAAGGCGGAAGCCGACCAGGCGTACCACATCCAGGAAGCCCGTGCTAAGCAGACCGTAGTAGAGGAACAGATGAAGGTGGAGCTGGTCCGCAAGGAGCGCGAAATCGATCTGCAAGGAAAGGAAATCCAGGTCCGCGAGAAGCAGTATGATGCGGAAGTGAAGAAGAAAGCGGAGGCTGACCGTTACGCTGTAGAGCAGGCGGCAGAAGCAGATAAGGCAAAACGTATGCGTGAAGCGGATGCTCTCCAATATAGTATTGAAACTCAAGCAAAAGCGACCTCAGAGCAGAAACGGCTTGAAGGCCAGGCGATGGCGGATGCCGAGCTGGCCAAAGGTAAAGCGGAAGCCGAGGTTATCCGGGCACGCGGTCTTGCCGAAGCGGAAGCCAAGGAGAAGCTGGCTGAAGCCTTCCAGAAGTTCGGCGAAGCGGCTGTGCTCGACATTATCGTCAAGATGCTGCCAGAGCTGGCCGGCAAGATTGCTGAGCCGATCTCGGCAATTGACAAGCTTACGGTCGTGGATACCGGCAACGGCGAAGGCGCAGCGCGGGTAAGCAATTATGTGACCCAACTGATGGCGACTGCTCCGGAAATGCTGAAGAGCGTCTCCGGCATTGACGTAGAGGCGCTGATCAAGGGACTGACCCAGAAGTCTGTACCTGCAACAGCAGTCAGCACCGTTCAGGCAGTTCCGCACAGTCCCGCAGCAGGCATTGAGCCTAAGGACCAGGCATAGATACCGGTAAGGTACAATAAGGACTGTACAGACTTTCCGGCATGAACGTGATTTAAGCATCAGCACGTCTCTACACAGGCAGACGTGCTGATTTTTTTGTACCTTGACCGGAAGCATTTTGACAGTATATGGACTGGGGGAGAATGGATTGGAGCTCGTACTGGACAATATCAGAAAAAATTATAATGATAAACAGGTGCTGAAGGGCGTCGATTTTACTTTTGAAAAAGGGAAAATATACGGCCTGCTGGGCCGTAACGGAGCAGGCAAGACCTCGCTCTTCAATTGCCTGAGCGGGGAGACCCCGATGGACAGCGGAGGCGCGTTCCTGCGGCGTAATGAGATAAGCCTGCCGCTCAGCGAGAGTGAGATCGGCTATGTGTTCTCGCTGCCGATTCTGCCGGAGTTTCTGACCGGCTATGAGTTCGTGAAGTTCTATATGGACATCAACCGTGACAAGATCCAGACCGGGCGGACGATTGAGGACTACTTTAATATCATCTCCTTTGAGGAAGAAGACCGCCACCGGCTGATTAAAGGCTATTCCCACGGCATGAAGAACAAAATTCAGATGCTCTGCTTCATCATTACCAGGCCGCCGCTTATTCTGCTGGACGAGCCGTTAACCTCATTCGATGTCGTTGTGGCGCTTGAGATCAAGAAGCTGCTGCGGGAGATGAAGCAGGACCATATCATTATTTTTTCAACCCATATCCTGCAGCTTGCCGCGGATCTGTGCGATGAACTGGTTATTCTGAATAACGGTGTGCTGCAGGAAATTCCTGCTGATCTCCTGCGCAGCCCGGAATTCGAGGAGAAGGTTATTTCACTGCTGAGGGATGGCAACGGTCATGCTTAGGACGCTGAACACCGTTATGGAAGTCCGCGGCGTATCCGGAGCTAACCGGCTGATCTATTATTTCCGGGGCATCCCGGTACTGGGTAAGACGATGAAGGACAGTGTATATTCCAATTGGGCCCTTAAAAAGACCTTTACGGTCATTGCGCTCATCCTTAGGATTTTGTTCGCGTTCTCAACCCGGTTCGCCTACCTTGGGCTAATCATATATCTGCCGGTCTTAATGACTGCAGGTGATCTTCCGCTGACGCAGCAATATGATCTGTATCTTCACATTCTGGTGCTGCTGAGCTTCGCAGTCAGTGCTGTATCCAATGCAATCATTCTCGAATCCAAGCGCGACAAATATATCTGTGTCAAGCTGATGCGCATGCCGGCTGATAAATATATGCATGCGACCTTAAGCCTTAAGGGAATCAGCTTTTTTGTTTATTTTGTGCCGGCGATGATGGTGTTTGCAGGTTTGTTTGGGGCTCCGCTATGGCACGGTATCCTGCTGGCACTGCTGCTGACACTCTGGCGTACAGCCGCGGAAGCACTGCATCTGCTTGTCTTTGACCGTAAAGGGATCGTAGTGGTCAAACAAAATGCGCTGGTCTGGTCAGTTATCGGTATCGGATATGCGCTTGCGTTCCTGCCGCTCTATACGGGCAGTGCATGGCTGGATATGGACACCGTGCTGATTAGTCTGCCTGCGGTTCTGGCTGTGCTGCTGCCGGGTATCATTGCAGTTATCTATATAGCCAGGTACCCGCGATTCCGTAATGCGGTCGATGCCGTAACCAAGATTGATGATCCGCTGCTTGATATGAGCCGGATGATGAAGGAAGCCAACCGGAAGCAGGTGGAGACCAAGGAGCAGGATATCTCCGCTGAGCAGCTGCAGCCCGGGCAGTTCACCGGGAAGAATGGCTATGCTTATCTGAATGCGATTTTCTTCAGCCGGCACAGGAGGCTGCTGGTTCAGCCAATCCAGCGGCGGCTTATGATCATTGCCGGATTATCTGCTGCAGGACTGCTGCTGCAGCTTACGGCGCCTGAACTGTTCGCGCAGCTGATCCGTTATTTAATAGGCGGGCTACCGGTGTTTGTCATTGTTATGAATTTTACCTCCATCGGGGAACTGGTCTGCAAGGCGATGTTCTTTAACTGTGACCTTAGCCTGCTGCGTTACGGATTTTACCGCGAGCGGGCGGCTATTTTAAGCAATTTCCGTATCCGTCTGCTGCGCCTTAGCGGTCTTAATCTGATTCCGGCTGCAGCGATCTGCCTGGCGCTGAATCTGCTGATATTCCTGTCCGGTGAAGGCTGGAGTGCGGCTGAGGCCCTTATCTTCAGCGGAACAGTGCTGGGGCTGTCACTGTTTTTCTCAGTGCATCACCTGTTCATGTATTATATTTTCCAGCCGTACAGCACTGAGCTGAATATGCGGAATCCGTTTTTCACCATCGTAAACAGCATTATTACGGGTGTAGCGGTGATTGCGCTGCAATTCAAGGGGGCACCCGGGCAGTTTGCGCTGTTTGTCCTTCTGGCAGCTGCAGCATATACGCTTATCGCCCTGGTTCTGGTCTACCGGTATTCCCACAGAACCTTCCGGGTCAAATAAACCCTACAGTACACGCCCTTCTTTTAACCTCAAGTTGATGTTATGATGGTAGCTCTAGTATAATTACCATGCTGCTATGATAAACTGGCTGCTTTGAAGAAACAGGTATTCAGATTAAAAGAGGTGTCGGAATTGGGCAGCATAACTGTAGCCAAGGTACTTAATAACAATGTCATTATTGCCCAGCATCCCCAATACGCCGAGGTAGTCGTAATCGGCAAAGGGATCGGGTATAACCGTAAAAGCCGTGACCAAATTACACTGTCCTCCGTTGAGAAGATGTTTATTCTGCGCAATCAGGAGGAGCAGGAACAATATAAGCAGCTCGTTCCGCAGGTGGATGAGAAGCTCATAGAAGTGGTTCAGGAAATCGTCCTGCATATTATGCAGAGCAGCAACCAGCCGCTTAATGAGCATATCCACATTGCTTTAACCGATCATATTTCCTTTGCCATCCGGCGCAGCGAGCAAAATATTGCCATTCATAACCCTTTTCTGTATGAGACAAAAGAGATCTATCCCGAGGAATACCGGTTTGCGGAATATGCGGTCAGACGGATTAATGAGACGATGGCAGTGACGCTGCCGCCTGATGAGATCGGTTTCGTAGCGCTGCATATTGTCAGTGCGCTCAGCAACAGGCACATCTCTGAGGTCAGGGAGCATTCCCTGCTGATCGGGGATTTGGTAGCAATTGTTGAGGATAATCTGGACTACCGGATTCCCCGGGATTCTCTTGATTATTCGCGGCTTGTGACACATCTGCGCTTCGTGTTGGAAAGGCTGCGGCGCGGGGAAACCGTGCGGGAGACATCCTCGCTGGATGATCTAATGAAACGGGAATATCCGGAGATGTATTCGCTGTCCTGGAAGCTGACCAAGATAATTGAGCAGAGGGTCCGCATTCCGGTGTATCCGGCTGAGGTGAGCTATCTGACGATCCATCTGCAGCGTCTTGCCCAGAAAAAAGAGGATGAGGCGGATATGGAGCAGGAGCAGGGGCTCTGATTCTGCAGTTTTATTTGTAGTCATGCATAAAACTCCGTCAATACAAATTGTTGCTTGCTTTCTTTTATCATCGGTGCTACAATGATCCCTGTTATGAAAGACCAACAAAATACCAACGTGTAACTGATACGATCAGGCATGAGTGATTTGCAGTATTTTTGGTTGTAATCCCCTAACTCGGGGTAGTCTAACTTTAGTGTTGGATTGACAACCAGTATGCTGTATTACTCATGCCTTTTTTGGCGTTTTGTTCGGGGAAAATTATGATTAAGGAAGTGGCCCCTAATGTTTAAAAAGTTGTTCGGCGTATTGCAGAGGGTCGGTAAAGCGCTCATGCTTCCGGTAGCGATTCTGCCTGCGGCGGGTCTCTTGCTTGGAATCGGCAACATGCTGGTCAATCCTGACTTCCTGCAATATGTTCCTGCGCTTGAAAATGATGTAGTTCAAGCAATAGCCAATGTATTGATGAACTCGGGACAAATAGTATTTAATAACCTGTCGCTGCTCTTTGCAGTCGGTGTAGCCATTGGGCTGGCCGGCGGGGAAGGGGTAGCGGGGCTTGCAGCTATCATCGGATTCCTGGTCATGAACGTGACTATGGGTACCGTGCTAGGCATCAACGAATGGGTGCTCAGCAAACAGGATTTTGCTTATGCAAGTGTCCTGGGAATACCAACCCTGCAGACCGGGGTGTTCGGCGGTATACTCGTCGGGATACTGGCGGCATCCATGTATCAGCGGTTCTTCCGTATAGAACTCCCGTCCTATCTTGGATTCTTTGCCGGTAAGCGGTTTGTACCGATCATGACGGCTGTCACTTCTCTGATTCTCGGTCTCGCACTGACGATCATCTGGCCGCCGATCCAGCACGGGCTGAACTATGTATCGCAGAGTATGATTAATACGAACCTGACGCTATCGGCCTTTATTTTCGGGACGATCGAGCGCTCCCTGATTCCGTTCGGCCTGCATCACATTTTCTACTCGCCGTTCTGGTACGAGTTCGGAAGCTACGTCAGCACAACCACTGGTGAGCTGGTTCGCGGAGACCAGCGGATCTTCATGCAGCAGCTGCGCGACGGGGTGGAATTTACGGCCGGAACATTTACAACCGGTAAATATCCGTTTATGATGTTTGGATTGCCTGCGGCGGCGCTCGCGATCTATCATGAAGCACGGCCCGAGAACAAAAAGATTGTAGGAAGCCTAATGGTTTCCGCTGCGCTCACTTCGTTCCTGACAGGGATTACTGAGCCGCTGGAGTTCTCGTTCCTGTTTGTTGCACCGCTATTGTTCGCAGTACATGCAGTATTTGCAGGCCTCTCCTTCATGACAATGCAAATCCTGCATGTCAAAATTGGAATGACTTTCTCCGGCGGCTTCATCGACTATGTGCTGTTTGGTATTATTCCGAACCGTACGGCCTGGTGGCTGGTTATTCCGGTAGGTCTGGTGATGGCTGCTATCTACTACTTCGGATTCCGTTTTGTAATCCGCAAGTTTAACCTGAAAACTCCGGGCCGTGAGGATGCATCGGACGATGAGGAGGATGCAGGTGCAGGTGCACAAGCTGTTTCGACAGCGGGTGACGATCTGCCGCGCAACATTCTGTCAGCCCTGGGCGGCAGAGAAAACATCACTCATCTGGATGCATGTATTACGCGTCTGCGGGTCGAGGTTAAAGATAAAGCGGGCGTGGATAAGAACCGCCTGAAGAAGCTGGGTGCTTCCGGGGTGCTCGAAGTCGGAAACAACGTTCAGGCAATCTTTGGTACACGTTCCGATACTATCAAGTCACAGATTCAGGATGTCATGAACGGCAGAACGCCTGCAGCTGCACCGGTTGCCCCGCAGCCTGAGCTTGAGAAGCAGGCAGGGGAGGACGGAGCCGCAATTGTTCCTGAAGATATCGTGTCACCGGTCAACGGTGAACTGCTTGATATCACGCAGGTGCCTGATGCGGTCTTCTCGCAGAAGATGACGGGCGACGGCTTTGCCTTCCTGTCAGCTGACGGAAAGATTGCCTCGCCGGTCTACGGTAAAGTATTCAATGTATTCCCGAGCAAGCATGCCATCGGCATTATGTCCGACGGCGGCAAGGAAGTGCTTGTCCATATCGGGGTAAATACAGTGAAGCTGAAGGGGCAGGGCTTTACGGTTCTTGTTGAAGAAGGCGACCTGGTAGCAGCCGGACAGCCGATTATGGAAGTGAATCTGGAGTATGTCAAGGCGAATGCGCCTTCTGTCATTTCACCGGTCATCTTCTCCAATCTGCCGGAGGGCGCAGCTGTAACCCTAAAGAAACCGGGCAAGGTATCAATAGGCGACAAGGACATCATCACTATCCAGTAAAATGTGCAAAGGCGCAGCGCATCCATTATACTTTAGTGGAGGCGCTGCCCTCACATATATATGAGCAACACTCAACCATACCAAATAACAGAAAGCGAGTTGGATTATTATGCAAAAAACTTTCAAAATTGTTGACGAAGACGGTATTCACGCACGTCCAGCAACTGCACTGGTAAATACAGCTACTAAATTCAAAGGTACCGAAGCATTTGCAGAAGCTAAAGGCAAAAAAGTAACCCTGAAATCCATTCTGGGCGTATTGTCCCTGGGTCTGGAAGCAGGCGACACATTGACCCTGATCACTGAAGGCGCAGAAGAGGCTGAAGCACTGAGCGCACTGCAGGATGTAATGGTCAAAGAAGGGCTGGGAGAAATTAATGAGTAAAATTTCAGGAATCGCGGCTTCAGCAGGTATTGCCGTAGCCCGTGCATTTATCCTGGAACATCCGGATTATACTATTACCAAGACTGCAGTAAGCGACGTGGAAGCTGAGCTGGTCAAGTTGCAGGACGCCCTGGATAAGTCCAAGGGTGAACTGCAGGCCATCAAGGAGCGCACGCTTGCTGAGCTGGGCGAAAAGAAAGCTGAGATTTTCGAATCCCACCTGCTGATTCTTGAAGATCCTGAGCTGATTAGCCCGGTAATGGATAAAATCCGTGAAGAAGCGGTTAATGCAGACTATGCTCTTAATGAAGTTGCGTCACAGTTTGTTTCGATGTTCGAGAATATGAAGAGCGCCTACCTGCAGGAACGTGCTGCCGATATGCGCGATGTAACCAAGCGCGTACTTAATCACCTGCTGGGCATTCACTACATCAGCCCTGCTGAGATCAGTGAAGAGGTTATCGTTATTGCACAGGATCTGACACCTTCGGATACTGCGCAGCTTAACCGTAACTTCGTTAAAGGCTTCACCACCAATATCGGCGGACGTACGTCACACTCGGCAATTATGGCCCGTTCCCTGGAAATTCCGGCGGTTGTCGGCACCAAAAATGTGCTGTCCCTGGTAAAAGCAGGCGATTTGGTTATCGTTGACGGTTTGAGCGGCGATGTGCTGATCAATCCTAGCGAGGCTGAGGTGGCTGAGTACAAAACGAAGCAGGAAGCTTACGATCTGCAAATCGCCGAGTGGAAAAAGCTCCGTGATGAAGCGACCGTATCTGCTGACGGCAAGCATGTCGAGCTGGCTGCTAACATTGGTACGCCAAATGACGTTACGGGTGTTATTGAGAACGGCGGCGAAGGCGTAGGCCTGTACCGTACGGAATTCCTTTATATGGGCCGCGACAAGCTGCCTTCTGAAGAAGTACAGTACAATGCGTACCGCACCGTGCTTGAGAACATGAAAGGCAAGCCGGTTGTTGTCCGTACACTGGATATCGGCGGGGACAAGGAGCTTCCATACCTGGAGCTGCCTAAGGAAATGAATCCGTTCCTCGGATTCCGTGCGATCCGTCTTTGTCTGGACCGTCAGGATATCTTCCGTACCCAGCTGCGTGCCCTGCTCAGAGCAAGTGCCCACGGCGACCTGCGGATCATGTTCCCGATGATCGCTACACTTGGTGAATTCCGTGCAGCCCGTGACCTCCTGCTTGAGGAGAAAGCGAAGCTGCGTGAAGAAGGCAAGGAAGTGTCCGATAATATCCAGCTGGGTATTATGGTTGAGATTCCTTCAACTGCGGTACTGGCTGACCAGTTCGCGAAGGAAGTTGATTTCTTCAGTATCGGAACAAATGACCTTATTCAATATACAATGGCTGCCGACCGCATGAATGAGCAGGTATCCTACCTGTATCAGCCATACAATCCGGCAATTCTGCGTCTGGTCAAAATTGTGATCGACGCGGCACACGCTGAAGGCAAATGGACAGGTATGTGCGGTGAAATGGCCGGTGACTCCACCGCGATTCCGCTTCTGCTCGGCCTGGGTCTTGATGAATTCAGCATGAGCGCCACTTCCATCCTGCCGGCACGCAGCCAGATTTCCAAGCTGTCTGCTGCAGAAATGAAGGAAATGGCTGCCAAAGCGCTGCAGCTCGGTACTGCCGAGGAAGTAGCTGCACTTGTGCAGAGCAGCGTGAAGTAATTCTTTTTAAGCAAACTCCGTTTTGGCAAGTTCACTTTTCCAACTACTTTATGCCGGTCTCCTGACAAGGGGGCCGGTTTTTTTATTCCGCAAGCCCGGAACAGCAGAAGCCTGCCGCTTTTCTTATACTTAAGGCACATTTACGAGAAAAGGCGGATATAGTGTGCGAAAATTACAGGCTTCTGGGGTGTACCTTTTAATGATGTTCATGGCGGCGTTTGCAGGCAGTACGATATTCACCACCTACAGTATTTACTATGTGACTGAGCTTGGGCTCCGGCCGCTTGAGCTGCTGCTGATTGGGACGGTGTTAGAAATTACTGTGCTTGTCTTTGAGGGGATTACCGGTGCTGTTGCTGATCTGTACAGCCGCAGACTGTCGGTCATTATCGGGTTGACAGTCATGGGCTGCGGTTTTCTGCTGGAAGGGTGCATTATCTGGTTTGCCGGCCAGGGATCTCCTGTACCGGCAGTGGTATGGGTTATGGCTGCCCAGCTGCTGTTCGGCCTCGGCTGGACCTTTGTCAGCGGTGCCGATACAGCCTGGATCATGGATGAGCTGGGTGAGGAGAAAGCCGGGACGATCTTCATGAAGGCGGAAAAAGCTTCCCTCGCCGCATCCCTGCTCGGCGCCGGAACTAGTGTGGGCTTATCGCTTGCAGCTCCGAATCTGCCCTTAATTGCCGGAGGTGCAATGTATCTGATTCTGGGGGCCGGCCTAGTCTTCCTGATGAAGGAAACAGGATTTGTGCGGCAGGAACGGCCAGCCGGCTCTCCGCTCAAGGCTTGGGCGTGTACCTGGCGCAGCGGGGCCGGCATAATTGCCGGGAGCCCGCTGCTGCTTATGCTGGCTGTCGTCAGCCTGTTCGGCGGAGCGGCTTCAGAAGGATATGACCGGCTATGGCAGATTCATTTAATAGAAGGAATCGGTTTTCCGGACAGCGCTCTCTCGATGGCAGTATGGTTCGGCATCATCAGCGTCCTTTCTACACTGCTGGCAATACCAGCTGTACATCTGGCTGAACGCAGAATAAATATGCAGAAGGAGAAGCTGCTCACCGCAGTCCTGCTGGTGTTGATATTAGTCAGAATCGGGGCTATTCTTCTGCTTGCACTCGCCCCCGGCTTCTACACGGCCCTGGCGGCTGTGCTGCTGCTGGCAGCTGCAGGTGCTGTAAGCGGGCCGGTGCATAAGACCTGGCTCAATATGCGTCTTGAGAGCAGTACCCGGGCGACGGTGCTCTCCATGGTCAGCCAGGCGGATGCCCTTGGACAGACTGCGGGCGGTCCGGCAGTCGGATACATAGGCAGCCGGTTTTCTGTCCGTGCCTCCCTGCTGGCAGCTGCTCTGCTGCTGCTTCCGGTTGCCGGCTTATTCGGCAGACTGCTGCGCAAACAGTAGAAAGGCTGGCTGGTCCAAATAAAAAGGAAAACCCCCGAAATCCCGCTCTGCCGGGTTCGGGGGTTTTCAGCGTGGAGCTGGCTCATGCGGTTACAGCAATTGGCAGTGGCGCTCTGCCGGATTACACTCTATACTTCCGGTAAAGCAGGCGCTTTCTTATTTTCACTTAAAGGATTGACTGAAAATGTCGATATATGTAATGTAGAATGCAGAATAGGCTGCTGGACCCAAACCTGTGAACATAGTGTTACATATACTATTTTGAGCCAAGTTATTAGCTTGAACTCAGAGTACGGGCTTCCGCTACACACCGCTTGCAACTCCGTGCAAGTATGTTTTATGAATGATGTGTTAATAGATTTAATAACTGGAATGAAGCAAGGTGATCCGTTCACTGGTTGTAATCCATAGTGAGCAGCAGGATGGTGATATTGAATGAACAGTAATTATATGAATGCAGAGACCGTACTTGAAACCTATGAAGGCAATGATCTTGGCCTGACCTATACCGCAGCGCGCAGCCAGTTTAAGGTGTGGGCGCCGACAGCTTTTACCTTATCACTCGTCCTGTATGAGACTGGAGGGAGCGAAGCCGGGTCTTCGCTGATTTTCGGCAGGGACAGCGGACGGATTGTGCCGATGCAGCGCGGGGAAGGCGGCATCTGGCAGGTAGAGGTACCCGGGGATTTAAAGGGAAAATTCTATATGTACCGCACGATTTTTGAGAACGGAACGATTAATGAAGCTGCAGATCCATATGCAGCGGCTGTTTCGGCCAACGGTGTACGGTCAGCTGTTGTAGACCTGCGGGAGACTGATCCTGCAGGCTGGCAAGGTGACAAGGCGCCGCGGCTCGCGCATCCGGCTGATGCTGTTATCTATGAGCTGCATGTACGTGATTTCTCGGCGCACGAAAGCTCTGGAATGGTGCATAAGGGCAAGTTCAAGGCTTTTACCGAAACGGGTCTGAGGGACGCAGCCGGTAACGCGCTGGGCATTGATCATCTGGCTGAGCTGGGCATCACGCATGTGCATCTGCTGCCGGTATTTGATTATCAGACAGTCGATGAGCTGAACGGGGCCGGAGCCGGACCGCGGCCGGATTATTACACAGAATACAACTGGGGCTATGACCCTCAGCATTACAATGTTCCGGAAGGCTCTTACAGTACCAATCCTTCAGTGCCTGGCACGCGCATCCGTGAGTTCAAGGAGATGGTGCAGGCGCTGCACAGCAAAGGGATCGCTGTAATAATGGATGTGGTCTATAACCACACCTATGCGTATGAAAAGGGTCCTTTCGAACCGCTGGTGCCTGATTATTTCTACCGCCGGGACTATCTGGGCCGGTTATCGAACGGCTCCGGTGTCGGCAATGAGCTGGCGACGGAGCGGCCGATGGTCCGCAAATTCATCAAAGATTCGCTTGCTTACTGGGCTTCCGAATATCACATTGACGGCTTCCGCTTTGATCTGATGGGACTGATGGACAGCGTGACAATCCGTGAGATTACCGAAGAATTGCGGCTTAACATTAATCCGGAGCTGCTGATTTACGGGGAGCCCTGGACGGGCGGAGATTCGCCGCTGGCTGCGAAGACCCTCAAAGGCGTACAGCGCGGCAAAGGCTATGCGGTATTTAACGATAACTTCCGCTCAGCAATCAAGGGAGACAGCGACGGCTGGGGCAGAGGTTTCGTTACCGGTGAATATGGCAAGGAAGGAGCCGTGGCAGCGGGAATTAAGGGAGCAATCCATGATTTCACTGATTCTCCGGTAGAGACGGTCAATTATGTAACTGCACATGATAACCTCAATCTGTGGGATAAGATACTTGCCTCACAAGGGCTTAGACAGGCGGCCAATCTGCCTGAGCTGGAGAACGGCAGGCTGTTGCGGGGCGGAGATCTGGAGGCGGCTGTTCAGGCGGCCGATCCGTACTTCGCCGTCTCTCCGGATAATATTCTGGGTAATGAAACGGTGCGCCGTTCCCTGCTGGCGAACGGCCTGATACTGACCTCACAGGGCATACCGTTCATTCAGGCCGGGGATGAAATGCTGCGCAGCAAATACGGTGATCATAACAGCTACCGGAGCCCGGATGTTATTAATGCGGTGCGCTGGGGCCTTAAGCAGAGCTTTATGCCGGTCTTCCAATATTATAAAGGCCTGATTGAGCTTCGCCGGCAGCATCCCGCCTTCCGCCTGCACGGGCGTCAGGAAATTGAGCGTTCCCTGGAATTTCTCCGCTGTGACGGCGGTGTTGTGGCCTATATGCTGAAGGATCATGCAGGCGGTGATGTCTGGAACAACATTATTGTTATCTTCAATGCCAACACAGAGAAGGTCGTGCAGCAGCTTCCGCATACCGCCGGAGGCTGGAACATTGTTGCCGATCATAGCTATGCCGGAACCGAAGCCTTCCGGATTTCCGGTGAGCAAGAGGTTGAGGTAGAAGGCTTGTCGATGATGGTGCTGTATGACAGCCATGGTGAGCCTGCGCCGCACTCCAAAATCATTGAAGTCCATTATGACCGCCCTGACGGCGATTACCGGGGCTGGAATCTCTGGATCTGGGGTACAGGTATTCAGGACGGGCAATGCGATTTCAAATATATGGAGAACGGGCGGGCTGTAGCAATTATTGAAGCCGAGATCGGTGCACAATCTGTCGGCTACATTCTGAGGCTGAATGACTGGGAAGAGAAGGCGACGGACGGGGACCGGTTTATTGACTGCTCAGGCAGCGGGCAGCGGATTAAAGTGCTGGTGCGCGAACGCAAACAGAATGGAACGGGGCATGGTGATGATCCGCTGACACTGTCCTGTTAACGGATTTTGATAGATAGCTGATACTCGACATAAAGGCGCCCCTGCCGTTTTACGGCTTCAGGGGCGCCTTTATGTATAAAAACTAGGCTGCTATTTGGTATTCCGGTCTGAATACTCTTCGTCTGCCAGCTCGTTGTACAGGCTCGCCTCGTTCCCTCCGTGATTCTTGGAGCGGTACATCGCCAGGTCGGCTGCGCGGAGCAGCTCATTGATACTGGAGCCGTGCTGCGGATACAGGGCTACCCCGATACTGGCTGAAGTATGAAAGCTGGACCCGTTACTCACAGACCAGGTTTTGTTGAACAGCTGCAGCAGCCGCTGGAGGATCTCATCCAGCATTTCCGGGCTGGTGAACCGGTGCAGCACTACGGCGAATTCATCGCCGCCGATACGGAAGGCCTGGCCGGTACCCTTGACGGTCTGCTGCAGCTCACGGGACAGCAGCTGCAGAAACTCATCGCCGGCGAGGTGGCCGAGGGTATCGTTCAGCTGTTTGAACCGGTCGCAGTCAAGCAGCGCCAGTGCGATTTCCTGTCTGCGCTCTTCCGGCTGGGTAATCAGGTTCTCCATATACATTTTAAAATGCGCCCGGTTCGGGATTGCTGTCAGATGATCATAGAAGGCGAGCCTATGCAGCCGCTCCTCATGCTGCTTGCGCTGCGTAATCTCCCGGGAAACCAGCATGAATTGTACCGGAAGATCCTTCCTGCCGCTGATTGGCGATACCTTTGTTTCGAGCCATACCCAATGCCCTTCCGCAGAACGCATACGCAGCTCGGAGATCCGGGAGGTACCCTGTACAGCGCTCTTCAGCTTCGCCCAGGAAATTTCTGCTTCACGGATATAGTTGGTAAGGGGGGAGCCCTTCTCCGGAATATAACCGAGCACGCCGGCATGTGAAGGGGAGGCATACAGAATCAGGCCGTTTGGATCGGTCAAAATAATAAAGTCCGACATCGTTTCGCCAATAAGCTGGTGCAGCGATTTTTCCTCCATCATCTCATTCTGCAGTGAAATCAGCCTGCGGCAGAGGTAGATGATGACCAGAATCAGCAGGAACAGGAACAGGGAGTATACGCCAAAAACAGCGCTCTTCTTCTCCCGGAATTCAAGGGTAATCTGCTGGGCGTAGTTGTCGATCAGACTCTCTGCCTCATCCAGACTGCTGCGTGTCTCCATCAGCTGGGTATTAATAAGGGAAGGGGAATAATTGACCGGACTCCAGTCGCTTTGAACCCGCCGGGCGATGAGGTCGCGGCCTGCTTCCTTCCACGTTTCAAATGAGCTGTCAAAGCCGGCAAGCTTACTCCTCAGATCACTCAGCAGCAGCTCGCTCTGCTTCATTCCGCTGTATGGATTGTCCAGATTGTTGATATTATAGCTGGCCATAGTCAGGCGCTGCTTGATCTCGGAGTTGTTATCTTCAAAGCTCTGGGCAAAAAGGCCAAGCTGTTCGCTTGTGATGCCGGAATTCATGGCTGCATGCAGGGAGACAGCACCCTGATACAGATCGCGGTCAGCATTCAGGATCAGCTCTGAATTCTGGTACACGTCGCTATAGAGGGAATCTGAAAGCCTGTTCATTGTGTTGTTTAAATAGAGCAGGGAAGCGGTGCTGATCAATACCAGAAGCACTGAGAAAGCGGCGAATACAATAATCAATTTGCGTGTGTTTTTATTTTTGGACAAGACTGCCACAGTCATCCTCTCCCCGCATCAAACTTTAGAAAATTCATTGCTGTGTGCAAGAAACATGCGGTGCTGATCGCCTGCGGCTCTAAGCCGGACAGGGACTGGAGGAGGGGTCAAAAAGTTACAGGAAAGCTCAGCTTCCGTACGATTAACAATTCTTCTCAGCAGTCAGGGATATCCCCGAATTAGCAATAAAACGGGCAGGAGGGCTTCCGTCAGCGTATGTATCATGCTTGTATAAAGAAATTTTACTACAAACTCTAAAATTATGTATTGGACCCTACAGACTATTTGTATTCCAGCCCTTGAAACCTATTACCCAACTTTTATATAAACGATACTCCTCCCGGCATATAAAATAACTACACATAACAGCGCCTTTACAGGGATGCGGACTCAGGTGCTTTGATCGGACACCTGAAAAGTATACATTCTTCTGATTAAAAAACCCGCAGGACTCCAGTCTGGAGCCTTGCGGGTTCTGTTCGCTTATAATAGGCTAATCGTTGCGCAGCGCGTAGATCGGGCGCATTCTTGCCGCCTTGTTCGCCGGAATCATTCCAAACACGATGCCGATGATCAGGGAGAACGAGAAGGAGATCATAACCATGTTCCAGGAGGTTGCCACATTCATTGAGGTATAATTGCCTACAGCCCAGCTGGCACCAAGACCCAGACCGACCCCGATCAGCCCGCCAAAGCCGCTGAGCACTACAGACTCAATCATGAACTGCATCAGAATGTTCATTTTCTTGGCGCCGATGGCTTTGCGGATGCCGATCTCCCGGGTACGCTCATTGACAGAGACAATCATGATGTTCATAATGCCGATGCCGCCGACAAACAGGGAGATACCGGCAATTCCGCCCAGTGCGAGCGATAGGGTGGCACTCGTCTCATTGACCGTTGCCAGCATTTCCTGGGAATCAAATACCGAGTAGGCATTCTCCGCCGAGCTGAATTTGGCATCCAGAGCAGTCTCCAGTTTGCCCTTGACCTCCTCAACATTATCATTTGAGGTTGTAGTTATTGTTATCGAGCGAACACCTCTGCTCTGCAGGAACCGCTCTGCTGTAGAGATTGGGATGAGGATCTTTTCGTCGCTGGAGCCGCCGCTCGTGCTGCCCTTGCTCTCCAGCAGGCCGACGATCTTGAAGCTGGTTCCGTTGAGCTGAACCTTTTCGCCCACCGGACTGTCTGTACCGAATAAATCCTCGGCAGTATCCGAACCGATTAAGGCGACCTTCTGGCGGTACTCTGTATCAATATCGAGCAGGAACCGCCCGGACTGCACATGGAAATTCTGCACATCCTCATAGGCAGGTGTAATGCCCTCTACTGAAACCGAAACATTCTCTGTACCGTGCTTGGCGGTGACATTGCCGCTAATGACAGGAGATACGTTTTTGACGCCTTCAATCTCGCCGAGTGCAAGCGCCTCCTCATAGGTGAGGGAGGTGGTTGCTCCGCGTCCGGTGATATTGACAGTTAGCTGGTTTGTTCCCAGTGAGCTTAATGATTCTGTAATTTGTGAAGTCGTTCCCTGGCCTACGGAGACAAGCGCAATGACGGATGAAACACCGATAATGATCCCGAGCATGGTGAGAAAAGCTCTGACTTTACTGCTGAGGATGCTCTTTAATGCCATTTTCATGCTTTGATACAGCATCATTATCTGGTAATCCTCCGATCTTCGACCAGACTACCGTCCTGAATGCGGATGACCCGTTTGGCCTGCTCGGCAATTTCGAGGTCATGCGTAATCAGGATGATGGTGTGTCCCTGTTCATTAAGTTCTTTGATCATCTGCAGAACCTCCTTGCCTGTTCTGGAATCCAGGGCGCCTGTAGGCTCATCGGCCAGCAGGATCGGCGGTGTACCGGCCAGTGCACGGGCGATGGCGACGCGCTGCTGCTGGCCGCCGGACAGCTCCGAGGGCCGGTGGTCAATTCGGTCTTCAAGGCCAACTCTGATGAGGGCACCCCGGGCCACCTCTCTGCGTTCCCGGTGGGAGACTCCCCGGTAGATCAGGGGGAGCTCCACGTTTTCCACCGCAGACAGCTTCGGCAGCAGATTAAAGTTCTGAAAGATGAAGCCGATTTTTTCGTTTCGGATCTGGGCCAGCTTGTTGTCCGACAACTTGCGGACCTCCTGGCCGTCCAGAAAATAATCGCCTTCGTTGGCTATATCCAGGCAGCCTAGCATGTTCATCAATGTGGACTTGCCGGAACCCGAGGGACCGATGATGGCAACAAATTCGCCGTGTTCAATCGTAAAGCTGAGGCCTTTGAGAATGGTCATTGATTCACCGGCCATGACATACCGGTGGATCATGTTCTCAACCCTGATCAGCGGCTGTATACTGCCGGTCATTGACGGCCACCACCCATGCCGCCACCGCTGCCGCCGCCGGAAGGCGGTCCGCCTGTACCGCCGCTAAATCCTCCGCTTCCTCCGCTGAAACCTCCTGTACTGAAGCCGCCCATTCCGCCCATGCCGCCCATCTGGCTCTGTTCCGCACTCGAAGAGCTGCCTGTGCTGATAACGGTCGGGATAATGACCTCATCGCCTGCGGACAGACCGCTGACAATTTCGATGTTACTCTCATCATGGATGCCGACAGTAACCTCAACCCGTTTCTGGCCGGAAGCGGAGCTGGAGCCGCTTCTGCCGCCGGTCTGGCCTCCGCCCGGGAATCCGCCGCTTGGAGCACCGCTCGGGAAGGAGCCGCCGCGTCCTTCTGTGCCGCGTCCCTGCCAGCCCGCAGCATCACCGGAGGGCATTTCACCGCTTGGAGCCTGGCCGTCCGCAGCATCACCGGAAGGCATTTCACCGCTTGGAGCCTGGCTATCTACAGTATCACCGGCCGTACCGGCTTCGCTGTTACTTTCTTCTGATAGGGGAACGTTAACGTAGTACTTGCCGTTAACCTCAGATACGGCTTCAATCGGAACAGTGAGCACATCGTTTTTCTCTTCAATCGTGATGGCCACCTCGGCAGACATGCCGACCAGAACGCCTTCGGCTTCATTCAGGCCTACCGTGACATCGAAGAGAGAAACGCCGTTGGATGAAGTGCCTTCTTTGGCAATTTCAATAACTTTACCGTCAAATTCCTGATCCTCCAGCGCTTCCACTGTAATGGTAGCCGCCTGATCCAGCTTGATCTCTGGAATATCCAGCTCGTCCACCTGAACAGTGACGCTCAGATTCACATAATCGGTCATGGTGAACAGCTCGGACCCGTTCTGGGCCTGTTCACCTTCTGTAATGTTGACAGCAGTAATGGTGCCGTCAATCGGAGCCGTCAGCGGATCGGGAGGAAGCATATCCTCCTCAAGGTCGCTGATCGATTCCTGCTGCTCGGTAATGTCGCTTTCCGCTTTTTCAATCGCTTTTTTGGCCGAAGCCAGCTCGTCTTCTGTAGCATTGTTCATTGCCAGCGTCTTGTAATTTTCCTGCTTGTCTGTAAGCTCGGTCTTCAGGCTGGTTAAAGATTTCTCTGCGTCTTTCATTTTGTCGCTTAGATCACTTGCCACAAAGGTAATCAGTACATCTCCCTTTTTGACAACATCCCCTTTAGCTACCATCACCGAATCCACCTCTCCGGCTTCCTTGGTACGGATGCTCTCGGTATTAATGGGGGACACTGAGCCGGAGCCTGACACTCCGTTCAGAATACTGCCTTTTGTTACAAGGGCGGTGTTCAGCGTAGCCGCACTGGCTTCCTTACCGGTATCGGGCCATAGCACATACGTTAAAATACCTGCAATTGCCACAATAACGGCACTGGATGCAATGATTACCATCTTTTTCTTGTTCATTCGGGGTCCTCCACCCTTGCTCAATATAAAGAAATAAGTATTGCCCTGAAATTTAGGACGCGTTGTCTGCTGAAGCCTCTCCGGCAGTATCTGCATCTGCATCTGCATCCTTATCCTTGTCATCTGTGGCCGAAGCTGGCTGAGTGACGGTAATGTCGTAGACCTGGCTGCCAAGCTCCATGCGTTGGCCCTGGAACTCATCGTATAGCTTAAGTCTGTAATTACCGCCGTTAAGCGATTTGAACAAGGTGCTGCTGATCGTAGTGGTGTACAGGCTGTTGCTGCCGGTGATCAGATCGGTGCCGAACGTCAGCGTCTTTTCAAAAAACTGCCCATAAGGATCAATGAATTGCAGCACCAGCTTATGTCCATAAGTCCCGGTCTGGTAGGTAGAATCCTTGGTCAGGCTGTAGTTGATGGACAGTGTCAGATTCGTGGTGCCGGCAGTCAGGCTGCTCGATGAGCTGTTAACCGCAAGTGTATATGGGAACATGGATATGCCGCTGCTCAGATTACTCTGAGGAGTAACTGTCTTGACATTCAAGGTAAGAGCAGATGTATTTACATATCCGGCTGCTTCTGTTCCGGCTGAGGTCAGCTTGCCGCCTGCAACAGCTTGTCCAATGTACAGCTGCAGGGAAGAGGTATCCACCGTAGACGGAACATTCGCCGAGAAGGTGATCAGAGTTTTTCCGGCTGCACCTGTAGCCAGGTCCGACTGATTGACGTCTGCCTCAAAAAATTGTCCGTCACTGCTGCGGAAAGAAGCATAGAGCCGGGACAGGTTACTCTGGCGGGATTCCTCGCTGTTCATTTCCACCTCACTGTATACCGTTTTGGAGCTGCTGCCGGTATACACAGTTGTCACACGCTCCTGGATGCTCGCTTTTTTACCGGTGGAGGTGATCTTGATGGCCGAACCTGCTGCGAGCGGAGCAAGGCTTGTGACCGCTCCGTCTCCTGTGGTGAGTGAGAGGAACTGGCCTGTGGTATCCTGGAGAATAATTTTGGTCTGGCTGTATGCCAGTGTGTACGGAATATGAGCCAGCACTGTGACCTGTGCACTTTCACCAGGCGCAAGGATAGAGACGTCATTATCTATGACGGCCTGGGTAGAGGAGGTCAGATCATTCAAATCCGCTTTCAAAACACCAGTCAGCTTGGGCAGCGTAATCGTCTTAGAGGTACTGTTCCGGATACTGAGCTTGGCCTGAACCAGATCCTCATCGCCCCATGGAAGACGCTGCAGGGACTGAAGGGTGACGCCGAATGTGCCGTAATTGTTAATAACGCTGGCTTCGGTGGCGACATGCGTATTGCTCTCCAGCTTGTAAGGGATTTTGAAATAGGCTGCTGGCAGGACGATTGTGCTTGTGCTTTCCGTGCCTGCCGGCGGAATAACCTGAAGCTGAAGGGTGTCCTGGGCGAGCTCCAGGGGGATGCTTGCAGTAAGCTCAATCAGCTTTTCTTCCAGCGGCTTCAGCGTGAGACTGTTAAAGGCCGTGGTTGTGATTGGGAAGGTATAGCCTTCGGCTGATTTAACGGAAAGCGTATAGGCCGGCAGTGTCACTGCTGTGCTGCCTGTGTTTTTGACCCGGAACTGGTAGGTCCAGATGCCGTTTTCGTTCTCCGCATAGACAGCTGAGGATTTCAGCTGCAAATCAACTATATTGCTGTTGACGGATATCTTCTTGATGGCTCCGGCGGCAACAGTGAAGTCGGCAGTAACCGCAGCAGGCAGCGAATAGGAGGCTACCGGCAGATACAGCTTGAGGCCCTCATCCTGCTTGGCAATCTGCAGCGTCATGTTGGACAGGTTCATATAAGCCGGGATTTCGGTTATGAAATACAGCGTCTTTTTTTCCTGCGGCTGAATCTTGTATTCGGAGCTGCTCTCATCCAGAGCCAGTGTAAATACCGAGCCGCCGGAGGATTTCAGATTCATGCTGTATCCCGGATCGGTCAGTACCCGGGTGCCGAGATTCGTGATGCTATAGCCCACTTTTGCATACACCTTACCGTTATAATGGTAGATTTGCAGCGAGCTGGCCTGGGTGGTTACGGGAACGTTGTTCAGCTCGGTCTTTTTGCTTTCCCCCTGAAGTGCGGCGAGTGAATAATTGGAAGGAACCGTAAAGGTGCCGATCCGCTGCTCGTAGTTGGCTGCGCTGAAATTCCAGCCGTACATATTAATCTTGAGCCCTTTCACATTGGAGGCTTTGCCGATGTTGGCGTAGTATGTAATACTTTTTGTCTCTTTACCGGCAATTTTTTTGACCGAGCTGTCCGCTGAGACAGCCGATCCCTTGATTACGCTTCCCCCGGTTGTCACAGCCTTGGAGAAGTAATTGGCCAGATTGACACTGGTGCTGGAGCTATTGGTGTAAGTAAGGGTATACGTTAAAATATTTCCGCTGTCCTGCGCAAATACGCTGACATCGCTGAGCTTTACGCTGAAGGATGCCCCCAGATTCATTGAGCTCAGCTTGGTGAGCGTGGAGATTTCCGTGACGGCTGCCGCTGTTTTGACAGTTGCAGTGACGGCTGCTGCCGCGTACGCTGCCGGCCCCGTGAATCCGGGGAACTGGCTTACGGCAAATGTGCTGAGCAACAACAGAACATAAGCCTTACTTCGTTTATGCATGAATTTCCCTCCCTGTTTAAAAACCTGACCCTCCCTGCGTGCTGTAGAAGTAAGGATAGTCAGGCTTACTAATTAGGAAAAATATCAAGATTCGCTGAAGGTTAGCTGAAAAATTCCCGGAAAAAGCTTTCTGAAACTTAAAGGAAGATTAAAAACAGATAAAAATTTGCCTAAATTTATGTTTGCTTGTCAAACGCCTGATTTTTGCTTATACTATTGAGGCATATCTTTATGAAGATGAATACGTATAATCTGTACAAATGCAGTGATGGAGACAAGTACGCAGTGCCTGGCCAACAGGGAGGAGACGCCGCAGATTGAGAGCGTTTCTGGGAGAGCAGAGCTGCCGAAGTTCACTCCGGAGCAGTTCCCTGAATATTCGAGTAGGGGATACCGGCCGCAGACCGTTATTTCTGTTAAAGTGAGACAGGTCTTTACCGTGCCCGAAGAGGGAATACCTCTTTTTATAGGGATAGGGTGCAGCTTGTCTAACAAGGGTGGTACCACGGTCTTTTCGTCCCTTACCGGGAGAAGAGGCCTTTTTTTGTCGTACAATACATCATTAAAGGGGGCAGTGCACGCCATGAAAGAAAAGCTGGAAGCATTGAAGGTCGAGGCCTTGGCTAAGCTGCAGGAGGTTACCGATCCGCAGGCGCTAAATGATCTGCGCGTCAAATATCTGGGTAAAAAAGGCGAGCTGACTGAGGTTCTGCGCGGAATGGGCGGACTCAGCGCCGAGGAGCGCCCGGTGATCGGCCAGGTGGCTAACCTGGTGCGCAGCGCGATTGAAGAGATTATTACAGGCAGGCAGGAGGCCTTCCAGCAGCAGGAGACCCTTAACCGGCTCCAGGCTGAAAAGGTAGACGTTACCCTGCCGGGCCGCACGCTGCCGCAGGGCGGTATTCATCCGCTCAACCGTGTGGTGCAGGAGATCGAGGATATTTTCATCGGTATGGGATATAAGGTATCTGAAGGGCCTGAGGTGGAGACAGATTATTATAACTTCGAGGCGCTTAACCTGCCGAAGAACCATCCGGCGCGAGACATGCAGGATTCCTTCTACCTAACTGAAGATCTGCTGATGCGTACCCAGACCTCACCGGTCCAGGTCCGCACCATGCAGGCTATGAAGGGAGAGACTCCGGTCAAAATTATCTGTCCCGGCAAAGTATACCGCCGCGATGATGACGATGCGACCCACTCCTTCCAGTTCCATCAGATCGAAGGCCTGGTCATCGGCAGCAAAATCCGCATGAGCGACCTTAAGGGCACGCTGAACCAGTTCGTGAAGGAAATGTTTGGTCCGGCAACAGGCATCCGCCTGCGTCCGAGCTTCTTCCCGTTCACAGAGCCGAGCGTAGAGGTGGATGTCAGCTGCTTCAAATGCGGCGGCGACGGCTGCCGCCTGTGCAAGCAGAGCGGCTGGCTGGAAATCCTCGGTGCAGGTATGGTCCATCCGAACGTGCTTCGAATGGGCGGCTATGATCCTGAGAAATACAGCGGCTTCGCCTTCGGTATGGGTGTGGAGCGGATCGCAATGCTGAAATACGGCATCGACGACATCCGTTACTTCTACACTAACGATATGGGCTTTGTGAAGCAATTCAAGGGAATTTAAATTTTTGGCGGGGCTGCGGCAGAAGAAGATTGTTTTATTAGATAAGTTGAACTTGAATTCAAAATTAAGGGGAAGTGGCGGAAGGGAATTTTGGAACTGTAGGAGCGGTAGCGTCCGCCTTTGTCTTCGGATTTCGACCGCGAACAGCGGTTCTAATCAGGAAATCTGAAGACAACAGTGGCCGGAAGTCCAAACATTCGCTGGAGTCACGGCTATCCCGGAAATTGAAATCACTGGTTCGGGCTATATTTTAAAATCAATTCAGCAAGCAGAACCGGCAGGTAGATAAATACATCTGAAACAAAAGGAAGTGAGCGGACATGAAAGTATCAACCGGATGGCTGACCGATTATATATCGTTAGAGGGAGTAACCGCTGAAGAGCTGGCGGACAAAATCACAACCGCAGGCATCGAGATCGACGGCGTCGAGCGCCGCAACAAAGGACTGTCCGGCATCGTTACCGGATATGTGAAATCTAAAGAAAAGCACCCGGATGCCGACAAGCTGAATGTGTGTATCGTTGACGCTGGACAGGGCGAGGATCTGCAGATCGTCTGCGGAGCGAAGAACGTGGAAGCCGGCCAGAAGGTTCCGGTTGCCCTCGTCGGCGCTAAGCTCCCGGGCCTGGATATCAAGAAAGCCAAGCTGCGCGGTGTTCTCTCGCAAGGCATGATCTGCTCGGCTAAAGAGCTGGGCCTGAACGACAAGCTGCTGCCGAAAGAGCTGCAGGAGGGCATTCTCGTACTGCCTGAGAATACGGAGGTCGGCCAGGATATTCTGAAGGTGCTCGGCCTGAACGATGAGATCCTGGAATTTGATCTGACTCCGAACCGTTCCGACTGTCTCAGCATGATCGGTGCGGCTTACGAAGTAAGTGCCATTCTGGGCCGTGACCTGAAGCTGCCTGATCCGGCTGCGGAACTGGTTGAAGCCGGCGGTAAGGCTGCCGACTCGATCTCGGTGCAGATTGAGAACGAGGAGTTCTGCGGCCATTATGCAGTCCGTTATATTTCCGGGGTGAAGCCTGCCCCGTCTCCGCTGTGGATTCAGAACCGCCTGATGGCCGCAGGGGTTCGTCCAATCAACAACATCGTGGATATCACGAACTACGTCATGCTGGAATACGGCCAGCCGCTGCATGCGTTCGACGGTGACAAGGTGGAAGGCGGCGTTCTGGGCGTTCGTTTTGCCCGGGAAGGCGAAGGGTTGACTACCCTGGACGGGCAGGAGCGCAAGCTGGAGCCGCAAATGCTCGTAATCGCTGATGGAGCCAAAGCGGTTGCTCTGGCGGGAGTGATGGGCGGACTGGACACGGAGGTAACAGCAGACACCGTAAATATCGTTCTGGAATCAGCAAGATTTGAAGGCGGCACCGTACGCAAAACCTCGCGCCAGCTTGGTCTGCGTTCGGAAGCTTCCCTGCGCTTTGAGAAGCAGGTTGACCCTAAGGCTGTCATTCCCGCACTGAACCGTGCCGCAGCCCTGATCGCCCGCTATGCAGGCGGTGCAGTGCATGAAGGCATCGTGCAGGCAGGCAGCGATTCCGCGCCTGAGAAGATTCTGACCCTCTCGCTGGATAAGCTGAACAATTATCTGGGCACGGAGCTTTCGCTGCTCGAAGTGAAGACACTGTTCGGACGCCTAAGCTTCAAGTGCGGCGATGCGGCACAGGGCCTGGTTGAAGTTCAGGTGCCGACCCGCCGCGGAGACATCAGCTACGATGTTGATCTGATTGAAGAGGTGGCGCGCCTATACGGCTACGATAATATCCCGACTACCCTGATTGAAGGGGTTACGACACCGGGGGCACTGACAGCCCGGCAATCCGTCCGCCGCGAGCTCCGCCGTATGCTTGCCCTTGGCGGTTATCAGGAAGTAATGGGTTACTCCTTCATCCAGCCGGAGCAGAGCAAGCTGTTCCCGGCGTTCTCCGGAGGGGAAAAGGCTGTGAAGCTGGCGATGCCGATGAGTGAGGAGCGCAGTGTGCTGCGCACGAGCCTGCTGCCGCAGCTGCTGGATATTGCCCTTTATAATACGAACCGCCGGCAGAGTGATCTGGCACTGTTCGAGATCGGCAATGTGTTCTTCACTGATGAGGAGCAGCTAACCCGCCAGCCGCGTGAGCTGCCGGTGCTGGGGCTGCTGCTGAGCGGGACCCGGACAGCCAAGCAGTGGAATCTGGCTGCTGAGCCTGTTGATTTCTTCGATCTCAAGGGCGCGCTGGAAAGCGTGTTTGCCTACCTGGGGCTGACCGGACGCATTGTATATGAAGGCAATGCGCCGCAGGATTACCATCCGGGCCGCTCTGCTTCAATCTATCTGCTGGAAGGGGAGCAGCGTACGCTGGTCGGCACGGCGGGCCAGCTTCATCCTGAGCTTCAGCTCAAGCTGGATTTGGAGGATACCTATGTGGCCGAGCTGCTGCTGCAGCCGCTGTATAACAATGCCCGGACTCATCTGCAGTACAGTGAGCTGCAGCGCTTCCCGGGAATGGAGCGGGATATTGCAGTTGTCGTTGATGATACCGTTCCTGCGGGTCATCTGCTGGGCGTCATCCGTGATAACGGGGGGACGCTGCTGCAGAATGTGCAGGTATTTGACGTTTATACCGGCGGCAAAATGGAGAGCGGCAAGAAGAGCGTAGCGATCTCCCTGCTGTACCGCCACACTGAGCATACTCTGACAGATGAGGAAGTAACGGAAGTGCACGAAAAGGTTGTTTCTGCGCTTCAGCAAACTTTTGGCGCAGAATTAAGAAAGTAGCAGGAATTGTGCAGAGCCGCAGCGAATCCAATTAGAACCGGGATTCGCGCGGCTTTTCCTATTCTGAATACGCAGAATATGGAGTGCGGGATACCGGCAGAGACGATTACAAAAGCCGCTGTTTTGCCAAATGTTCAGAAATAACGCTACAATAGGAGCAGGGCAATCAGCTTAGAATCCGCACACATACAAAGGAGGGCACAACTGTGGCTATGGACCGGACCCGTGTCGCCGTGGAGATATATGGAACTTCCTATAAATTAGTCGGAAGCAGCAGCGAATATATGAAGCAAGTCGCCCGTTATGTGGACGAGCATATGCAGGCTATTTCAAAATCCCATTCCAGACTGGATACACCGAGAATAGCGGTGCTTGCAGCCGTACATATGGCAGAGCAGGCTATCCAGGTTCAGGATTTCAAAAATGAATTGAATATGCTGACAGGCGAGCGTACAGAGCTGCGGGTGGAGGTATCGCGGCTTCTGGAAGTGCAGCGCGAGCGGCAGGAGGAATATGAGCGGCTCAGCGAGTCGGCCAAGGCGGAAGCCGCGCGGCTGGTAGCGGAAGCCGAAGAAGAGCGCACACGGCATCTGGAGGCCCGCGAGCAGGAGCGCAAGGCTCACACCGAGCAGCTGGAGCAGGCTGAACGGGCGGCGGCGGCATCCCGGGAGAAGCTTGCCGGAGAGCTGCAAGCCCGTGAGGCGGAGCTGAAGGAGCTGCGTAACCATTACGAACAGGAGCAGGCGCTGAGCCGTGATTCCCGCGCTCAGGAATTGGCAGCGCTTGAAGAGCAGCGGCTGCAGCAGCTCGATGAGCTGCGGACGGCGCATGCACAGGAGCTGGAGCAGCTGCGGGAGATGCTGCTTAAGGAGAAAGCGGAAACGCTGTCTCAGCTGGAGCAGGAGCTTGCCGACACCAGAGAATCGCTCGGCGGCGAGGTTGTGGAGATCCGCACTGCACTTAGCAAGGAGCTGGCTGATACCAAGGCAGCTCTGGAGAAGGAGCTGAGTGAAGAGCGTGATGTGCTGCAGAAGGAGCAGGCAAGGGTCAAGGAGCTGCGGCAGTCCCAGGGGACGCAGGAGCACCGCCACAAGCAGCAGCTTCAGGAGCTGGACAAGCAGCTTCAGGAGCTGCGCGGCGGCAGCGGACAGCTTCAATCCCGGCTGCGTGCAGCTGAAGCAGGGCTGAAGAATGAACGCGATGCCCGCCAGAGCCTTCAGGCACAATATGAAACATTGCTGGCCCGGGAAGAGGAGCTCGCCGCCGAACAGCAGTCTGCCTCTGAGCAGATTACGCTGCTGAACGGTCAGCTGGAAGAGCTGAATCAGCTTTACGATGGGGCGCAGAACGATGCTGCCGGACTGAGAGATGCGCTGCAGGCAGCGGAGGAACAGCTTAGACGGATCAGTGAAGAGCTGCAGTCAGCGAATGAGCTCAGTGAGCTTATTAGCGCTGAGCTGGAGGAGCTGCGCCAGCAGAATGAGCAAGCGGAGCAGACGGCAGCCGAACTGCGTGAACGCTATGAGCAGTCCGGCCGGGAATCAGCAGAGCTGCGCGTTCAGCTACAGGAGAAGGATGCTGAGCTCAGTCAGACCCGCAGTGAACTGCAGTCCGCTGCAGAGCTGAACACACTGCTGAATGACGAGCTGGACGAACTTCGCCGGCAGTACGGGCAGGCACAGCAAGAATCAGCAGAGCTGCGTGAACGTTATGAGCAGTCCGGCCGGCAAGCGGCAGAGCTGCACGGACAGTTACAACAGAAGGAAGCTGAGCTTGGTCAGGCGCACAGCGGGCTGCAATCCGCAGAAGAGCTGGGCACGCTGCTGAATGACGAGCTGGAGGAGCTGCGCAGGGAATACGAACAGGCACAGCAAGAATCAGCGGGGCTGCGTGAACGTTATGACCAGACAGGACGGGATTCAGCCGTGCTGCGCAGCCAGCTTCAAGAGAAGGAAACAGAAATAAGCCAGGCGTACAGCGAATTACAGTCTGCAGAAGAGCTGAACACGCTGCTGAATGACGAGCTGGAGGAGCTGCGCAGGGAATACAAACAGACACAGCAGGAATCAGCTGCGCTTCATGAACGCAGCAGACAGGCTGATGAAGAGTCGGCCGGGTTGTCCGGCCTGCTGGAAGAGAAGGAAACTGCATTAAGCCGGGTACAGGATGAGCTCGCCCGTGCGGAAGCAGATGCGCGGAACTGGCAGGAGCTTGCCGATAAGCATATGGCAGATATAGGTGAACTGGAGATGAGCCTGCTGGAGGCGGAGGAGCAATCCGATTCCCTGAAGCGTGAGCGCGGGTCTCTTGTCAGCCAAGCGGCTGAGATGAAGCAGAAGCTGGACCGCGAAGCAAGCCTGCGTGCAGAAGCCGAGCTTCAGTCTGCTGAACAGCTCGAAGAGTCGGCGGAGGTACGTAAGCAGCTGGCGGCCCTGCGCAGCCGGTATGAGGATCTGATCGCACAGTATGATGAGCTGCTGCAGGATAAGGAGCAGCTGGAGGAAAGATACGGACTTCTGGAGGCTGAGATTGAGGAGTCTGCGCGGCGGCTTGAAGAGCTGTCTGAAGCCGCCCGTGAAGCTGCAGCAGCTGCTGCAGAGCAGCAGGAGGCCATCCGCGAAGCACGCGGGGTTGAAGCTTCCTGGAAGCAGCGATACGATGAGCTTCAGCAGCGTGAAATGCAGTGGAGCGGGACGGAAGCCGCACTGCGTGAAGAAATAGAGATCTGGCAGCAGGAAGCCGGGGAAGCTGAGGCACAGGCCAAATTGCTAAGCGAGTCCCGCAGCGAAGAGCAGCAGCAGCTGGGTGAGCTCGGGGAGAACTTTGAATTGGCCCAGAGCCAGCTGAGGCTGCTGCAGGCCCAGTTCGAGCTCCGCGAGGGAGAGCTGGATAAGCTGGCTAAGGAACACCGCGAGCTGCAGGCGGAATATGCCAAGCTGCAGAATGAATATAATGAATGGATTCAACTGATCGAACAGGACAGTTGAATGGCGGATGCAAGGCAAAAGCGGATGCTGCCCCTTAAGGGCGGCATCCGCTTTTGTATGTCTATTCCACAATCAGCTTGGCGCTCATGGAGCTGTGGCCGGAGCCGCACATAATGGCGCATGTCAATTGATAGGTTCCGGCTTTTTCAGGGATAATCACCTGCGATGGAGTTTTGGCATCCAGCCTCAGTTCCAGCCCGGGAACCAGAATTCCATGGTTACCGCTTTCATTACTGAAGATAATGGTAACCGGCACGCCCTTCTTCAGATGATATTCTTCCTGGTCAAAGCTGTAATTCGTTGCTGTAATCGTAATCTCTTCTTCCGCAGCAATGTTATCCGGTGAGGCGCCCGGAGCGGAGGAATTCTCCTGCACACTGCTGCAGGCAGCCAGAAAAATAAAGCAGATGAAAGACAATAACAGGGCCGGCCTTTTGAACATAAGCATCCTCCTTGAGAGTAGATTCCACAATAGCATAGCTTAGTTTTTGCTGGAAGTCTTTCATAAACTTTGAATAAGTGTTGAATAGTAGATAAAAGTCGTTGTTTGTCGAAATGTGCAAAAAAATGGTGCAAAGATATTTTAAATTTATTATAATAATAGCTACTATACCAGTGTTTAGAAGTAGGGGATTTACATTTATAATGCTATTGATGATCAGCAGGCGGAGGTATGGCACCGCAGAATTTTATACGGATATTGGGTGATTGTGCTGCTGATGCTCGCTGCCCAGTTTATTTTTGTGATGTCCACCCATATGCCTGAGGTGAAATCAGCTTTTTTGCCGGCCCAAGGCCATTTGTTTGTTGCCTGTAATGTATTAATCGTCATTGCGATGGTTCTGGCGGAAATGTGGCTGCGCACGGCTGCTCAATATCATAAGCATGCTGTCGTCAGCTGCGGGTTTATCGTTTCCTATTTAATGTATTTTGTGCTGGAGCCGTTTGTGGACGGGGCGCAGATGACGCTGATGATGCCGATTATGATTTCGCTGATTTATTTTGACCGGAAGCTCCTGCATTACTTGGGGATATTCAGCATCGTTTTTTATGCCGCAGTTTATTTCGGACTGGAACGTCTGGTGCTGGAGAAGCCGCTGCTTGAATTTTTCCTTGTGGAATGTGTATTCATTGTGTTTGTTGTGATGGCTCGGATGGTTATTGTCCGTGCATGGGAGGTCAGGGAACATCTGGAGCAGCTGACCAAATCGGAGCAGGAGCTGATGGTGGAGCGTGCCATTTCTGACAAGCTGCTCAAAATCGACGCGCTCACCGGCCTGTATAATCATAAAACCTTTCATGAATATCTGGATTCCCTGCTGGAGCAGTGTGAGAGCAACGGCCTGCACCTGCAGCTTGCCCTGTTTGATATTGATAGCTTTAAGCGTGTAAATGATACCTACGGTCACTGGGTCGGCGATCTGGTGCTCAAAGAGGTAGCTGCCCGGGTGAAGGGAATGATCGGACTGAATGATTTTGCTGCCAGATACGGCGGGGAAGAATTCGCGGTTATTTTTACGGACAAAAGCTTTCAGGAGGCCTGTGTCGCTGTGGAGGAAATGCGGGAGGCTATCAGCCGTATGGAGCATCCTTATGCCGGCGGCAAGCCGATTACAGTCAGTATCGGGTTATGTGATTATCAGCTTGGAGACGGTAAGGAGCTGCTGTTCCGCAAAACCGATAATGCATTGTATAAAGCCAAGCACGGAGGCAAAAACATGGTCGTCACTGTCTCCTCCACCCTGCAAGGAACCATCTATGCCTGAAGGCATACAATAAACCCCCTATTTTCCGGACAGCCGGAGAGAGGGGGTTTCGTTGTCTGCTTACTGCAAGACAGGTGAGGGATTACTTCCCGGCTTCAAACGGCGTGGATACCGGCAGGAAAAGATCGATGATCCCGATGACCAGTGCTGCCAGCAGAGCGCCGAGAATAGTGACGCTAACTCCGCTCACAATGAACTGGGCGAGCCAGATAACGAGGGCACTGACGAGAAAACCGACGATTCCGCGGCCGAACGGGGTTGCTTTTTTGCCGAAAATCCCTTCAACTACCCAGCCGAGCAGCGCAATAACAAGAGCCAGTACCAGAGCACTCCAGAAACCGCCGATCGTGAACTGCGGAACAATCCAGCCTACGACGAGCAGCACAATGGCTGCCACCACGAAACGGACTACATGACCTAAAAATCTCACTGGATAAACCTCCTTTGGCCTTCGCATAAGGATATGTGCAGTTGTTATTGTGACCTGAGTCCGGCTTTTCTATGCCTCAAATAGCGCAAATGGGCCGAATTAGGTATAATGTAAACATCTATGAAGGGAGCTGTGACTGTAATTGGACGACAAAATTTTGCATACGCTTGAATATCGCAAGATTTTAAATAAATTGATGCAATATACGCAGACCGGGATGGGAAAGCTTGCTGCGGAGGCGCTGAAGCCTTCAGGTGACTTAGAGGGAGTGAAGCAGCTGCTTCAGGCCACGGATGAGGCGGTCAATGTGGACCGGCTTAAGGGCATTCCTTCCTTTGGCGGGGTAAGCGATATCCGTCCTGCCCTGAAGCGTGCATCAATCGGGGGGATGCTCGGTACGGTTGAGCTGCTCTCTGTTGGCAATACGATCGGCGGAGCACGCCGGGTCAAGCGTTTTCTGGCCGCATTACATGAGGAAGAGCCTATTCCTATGCTGTATGCCTTGGGTGATCTGCTCTCTGAACAGAAGCATGTAGAGGATGCCATCCGCTCCTGCATCGATGAGGATGCGAATGTGCTTGATTCGGCCAGTCCTGAGCTTGCCGGCATACGCCGGGAGCTGCGCGGCGGCGAGGCGAGAATCCGCGAGAAGCTGGATTCCATGGTCCGCTCTTCCTCTGTAGCCAAGATGCTTCAGGATCAGCTTGTGACGATCCGCGGTGACCGTTTTGTCATTCCGGTCAAGGCGGAATACCGTTCCCATTTCGGCGGGATTGTACACGACCAGTCCGGCTCGGGGGCAACGCTGTTCATCGAGCCGGAATCCATTGTGGCTATGAACAACAAGCTGCGCGAGACCCGGCTGCGCGAGGAACGGGAAATTGAGATCATTCTCCACAGGCTGACCGATATGGTCGGCAGCATTGCCGAGGAAATGGCCTACGATGTCGATATTCTCGGCCAGCTGGACTTTATCTTTGCCAAGGCCCGTCTGGCCCGTGAGATGAAGGCGACCCAGCCAAGGATGAATGACCGCGGTTATCTGAAGCTGCGCAAGGGCCGTCACCCGCTGATTCCGGCAGAGCATGTGGTGCCGCTGGATGTGGAGCTGGGCAACCAGTACAGCTCCATTATCGTTACCGGACCGAATACCGGCGGTAAGACAGTAACGCTGAAGACGATCGGTCTGCTCAGCCTCATGTCGATGTCGGGCTTATTCGTCCCGGCTGAGGAAGGCAGCCAGATGTGTGTTTTCGATGCTATCTATGCCGATATCGGGGATGAACAGAGCATTGAGCAGAGTCTCAGCACCTTCTCCAGCCATATGACGAATATTATCTCCATTCTGAAGCGGATGACTCCCAAGAGTCTGATCCTGCTGGATGAGGTTGGCGCAGGAACAGATCCGGCTGAAGGCTCAGCGCTGGCAATCGCCATTCTGGAGCATATCCACCGCACCGAATGCCGGATGATTGCTACAACACACTATAGTGAGTTGAAGGCCTACGCCTATGAACGTAAAGGCGTCATTAACGCCAGTATGGAATTTGATGTGCAGACCTTAAGCCCTACATACCGGCTCCTGATTGGTGTACCGGGACGAAGCAATGCTTTTGCGATAGCTGAGCGGCTGGGCCTGCCAAGTGCTATTCTGGAGCATGCCCGCGGTGAAGTGAAGGAAGAAGATATGCGCGTGGAGCATATGATCGCTTCCCTGGAGGAAAACCGGCTTACTGCCGAGCAGGAGCGTGAGCGGGCCGAGGGTATCCGCCGCGAAGCTGAGGAATTCCGCAAACGCCAGCAGCTTGAGCTGGAGAAGCTGGAAAGCCAGCGCGACAAGCGGCTGGAGAAGGCGGAGAAGGACGCAAGCGCCATTCTCGACAAGGCGCGTAAGGAAGCCGAGGAGATTATCAGTGATCTGCGCCGCCTGGCTATGGAGGAAGGTGCTTCGGTCAAGGAGCATAAGCTGATTGAAGCACGCCGCCGCCTGGATGAAGCAGAGCCGGCACCGCGCAAGAAGGCAGTATCCCGCACCGCCAAGGCCCCGCGCCAGCTGCAGGCCGGTGATGAGGTGAAGCTGCCGAGTGTGAATCAAAAGGGCTATGTAGTGGAGCTGAGCGGAACGAAAGAGGCGGTTGTCCAGTTCGGAATCATGAAGATGAAGGTCAATGTGAGTGACCTGGAGTTCCTTGCCTCTGCACCGGATCAGCACGCGCCTGCCCTGCGCAAGGCAACGACAGTCAAGCGTACCCGTGATGAGAATATCCGCACTGAGCTGGATCTGCGCGGAACCAACCTTGAAGAAGCCATCATGGAGACAGACCGTTTTATTGATGAAGCGTTCCTTGGGAATCTCGGACAGATCCATATTATTCACGGTAAGGGGACCGGCGTACTGCGGACCGGAATCCAGGAGTATCTGCGCAAGCATAGACATGTCAAGAGCTACCGGCTTGGAAATTACAACGAAGGCGGCGCGGGAGTAACCGTGGCTGAGCTTGAGTAGCGGGGAAGCCCGGCAGAAAGAGGGGAAATATGCAAGGGAATATTGATCTTTTGCTGGATCATCCGCTGGGCGCGCTGCTCGGTTATTTCACTGTAGCCATTCTGGGTCTGGTAATCTTCCTGTCCTTTTTTGAAATGGTGACCAAGTATAAGTGCTGGGAGGAAATCCGTAAGGGGAATCTGGCAGTGGCGATGGCTACCGGCGGCAAAATATTCGGGATCTGTAACATCCTGCGCTTCAGCATTGAGGCCGGGGCCTCTATTTACGAGACAATGAAATGGTCGCTGGTCGGATTTTTACTGCTGCTGCTCGCCTACTTCCTGTTCGAATTTCTAACCCCTGTCTTTTCGATTGACGATGAAATTGCCGCGGATAACCGGGCTGTCGGGTTTACAGCACTGCTGATCTCGGTCTCGCTGTCCTATGTGATCGGAGCCGCGATATCCTGATTTAGGAGCCGAACTGATGAAAATTCTGATCCGGGTGCTGTTTATCGCCGCCGCCGCTTTTTTAGCCGCGGGAATTCTATATCTGGTATTAAACTGAACTGTATATGTGATGTATGAAGGAGATAGTGATGATGGAAACAACTGTATGCCCGTGGTGCCATACCGAAATTGTGTGGGACGAGGAATTCGGGCCTGAAGAGACCTGTCCGCATTGTAACAATGAGCTTAGCGGCTACCGGACGATTACTGTAGGTGCGGATGATCTGGAGGACGAAGAGCCTGAAGCTTCTGAGGAGGAGGAATCCGAGGAGCTCAGCAATGATAACCTGTGGGATGATGACGATAAGGAAAGCGTAGTTCCGATCTATAATACGCTTAGCCAATTCGGTGAGGACTATGACCTGCAGCAATATGAGCTAAGTGTTGCCGCAGTTCTGGCTGCACAGCTTGAAGCACCGGAATGTCCGCAATGCCACGAATTGCTGGTTCTGGCCGGCAGCCAGCCGGTAACCGGCTTTGAGCCTGCAGCTTCCGAAGCGCTGAGCGGTCCTGTGCTGAAGGCGCCGTTCTCGCTGAATCTGTATGTATGTCCGTCGTGTTTCCATGTGCAGCAGAGTCTGGCTCAGGAAGACCGCATTCAGTTTGTACGCAACCTGAGCAGCGGACAATAACAGGACTTCTTATATTAAGCCCGCCTGCCGGACAAGCTATACAGGATTGGTTGTCCAGTCCAGATGGCAGGGAGGGCGTTACATTGAGTAAAAAACCACACAATCAGGCGGCTCTGCTGCTTGCGGTGAACGGATTGTATCTGCTGGCGAGTGTGCTGGCGGGTACTTTTTTGAATGTGTATTTGTGGAAAGCCCGTCAGGATTACAGCATGATCGGCTGGTTTGCCTTCAGCCAGCAGGTGGCAGTGGGGCTAAGCTTTTGGCTGGCCGGCAAATGGGTCAAGGAGCACAATAAAATGAATGCCCTGCGGCTGGGAATCGCCGTATCGGGCATTTTTTATTTGCTGGTGCTGTGGGCCGGGGACCATACATCCCGTTATATCTGGCCGCTCGGACTGATCCTTGGCGTGTCCATCGGGTTATTCTGGCTGGCCTACAATATTATCTACTTTGAAATTACGGATGCACAGAACCGTGATCATTATAACGGCTGGATGGGGCTGCTTGGTTCGCTGACCGGCATTGCCGGCCCGTTTCTGTCCGGCTGGCTCATTTCCAGACTGCAGGGGCAACGCGGATACAGGGTAGTGTTCCTTGTCTCACTTTGTATATATGCCGCCGCGGCTGTACTTAGTTTTTGGCTGAAGAAAAGGAAAAGCGAAGGAGCCTATCTCTGGCTGGAGCCGTGGCGGGAGCTGCGGAGAAGCGGCAGCGGGTGGCGTCCGGTTGCCGGGGCACTGCTGTTTCAGGGCTTAAGGGAGGGAGTCTTCTCCTTTCTTATTGGTCTGCTGGTATACATTGCAGCGCAGGCGGAGAGCAGACTCGGGCAATTCGCCCTGATTACTTCGGCGGTCTCTTTGCTCAGCTACTATGCGGCGGGCAAATGGTTCAAGCCCCGCTACCGTTCTGCAGGCATGCTTACCGGCGGAATTCTGCTGTTGGCCGTTATGGTCCCGCTGCTCTGGAAGTTCAGCTACGGCACACTGCTGCTGATGGGAATCGGCACCTCGCTTGTCATCCCGCTGTATATGCTGCCAATGACATCTACCAGCTTCGATCTGATGGGCGAGTCGGCGGAGAGCGCCGGCAAGCGGGTTGAATGGGTGGTGCTGCGGGAGCTGAGCCTGATGAGCGGGCGGCTCCTGGGTATGCTGGTGTTCATCGCTGTGCTGTCAGTCAGCAGCTCTACCCGGGTAATTATTGTATTGCTGTTTGCTCTGGGAGCGGCCCCGCTGGGCAGCTGGCTGCTGCTCCGCCATAGGCTTCATCGCGCAGAAAGCGGCAATATGCCATAATGAAAGCAGGACAAGCCGGAGAGGACTTATCAAGAAATGGCCAGAAGAAAACTAATCGGTTTAAGGACCAAGGTTGCCATAATGGTGTCGGCTGTTGTGCTGCTGGTGCTGCTGATGCTTTATTTTATTTTCAGAAATCAGATTATTCCGCAGACCCGCCATGCACTGGAGGATAAGGCGTATGCCATTGCCCGCACCCTGGCTTTAATTCCGCTGATCTCTGACGGCTTGAATACGGGGAGCAGCAAGGAGATCCAAGCCTATACCTCAAGAATTACCCGCCGCAATGATATTATGTTTGTTGTTGTAATTGATATGAACAGTATCCGCTATTCGCATCCTGATCCTTCGCTGATCGGCAAATCGTTTGTCGGTGGCGGACAGCAGGCTGCACTGCGCGGTGAGGAGAGCATCTCGGAAGGGGAAGGCATGCTGGGGCGCTCTCTGCGCGCTTTTGTTCCTGTATATTCGGGCCAGGGGCATCAGGTGGGAGCGGTAGTTGTAGGACTCTCGATGGAAAGAGTGCAGCGGCTGGTCAGACAAAATGAATGGACGCTGATAGCCATCCTCCTGTCCGGTGCGCTGCTTGGAGCCGGCGGCGCTTTTATTCTCGGCCTCAAAATAAAACGGATGATGTTCGGCATGGAGCCTGCAGATATCTCCAAGCTGCTGCAGGAGCGCAGCGCCATGCTGCAATCCATACGCGAAGGCATCATAGCTGTAGATGATAAGGCCGTTATAACCATGGTCAATGTGGAGGCTGAACGGCTGCTGGCCAGGGCGGGTATTGCCGGCAACGGGATGACACGGAGCATTGGTGATTTTTGGCCGGAGCTCAGACTGGAGCAGGTGCTGTCCAGCGGAGAAGCCCGGCAGGACCGGGAGCTTGAGCTGAACGGTATAACTATACTGGTAAGCTGCGTCCCTGTACGTGTAGCCGGTGAGATGGTTGGGGCGATTGCCACCTTCCGCGACAAAACGGAGCTGGTTGTGCTGGCAGAACGCTTGTCCGGTATCTCGGTTTATGCCGATGCCCTGCGCGCAGGGGCGCATGAGTTCATGAATAAGCTGCATGTGATCATGGGCATGACGCATATGGGTCTTTACGTGGAGCTGCAGCAGTATATCTCAGGGACGGTCAGCAATTACCAGAATGAGATTGGCTCCATCACCCGGCAGATCAAGGACCCGGTCATGGCCGGCTTCCTGCTGGGGAAGCTCAGCAGAGCAAGGGAAACGGGGACGGAGCTTGTACTCGGCCGGGACAGTTATCTCCCTGAGGCCGCAGATCCGCAGCTGATCCATGAGCTGATTACCATTGCCGGCAACCTGCTGGATAATGCGATGGATGCGCTGGAGGGGCAGGCGGTCAAGGAGATAAGGCTTTCTTTTCACTACGACGGCGGAATTCTCCGCTGCACGGTATGGGATAACGGACCGGGTATTCCCCGGCAGCTGCAGGAGCAGATCTACACTCAGGGCTTCTCTACCAAAGGAGAAGGACGGGGCTTTGGCCTGTATCTGGTGCATAAAAGCATAGAAAAGCTGGGCGGCAGGCTGGAGATCATCTCCGGCAGCGTGAAGGGAGCGGAAGCGGCAGGAACCGAATTTACCGCAGAAGTGCCTTATGCCTTAAAGGATGGAGATCATACATGAACATTAAAGTGCTGATCGTCGAGGATGACCCGATGGTAGCTAAATTTAACCGCCATTATCTGGAGCAGGTGGAGGGCTTTGAATGTGCAGGCTGGGTAACGACAGGCGAGGAAGCCGCCAGGATGCTTGCGGAGCAGGAAATCGATCTGGTGCTGCTGGATATCTATATGCCGGGGACAAACGGCCTGCAGCTGTTGTCCGCTTTACGCGAGCAAGGCAGCACAGCCGACATTATCATTATTTCCGCCGCCAGTGACAATGCCAGCATCCGTAAGGCGCTGCAGCTTGGTGCTGTCGATTATCTGATCAAGCCGTTTGAATTCGCCCGCTTTCAGGCGGCGCTGACCGGGTATAAGGAGGAATATTATGCTCTAATGAAGCAGGAGGAGCCGCTAAGCCAGGAACAGCTGGATAAGCTGCTTAGGCATCCTGCAGGAGGGGAAGATGAAAAGACCTCCGCCCTGCTCCTGCCAAAAGGGCTGACTGAAGGAACCCTTCTGGGTATCTGGAGCATAATCTGTCAGCTGAAGCATCCGGTATTCTCCACTGAGGATATCACCGCCGGTGCGCCGATATCGCGAATCTCCGTGCGCAAGTACCTTGCTTTTCTCAAAGATGCCGGTGTGCTTGAGATGGAGATCAGCTATGGCGCGGTCGGCCGCCCGGTGTATATGTACACTGTAACCGCTGCGGGTAATGAAATTATAAATAAATATATCAGCGGACGATAAAAATTAAAAAAGCAAAAAGCCAATAAAAGGACCTCCCCGGGTCCTTTTATTGGCTGTACAAATACTGTGACAGCGATCTTTGGCAGCTTTGTTTCCGCAGGAGGGGGGGAATACCGCCCTTTAGTTCAGTCACTCCCCTGTACTATTCAGTGTGACCTTAATCTTGCGGATGCGCCGCTGTCCCACCTCCTGCACGGCAAAGGTGTAGCGGCCATAGGCAAACTCTGGTTTTTCCTGAGAAGAAGGAATCCAGCCGATCTGCCCGATTACAAATCCGCTAATCGTATCGTAGTCCTCCACCGGCAATTTGGCTGTAAGCACCTGCTGAACCTCACGCAGACTCATAGTGCCGTTGAACAGGTATGACTGGTCATCAAGCACCGTGTATTCTTCCTCGTGCTCGTCATATTCATCATAAATATTGCCGACAATCTCCTCAAGCAGATCCTCCAGCGTTACAATCCCGGCTGTGCCGCCATACTCATCAACCACCACGGCAAAATGCACGCGGTTCTGCTGCAGCTCCTCAAACAGCTCATGCGTTTTTTTGGATGCCGGGACGAAATAGGGGCGACGGGCCAATTCCCGTAAATTCCATGTGCCGCCGCTCCCCCCGTTAACAAACCGGATCAGGTCTTTACTGTGCAGAATTCCAACGATATTGTCTATGTGATTCTCATACAGCGGAAACCGGCTATAGCCTTCCTTCTCTGCCCTCCGCGCTACTTCTTCGGGTGAATCATGCACCGAGAGCGCGGTAATGTCAGTCCGGTGGGTCATGATATCCGATACCTGCTTATTGTCGAAATCAAAAATATTATTAATCATCAGCTTCTCTGCGGCCTGGATCGTTCCCAGCTGTGTGCCGCTGTCGAGCATCATCCTGATTTCTTCCTCGGATACCTCGTCGTCCTTCTCGTTCGGGTCAATACCGAATAGCCGGACCAGGAGGTTGGTGGACGCGGTTAACAATTTGACAAAAGGGGCAGCCACCTTTGACAGCAGATTGAGCGGGGCTGCAACGAACATGGCAATGGTATCGGCTTTTTTCATAGCTATACGTTTAGGTACAAGCTCACCCAGCACAAGTGTGACGTAGGACAAAATCAGGGTGATGAGTATTAAAGAAAGGGTATCCAGAATGGTAACTGCTACGGGAACACCCAGTGAAACGAGCAGGGCGGACAGGTCACCGGCAAAGTTCTCGGCAGCAAAGGCGCTGGCCATAAAGCCGGCTAGGGTAATCCCGATCTGGATCGTCGCCAGAAATCGGCTGGGCTCCTCAAGCAGTCCCTGAAGCAGCCTGGCTTTCGCGTTGCCGTCCTGGGCCATCAGTCTAATCTTGTTGTCGTTCAGTGAGATTAAAGCCATTTCTGATGCTGCAAAAAAAGCGTTAACAAGGATGAGCACTAAAACAACGACTAGCTCAATCAAATGACAAGCACCTCCCGGGTTATGTGGGATAACAGCCTGGCGGATGTTATTCCATACTATATACTTAACCTAAATATCCTTCGGACATTCCAACAGAAGGTTTCAGTTACTTTAGTTACAAAACAGTTTCTTTAATTACGTAAGCTTTCAATGCCCCCGGGCACACGCTATGATAATTGTGAAAATATGCACAAGGGGGCAGGAAATACAGATGAAAAAGAAAACAGCAGCCGCTCTTCTTCTCATTCTTTCCGTTATACTCGTTATCGCGGGATGCGGTAACGCAAACAACAGCACTAATACGGAGAATAACGCAGGCGGGAATAAGAGCACTAACAGCGCAGCAAGCGCAACAGAAGCACCTAAAGAGGCGGAAGCCGTTTCCGGGGCATCAGTTGCCAGCTATACACCACTGGATCAGTTAAAAGACAGCTACGACATTATCATTGTCGGTGCCGGCGGGGCAGGGATGACCGCTGCGCTTGAAGCGAAGGCAAAGGGCCTCAGTCCGGTTATTTTTGAAAAAATGCCGGTGGCCGGAGGGAATACTACCAAATCCTCCTCCGGGATGAACGCTTCCGAGACCAAATTCCAGAAGGAGCAGGGGATCGAGGATAAAAACGATCTTTTTTATGAGCAGACTCTAAAAGGCGGCCACGATACGAACAACACTGAAATGCTCCGTTTCTTCGTTGACAATTCCGCAGCAGCGGTTGACTGGCTGGATTCGATCGGTATCCGGCTGAACAATATCACCATCACCGGGGGTATGAACGAGAAGCGCACTCACCGTCCGGAGGACGGCTCAGCCATCGGCCAGTATCTGGTAAAAGGACTGGTGCAGAACGTTCAGGAGCAGGGGATTCCGCTGTTCGTGAACGCGGATGTGAAGGAAATTACCCAGCAGGATGGCAAGGCGGGCGGTGTAAAGGTCCTGTTCAATCAGGCCGATGAAAAAACAATTACAGGTAAAGCTGTCGTTGTAACGACAGGCGGCTTCGGCTCCAATATGGACATGATTACGGAAGTACGGCCGGATCTGGAGGGCTATGTAACCACTAACCAGATCGGCAGCACCGGTGACGGCATCAAAATGATTCTGGCCCTGGGCGGAACAACCGTTGATATGGACCAGATTCAGGTACACCCGACGGTACAGCAGGACAAATCCTATCTGATCGGCGAAGCTGTCCGCGGAGAAGGCGGATTGCTTGTCTCCAATGAAGGTACACGGTTCACCAATGAGCTGGATACCCGCGATAAGGTAACAGCAGCCATCAATACCCTGCCTGAAAAAGCGGCATATCTGGTTTTTGATTCCGGTGTGAAATCCCGCGTTAAGGCTATTGAGCAATATGAAAAAATGGGCTTTGTCATCTCGGGCGATTCGGTCCAGGCATTGGCTGAGGCAATGGAGGTGCCTGCTGACAAGCTTCAGGCTACAGTTGATACCTGGAACGCAGCAGTTGCCGGTAAACAGGACGCCGAGTTCGGCAGAAAGACCGGAATGGATAATGATCTGTCCGCCGGACCGTTTTATGCCATCCAAATCGCACCGGGGATTCACTACACCATGGGCGGAGTGAAGATCAACACCAATACTGAAGTACTGGACAAAGACGGCCAGCCGATTGCCGGACTGTTCGCTGCCGGTGAAGTAACAGGCGGACTGCACGGCGAGAACCGCATAGGCGGTAACTCTGTTGCCGAGATTATTATCTTCGGCCGCCAGGCCGGTATTAAATCTGCCGAATATGTACAGGCGCAGTAATTAGGATCATTTCCCTGAGCTGCATTCATTCATGCGGTGCGTCAGACATAGATTCACCAACAAGCAGCCCCGGCTCACATGAGCCGGGGCTGCTTGTTGTTATGTCGGTTGTACGGCAGGGGCAGGCGATGGCTTAGCGCTCCTTGTAAGCGAGAACAGTTCAAGCTCGGGGCGGCTCCGTCCGGCAAGCGTATCAGCCAGCAGATCAGCAGCAATCATGCTGTAGACAGTGCCGTTGCCGCCGTACCCTTCAATGAAGTAGCAGTGCGGATAGTCAGGATGCGGTCCCATGTACGGCAGCCCGTCCCGGGTCGAGCCGAATACAGCTCCCCAGCTGAATTCAGCTTCCACTCCTGCGATCTCCGGAAACAGGGCTTCGACCTCCTTCAGCAGCAGCTGGCATTGGGATAACACGCGGACCTCACGCCGGTCGGGATCAGTCAGCTGTTCATCTTTGCCCCCGGCAATGATACATCCGTCAGGAGTGGTGCGGAAGTACAGGTAGGGCCGGGCTGTCTCCCAGAGCAGGCTCTGCTCATGCCATTTGGGCATACTGGCCAGAGGGCGGGTTTTGATGGCATAGGTATTGATCAGCTCGGCTCCCCGGTCCTTTTTCATCTCCTGGGTCTCATAGCCCATTGCAAAGATTACATTCTTGGCAAAGATCCGGCCATGGTCGGTATAACAGATAACACCGTCAGCGCTGTATTCGTAATGCCGGGCTCTGGTATGCTCATAAATACTTACCCCGCCGGAATGTGCCTTATTAATCAGGCTGTGAACTGTACGGAACGGATTGGTCTCGGCATCACCCCTGGAGTACAATGCGGCCGGCTTCGAAAAGGAATAATGGGCCCCTATTTTGTCCGTATCCCAGAACTCCGAATCAAATCCGTGTGCTGTCAGCGTCCCGTGCTCCTGGCGGAGCATCGGAACATCCTCCGGCGTACTGGCATAGAGCAGGCTGCTGCGCGGAATGATCTGGGGGTCCATATCAAGCTTGCTTGGCAGCTCCAGTATCTTGCCCATTGCTTCCTGGCACAGCTTATAGAACAATACGCCGTTGGCTTCGCCGAAGGTGTTAATACAGGCGGTCAGCGATTTATCATTTGCAATCTGCAGCAGGCCGGTATTGGCATGGGAGCTGCCGCCGGCAACTGCTCTTTTGTCGATCAGGACGGCTGAAGCCCCGGTGAGCGACAGGCGGTAGGCTGTCATGGCTCCGCCCATACCGCCGCCGACAATCAGGCAGTCACAGGTTATATCTCCATCAAGTGTCTTATATACCGGGGGATTGGATAAAGTTGATTCCCAGGGAAGTTGTCCGCTGTCAAGTTTCATAAGTGTCTCTCCTTAATGAGATTCCGATAAGGTAGTATTAGCAGTCCCGCCCGCGCTGATGCACAGGAAGCAGGACCATTTTATTCTGTCAGGGACAGTTGCGGTAACCACATAAACCATAAGCTGCTGAAGCATAATAAGGACTGCTTGTACATCAAGAAGGAGGGAACTAAAGAACATGCAATCTAACCAAATGCAGGCTCTAAGCGGTAAAGAACTGGAATACATCGCCGACTCCATCTCTAATGAAGATCTGCTTATCAAGCAGCTGGCTGCAACTGCAGGCACAACCCAGAATCAGACAGTCCAGCAGATTTGCGTCCAGCACATCCAGAGCCACTCCCAGCACATGAATTCGCTGATTCAGCTGCTGCAGCAGCATCAGCAATACGCGCCGGCGCAGCCGCAATAATGCAATTGACTTCATTACTTGACCTTGCCTTAAGTCTATAAACAACAATCAGGAGGTAATGCTAGTGAACGCACACAACGGAACAGCCTTTATGGCAGACGAGGATTTGCTTAATACCGTTCTGGCCGATCTGAAGCGCACGGTGCGTGAATATACGACCGCTGCGACGGAATCGAATTGCCAGACTGTCCGCAGGGTCTTCAATGACCTCACCATGGACACACTGCGTCTGCAGGGTGAGCTGTATACCCGGATGTCGCAGATGAATATGTACACTCCGCCGGGAAAAGCGCTGCGCCAGGATGTCGACAAGCAGATCCAGACCGCACATCAGACACAGGCCAAGTGCCAGCAGTTCGTCCAGCAGAAAACAGGCGGGGCGGGCGCATTCAATCAGGCGGCAGGCATACCGGTGCATCAGCCGAATGTGCACAATCATAACCCATACTATATGTAAACCTGCCCAGCAGGTGATGAAGCACAGCAGGTGCTGCTGCTTCTGAGAGCTGTAAACAGTCCGTTCACACCGGGAATTCCGGCAGAACGGGCTGTTTTTACTGCTGCGGATAACGGCGGAGCCCGAAGGTGAATAGACTGTACAGCCGGCGGCCGGGCTTATGCAGGGTTATTTTGTTTGCAGAAGGGACATTTTCATGTCATATTAGTATTAAACTCTTTTCGCTGGTGCCGCGCTGAAGACGCAAGGCGGCAGGCGAACTATCCGGGGGGAAGGCATGAAGGAAATGGACGAATTAAAACGGAAAGTGCTGGAACTGCTCAAGGAGGACGCCCGAAGCTCTGCGGCGCTGATGGCGACCCTGCTCGGAGCGGAAGAAGAAGATATCAAGACAGCGATTGAGCAAATGGAAAAAGACCATGTTATTGTAAAATATGCGACTGTCGTGAACTGGGATAAGGTGGACGATGAGCGGGTAACCGCACTGATCGAGGTGCAGATTACACCGGAGCGCGGCCGCGGCTTTGAAGGTATTGCCGAGCGCATCTACCTGTATCCGCAGGTGAAGTCCGTCTATCTGATGTCAGGCGCCTATGACCTGCTGGTGGAAGTAGAAGGGCGGAATCTCCGCGAGGTCGCCAACTTCGTCTCCGAGAAGCTCTCGCCGATCGATTCGGTGCTGTCAACCAAAACCAACTTTACGCTCAAAAAATACAAACAGGACGGTATCATCTTTGAAGAGCATGAAGAGGACAACCGTCTGCTGATATCTCCGTAAAGGAAGTAATCATATGATCACGAATAATCAGAAGCAGACCGGAGAATCAGGCAAATCCATGAATTCCTATCTGGCGCCGCTGGTTCAGCAGATTCAGCCGTCAGGGATCCGCAAGTTTTTTGATCTGGCTGCAGGCAGCAAAGATATTATATCGCTTGGTGTCGGTGAACCCGATTTTAAGACGCCCTGGCATGTAAGAGAAGCCTGTGTCTATTCGCTGGAAAGAGGCTTTACAGGTTATACCTCTAATGCGGGTATGCCGGAGCTGCGTGAAGGCATTGCGAATTACCTGCATTCCCGGTTTGCAGTTACCTATGATCCCGCTAACCAGATTATTGCTACAGTAGGCGGCAGTGAAGCCATCGACCTGGCACTCCGCGCCTTAATCTCGCCCGGGGATGAAATCCTGATCCCTGAGCCCTGTTATATTTCCTATTCACCGATTACTTCTATCGGCGGGGGGATTCCGGTCGGAATTGAAACGTTTGGTGAGAATAACTTCAAGTTAACGGCTGCAGATCTGGAAGCCAAGATTACACCGCGCTCGAAGATCCTGATCCTGTGTTATCCGAGCAATCCTACAGGAGCCATCATGACGCGTGAGGACTGGGAGCCGATTGCCAAGGTAGTCGAGAAGCATGATCTGATCGTTATTTCCGATGAGATTTACGCTGAGCTGACCTACGGCAGCAATCATGTAAGCTTCCCGTCGCTGCCCGGCATGATGGACCGGACGATTCTGGTCAGCGGCTTCTCCAAAGCCTTCGCCATGACCGGCTGGCGGATGGGCTATGCCTGCGGGCATCCTGATCTGATCTCCGCGATGCTGAAGATTCACCAGTACACCGTGATGTGCGCCCCGTCCATGGGTCAGGTAGCTGCTCTCGAGGCGCTCACTAACGGGATGGAGGAGAAGGACCGGATGACGGATTCCTATAATCAGCGCCGCCGCCTGATTGTCAAAGGCCTGCGCGATGCCGGGCTGGATTGTCATGAACCCCAGGGCGCCTTTTACGCATTCCCGAGCGTCCAGCGTACCGGTCTTACATCTGACCAGTTTGCCCAGCGCCTGCTGATGGAGTACAAGGTGGCGGCAGTACCGGGCAGTGTGTTCGGTCTCGGCGGCGAAGGCTATCTTCGCTGCTCCTATGCGACATCCGTAGCCCAGCTGAATGAGGCCATCGAGCGGATCGGCGCCTTTGTCCAGCAGCTGGAACGGGAGCGGACGGAATAAGGCAGCCTGCAATAATGAACCTGTAACCCGGGCAATAGCACTTCTCTTTTGTGTATGGTATTATTTTACTATTCCATTTCATTAGGAGGGACGACTGATGCTTATGGGGGATTGTTACCTGCCTTCCTACCGTGGGGGATACTATCTGCAGACCGGACATCCTGCTGTCGATGCTGCCGCGCGCAAGCGGACGCTTGAAGATGAGATTCTGGCTCTCCGCAGCAGAATGGAGCAGATTTTTGTCCAGGAGAAATCCTTTACCTCTGAGCTTGTCATTGAGATCAGCTGTCTGCTGGACCTCAAAATTAATGAATATATGAGGGGGGCATACCACTGAGCCTGGCTTAGGTGGAGATTCCCCCTATACAGAGAGCCTTCGGGCTCTTTTTTTTATGTTTTAATATTTGCTGTTAATATCTATAAAATGACTTATAATGGAATATGAATGAACGATCATTCATTTCTAGGAGGTAGCGATGAGTATTCAGAGCAAGCAACTGGAGCAGCACTTTATAGATACGTTTGAGCAGCTGCTGCCGGACCGGGCCGGCCGGCAGATTATCCTCCATGCCGTCGAGGTGTTTTCCAGGAAAGGCTTTGCCGGCACCAAAATCAAGGATATTGCTGCCAGTGCCGGGTTCAGCCAGGGCTATGTGTACATGTATTTTAAGTCCAAGGATGAGATTTTTACCAGAATTGTGGAGCTGGCTTCAACCGGAGCAGGATTATCAGTCCGCTTTGCAGCCGGGCTGGAGGGGACGGCATGGGAGCGAATCGGCTGGCTGACGGAAGCATTTCTGGCACCGGACAGTCTGGCGATGCAGCACTGGCGGCTGATTCAGCTCCAGACAGCAACCTCGGAAGCCATTCCGGAGGAAGCAAAGCGTATTGCGAAAGCGAAAATCCGCGAGCCCTTTGAACATCTGGTTCCACTGATTGTGGAAGGCCAGCGGGACAAGGATATTGTAGAGGGTGATCCGCTGGAGCTGGCCATCGGTTACTTCTCTTTTGTACAGGGTCTGGGAATTGCCAGACTGCAGACTGCGGAGCAGCATTCTTTTCCTTCTGTAGACCTGGTGCTGCGTTTTATGAAGAAGGACCGTTAGGCTAATTTAACCGGAGGGCGGAATGGAGCATGGTCAAGGTATTCAGAAGCGAGGCCGGTAAAAAACAGGTGCTGCAATCGTATAATGAGCTTTTGGGACGGTGGGGTGTAGCGTTTAAGGAGCTGGATGTGGATACACCCTATGGGACAACGCATTGTATAACTGCCGGTGACACCGCTTTGCCGCCGCTGCTGCTGTTACACGGTGTGGGTGACAATTCGGCGGTGATGTGGCTGCTGAACATGAAGGAGTTGTCCCGGCATTTTTACTGCATAGCGGTTGATACACTGGGCGGCCCCGGTAAAAGCATGCCAAATACAAGCTTCCATAAAAAGACCTTTAATCAGGTGGACTGGATCAGCTGTGTGGCTGACGGGCTTGGACTGGAGCAGTTTTATCTTGCAGGCGTGTCAAACGGGGCGTACATGGCTTTTAACTATACAGTCAACGAGCCGGAAAAGGTGCTGAAGGCTGTCTGTATGGAGGGCGGGATGGTCACTGCACCGTTAAAAAGCATGATCCAAACGCTCCTGATGATGTTCCCGGAGATCCTTATGCCTACCCGCAACAATCTGCTAAAGGTATTTAACAAGCTCAGCTCGCCGGAATCCCGGCTGCGGGAAAAACATCCCGAAGTAGCTGAGCATGTGGTGCTTCTGATGAAGTATCACAATCAGCAGGCGATGTTTATACATAAGCCGCAATTGTATGATCAGGACCGGTCGCAGGCTGTATTAGAGAAGCTGTATTTTCTGCTGGGGGATTACAGGCTGGACCGGAAGAAGGACTTCACAAGCGTACTGGACCGCGGGAATTTCCGCTACTCCGTTATTCAGGGCTCGGGTCACGGCGTTAACCATGAGCAGCCGGAGCGTGTGCACCGGAAGATGATTGATTTTCTCAAAGAAGATCAGGTCCTGCAATAATGATGAAGATTGGCCCCGGTGAAAAGCAGCACCAGAAGCATGACATCTCTCGCTGCTCGCTGAGGCAGTTATTTACATGGCAGAAATGCCGCGCTTTATTTGCCTAATCTGCACAGATGCGATTACACTATAATTATGTGATTGATTGTGCTGAGGGGGAGGAAGATTGCTATGGCAATTTATACACGTACGGGGGACAAAGGAGAGACTTCAGTGATCGGCGGCCGGGTAGGCAAGGATGATGTCCGCGTTGAGGCCTATGGAACGATAGATGAGCTGAACTGTTTTGTAGGTCAGGCCCGCAGCCTGATGGAGGATGAACGCTTCGCCGATGTGCGGGAGCAGCTGCTGGAGGTTCAGCATGAGCTGTTTGACTGCGGCTCGGATCTGGCTTTTGTGAAGCTGAGTGAGAATAAGTATAAGGTTAAAAGCGAGATGGCTGGCCGTCTGGAAGGCTGGATCGACCAGCTGCAGGCAGAGAATCCGGTGCTGGAGCGTTTCATCCTGCCGGGAGGCAGCCAGCTGTCCTCGGTGCTGCATGTCTGCCGGACGGTCTGCCGGCGGGCCGAGCGGCGCGCGGTTACGCTCGGGCGCAGCGCAGACATTAATCCGGAGGCGGTTATTTATCTGAACCGGCTGTCTGACTATTTCTTTGCGCTTGCACGGGCCGCAAATACAAGGCTGGGGATTGCTGATGTGGAGTATGTACGCAGCAAAAAGGTGTTCCGTAACTAAAATGAGCAGCTACTACCCGCCGTTAAACTATATTGTGCCGCCGTCCGAGGACGGCTGGCTGCTCAAAACCATTCTGCAGAAGCGGATGGATATCTCCCGCAAGCTGCTGTCCCGGCTCAAAATGACTGAGCAGGGCATTATGCTGAACGGGGAACGCATCTACATCAGTGTAAAGGTAGCTGCTGGTGACCGGGTGGAGATCCGGATGGAGCAGGAGACCTCGGAGGACATTCTGCCGCAGGATATCCCCTTCGACATTCTTTATGAAGACGAGCACCTGCTGGTAGTCAACAAAGCCGCAGGGATTATTGTACACCCGACACACGGGCATTACACAGATACCCTGGCTAACGGAGTCGTCCACTATTGGGCGGCAAAAGGGGAGAAGTACCGCTTCCGGCCGGTTCACCGGCTGGATCAGGAGACCTCCGGCGTGCTGGTGATTGCGAAGAACCCGTACAGCCACCAGCATATCTCCGAACAGATGATCGCCGGCACAGTGGACAAGCGTTATGCTGCTTTTGTACACGGAGTGCCCGCTTCACCTGCCGGTGATATCGACGGTCCCATTGACCGTGACCCGGCAGAGCCGCACCGGCGGATTGTGACGCCGGACGGTTATCCCTCCTTGACCCGTTACGAGGTCAAGGAGGTCTACGGAGACCGCGCTGCGCGGGTCGAGCTGAAGCTGGAGACCGGCCGCACCCACCAGATCCGGGTGCATATGAGCTCGATCGGCTGTCCGCTGATCGGTGACGGGATGTACCGGCACCCGCTGTACGGGCGGGGGCCGGGTGCGTCCGCAGGAGCTGACGGCAATGCTGCAGAAGCGGTGCCGGCAGATGCGCAGGAGCTGGCGGGTATAGCCGGGCCAGAGCCGGCGGAATTGCCGCTGGCTGTGCAGGAGCTGACATCAGAGGAGGCGCCTGTGCTTGCAGAACTTTCCGGGCTGGACCCCGGTCGGGAGTTAACAGCAGAGGAAGCGGTACAGCTCGCGGGCGTTGCCGGACTAGATGCGGCGATCCCTCGCCAGGCACTGCATGCGGTGCGGCTGTCGTTCAAGCATCCGGTCGGGCTTGAAGAGCTGGTTTTTGAAGCACCGCTGCCGCCGGATATGGCGCTGCTGGAGCAGAAGCTGCGGGAGGATGCCGGAGGCGAGTAGGCTTGGAGCTTTTGCGTGTCGCCTATGGCGTACGGTGTACGGTGTACGGTGTAC
>NZ_CCDG010000058.1 GCF_000723885.1 Paenibacillus camerounensis
AAAAAGAAATTATCCGGTATTAGCTACCGTTTCCGGTAGTTATCCCAGGTTAAGGGGCAGGTTGCCTACGTGTTACTCACCCGTCCGCCGCTAAGCTTATCCCGAAGGATAAGCTCCGCTCGACTTGCATGTATTAGGCACGCCGCCAGCGTTCGTCCTGAGCCAGGATCAAACTCTCCAATTAGGTTTTTCGAACGAGCGATTGCTCATTTTGAAACATCTGACGAGAATTTGCATTCTCTATTTTTGAAATCACCAAGGTGATTTCCACTCACTCGTTGTTCAGTTTTCAAAGACCAATTTGTTCATTTTGCTTGTCGTTGTCTTTTTCAGCAGCGACCTTTATAATATATCATAACCTCTTCGATTAAGTCAAGCGTTTTTTTATTTTCTTTTTTCGCTTTACTCGGTAACAAGTTGTTAGTTAACTTCTTGTCCGAAGGGCCGAGAATTAATGTACCATAAATCCTTAGGCCCCGTCAACCTTTTAGAACAAAGTTATTTTCAGCCCGAGCAGCATCAGTACGCCGGGCAGACCCAAAACCGTTACTGCGCCTATTGTCGCCGGATTCAGAGGGATATAAATTTCAGTAAGCAAACCTGAAAAATTAACAATATAAATGCCAAGTGCAGCTAATACCAGGTGAGTTCCGAATAAAGTCAGCCAGGCAAAGCCGAGCTTTTTACGGAACACAATTACGCCAAGCAGAATCACCGAACCAATTAGAACCGCCAAAGCAACATTCCTCATTCCGCCTCTTCCCCTTTCAGACAAAAATAACTGCGGCCCTACAACCGGCTCCGGTTAATACCCAAACTCTTTGCGTGCTTAAGATGTATCTGGTACTTCCGCTCAGCTGCCTCCAGAATGAAGATCGCATAATCAATCTGGTCCTGGCCTAATGCCTCATCAAACATCAGATGTGCCCTCTCCCATTCCACCTGCGCGTTACGCACCTCCAGGAACACACTCCAATCCTCGTCCATGTTTAATTGATTTAAGCTTTTTACCCCTTCTTCTTGCCGAGCACTTCCCCACCAGCGCATAACTACTCCCCCTTTATGAAATATCCATCCTTCGCAGTCGCTACATCCGCATCACTGCATATTCTCATTCATATCAGCGGGAGGACAAACTTAGAACCAAAAAGCGGTCGCAACTATCTCTTGAAGGATCAAGGAGAATACGGGGCACGTGCGCAATCAATGATTAATCAAAAAAAGAGAAGCCCGAGGGCTTCCCTTATAAAGTCAGTTATAGCGATTCCTTTTGAAGACGCCTCACAGCTCGCGTCGGCCTTCCAGTGCTTTGGACAGGGTTACTTCATCCGCATACTCCAAATCGCCGCCTACAGGCAAGCCATGGGCTATTCTTGTGATCTTAATTTCAAACGGGCGGACGAGCCGGGAAATATACATAGCTGTAGCTTCCCCTTCAATATTCGGGTTAGTAGCCATAATAAGCTCCTTGACCCTTTCGTCACTTAAGCGTGTCAGGAGCTCCTTCAGGCGGATATCATCCGGACCGATCCCCTCCATTGGAGAGATCGCGCCCTGCAGCACATGATAATAACCGTCAAACTCCTTGGTCCGCTCTATAGCCACAAGGTCCTTAGATTCCTGAACTACACATATGACCGAAGCATCACGGGTCTTATCCTGGCACACCCGGCACGGATCAGTATCAGTAATATTACAGCAGATAGAGCAGTAGTGGAGATTTCGTTTGACGCTGACCAGCGCCTTGGCAAAATCAATAACTTCGTCCTCTTTCATGTGAAGCACATGAAAGGCCAGCCGGGCTGCCGTCTTCGGCCCGATACCGGGCAAACGTGTAAACGCATCAATCAGCTTGGCTAGCGGTTCTGGATAATACAAAGCGATGATTCTCCTTTAGGCTAGAGTGTAGCGGGCTTAGAACAGTCCCGGGATCTTCATTCCGCCTGTAAATTTGCCCATGTCATTGTTAGCCAGCTCTTCGGCTTTGGTAAGCGCATCGTTAACCGCAGTAATCACGAGATCCTGCAGCATTTCAACATCATCCGGATCTACTGCTTCCGGTTTGATCTGAATGGACAGCACCTTCTTGTGACCGTTAACCTGAACAGTAACTACGCCGCCGCCGGATGTTCCTTCCATTGTTTTGCTGCCCAGCTCTTCCTGAGCCTTGAGCATTTGCTCCTGCATTTTTTTAACCTGTTTCATCATTTGGTTCATATTATTCATTAGTCGTCTCTCCTTTGGATGCGCTTATGCGCTGATAGGCTAAGGGTTACTCTTTTATGACAACAAGGTCTTCCCCAAACAGCTGGATGGCCTCGTCAATCCATGGTTCAGTCTTCTCTTCCGCAGTATCGTGTTCATGCTCCAGACGCAGCTCCTCAGTTCCCGGCTTGGCAGCCGATTTCTGGGAAGCATCAGTCCAGTCGCGGAGCATCATAGTCACCAGCCGGTAAGGCTTGCCCAGACGCGTAGCAAACACTTGCTCAATCACCTGGCGGTTAGCGGGCTTTTCGGTTGTATCCCGGTGGATCGTATTTTTAAAGGCTACCAGTACCGCGTCATCCATAACAGATACCGGCTCGCCGTCAACAAACCAGGCATGAACAGTCACCCGTTCTTCCTTCACGGCCTGGAGTACTGTACTCCATTGCTTATAGACAGCATTAGAGTCTGAGCTATCTTTGCTGGCAATAAACTTATCAAGCTGCGGAGGCAGCTTGGAGCCTGAAGAGACACGCGGTGACGGGGCTGCAGCAGGGGTCTGGCGCTGTCCAGCAGCCTGATCCCGCCCTCCTCCGGAAACACCGCCCGCTTGAATAGCCTGCTCAAGCTTCTTCTCCAGAGCGGCAATCTGCCGTTTCAGAGCGTCTAGCTCACCTGCCGCCGGCTGCCCGGCAGCTGAAGAATCACGCGACACCCCCGCTTGCGCGGATGACGTTACCGCCGGCTCAGCCTCCTGCTGCATTGTGCACAGCTTCATTAGAGCCACCTCAAACAACGTCTGGGGGTGCGTAGCGTATTTCATTTCACCAAGATAGCGGTTCAAGGTTTCGACAATCTGAAACAGCCGTCCACGCGAGAAGCCGGCGGCCATATCCCGGAAATCTGCCGGATTAAGCACTCGGTCAGTCAGCTTATCCGCATTTGGAACCATCTTAATCATCAGAAGATCCCTGAAATAGTACAGCAGATTCTCGAGACATTTATCTGCGCTCTTCCCTTCCTGCATCAGCTGCTCTACCAGCTCCAAAAGCCGCCCCATATCCCCATCCAGAATGGCGGTGGCAAGCCTTGCGAACTGCTCCGAAGGAATTCCTCCTGTCATGCCGAGCACCTGCTGATAGGTTACTTGACCGTCAGTAAAGGAAGAGATCTGATCCAGTATGCTGAGTGCATCACGCATACCGCCATCGGAGAGCCTTGCGATATACTGCAGGGCATCAGCATCTGCCGTAATGCCCTCTTTGAGGCAGATTTCAGCAAGACGGCCGCTCTGCTCTTCAAGGGATACCCGCCGGAAGTCAAAGCGCTGGCAGCGGGATATAATAGTTGCCGGCAATTTATGAGGCTCAGTTGTCGCCAGAATAAACATTACATGCGGAGGAGGCTCCTCCAGCGTCTTCAGCAGCGCATTGAATGCTTCTGTTGTCAGCATATGCACTTCATCAATAATATACACTTTACGGCGCACCTCTGTAGGTGCGTATTTCACTTTATCCCTAAGGTCGCGTATTTCTTCGACCCCGCGGTTGGACGCGGCGTCAATCTCCTGCACGTCCATTATATTACCTGCAGTAATTCTTAGACAGGAAGGACATTCATTGCACGGCTCAGGACCCGGGCCGCGCTCGCAATTGACCGCTTTGGCGAGTACCTTAGCTGCACTCGTCTTACCTGTTCCGCGCGGTCCGCTGAACAGGTAGGCATGAGAAACCCGCTGTTCACGGATTGCATTCTGCAGCGTCTGGATAATATGCTGCTGTCCTACCATGTCCTGGAATGACTGCGGCCGCCAAGCACGGTACAGCGCGATATGTTCCACTATGCATTACCCTCTCTTAGACTGCCGCTTTCCGGCATTTATCGCTAATTTATTATACTATATTCCAGGGAATTTGACCAAAAACAAAAAGCATCTTCGCTTGTGGCAAAGATGCTATTACTGGATGTTATTAAACCGTGCACCTGTTATTGATGGCTGCGATCCAAGCGGCAACCCTACGAAACTGCTCGGGCTAGGCCACCCTCCGGCACAAGAGTAAACTTGCTTATGGCTGCTTCCTTCCGGACCTGACCAGGTTCACAAGCACTCATTGCGGAGGACCCAACCGTCAACACAGCCCATAGGAACCAAGGCCTCACATCGACAGCACCTCTAACAGGAATTCAACCTCGCTACAGCGGATTGCGAGTTACAGGGCACCGCTACCTCCCCGTCTAGCACGGCGAAGTTAAGTATAGCTCACGCTCTGCCAAAAATCAACCTCTGCTCCGAAACCGCAAATAAAAACTCCCCGGATAATCTATCCGGGGAGTCCTCCAATGCTAAGCCGCAGCGCGGCGCTGGTAATTAGATACCATATTTCTTCTTGAATTTATCGACACGACCACCAGCATCCAGGAACTTCTGCTTGCCAGTGAAGAACGGATGGCAGCTTGAACAAATTTCGACGCGCAGTTCCTGCTTAACAGAACCAGCTTCGAAAGTGTTGCCGCAAGCGCAGGTCACAGTTGTGATGTGGTACTTTGGTTGAATAGCTTCTTGCATTTCATTTCACCTCTCTTGCCCTAGGCCTCATGCGGACCCAGAGTTATTAAACGCACAACGACATTCTAGCACGAAATATCGGACACTGCAATATTTTTAAATTCCGTGTCGCTTCTAGAGATGCACCCGGCGTTCCTTCACCCGGGCCAGCTCAGCTGGAGGGATGTGCGTATACGAACCGATCACTACATCCGGAAGCTCTTCACGGAAAATATCCAGCATCGTCTTCATGCCAAGAATCTCCCCCCGGGCAGGAGGGATTAACCCCAGATAGCTCTCAGGGTCAATATTAAGATTACGCATCTGAATCAGCTTCAGATCAGTACGCCGGCAGAATTCAACCATCGCTTCGATCTCTTCCTCCCGGTCTGTAACTCCGGGGAAGATCAGGTAATTAATTGATGTATAGACTCCCTGGGAGGCCGCGTACTTCAATGATTTCTCCACGTTGGCAAGCGTATATCCGCGCGGTTTATAGTAGGCATTATAATGATCATCCAGCGCACTAATGGTGCTGACCCGCATAAGATCAAGCCCTGCATCCACGATTCCCCGGATATGATCGCTCAGTCCGGCGTTTGTATTAATATTGATATATCCCAGATCAGTAACCGCCCGCACTTCCCGGATCGCTTCAATAATTAGCTTAGCCTGGGTGGAAGGCTCGCCCTCGCAGCCCTGGCCAAAGCTGACAATGGACTGCGGCGTCTTCAGGTGCTCCAGCATAACCTGCGAGATCTCGCTTACTGTAGGCCGGAAATTCATCCGGGTCTGCGGAGAGACGAACCCGCTATCATCAGGCTGCTCTGAAATACAGCCGAAGCAGCCGGCATTACAGGAATAAGAAACAGGCACAGCCCCTTCCCAACGGCCAAGGAAAGTATTAGATGAAGTAAGACACTCATATCCCAGTGCACAGTTAGACAGATGGTCATATAAGCGGTTCTCCGGGTACTTGGCTTTTAGATGGCCTACTCCTACCTCTACCTCTCCCCTGTCACAATTAAGGGGATTCCACTGCTCCGGATCATCCGTCGGATCAGCGGCAACATAGAAGCTGCCGTCTTTCCATACTACAGCAGAGTAGCCGAAGAGCGGAAGCTTATATGACTTGTCCGTCTTGACATAACCGGGAAGGCACAGCCTTGTAAATCCCTGCGGCAGCAGGGCCCCGACAGCCTGGGAGCCCTCCGGCAGCGGCAGCATTTCACCTGTTGCGGGATTCATGCCTACCGCACGGGTGCACGGAAGCCCGACCAGAGTTGCCCCTTCCGGAAGCGGAATAAGCTCCTCTTCCAGCATCTCAACGATCATATCCCCGCTGCGGGCCAGACCATACAGCTCAGGATGATCATATACATTTCCTTGTTCATCGGCATATACCAGATACATGTTAATCTCCTCTTATTCTCTATTCTCAGGTTGTAGGGACAGAAGGTGTCTTGGGACGTGAGGTCCTGCGCGCGGATGCACCGCTGTTAGAGGTTCCTCCATTGCTGGCCGTACCGTTTGGCGATGAGGAATCTTTACTGCCGGATACATCGAATGAGGCCAGGAATTCAGCGTTAGTCTTGCTGTCACGCAGCTTCTTGAGGAAGCCTTCTACAAAATCATAGGATTCGTTCATATTTTTGCGGATAGCCCAAATGGTATCGAGCTCTTCCTTGCTCAGCAGTACTTCCTCGCGGCGTGTTCCCGAGCGGCGGATATCGATCGCCGGGAAAATACGCCGTTCTGCCAGCTTACGGTCCAGGTGGAGCTCCATATTACCTGTACCTTTAAATTCTTCGTAAATAATATCATCCATCCGTGACCCGGTATCAATCAACGCTGTAGCGAGTATTGTAAGACTTCCGCCTTCCTCCACATTCCGCGCAGAACCAAAGAAACGCTTTGGACGGTGGAACGCCGCAGGGTCAATCCCTCCGCTAAGTGTACGTCCGGATGGCGGAACAACAAGGTTATATGCACGTGCGAGCCGCGTTATGCTGTCCATCAGAATCACAACGTCCTTTTTATGCTCAACCAGACGGAGTGCACGCTGCAGTACAAGCTCTGCAACCTTAATGTGGTTCTCAGGAAGCTCATCAAAGGTTGAAGCAACCACCTCGCCCTTTACGGAGCGCTGCATATCCGTTACTTCCTCGGGGCGTTCATCAATCAGCAGTACAAACAGTTCAATCTCGGGATTGTTAGTGGAGATGCTGTTGGCAATTTCTTTCAGGAGGAGCGTTTTCCCTGCTTTGGGAGGTGCTACAATTAATCCGCGCTGCCCCAGGCCTACAGGAGCAAGTAAATCCATTATACGGGTAGACAGATGAGTAGGGGATGTTTCAAGCGGCAGCTTATCTTGCGGATAAAGAGGTGTTAGCGCCGGGAAATGCAAGCGTTCCGCTGCACTGGCAGGGTTCTCGCCATTGACGGCATTGACTTGCAGCAAACCGAAGTACCGTTCATTTTCTTTCGGCGTACGGCATTTGCCTGATACAAGATCGCCGCTTCTCAGATCAAACTTGCGGATTTGTGAGGCTGAAATATAAATATCTTCCGGACTGGGCAAATAGTTAATCGGCCTCAGGAACCCATAGCCTTCCGGCAAAATTTCCAGCACGCCTTCCATAAACATGAGCCCGCTCTGCTCCGCCTGTGCCCGGAGGATAGCAAAGATCAGTTCCCGTTTCTTCAGCTGTCCGTAGTACGGAATCTGGTATTTCTTGGCCAGCTTGTAAAGCTCGGTCAGCTTCATTTCTTCCAGATCGGAAATTTGAAGATCCATGTAATAACCACCTATTCAATTTTTATAAAATATAAATCTAGTAAATTGCTCATTAGGATAGGATTACCCAATCTGGAAGAAGATATGCAGAGCATATACAAAAAAACCGTCTTCCAGGACCGGATAATCCCATCCTCTTAGTCTTCCTCGCGCCAGATTTCTGCGCCGAGATCACGCATATTAGTCACCAGGTTGTCGTAACCCCGGTCGATATACTCAACACCTGTCACCTCTGTAATCCCATCTTCTACAGTCAATCCGGCAATAACAAGCGCTGCACCTGCACGCAAATCAGCCGCTTTTACCTTGGCTGCATTAAGCCTGCCGCCCTCAATAATTGCCGAGCGTCCTTCGACACGGATTTTGGCGCCCATGCGTACCAGTTCCGGTACATGCTTGAACCGGTTGCTGTAGACAAAATCACTCAGTACACTTACACCTTCAGCCTGGGTCAGCATGCTTGTCATCGGAGACTGCAGATCGGTTGCAAAGCCGGGATAGATCAGCGCTTTTACATCGACATGCTCATATCTGGATCTGCCGATAACCCGGATACTCTCGTCAAGCTCCTCAATACCGACACCCATCTCCAGCAGCTTGGCTGTTAATGCCTCAAGATGCTTAGGGATAACATTATCTATTAACACATTGCCGCGCGTTGCCGCCGCAGCAATCATATATGTTCCAGCTTGAATCCGGTCAGGAATGATGGAATGGCGGCAGCCATGCATCTCAGTGACGCCTTCGATCCGGATGGTCTCAGTACCGGCGCCCTTAATAACAGCGCCCATGGAGTTTAACAGGGTAGCAACATCTATAATCTCAGGCTCTTTAGCCGCATTTTCGATAATTGTAGAGCCTTTGGCCCGTGAAGCCGCCAGCATGATGTTAATAGTCGCGCCGACGCTGGATACGTCTAAGTAAATTTTTGCACCGCGAAGTTCCTTGGCATACAAATGAATGGAACCGTGATCATTGGTCACAGTTGCCCCAAGCGCTTCAAATCCCTTAATATGCTGATCAATCGGACGGGGCTCAAAATTACACCCTCCGGGCAGACCTATAGTCGCTTCTTTAAACCTTCCAAGCAGTGCACCCATCATATAATAAGAGGCGCGAAGTTTTTTGACTGGTCCGTTAGGCATGGGAATGGATACGATACGGGAGGGGTCGATTCTCATCTGGCTGCCTGTCCAGGAGACAGTCGCGCCAAGCTCTTCCAAAATTTCGGAGTAAACGGCTACATCACTAAGGGACGGCAAATTATCCAGAACAACTTCAGATTCAGCTAAAATAGCTGCAGGAATAAGCGCGATGGCGCTATTCTTTGCACCGCTGATGGTCACAACGCCCTTTAGCGGACGTCCACCGCCAATCATTAATTTTTCCATAGAATTATCTGTTTCCCCCTACGTGTATTGCAGCTTGCCCAGGCAATATCTGCTGTGGCTTAGTAGTGTGAAGCAGAAACGGCTGCGCCGCCCTTGGAATAAGGACGGCACACGTTTCAATAAAAAGGATATCCATATTATATATGCTGCAAAGATAAATAGCTCGTCCGCCTCAGGCGATACTAGCTTAGGCTTTGTTGTTGGAGCCGAATTCGCGGATTTTGCCAATAACGGTTTCTTTAATTGCAGTACGGCCTGGTGCAATGAAAGTACGCGGATCGTAAGCATCCGGTTTAGCTGCAAGCACTTCACGAACCACTTTAGCAAATGCGATCTGGTTCTCAGTGTTTACGTTGATTTTGGAAGTTCCCAGGGAGATGGACTTCTGGATGTCATGCAAAGGAATACCGGTACCGCCGTGAAGCACGAGCGGAAGCTTAACAGCATCGCGGATTTCTTCCATTTCTTTGAATCCGAGGTTAGGCTCGCCAAGGTAAGGACCGTGTACAGAACCAAGCGCAGGAGCCAGAGTGTCTACTCCGGTTGCATTAACCAGTTCAACACATTCGTTAAGGTCTGCATATTGGATACCGCCGATAACGTCATCTTCCTGTCCGCCTACAGTACCAACTTCAGCTTCAACGGAAACGCCTTTAGCATGTGCATACTCAACAACTTTTTTGGTCATTTCGATATTTTCAGCGATCGGATGGTGTGAACCGTCGATCATTACGGAAGTAAATCCGGCATCAATAGCTTCTTTACATTTGTCAAAGCTGGAGCCGTGGTCCAGGTGAATAGCAACAGGAACAGTGATCTTCATGTCGTGAACAAGTCCTTCAACCATCTTCACTACAGTGAAGAATCCGCCCATGTGACGCGCTGCGCCTTCAGAAACACCAAGGATTACCGGGGACTTTTCTTCTTCAGCTGCGCCAAGAATCGCTTGAGTCCACTCCAGGTTGTTAATGTTGAACTGGCCTACTGCATATTTTCCTTCAAGTGCTTTGTTCAACATGTCAGTCATAGATACTAATGGCATGGTTTCAATCCTCCTAAGAATGTTGGTTGCCTATATATAAGCCCACATCACATACAGGCTTATTATAGCACATCCTGTGTCAAATACTAAATAGGGTACACAAAAAAATGTCCCGGTGGGACGATATTTATCCAACCTTCAAAAAAGGCTGTCTGATCCTATTTAGGATATCCACAAAAGACGTGCACCAAACCATTATTAAGGGAAATAGCCCCGGACTTTAACCGGCTTGCCCCTGAAGGTGCGTATTCACCGCCACCCGCATTTCATCAATATCAAACGGCTTGGTAAAATGCATCAGTGCGCCCAATTTAGTTGCTTCCTTGATCATGTCCAGTTCCCCGTATGCTGTCATCATAATGACCTTAATAGCCGGATTTAGCTCCTTCAGGTGTTTAAGGATTTCCAGCCCGTCCATTCCCGGAATTTTCATATCAAGCAGAACCAGATCCGGTGACTCCTTCTGTACAATTTCCAGCGCCGTTTTTCCATTAGCAGCCTGATAGGTGGCATACCCTTCACTATTAAACACTTCCATCAGGAGAATCCGGATTCCGTTCTGATCATCGACGATTAACACTTTTCTCTTTTCCATATCATACCCTCCCAGATTTAAGGCAGATTGTCTATGCCGTGCCCTCTCACAGTTAACGGCCCGTTATGACTCGGTACTCAGTCTATACGAAACCTATTATTCGTGATTTACAGCCAAAATCCTGCTAATTGGATAAAAAGGGTAAAAACATTCCATTTAATGGTGGACTTTTAGTGTCGGCGTATAGAGCATTTATGCTCCTGTATCCAAAAGAAAGCCTCCTTGCGGAGGCCTTCAGCCGGCCTGTACAGACCGGTATACATATGCGTTGGATTAGAATTACATCTGCTCGGAATGTGTCAGGGAAGCCTTGACGAACTCACGGAACAGCGGCTGCGGACGGTTCGGACGGGAAATGAATTCCGGATGGAATTGTACTGCCAGGAACCAAGGATGTCCCGGAAGCTCAACAATTTCCACCAGACGCCCATCCGGTGAGGTTCCGGAGATCACCAGGCCTGCTTTTTCAATCTCATCGCGGTAAGCATTGTTGAATTCATACCGGTGACGGTGACGCTCATACACCAGCTCATCCTCATAGCAGGACATTGCCAGGGAATCCGGTAAAAGCTTGCAAGGATACAGGCCCAGGCGCATCGTTCCGCCCATGTCCTCGATATCCTTCTGTTCAGGCAGCAGGTCGATCAGAGCATGCGGTGTAGCCGGATCAATCTCCGAGCTGTTCGCTCCGGCCAGTCCAAGGATGGAGCGGCCATACTCGATTACCGATACCTGCATACCCAGGCAAATGCCGAAGAACGGAATAGACTGCTCACGGGCATAACGGATTGCGGAGATTTTACCTTCAATTCCCCGGTCTCCGAAGCCGCCCGGAACAAGGATGCCGCCGATGCCGCCAAGCAGCCCGTCCACATTCTCATCCGTAATCAGCTCAGCGTCAACCCAGCGGATCTTAACCTCTGCATTAGCTGCAAATCCGGCATGGGAGAGCGACTCCACTACACTCAGGTAGGCGTCATGCAGAGCTACATATTTGCCGACAATCGCAATTTCAACTGTACGCTCCAGCTGCTGGATGCGGCTCAGCATGCTCTCCCATTCACGCATATCCGGCGCCGGTGTAGTCAGCTTAAGGTGATTGACTACAATCTCATCCAGGCCTTCATCGCGCAGGTTCAGCGGAACCTCGTACAATGTAGAAGCATCACGGCATTCCACAACAGCATTAGCATCAATATCACAGAACAGGGCAAGCTTGGCCTTCATGTCATCGGTCAAAGGATACTCTGTGCGGCATACGATCACATTCGGCTGAATCCCGATGCTGCGCAGCTCTTTTACACTGTGCTGTGTCGGCTTGGTTTTCACTTCACCGGCAGCCTTAATATAAGGAATCAGGGTTACGTGAATGTACATTACGTTCTCACGGCCGATATCGCTCTTAATCTGACGGATCGCTTCCATAAACGGCAGACTCTCGATATCACCCACAGTACCGCCGATTTCAGTAATAACTACATCAGAACCCGTCTCGCGTCCCGCACGGAATACGCGCTCTTTGATTTCGTTCGTGATATGCGGGATAACCTGAACGGTTCCGCCCAAGTACTCACCGCGCCGCTCCTTGCTGATAACCGAGGAATAGATTTTGCCTGTAGTCACATTGCTGTTCTTGGACAGGTTAATGTCGATAAACCGTTCGTAGTGTCCAAGATCAAGGTCTGTCTCTGCTCCATCATCGGTAACGAATACTTCCCCGTGCTGATAAGGGCTCATTGTTCCCGGGTCTACGTTAATGTAAGGATCGAATTTCTGGATTGTCACCTTTAGACCTCTGTTTTTGAGCAGCCTGCCCAGCGAAGCGGCAGTGATGCCTTTGCCCAGGGAAGACACTACGCCACCCGTTACAAAAATATACTTTGTCACTGTAAAACCCTCCTAAATAAAGTCCAGAAATTCAGGCGACGCTTTGTTTATCGTAACCCTTTTTTCCATCATCAAAACGGGGGAAACTAAAGTTACTTCCGCCGCCTAAAATGAAAGGCGATAATCACTAAAAACCACGGAAAAACCATCTAAAAAAATAAAAAAAGTGACACCCGTAGAGCCGGGGCACTTTTTATTTTAGAAAACATATTAACTTTCATTAGAAGCCCATGCAATAGTTTACTCTGACGATCCCACCCATGTCAAGGGAGGAATTACGCGGTTCTGCGATATTAATAACCGTCTTCCCCGTCACCGTCAGCGTCCTCATTATCACCGTCTTCAGAATCCTCTTCATCCTCGTCTTCGTCAATGTCATCATCATCAATGACAACATCTTCGTCAACTTCCTCTTCGCTGTCGTCGTCGGAATAGAGGTCGTCGCGGTCTTCGTCGATCGCATCGAAATCCTCTTCCTCGGCAGCGTAGTTATCTTCCTCTTCAGTAAAGTCGTCATCTTCGAGATCATCGTCTTCATCGTTGATGATACGCGGACGTTTGGAGTTGCCGACTGGATCATCGGAGCGCTCAAGCGGATACCAGCGCTTCAATCCCCACAGGTTGGTTCCGACACAGGCAAAACGCCCGTCGATATTGATCTCGGTATATAACTGGGCAATCGTATCGTTGGTTTGTTCTTCGGTCATACCGCGCAGCTTGGCCACTTCGACCATAAGGTCACGGTAATAATAAGGCGTATTGGCCGCTTTAAGCACCAGGAAGGCCAGGTCGACCATCGGCATTTCTTTTAATTTCTCAGGGTCCAGCTTTAAATTGAGTGGCGTACTCACTAAGGGACACTTCCTCTCACGCATATTAACAAAACTAAGTAAAACCTATTTGAGTACAAAATGCAAGTCAAATGCGGCAGGAAGGCCGAAATTATCAGGGATAATATGTAAAATGCAGGCGGTCGTTAAAAAGGCGGAGGAAATTCCTCCGCACATGACTGTATCCGCGCCAAGGATCGGCTCCTTACGGGATGTTGCAAAGAGAGCTTAAGATCTCTTCTGTTTAGTTTATGTGAAGCTCCGCTTTTTGACACGATGGGCAGCCTATTTCGCTAAAAAAGGGCAAGTTCCCATTCGGACACCCGCCTTCCCTCATACAATATGGCAGCACGGCAGCGAGGAGGGGACGGCGTAACCTATGGATTATTACGGATTTTGGCAGTTGCTGCTTGAAGAGATATCAGCTGCCCCCAAAAATGCGGAGCGGCGCATTGTGACCTTCAATGACCACCGTCAGTATGCCGGGGCCCTGTCGCAGTGGAAATCCCTGAAGGCCAAGCGCCCGGGGCTGCGGCAGGTGCAGGTCTCAAGCCTGATTAAGGCGTTTTTTGTACCCGCTGCAGGAGCGGAGAAGCTGATGGACAAATTCGCCGGCTCCTTAAGCATAGAAGAAGATTTCAGAATCCAGGTTCACTCTCTGGCGGGCGAAAAAACAGGCACCGCGATGATGCCCTGGGGCGTGAAGGCGATTCATGCCCCCCAGGCCTGGTCCAAATCCACCGGCGTCCATGTGAAAATCGGTGTTATTGATACCGGGGTCGATTACCGCCACCCTGACCTGAAGCATTCCCTCGCCTCCGGCGTTAATCTGCTCCACCGCGGCATGCTGCCGCTGGATGACAACGGGCACGGCACACACATTGCCGGCACGCTGGCCGCCGCCGGGGGTACGCGCGGCATGATGGGCGTTGCGCCGCGGGCCCTGCTCTACCCGGTTAAGGCTTTCGACCATAACGGCTCCGCCTATGTATCCGATATTGTGCTCGGCATCGACTGGTGCGTGCAGAACAAGATCGATATCATCAATATGAGCTTCGGCATGAAGACCCGGAGCAAGGCGCTGCATGATGTGGTGATCAAGGCCTACCGGGCCGGAATTGCCATCATCGCCTCCTCCGGCAACGACGGCAAGCGGGGCGGGGATTATCCGGCCCGTTATCCCGAGACGATTGCCGTCGGCGCCCTTGACCGGAGGCACCGCGTCGCGGCCTTCAGCAACCGCGGCCCGTATATCGACGTATACGGGCCCGGCGAGGGTGTGCCCTCCTGCTGGCTGCGGGAGGGCTACAAGGAAATGAGCGGCACCTCCATGGCGACCTCGCATGTCACCGGTGCCGCGGCCCTGCTGCTCGCGCTCCGCCCGGCGCTGACGCCGCGCGAGCTGAAGCAGCTCCTGCGCCGCACGGCCATGCCGGTGCGGCTGCGCAAGGGCCAGCGCCGCGCTGCCCTCGGCGGCGGCGCAGCCGATGCCCTGCGCCTGCTGCGCGCAGGCGCAAGAGCCAAACGGGCCGCCGCCGCTGCCGCGAAGGCGTAGGCCCGTAAGGGCCCCGCCGCGTACTGCGGCGGGGAAGGCCGCCGGGCGCAGCGCCGGCGGCAGCAAAAAGCACCGCCTCCCCGGGGCACGGGGAGGCGGTGCTTGGTGTGCTGAGCGGGTGTTACATCCGCTCAGGTGCCGTTACGCCAACGAGACGCAGGACGTTGGCGATGGTGGTGCGGGCCGCGCCCAGCAGGGCGAGGCGGGCAACGGTCTGGGCAGCGTCGTCAGTGATGACGCGCTCAGCCTTGTAATAGCTATGGAACTGTGCCGCCAGATCGTATACGTAGCGGATCAGGCGGTGCGGTGCATAGCCTTCGGAAGCAATGGCAATTTCAGCAGGCAGCTCGCCGATTTTGCGCAGCAGATCATATTCATGAACAGCTGTCAGCTTGCTGAAGTCAATCTGATCAATGGCAGGCAAGGCAATGCCCTGCTCCTCAGCCTGGCGGAAAATGCTGCAGATCCGCGCATGCGCATACTGCACATAATAGACAGGATTCTCATTGGATGTGGAAATGGCCAGATCCATGTCGAAATCAAGATGCGAATCCATGCTGCGCATGGTGAAGAAATAGCGGATCGCGTCGAGTCCGACTTCCTCCATCAGGTCCTCCATCGTAACGGCTTTGCCGGTACGCTTGGACATTTTGACCTTTTCGCCGTTCTGGAACAGGCTGACCATCTGGGCAATCAGCACGACCAGCTTCTCAGGGTCGTTGCCGAGTGCGGACATCGCAGCCTTCATCCGCGGGATGTAGCCGTGATGGTCAGCTCCCCAGATGTTGATCATAGTATCGTAGCCGCGCTCATACTTATCGTTATGATAAGCGATATCCGGCGTCAGGTAGGTGTAGGTGCCGTCGTTCTTAATCAGTACGCGGTCCTTGTCGTCGCCGTATTTGGTCGTATTCAGCCAGGTAGCCCCGTCTTGCTCGTACACTTCGCCGCGGTCGCGCAGCTCATCCAGCGAGCGCAGCACCTGCCCGTTCTCGTAGAGCGAGGTCTCGCTGTACCAGATGTCGAAATTTACGCGGAAGCGCTCAAGGTCGCGCTTGATCTTGCCCAGCTCCTTCGTAAGCCCGTAGGTACGGAAGAATGCCGCACGGTCTCCCGGAGCCAGCTCCAGCAGGGTGTCACCCTTCTCAGCAACAAGATCCTTGGCGAATCCCTTGATGTCCTCACCGTGGTAACCGTCCTCCGGCATTTCCGCCGGCTGGCCGAGCTCCTGCAGATAACGGGCCTCGATTGATTTGCACAGATTGTTTACCTGATTACCGGCATCATTAATGTAGTACTCCCGGGTCACCTGGTAACCGGCAAAATCCAGTACATTACAGAGGGCATCGCCGACAGCCGCGCCGCGGGCATGTCCGAGATGCAGGCTGCCGGTAGGATTGGCGCTGACAAACTCCATTTCTACCTTTTTGCCTTTGCCTGTCTCAATCCGCCCGTAGTTGTCGCCTTGCTCTGTGACAAGACCGATGACCGGGTACAGGTAGCTCTTGGAGAGCGTGAAGTTGATGAAACCCGGGCCGGCGATTTCCGCTTTTTCAATAGAGGCGGAAGCGGTATCCAGATGCTCAATAATAGCTTCCGCAATCTGCCGCGGGTTGCGCTTGGCAATCTTGGTGAGCTGCATAGCGGCATTGGTAGCCAGATCTCCGTGAGCCTTGTCCTTCGGCACCTCCAGCGCAATGGCCGGAAGCTCTTCCTGCGTTACGAGACCGGCAGCCAGAATAGCACCTGCTACCGCTTCTTTGACCCGCTCATTCGCAAGCTGCAGCGGATTTGAACTTTGTGTCATGATTGTGGTTCCTCCTGTATATACAAACTGATAGCGAACTGTCCTGATAACTCCCCGTAGACGTACAAGTCATACTCCCACGAGACCTCCAGCGAACGTCCATTACGCATAATATCCAGCTTCCGTGTTGCGGTAGAGAGATTAAACTGGGCGTACGGGGAGCGGTAGAAGCCGGGTAACTGCTTCCCTGTCTCAAAGGACTGCTCAGACTCGATACTCCCGTGCCGGATCAGCTTCAGTTCGCGGCCTGTAATCTTTATCATCGTACGGACGGATACGGCCTCTCCCTGAGGCCCCTGCTCCGTTTCTTCATAACGGATAAACAGCTGCTCCCCTTTGGAGACAGCTTCTCCGGCAGCCGTAATTACATTCTTCTGCCCGTCCTGCCGGCTTTCCAAAGTTACAGTAACACCGTATTTGCCGGACTGTAATTCAGACATTCTCTGTTCCTCGCTTATCGTTCAATTCATAGATTCAAGGCATATTCGCTTACCCATTGTACACTATATCCAGTTCGGGTGAGCAATACAATTGAACTTTTATTTTTCCCTTTGAATGGTATTCAGGTTCAATCTATTTCATTCGTTACAACGGCAGCAGCCGCACCTTGTCTGTGGAGCGCAGCTGCTCCACCATCGCATGCCAGGCGACAGGCTTATCTTCGAGTACCGTATAGTAGCGGGTCAGGAAGTCGGCCACCAGCGCTGCCTCTACCGTCTCCTGTCCTTCCTGTCCGGGCATGAAGCAGAGGTCCAGCCCGGTTACAGCCTCACCGTCACCCTGCCAGGACGGGTGTACATAAGGGAAATCAAGCCGTTCATAACCGAGGTGGGACAACACCTCACGGCGGACAAACGGGTCCATCGGCTTAACGCCGCCAAATCCGAAATTCTCCACCCGGTATGGATCGTAGATTTCCGCAAACATGCCGTACAGCTCTTTGCCGTTGTCTGCTGCAAGCTTCTTCAGATCCTTCAGCCGGCTCTTGGCCAGAAAACGCCCGATTCCCAGGCCTTCACGGCCGATTACAGTGAAGTCGGTCATTGCCACGTTCCAGTCCGGATAGTAACGGTATTCGGTAGTCCCGACAACGGTACCTTCATGGACAGCTGCGAATACCCGGATTCCCTGATCCTCCAGCGGCTCCTTCCACAGGCTGTATTCCAGCACCTCTTCAGGCGGGAATACCTCACTCAGCAGATTATGTACTTGTCTGAACAACGGATCAGAAAGGCTCGTAATTCTTACATATTCCATACTAGAATCTCCTCCGGTACTCTGATTGGGTTCTGCCTTTAGCCAGTCTTTTCTATAAAAAGGGATTCCGCCATTCCATCAGTGCGGCGTAATTGCAGGACTCCTCATCCTCCAGGTAGTCTGCTGTCACACCAAGCGGCGACCGTCCGCAGCGCAGCAGGAACGTTATGACCGGATCAGCCAGCTGCCCGCCGATAACCTCAGCAAGGTACGCCTGCGCCGACAGGCGGGAAGCCTCTTTATGATAACCAGGCATTCTTCCCGCACCCAGCAGCCGTTCCAGCTTCTGCTCCACAACCACATGATACAGTGACTGCACCAGCTCCTTGCCCAGTCCCAGCTTGCGGAATTTAGGGCGTACGCAGAGATCCGCAATGTACAGCGTATTGCCGTCAGGCTGATGCGTAGTGAGGTATCCGTCCGCTGTTACTTCAGACCAGGTATGACCGTTATGCGCCGATTCTTCATTAAAATGAATTTTGAGGCCCGTGACCGAACCGGCCAGCTCCCCGTTCACTTCCGCACAAAGTGCCCCCTCCGGGAATCGCTCTACATGATTACGCAGCTGTTCGCGGTTCCATAGAAGCTCCGCGGGATAAGGGGGCGGAAAAGCTTCCGATTGTATCGTAATCAGCTCGCCGAAATCAGCCGCTGTGTAATTTCGGATAACCGCGGGAACGGGCGTTTTACCGTCAAAAGCAAAAAAGCTTTTATTATACATCTTTGCCTGACTCCTTTATGTCCAGTCTGTGTAGAGGTCCGTTCTCCGGTCGCGCCAGGTGGTCACTGACCCGCGCTCTCGCACCCGGTACAGCAGCTCCAGATCCAGATCGGCGGTTATGATCATGTCATCGTTAATCTCTCCTTCGGCCAGCAGCCCTTTTGGCGGAAAGGGAACATCATTAGGTGTGATCACAGCAGCCTGCCCAAAGTTCGCACGCATGAGATCAACAGTCGGCAGCGACCCGACGGTTCCTGTCAGCACAACGTAAATCTGATTTTCAATTGCACGCGCATGGCTGGTATAGCGTACCCGGTGGAACCCGTGGCGGTCATCCGTGCAGGAAGGACAAAAAATCACATCAGCCCCCTTGGCTCGGGCCATCCGCACAATTTCAGGAAACTCAATATCGTAGCAGGTCAGCATAGCGATGGTGCCTTTGTCCGTCTGAAATACTTCCAGACCCTCGCCCGCCCCCATATTCCAGCCCTCTACCTCAGCCGGGGTAATATGCAGCTTGGCCTGCTCAGCGATCCTGCCGTCAGGATAAAAGAGATGCGCCACATTATACAGCTTGCCTTCCCGCCGCAGCACATGGGTGCCTCCGATGATATGGACATTATACTTTCTGGCATAGCCGGAGAACATCTCCCGGTACTGCTCCGTAAACTGCGGCAGGCCTTCAATGCCCAGGGCATTTCCCTGTCCGTCCCCGATGGACATCAGCTGAGTCGTAAGGAACTCCGGAAACAGGATAAAGTCGGTGCTGAATTCCTCAGCGGTCTTAATATAATGCTCACACCGGGCGGCAAACTCCTCAAATGAGGTAATCGTATGCAAATGATACTGAACCGCGGATACGCGAAAGGCCACTCTGCATTCCTCCTAGCAATTGTCCACAGGCTCCGCAGATACGCGGCACGGTCCTGTTAAAGTAAATCAAATTTTATCATACTGGCAGCCAAAATCACACTCGGCGGGGAAACGTAAAAAGGCCCCTTTCCGGAAGATCGGCAAAATCTTGCGGAAAGGCAGCCTTATATTCTACTTGTCAGGATGATCCTATTAGGCTTCTATTGCTCATTTCCTTTAAAGGTAAACTTCTCGGTCCAGGTCATGCCCCCGTCGCTGGTGGCATAAAGGGAAGAGGTATTGGCGCCTCTGACAGCCATCCAGCCGGCTTTGCTGTCAGGGAAGGAGATGATTCCTTCATATCCGGCGATTGCCGGCAGGTTCGTAAACTGTTTGCCGCTATTCACTGTACGGCCGACAGCTACCTGTTCCCCCGCAGGCGAGAATCCAACCAGGAAAGCTGTGCTGCTGCCGGCCAGCTGCATATTCCCCGGCTTGCCGGACGCCGGCCCCTTCTTCAGCTGGGCTGAACCGCTGCCCGGTGCCGGCCCGCCGCCGGCAGTTTCCTGGGCAATTACACGTGTCCAGCTCTTTCCCTGATCTCCGCTGGCATACAGGGAATAGGAGGTCTGGGACATGCCTGAGCCTCCGTACAGAAGTGCATATACCTGGTCACCCTTCGCGTAAAGCTGTCCATATTCAGGGTACGCAAAAGCCGACTTAAGCGCCAGCTTCCAGGTCGCTCCGCCATCCGTAGTTTTCATAACCCGGTAGCCTTCGCCCGGTGCCACTACTACTGCCCAGCCGTTATTGCGGCTGGTAAACTCTGCACCGCGCGTGTTAGCCGGAGTCTTAATTTGGCTCCAGCTCCGCCCCCCGTCCTCCGTATAATACGTAAAAGCACGGACATATCCGAAGCCGTGCTTGCTGTCTGTAAAGCTGATCCGCTCGAAGCCGACCTGCGACTCTGAAATTCTTGTCCAGGTTGATCCGCCGTCAGCAGTACCGATAAGGTAGACCCCGTTCTGCTCCTGAACGGATGCTAACGCCCATCCATGCACATTGTCCGGGAAGGAGATCTGCCGGAAATTCCATTGGCCTTCATATATTTTCTGGAAATGGCCGCCGCCGTCCGATGTGCCGATCATAAAGCCTTTACCTGCAGCCCGTCCTGTATTTGCGCTGAGAAACGCCAGATCATTGAAGCTGAGCGGCGTATCTTCAGCAGCGAGGTGCTTGGCCTGCAGCTGCTGCAGCAGCCCGTGGTCTCCGGCGGCAGGCGCTGCCGCCTGTGCCGCCGGAGCAGCCATCCCCCAGGACGAGACTGTAAGCAGTCCGGCTGAGAGAAGCGTTAGTGCTGTTAAGTGTACTTTTTTAGTCCAATTCATGATGACACCTCCTGTGATATATATACCCTTTTGTATAAACACTACTCTGTTATACTCTCCGGCCGCAGTTCTATCTACCCCCGGAAGGTCACAAAAAGAAGACAATTTGGTTATCTCTCTGCTCCCGGCCTGAATATCTGCCATCTTCCTATCCCATAATGAAATTAACCGGCCGAAGCTTTTCTGAAATGCCAGCGCCGGCCGTTTCATATTCCCGAGGACAAGGAGCCCAAAGCCATGCCGCGCGATTTATCTAACCCGAAAGTCAAAAAACACCGGCTCCGCCGGCTGGCCCGGCTGCTGGCCGCCCTGACTATACTGCTGGTGCTCGCTGCCGGAGCACTGCTTGGCTACCTGTATAACAAACCGCTTCCGCCGGTCGGTGATGATATCCGCTCCCGGCTGCTGGATGCCAGAGGCAATGTGCTGGCCACCTTTACAACGGATGGACGCAGCCGCACTCCGGTTACGCTGGATAAAATCGCCCCCGAGCTGATCAAGGCTACTCTGGCCGTAGAGGACCGCAAATTTTTTGAGCACACCGGATTTGATCTAAAGGGTATGGCACGGGCTGTGCTGGCCAATCTGGAGACGGGTGAACGCTCCCAGGGGGCCAGCACACTTACACAGCAGCTCGCCCGTAATCTGTACCTTACCCATGAAAAAACCTGGACACGTAAGGCCAAGGAAGCCCTTTACACGATGCAGCTTGAGATGAAATACAGTAAAGACGAGATTCTAAACATGTATTTAAATGAGATTTATTACGGCCACGGTGCCTACGGGATCGAGGCTGCCTCACGCATGTATTTCGGCAAAGCGGCGGTAGACCTGAGCCTTGCAGAAAGTGCACTTCTGGCCGGCATTCCCAAGGGCCCGACGTATTATTCTCCATACACTAACCTGGACAATGCCAAGAAACGGCAGGGCATTATTTTATCCTCAATGATCCAGGTGGGTGATATTACAGCAGCACAGGCAGAGGAGGCTGCCAGAACTGTGCTCAGCTTCAAGCCGCAGGGCGAGAAGAATACCGTTGTGCTGGCCCCTTACTTCCGCGATTATGTGCGGGGGCTTGTCACCGATAAACTCGGGATCAGCAGCGATGAGCTGGAGCTGGGCGGACTGGATGTATACACCACGCTTGATCCCGATATGCAGCGGGCAGCCGAGGAGGCAATGGATAAGGGAATGGATTCCGCCAGTGAGCTGGAAACGGCGCTCGTCTCAATTGACCCGCGCACCGGTTATATCAAAGCAATGGTCGGGGGCAAGAATTACCGGGCCAATCAGTTCAATCATGCGCTTGCAACCACCCGCCAGCCCGGTTCATCCTTTAAGCCGATCATGTACCTGACCGCCCTGTCTACTAAAACAATGACCGGCCTGTCCGTCTTCAACAGCCAGCCCACCTTGTTCCATTACGACAATAACCGCAAAACGTACCAGCCTAAAAACTTCGGCGACAAGTATCTTGGCGAAATTAATATGCGCCAGGCCATTGCCGCTTCCGACAATATCTACGCCGTAAATACGATTATGAAAATCGGTGCAGACCAGGTCGCAGATATGGCAGCTAAGCTGGGTATCGGCAGTCCGCTGCAAAGCGTTCCTTCTCTTGCACTCGGCACGTCACCGGTCAGCCCGCTTGAGATGGCCTCCGCCTTCGCCGTAATCGGCGGCAGCGGCATCAGACAGCCGGTTACGGCCATTCTGAAGATTACTGATTCTAAGGGAAATCTGATCTACGAAGCCGCGCAGACTTCAGGGGAGCAGGTTGTCGAGCCTGCGGCTGCCTATGTGCTGACCCGGCTGATGGAAGGTGTCTTTGAGAGCGGGGGCACCGGTAACCGTGTAGCCTCCATTATCAAGCGCCCTGTAGCGGGCAAGACCGGAACCACAGACACCGACGGCTGGATGGTCGGCTTTACGCCCGAGCTGTCTACCGCAGTCTGGGTCGGGTATGATAAGGGCCGCGATATTGCCACAGCTGACGGAAGGCGGGCGGCGCCGATTTTTGCAGAGTTTACAGAAAAAGCCCTGTCCAATGTGCCGCCGAAGATTTTTCCGATTCCTGACGGAGTCGTGAGTGTCTACATTAATCCGGAGTCAGGCAAGCTGGCTACAGCCGCCTGCCCGGAGAAGGAGCTGGAGACCTTTATCAGCGGTACAGAGCCGACAGAATATTGTGATGAGCACAGCACCGGCGGGGATACTGCACCGGTTGAAGAGTCACCTGCTGATCCGGCCAAGGAAGAGCATTCCTTGTGGAGTGACATCAAGCGCTGGTGGCTGAACTAAGGCTGCTGTTGCAGCGAGCACAGCCCTGGGGTACGATGAGCCCATTAGCGGCAGGCCGCGCTTGCCGGGAAAGGTGCCCGACGGAAATGAACCATAACGAGAACAAACCCGTAAAAAAGCAGCTGATCGGGTCTGAGCTTTACAGCCTTCCGGCTCTGCAGGCAGCGCCGCTCCTCCTTGGCCGGCATCTGGTCCGGAGCACTGAGGACGGGGAGATCCGCTGCCGCATTGTGGAAACGGAGAGCTACGGAGGCGCGGAGGACAAGGGCAGCCACGCTTTCGGCGGACGCCGGACTGCAAGGACCGATGTAATGTTTCGCGAGGGCGGAACAATCTACATTTATCTGATATACGGTATGTATCATTGCCTAAATATTGTTACTGCCGGGGAAGGCGATCCGCATGCTGTACTGATACGGGCTGTTGAGCCTCTGACCGCTGCCGATGCCGGCTTCATGCGCAGTTACCGCGGTACTGCCGGGAGCACACCCCGCGGACTCTCGGGCGGGCCGGGCAAGCTGTGCCGGGCACTGCAGATCGATAAGCGCCTGAACGGGCTCAGGCTTGATCGTGCGGACAGCCCGCTGAGGCTGGAGCAGGGTGAAGAACCTGAATCCCTTGATATCGTCCAGTCCCCGCGTATCAATATTCCCTACGCTGAGGAGTATGCCCCGCTGCCCTGGCGTTTTTACCTGCGGAATAGCCCGTATGTCTCAGTTAAAGATAAGATGGAGCAGCCCTTTATATGGAGCTGACCTTCCAGTGTCATCCTTTGATTGTTTCGCTGCCGGTATTTTGGGTAAAAAGAATAGAACCCTAATAAGCCGCCTGCTCCGGATAACCGGAGCAGGCGGCTTCCCTTATGTAATTATCTGAGAATATACATATAAATGAATGCGCTTCCCCGTTCTCTAAACTTACAATTACTGCTATAATCGAATATATCCGCAAAAAAATATGAAGATGTAAATGAGGGACATGAGATGAAGGATACAGGCATGATCCGGAGTTTAGACAGTCTTGGCAGAATTGTGGTTCCCGTAGAAATCCGCATGACCCGCAACATCGACATCGGGGATCCGATCGAATTTTTCATTTTGAATGATGAGATTATTGTACTCCGGAAATACACCTCAACAGAATGCACATTTTGCCGGAGCCTGGACCACGTGACCTACTATAAAGATCAGTTCATCTGCAACACATGCCTCAAGGAGCTGGGCGACCCGGGACGCATTCCGGAGGCAGGCGAGTCTTTGCAGAATCCCGCGGAGGACAGTGCAGAACCGGCCGGCAGCCGCCGGACCAAGACCGAGGAGATGAGCCGGCGGCTGGAGAAGGCAATAGCCGAACACCCTTATGCCAACCAGAAGGAGCTCGCTGAAGTGCTTGGCATCAGCCAGGCCAGAGTAAGCCAGCTCAAGCGCAAGCTTAGCTCGTCCGGGAAATAGAAGTACCTGCCAGACATCCATGACCCCTCATGAAATATAATAAGGGCTTGAACCTTCTTCCTCTGAAGGTTCAAGCCCTTTTGTCCGTTGTCACCTTTCGCTGCTATTCTCCCAGAGCATCCTTAAGCTCATCGGAGGTAGCGGCCCACCAGTCGGCATTGTGCGAGATCAGCAGCGATTTCAGCGCAGCCTTCTCTGCCGCTCCCAGGCCCTCCAGAATAATCTTGCGCTTTAGGGCAGCATCCAGCTTGTTCACATGATCGGCAAGAATTTTCCAGCCCCGGCGCGCTGCGGAGTCAATCCACATTTCACAGGCGGTAATACCACCGTAAAGTTGTCCCTCAGGTGTACGGTCAACAGCAACCCAGACTACCCAGACCTGTCTTCCGTCCGGTACCTCATCACGGTTCATCGAGAATTTAATGCCCTTTTCCACCTTGCTTTTGGCATGCATGGCACCAATGTCGATAACGGCTTCACCGCCGTCGATAATGACCGGCGATACATTGTTAAGATCAATGGAGCCGGCTCCAAAGCCTTTATGCTTGCTTTTTGCGTTGACAATATTCAAGGCAATCTGCTTTTTGCCCTCCGGTTGTACGTTATCCACAAGTGCACATCCTTCCCTTTTACTATTCAAGATGAACTTGAGAATGCCAAAACCAACATTCTCAAGTTCACGTTCTACAATAATTTAATTTTAGCTAATAATGCGGCGATTGCAAACATATACATCCCGTAGATGCTTGTCACGGGAGGAATCACAGTATGAAGCCACTGTTATTAAGGTTCATGATCATCTCTGCGGCCCTGGCCGCCCTCATCCTGCTGGGAGGCTCCCTTTGGCTCCTGAGCGGGCACAGCCCTGCCGCCCGGACTGCCGCTGCCCCAAAAGAGGCCAAGTCCCCCTCCGCCGTGTCTCAGGCTAAGGCGGTGCAGCCTGATCTTCCCGAGAGCCAGCCTGTTCCGGTCTCTGAAGCCTTAAGCCAGCGGATAACCGAGTATCATATCAATGTACGGCTGGATACAGATGCCCGGACTCTGGAGGCTGCTGAGACGCTCACCTGGACTCATCCCGGCAGGAAGCCTGTACAAGAGCTCTATTTTCATCTCTATCCCAACGCTTTCGCTTCTGAAAAAACAACATTTATGAAGGAATCCGGCGGCGAGCTGCGCGGAGATGCGATGCCGGAGGACGGATTCGGCAGCATGACGATAACTGACCTGCGGACTGCTGACGGGGTATCCCTTATGCAGCGCATGCAGTATGTGCAGCCTGATGACGGAAATGTTCATGACCAGACTCTTGTAAAGGTGCATCTGCCGCAGCCGGTGAACGGCGGCGAGAGTGTGACACTCAAGATCCAGTTTGAGGTCAAGCTGCCTAAAATATTCGCCCGTATGGGGACTGCCGGGAATTTTGTAATGGCCGGGCAGTGGTTTCCCAAGCTGAGCGTATATGAGCCTGAAGGAACCAGAGGCGTTAAGGAGGAGGGCTGGAATCTTCACCAGTATCACGGCACTTCAGAGTTTTACAGCGATTTCGGCATCTACAATGTAACCATTTCTGTTCCCGAAGGCTATATCGTCGGTGCTACGGGTTTTCCGGTGAAAAGTGCCCAGATCAAGCAGGACAGGAAAATCTATCAGTTCTACGCCGATGATGTCCATGACTTTGCCTGGGCAGCCTCCCCTGATTTTGTCGTTGCCGAGGAGGCCTTCTCCGCGCCTAATGTTCCCGGTGTACGGATCAAGCTCTACCTGGACCCGCTGCACAAGGATCTGCAGGAACGGTATTTCCAGGCCGCCAAGGCTGCGCTTACCGCATTCAGCAAATGGTATGGGCCGTATCCATATTCCACCCTGTCAATCGTGGTCCCTCCCCGTGAAGGCAACGGTGCAGGAGGTATGGAGTATCCTACGCTGATCACGGCCTTCGGCGCAGCCGAAAGCTCTCCGGGTATGTCGCTTGAGCGTACTGTCATTCATGAGATCGGTCACCAGTACTTCTACGGAATGGTAGCAAACAATGAATTTGAAGAGGCATGGCTCGATGAAAGCTTCACGTCCTATGCGGAGGACCGGCTGATGGAGCAGGAATACGGAATAAGCTCCAGCAACAGCCTGCAGGCCAGTCTGGTATCTGCTCCTCAGCCGCTCAATCTGGAAACCTGGAAATATACGGCCGCTGAAGGCTATACCCGCAATGTATATATCCGCGGCAAGCTGGTGCTGAAGGATATCGAGCAGCAGGTCGGAACCAAAACCATGGATGCCATCATGCTCTCATACGCCCGTAAGTACAGATTCAAGCATCCCGCCACTGCTGATTTTCAGAAGGTTGTTGAAAAAGTAACCAAGCAGTCGTGGCAGGACTATTTTGACAAGTATGTATACAGCGGCGGAGCACCTGACTTCTCTGTAGATCTCATCACTACCGGCCCTGCTAAAAATAAGACTAATAACGAGGAAGCCCTTTATGAAGCTACGGTGGAGATAAGCAATAAAGGCAGCAGCTATGCCGATGTTCCGGTTAAGTTCACCTTCTCGGACGGTTATTCCGTACAGCAGTTCTGGAACGGGGAGCAGAAAACCACTGCCTTTCAGCTGTCCTATAAAGCTCCGCTTGCCTCGGTGGATATCGATCCCGGGCACTCCATACTTCTTGAGAGTAAGCACCTTAACAATTTCATGCTGGCTGAGCTTGCGCCGAAGACACTTTCGCGCTGGACGCTAAGTGTAACCAAACTGCTTGAAACTCTGCTCGGAACTCTAGTCTGGTGAGGTGAAGGATAGTGAAAAGAGCAATTTCCCGCAGCTGGATCAGCATGAAGGAGCAATTTTATATTCTGATTCTGCTGTTTATCTACCGGCTGCTCTGGGGCTATTTTTTGTACAGGTTTGTCAGGTCTGCCGTTATTCCCATGCTCCTGCGTTATCCCGACACACATGCCGGGGGCAGCGCTCTAGGCAGACTGCTGTATTATATCGAGGGCCAGGCTGCACTAAGCGGAGATCCTGCAGTTCAGCGCTGGCTCTGGCTCCTGCTGGCTCTGGCTCTGCTGCGGCTGCTGGTCTCCCCTTTGATCCGCGCCGGCCTGCTGCATGAGCTGCATCAGGAACGTAAAGGTGAACGCGGCCTGTTCTTTTTCCCGGGAATGAAGACTTACGGGCTTCCGGTATTTGTCTTCAGCCTGGCTGAATGGCTGCTCTCTGCGCTCCCGCTTTATTGGCTGCTGCCCAAGCTGTATTCACTGCTGTTAGGCGGGCTGCTGGATTATAAGCTGCTGCTGAGACTCCTCCCCTATCTGCTGGCCTGGATGCTCTACCTGTATATCATCCGTACGGCGCTGCTCTACATGCAATTCGGTTATACCGCAGGAACAGGCATGTTCTCCGGGCTGCTGGCATACCTAAGACTGCTTGCCCCTTCTACCGGGGCTTCAATCGTGCTTGGTGCGGGAGGACTGGTGACGTGGCTGCTGTGCGCTGTAACTGCACTATTCTATCCCGGCCTGCCTGCGCTGCTCTTCCGCCAGCTATCACCGCTCCCGTCCACCTTGTTCAAAATGTGGGGAATCGCCGCCCAATACCATCTGTGGAGCAGTAAAACATTTCCACAATAATTTTCCGCCAAAACGGCATATTAAAAGAGTCACTGCCCCTGATTCAGGGGTGTGGCTCTTTTGTCCGTAGCGATAAATTTACAGTGCATTTGCAAAACATTAAAACCTTTGATACAATGATGCCTGTACCGCTGGTAACAACTTTGTAATCTTTTGAAACTAAATCGACTAACTGTATGTACCTTATACACTTCAACATTGTTATTTAACAGTCACTGTTCTGGTGCATAAAACGCCAAATTCCCAGCACCGGGAAGTGGGGGAACCATATTTTGGGTGAATTGATCTCGCTTTAGAGGGGTCATAGGGGAACCTTCTACCGAATCCTTAAGCTAACCTCGCAGGCCTTGGAAGGAGTACATCTTTTGAAAAGTCACACATCATTTCGTACACATCTCAAAAAGAAATGCACCGCAGCAGCACTGGGTCTTGTGATGGTATTCACTATGGGCGCTACAAGCGTGTCAGCTGATTCCAAAATGGACGCCGTTATCTCCAAAACCATCGGAGTTTCGTACAAATCGGGAGGTACAAGCACTTCCGGCTTCGATTGTTCAGGTTTTACCAAATACGTATTTAAAAACGTCGGCCTCACCCTGCCCCGCACCTCTAAAGCGCAGTATAGTGTAGGAACGCCCGTTTCTAAAAGCAATCTGCGTGCCGGCGATCTTGTCTTCTTCAATACGCTGGGTAACGGAGTCTCCCATGTAGGTATTTATGTCGGTGACGGTAAATTCGCACAATCCTCAAGCTCAAAGGGTGTAACCATCAGTTCGCTGAGTCAGGCTTACTGGGCCAACCGCTACGTTGGCGCTAAACGCGTAATGAGCACAACAGCTTACCAGGCTGTCGCTTACGATTGAACTTCCCCTCACATATAACCTCTGACACATAATTGTAAATTATATCAGCCCGGACGTGATTATTGCCGTAATCATCTCCGGGTTGCTTCTTTTTTTCCTTATTATACCTTTTACACACTTCAAAGCGTGCTGAAACACCCTTCTTACTAAAAATTCCACATTTTTTCAGAAAAAAGCTTACTTTGCACGTAAATTTGAGTCTTTATATGCAGTTTTTTCTCTTAAATAACGTAAATATTATGCACTAATATGTTTTAAGTGATTGCCAACGGCCTCTGTCTTTGTTACAATTATCGCAGTGAGATTTTAGTAACATTTTTGTAATTATTCAACCGGGTTTTACAAACGTTTTGTCATAATGTTCTGCAAGCTAATCCTAATCAACAGTCGTGCCGAGTTCCCTTACGAAATAAGGGAAACGGGGGAACCGATTTTGGGTGAATTGACCTCCTATTCACAGAGGGGTCATAGGGGACCTTCAACCGAACCCTTAAGCTAACCTCGTAGGCATTTGGAAGGGGTATTTACTTTTGAAGAAGAAGTTAGCCGCCGCACTACTCAGTTTTTCTATTATGCTAACCATTGGAGCAGGAAGCGCTTTCGCCGATTCCAAAATGGATAAAGTCATCGATAAAGCCATCGGAACCAAATATGTTTCCGGCGGAGTATCGACTAACGGCTTTGATTGCTCCGGTTTCACAATGTACGTGTTTGATAAGATCGGCATTAACCTGCCGCATCAATCCGGCTCCCAATACCAGATGGGTACTGCGATTTCCCGTGATAATCTGCGGGAAGGCGATCTTGTATTCTTTAATACAAGCGGCCGCGGCGTATCCCATGTCGGCATTTATGTCGGTGACGGCAAATTCGCACATGCTTCAAGCTCAAAGGGCGTAACCATCAGCTCGCTGAGTGACAACTACTACGTCAACCGCTACGTTGGCGCCAAACGGATCATGAGCACAGATGCTTACCATGCAGTTGCAAGTGATGCCCAAGATAACGATGATGTTCAATAAGTAACGATAAGACAGGCGCTTTTCCAGGATTTTTGCCGAAATCTTGGAGGGCTCCTGTTTTTTTTGTCTATAAAATTACTTACCCCTTCCCTCATGCATAAAACAGCCTAAAACCCATTTTTCTGCGTTTTCATAAAATATTTTCGGCGGTTTGTCAAGTTTCTGCTGCCTGCGGCAAATTTCTGAGTTGAACACGCCCTCTTTTGTATATAATTAAATATACGCATATAGCAAATTGCAGCATTGGAAGGAGGCCTGTGGCCTTATGAGCAGTTCCCCTATTACATTTCACGTTGTGCCGATGGACACCAGCCATGCTGAGGATATCTGTACCTGGGATTACAGGCCGCCCTATAACATTTACGGCTGGCTGCCCTGGGAGCAAATGCAGGCGCTCGGTATTGAATTCGGTGACCCGGTACTACGCAGTGAGCAATATGTATCCGTTGTAGACAAGACAGGCAGCCTCTGCGGCTTTGCGCAGCTGTTCCCGATGGAAGGCGTGGTCCGGCTCGGTATAGGCATGCGTCCCGAGCTGTGCGGACATGGTATGGGTCATTCTTTTATGAAAGTAATCGTGCAGGCTGCCCTCAGCAGATTCCCCGACCGTGAGATTGATCTGGAGGTGCTGACCTGGAATCAGCGTGCTATACGAACTTATCAGAAATGCGGCTTTACGATCACCGATACATATGAACGCCGCACTCCCACCGGGGATAAGCCCTTTTATTGCATGGTCTATAATCAATGACAGCGGACCTTCCGTTATGTAGTCTGCAAATGCGGATTTTGTTCATTTTTTTGACACAAACTCTATGATAACGCTTTACCATTCTGTATAATGAAGGAAGCAGCTTACATGGAGGGGACGGATGAAGATGCAGAAATGGATCATGAGCGGATTGTTTTTTGCCGCCTGCGCCTTTGCAGTAGTACTCTTGTTCACATTGCCCGGTAAAGAAGAGGTCGCGGAAGAGAATAAGCCTGTAATGCCTCAGGTAACCCTGGATGCCGCTGGTGCGGAAGCCGTGGTCAAAGCCAATTGTATTTCCTGCCACGGTGATCAGCTTCAGGGCGGTGCCGGCCCAAGCCTGCAGCATGAAGGAAATGAGCGGGACGCCGAGGGCATATACAGTATCGTCTCTAAGGGCCGCGGGCAAATGCCGTCCTTTAAGGATAAGCTGGCCCCGGAGGAGATTGCCAATATTGCCTTGTGGCTTGCAGAGAAAAAGTAAAAATTACCCGTATTCATTTAGAATGCCCGTATAAGGACTCCAACCGGTCCTCATACGGGCATTTTTGGCGTAGCCGTTATATTAAGACCGTGTCCTAACGTGTTTTGTCAAAGGCTTCATTGAATTCATTAGCCTGGCGGATGTCAAGGGCCGCAAGGCCGTTCTCTTCTTTTGCCGATAAGCGCAGGATGACGGTTTTGTAGTCAATGGTGATATGCGGATGATGGTCAAAGGCTTCCGATATGGCTGCTACCTCGTCCACAAAAGCAATACCCTTCATAAATTCACTAAACATGTACTTGCGCACCAGAGTCTCCTGCTCCAGCTTCCAGCCCTCCAGCTTACCTATCTGTTCATGCAGCTCTTCCACTGATAATTGCAATTTGCTTCCTCCCTTACTTAATTAGCAGTAAAGTCCGTATGCCTCAGTTCTTTACCTGTTCTCCATAAGCCTTAAACAAAACATCCCTCAGCTTCTGAAAGTCCAAGGGATGCGCCAGGATGAAGGCTTTTTTTCGGTTTAATGTATTCTGAATTCCCGGCAAATAGCACTCGTCGCATCAATTTTACCACGTGCGCAAGGAGGCGGGCAAACCGGCCTCCCTTGGCTGCAGCACTTTTAGACCAAAACGACCGAAGCCAGGTCCTGTTCGCCGAGCAGAATGTTGATCCGGTGCGTCTCCTTGTCGTAGATGACAACTCCGCTGCCCACGTGAATCACAGGCTCATTGCCAAGCCCGTAGAACAAATCCTCTGCGAGCGCTTCCCAGACCTCCAGCTTCGATTCCTGCGGCAGCTCCTGCCACTCGTCCGGCTCCATTTCAAAAAATACATAACTGTCTGAAATCCGGCTAACGGCCTCCGTCAGCTCGTTCAGGATCTCACTGTAATCTCTGCCATGCTTAACACCCACGTCTATCACTCCGTTTTCTCCACAGATGAATAATAACTTACCCTATCTATTATAGCCGAAAAAATGACTTCACAAAAAAGGGAATGCTGTCGATAAATAAGAATATACGATTTATAGCAGTACAGGGTGTCCCACCGCTGTTCAAGGATGATATATGCGGATATAACGGATCACTTCTTAATTCTCATGGACGAGGTGCATAATGGAATTATCAACAATACTCGGTTTAGTCTTTGGTCTGGTTGCAGTTCTCTGGGGCATGGTGCTCAAGCACGCTCCGCTCTCAAGCTTAAATAACCCCGCAGCTTATGTCATCATTTTTCTCGGTACAGCAGCGTCTGTATTTATGGCCTTCCCAATGTCTGATATTAAGAATATTCCTAAATTGTTCAAGCTGCTCTTCATTCAGCAAAAAATGGTGCAGAAATCAGAGCTGATCACCACTTTCATGGAATGGGCATCCATTACCCGCCGCGAAGGACTGCTCGCGCTGGAATCAAAGGTCGATGAGATTGAAGACGATTTTTTGAGAAACGGCATGCGGATGATCATCGACGGCAACGATCAGGAATTTGTCCGCGATGTATTAATGGAAGATATTCATGCTACGGAAGACAGACATAAAGCGGGTGCACTGATCTTTTCCCAGGCAGGGATGTATGCTCCTACACTCGGGGTGCTCGGGGCCGTTGTCGGTCTGATTGCCGCCCTTGCGGATATGAGTGACATGGATGTGCTTGCCCATGCGATTGCAGGCGCGTTTATTGCTACGCTGCTCGGTATCTTTACCGGTTATGTAATGTGGCATCCCATGTCCAACAAGCTTAAACGTATCTCCAAAAAGGAAATTCAGATCCGGCTGATGATGGTCGAGGGGCTGCTCTCCATCCAGTCAGGAGTTTCAACCATTGCAATTAACCAAAAGCTCTCTGTCTTCCTTACACCAACAGAACGTGCCAAGTTAAATAAGGAGGGCGGCGCTAGTGAGCAAAAAGACTAGGCATGAGGAACATGAGGAACATGCCGACGAATCCTGGCTGTTGCCTTATTCCGACTTGATGACTCTGCTGGTTGCTTTGTTCCTTGTTATGTATGCAATGAGTGCTACTGATGCCAAGAAGTTTGAAGAGATGAGTCAGGCATTCAGCTCCGCCCTGAACGGCGGAACAGGTATATTGGACCAGCGTTCAGCTACTCCTACCGAGTCCCAGCTGGATCAGGGTAAGAATGATAAGATGGACAATGTTGTCGCCCCGAACACCGGAGAGTCCGAGATTGCCAAGCTGCGTAAGCAGGAGCAGCAGGACCTTGAGAAGCTCAAGAAGCAGTTTGACCAGTATATTGAGAAGAACGGGCTTACTGACCTGCTGAGCACCAAGCTGAACCAGTCACAGCTAATGATTACAATCAGCGATAACGCCCTGTTCGCCTCAGGACAGGCTGTGGTTAAGGATGAATCCCGGCAGCTGGCCAAATCGATTTCCAGTATGCTGCAGCAATTCCCGGATTACAACGTGCTGGTTCAGGGACATACCGACAACATTCCGATTTCCAACAGTAACTATTCATCCAACTGGGACCTCAGCGTAGACCGTGCCCTGCATTTCATGAAAATCCTGCTGCTGAATCCGAATCTGGATCCGGTTAAGTTCAGCCCGATCGGTTACGGTGAATACCATCCGATAGCTGATAATGCAACTGCTGCCGGACGGGCCAAAAACCGCCGTGTAGAAGTCTCGATCCTGCGGAAGTACACAGATTCAGCTGAAACAACAAGCGTTACTCCGCCGACATAATAGACAGAGCTGCAAAAGAGCTGTTTTCCGGGATTACCCGTGAAAACAGCTCTTTCTTTGATTTACTGCTATTGCAGCTCATAACTGAGCATGGCTCCCAGCTCCTGCTTCTCCTGTGCACTCAACTCCCGCCATTGGCCCGTCTTCAGGGCACCCAGGTGAATATTCATAATCCGGATACGCCGCAGGCTTCTGACCTCATAACCAAAGGCACTGCACATCCTGCGGATCTGCCGGTTCTTGCCTTCGGTCAGGACAATGCGGAACTCCCGCTCCGATATCCGTGTTATTTCACAGGGAAGAGTCTTGCCGCCAAGAATTTTCACCCCGCTGGACATGCCTGTAAGGAAGGATGCAGTAATTGGCCTGTCTACAGTGACCACATACTCCTTCTCATGCTTGCCTTCAGCCCGCAGGATTCTATTAACAATATCGCCGTCGTTAGTCAGCAGAATTAAGCCTTCTGAATCCTTATCGAGCCTTCCGATTGGAAAAATCCGCTCCTGATGGCCGATAAAATCAACAATATTGCCCTGAATATGGGCTTCTGTAGTTGAGGTAATCCCCACCGGCTTATTTAAGGCGATATAAACCACCTGGCTGCCCGTTACAAGCGCCTTGCCATCAATCAGCACCTGATCTCCCTGAACAGCCTGGCTGCCTAATACAGCCGTCTGTCCGTTGATAGTAACTCTTCCGCTCTCTACCAGCTTGTCTGCTTCACGGCGTGAACAGTAGCCTGTCTCGCTGATGAACTTATTAATTCTCATTTCTGTCCTCACTCCGTTCTTTTTTCAATCCTTACATTAGGCCTGATTATATAATACTGGCAATATGATAGTAATCTCAGCCCCGCTGCCGTACTCGCTGCTGATTTCCATAGCGCCTTTGTGGGCATGGATGATCCGCTGGCTAACCATCAGCCCGAGCCCTGTTCCTGTCTCCTTGTTGGTGAAGAAGGGCTCTCCCAGCTTAGGCAGCATTTCTTCCGGAATTCCTTCGCCTTCGTCTGAGATTACAATGATAACAGAATTTCCTTCAATCCGCTGCGAAACGGTAATGGTACCGCCTTCGGGCATAGCCTCAATGGCATTTTTGACGATATTGATAAAGACCTGCTTCAGCTGATTCTCCTCACAATGCACTATTGCGGGCTTCCCGGACAGCTGTGATTCAAATTCGATTCCGAACAGATGCGCCTGGCTGTCCAGCAGGGAAATAACATCATTCAGGATATGCCTCACATCCTTCTCCTGAAAGTGCACCGCCTGCGGCTTGGCCAGAATCAGAAACTCACTCACAATCAGGTTAATCCGGTCAAGCTCAGACAGCATTAGCTCAATATGCAGAGGTACAAGAATGCCCTTCTCCTTCTGAAGCTGCAGGAATCCGCGAAGTGTGGTCAGCGGGTTACGGATCTCATGGGCTACTCCTGCCGCAAGCTGGCCTACCGTCGTCAATTTCTCCGAGCGTCTGAGCAGCTCTTCAATCCGGTTACGTTCGGTCATATCACGTGATACATGAACAAAGGCCTGGGGCTGGCCTTCCTCATCCCGAATCATGGAAGTGCTCACGCTGACCTCTACTACCGATCCGTCGCGCTTCAGCCTGAGCGTCTCCACCGGCGGCAGAACAGCTCCAGCCCTCAGCTCCTGCAGTCTTATATCCTCCTGCTTCTGTACGGTTGCCGGTACCAGATAAGGCGGCTTAATCCTCGCATCCGCAGCATTCCAGCCGTATAGCTTCTCAAAAGCCTTATTCGTACTGGTGATCCGCCCCTCCATATCAACTGTGTGGATTGCATCGGATGTCCCGTTAATGACCGACTCCAGGTGCTCCTTTACAGCCCGGTTCTCTTCAAGCGCCCGTCCAAGCTCATTGGTATGCTCATGCAGGTGAGCGGTCATTGCATTAATCCGGCTGGCCAACTGGCCCAGCTCATCCCCGCTTGCTACGCTTAGCGGGGATTCGTAATTCCCCTTGGCTACATCATTAACCTTGCGCAGAATGGCCTTAATCGGTCTCGTAACAATCCCGGACAGTACATAGCTGCAAATGAAAAAAATGATTAGCAGCAGCACTGAGGTTGTAATATTACTGACAAGCTCCTCTTTGATTACGGAGGAAATCACCGAATAATCCATAACTACGCTGATGACATAGTCATCGTTACCCGGCAGAGCAACCGGGATAAAGCTTTTTAGCACTCTTTTCCCCAGGGCTGAAGTATCGATTGTAACCGGAGCTTCCTTCCGTATCGCCGTCATCATAGCTGTTTTATCTTCATCAATGTTCCCGAAAATATAAGTTCCGAACCGGATGGGGCGGTTGCGCAGCTTATGATTGACGCTGTCTGTACCGTCCGGCTGCATAGACTCAGAGCCAAAGGTCTTCGGATTCATCCCCGTAATCTCCAGAAGTCCGGGATTGACCTCCTTGGAGCGCCGGACAATCTCCTCAGGCTCCATAATCCTCACATAATCACTAACCGCTGTGCTGCGGATATAAGGGTCTATAATATAGTTTCTTGACGGGTCACGGTAATATCCCCACTTCTCTATAAACTCAGGATTTGAGGTTGAGAATTCAAACGGCCCTGACCAGAAGTTCTCAAACGTCTGTCCCTGCTGAACCGATACCCTCTGTCCCGCAAACAGCTCAAGAAAAGCCACATACCAAAAACCCATGCCCTTGGTAGACAAGCCAAGCTCGGCAGGATCTGAGGATTTAGCCACTATGATGTCATCATCAGTCTGGACAAGAAGCGAGATGTTAGATACATCCAGCTTGTCCGACAGAAGCTTCAGCTGTGAGTTGCTTACATTATTAATATCCGGATCAAGCTCTCCTGCTGCCAGAATGGCCGCAAGGCGCAGGTTCTGGGCTATCTGCTGCTGGACATAATTCGAGCTGTAGTTGCTCTGCTCGACAGAAACAGCGATTTGCATGGCCGTGGTCTTCATATTATTTTTGCTCTCTGTAAGCAAGTTATTACGTGCCGCATATAGATTCAGCGTCAGATTAAGCCCCAGTATCAATAATACCGAACCAAAAATGATCGCTGACAATTTAGTTTTTATGGACAAGCTGTATATTCACCTCTTATCAGCTGGTAAAAAAATCAAGCAGGTGGTTCATAAATATCATACCTTCTGCCCCTCTATTTGAAAAGAGCCTTCAAGAGCCTCTTATCCCCGGGCAGACGTTGTATTTTGGAGGCAGTTTCTCTACAATAATGAGGGAAATAATGAACACTATCCACAGGCTATTCACATATAAACATTTTATTAAGCGTAGGTGTGTACAAAATTGTGTATAAGTAGCTTGTTATCCACAGAGTTATGCACAATTTGTTCAGAACGAATATTTGTTCGTTGTACAAGGATTGATATAGGAAAGGAAAGATGAGCTTGAATATTCACAGCAGCGAATTGCCGGAGAATGAACGGAGCCTTCATGAATTCTGGATGAAAGAGGCGATTGCAGAAGCGCATAAAGCGGAAAGCTTAGGCGAAGTGCCTATCGGTGCAGTCATTGTCCGCAACGGGGAGATTATCGGGCGCGGCTACAATCTGCGGGAAACGACACTGGACTCTACTGCGCATGCCGAAATGGTGGCAATCCGCCAGGCAAGCATTGCGCTTAACTCCTGGAGGCTGCTGGACTGCCAGCTCTATGTTACACTAGAGCCTTGTCCCATGTGTGCAGGGGCGATGGTCCAATCCCGGCTGCCGCTTACTGTATATGGAACCACAGACCCTAAAGCGGGCTGTGCAGGCACCCTTATGAACCTGCTTGAAGAACCGCGATTCAATCACAGGACTGAAATTATCCAGGGGGTGCTTCAGGAGGAATGCGCTGAGCTGCTCACCTCCTTTTTCCGCCAGCTGCGCCGGAAGCCGCCCAAGTCTTAACGGATTAACAGCTGTAGCGGTTGACTGCTTAAGCTTCTTGTCACACAATATTATTCATGCTAAAAAGGAGGTTTTCCCGCAATGGAGCTCACGCTCAACAATCATACTCAAGGTATTTATCTTTCTCTTTTGCAGCTGCAGGATGCCGATAAGCTGCTCCAGCTGCGCCTGCGTAACCAAGCACATCACCAGCCGTATGAGCCGCTTCGTGAAGCAGACTATTATACACTTGAAAGCCAGAAGCTGCTGTTAAGGCAGCGTCTGAGTGATGCCGAGCAGGACAGGGCTTACATGTTCGGCATCTTCCTGGCCGATGGGCAGCTGATTGGCCAAATCACCCTCTCCAATCTGGTGCGCGGAGTTGCGCAATATGCAGACCTGGGATATTTTATTGATTATGCCATTCAAGGCAGGGGACATATGACCGCTGCCGTAGGAATGGTTTTGGATTATGCTTTCCGTGCACTTGCCCTGCACAGGGTTCAGGCATCAATACTGCTACATAACGACGCTTCACGGCGGGTGCTGGAGAAAAGCGGATTTCAAGCGGAAGGTACCGCCCGCCGGTATCTTAAAATTAACGGGGAATGGCAGGATCACCGGACGTATGGTATTCTCGCGGATGATTCTCCGGCAGACAGGCCTGTGCTCTGAATTAACAAAAAGAAAAGACCTGCACAAGTGCATTTCAGCACCTTGCAGGTCTTTTCTGATAGATAAAAATTAGTACGTGCTCATTGCTCCAAATTGCTGCTGAAGCTCTTCCATTGTTATGACGTCCCCGTCCTGCGGGATACCGATCACGAAGGTTTGCTTCTCATTGATTTTGCTGTACTGGTTGCTTCCGGTCAGTGACAGGTTAATGTTCTGTCCTTGCTCCGGATTTTTAACCACAACATCCATGAGCAGGTTCTGATACTCAGGGAAGTCATCTCCGTTAAGGGCTGTATTCAGCTGGAAGTTGTTAACGGTCAGATAGGAATCCAGATCCGCTACACTCTTGTCGAACTCTGCCCGGGCTTCACCGGACTGCAGCTCCTGCTTGACCTCTGCCAGTTTGGTCTCGTCAATTTTCAGCAGCTCTTTGTACTCCTCTTTATTCAGAACATCAATAACCTTAGGAAGCGCATTGTTTACCAGGATGGTCAAGGCTTCCTTGACATTACTGTTCGTCACCTGGAACTGAACGACCTGCTTGGCATCTACCTCTTCCGGTATTCCTGCTTCTTCAGGCTTTACATTCTTGAAGTAGGTTTCCTCGTCATATTCGCCAAGCAATGTGCTCAGCACTTCATTGGAGAGATCCTGAACCTTTTTGGTATCTATGGTCGTGCCCGGTGTTACAGCAACTCCTTGCTGCGCAGCCAGCTCCTGCGGATCAAGCTCCAGGAACTTGCCTACGACCGTCTCCGGAAGCGGCAGGAACGGAATGGACGGGATTTTGACATACATCTTGTCACCGGTCAGTACCATTGGAATGTTGAAGGACATCGCCATGTCCCCCTTCAGATTCAGCACCATTGTTAGTTCAGTCTGCATCGGCTCGGACTGATGAACGGCATTGATGGAAATATCTGCGTTCTGCAGCATATTAAGTACCATACCCGTAGTATCATCATTGGCGCCCGCTGGTGCATCAATACTCAGCTTGTTTACGGTAAGTACACTCTTCATTTCATAAGAGTTCATCGTTAAAGCCTTGTTGGCAGACGACGATATTGCCTCTTTAGGTGATTCTTTACTTGCACATCCAGGTAGAATTACTGCAGCCGTTAGCAGCAATGCTGCAGCTGATAGCCCCCACTTTTTAATCATATTGATCTCCTCTCCCATGTAAAAATATTACTTCCCCATGTTAATGATAAACCAATTAGTAAATACGAGAAACATTACGTTTCACATATCGTCCCGGTTTCACTCTATCCCTGCGGGTTATTATGGTCCACATGATTGGCCTGTTTTACCTTTTTGGAGCCGGATAACGGCTTGGGTCCGGGTGAATGACGCTCGTTGCCGGACTGCTGATTATTATCCGCTCCAGGTACGGGCATACTTTTCGGCTTGCTCATTTTACATCTCCTCCTAAGGGTTGGTCAAATTCTGCAGTGCCTGGGCACATTCGTGAATCCGTCTGGTATATTGCTGCGCCAGCTGCGGGACAGCATCAGTACGCTCATCCGTATGCTGTCCGCCCTGCTCCACATCAATTAAATTTACGGCAACCTCCCGGCTGTCCACATAGGTACAGCGGAAGTCGAGAGAATAAGCCTGATGGCCGGCCGCATTGAAATGAATAAGCAGGCTGCCCGGATCCGCCGCATCCCCCTGCAGACTGAAGCTGTCCCCGTCTTTCATCAGCTCAGGCAAACGTTCCTGCCAGGCTGAAACAAGCGTGTTTTGGTCTAACTGCATGTCTCGGTTCATTGTTAGTATCATCCTCCTTCTCTATTACATTGCGGAGAAGTGCGGATTTTTATTCCTGCCGGCCGAATACAAAAAAACCGTTCTCCTGAGAGAACGGCTTCTATCTGCATATCAATGACTTTAAAGGAAATGGCGGAGAGGATGGGATTCGAACCCATGTGGGCTTGCACCCTAACGGTTTTCAAGACCGCCCCGTTATGACCGCTTCGGTACCTCTCCATAATGCATACAAATTTCACATGCATTAGGAATTATACCACATAACCTGATTAATATGCAAGTATTATTGAGAAACTTTTGGAGTGATTACTTTTACGTTCCGCATATACGGCTGAAGTACTTCCGGAATCAGCACACTGCCGTCCTCCTGCTGGTAATTCTCCAGGATAGCAGCCACAGTACGTCCTACAGCGAGTGCCGATCCATTCAGCGTATGAACAAACTCCGGCTTTGCTTTAGGCTCTTTGCGGAAACGGATGTTGGCCCGGCGGGCCTGGAAATCCTCTGTATTCGAGCAAGAAGAGATCTCACGGTACATGCCGCTCTCCGGCAGCCATACTTCCAGATCATACGTTTTAGCTGAAGTGAAGCCCATGTCCCCCGTACATAGTCCCAGTACACGGTATGGCAGCTCCAGCAGCTGCAGTACGCGCTCAGCGTCCGCTGTCATCTTCTCCAGCTCCTCATAGGAGGTATCCGGCGTAGTGAGCTTTACAAGCTCTACCTTGTTAAACTGATGCTGGCGGATAAGACCGCGGGTATCACGGCCTGCCGAACCTGCCTCAGAACGGAAACAGGAGCTATAAGCGACAAAATATTTCGGCAGATCTGCAGCTGTCAGAATCTCTTCGCGGTAATAGTTAGTGACCGGTACTTCAGCAGTCGGGATCAGATAGTATTCTGTATCACGCAGCTTGAACAGATCTTCCTCAAACTTCGGCAGCTGGCCTGTACCAAACAGGCTGTCTTTGTTAACGATTTGAGGCGGCAGCATCTCTTCATAGTTATGCTCGCCGCTATGCAGATCCATCATAAAGTTAATCAATGCACGTTCCAGGCGTGCTCCAAGGCCTTTATAGAATACGAATCTGGAGCCGGTAACCTTGGCCGCAGCTTCAAAATCCAGGATATCCAGCTGCTGCGCAAGCTCCCAATGGGATTTCGGCGTGAATCCGAACTCACGCGGCTGAGCCCAGCGGCGGACCTCGACATTTTCCTCTTCAGATTTGCCTACAGGCACTGAAGCATGAGGAATATTAGGGATGCTCATCGTCAGTTCATCAATCTGTACTTCTAGCTCACGTACTTCATCATCCAGCTCTTTAATCCGGTCAGATACAGTACGCATCTCTGCAATCAGATCATCAGCCGGCTCACCATTCTTTTTCTTCTTGGCTACATCGCCGGAAACAACATTGCGGCGGTTCTTAAGGCCCTCTGTTTCCTGCAGCAGTTCACGCCGGCGCAGGTCAAGCTGCGGGAATCCGGCAATCAGGTCAAGCGATTTACCTCGGTTGTTAAGCGCTTCTTCTACTTTAGCGTAGTCATTGCGCAATACTTTTACATCTAGCACAAAGTTTCCCTCCTGAAAACAGCCTAAACCCTTTCAAATTGCTGTTTACAGCATTGAAAGAGTCAGATTGTTCTTATATGCAGTTCTATTGTTTGGCTGCAGCCCTTGCCTCTACCATATCGGCAAAATATTGATGCAGCCGGTAATCATCTGTCAGTTCCGGATGAAAAGAGGATACCAGCAGGTTGTCCTGGCGTGCTGTGACAATCTCGTTATTATAGACTGTCAGCACATCAACACCAGGACCTACTTCACTAATCAGCGGAGCGCGAATAAAGACGGCGCGGACGGGCTCGTTAATTCCTTTTACATCCAGGTCACATTCAAAGCTTTCCCGCTGACGGCCAAAGGCATTCCGGGCCACGGTAATATCCATCAGCTCCAGATGAGCGGCTTCATCTCCGGCAATTCTCTTTGCCAGTACAATCATCCCGGCACATGTACCAAAGATAGGCTTACCCTGGTTAGAAAAGTTGCGTATTGCTTCAATAAAACCGTACTTGCGCATCAGCTTGCCAATGGTTGTACTCTCACCGCCGGGGATAATCAGGCCCTGAATTTCCTCAAGCTGCTCCACGCGCTTAACAGGCAGCCCCTGTGCACCAGTCTTCTCTATGCTGATAATATGCTCAGTAACAGCGCCTTGCAGCGCCAGCACTCCTATGTTCATCCGGACAACCTTCTCTCTATTAACGACCGCGTTCTGACATGCGCTCAGCCGGGGTCAGAGTGGCAATATCAATGCCCTTCATTGGAGTACCCAGGTTCTTGGATACCTCAGCAATCAGCTTGTAATCTGTGAAGTGAGTGGTTGCTTCAACGATTGCACGGGCAAATTTCTCAGGGTTGTCCGATTTAAAAATACCGGAACCGACAAATACGCCGTCTGCACCCAGATGCATCATCAGTGCAGCATCTGCCGGTGTGGCAACTCCGCCTGCGGCAAAGTTAACCACCGGGAGCTTACCAAGCTCATGAACCTCGAGCAGCAGCTCATAAGGTACACCAAGGGTCTTGGCTTCGTTGTACAGCTCGTCCTTAGACAGGCCGGTGACTTTGCGGATCTGGCTGTTAATAAAGCGCATATGCCGCACAGCTTCGACGATGTTGCCAGTTCCCGGCTCACCCTTGGTACGGATCATGGAAGCTCCTTCATTAATACGGCGCAACGCCTCTCCGAGGTCTTTGGCTCCGCATACAAAGGGAACAGTGAACTCGCGCTTGTCGATATGGAATACCTCATCAGCAGGGGTAAGCACTTCGCTCTCATCAAGGTAGTCCACACCGAGTGATTCAAGCACCTTAGCCTCAACATAATGACCGATACGTGCCTTTGCCATCACAGGGATGCTAACAACCTTGAGTACTTCTTCCACAATGGTTGGGTCAGCCATCCGGGCTACACCGCCTGCTGCGCGGATATCAGAAGGAACACGTTCCAGCGCCATTACAGCTACTGCACCTGCAGCTTCGGCAATTTTCGCCTGCTCAGCATTCATGACGTCCATAATGACGCCGCCCTTTTGCATTTCTGCCATACCTCTTTTGACCCGCGATGTTCCTGTTTCCATGTCCCCAGCCCCCCGATTATCTAACTGTATCTAGTTAATTTTAGAACAGATCCTTAATCCCTGTAAACAGATCACCGAAAAAATCACCAATTGCTCTCATCAGCAGCTTGAACCAGCCGGCCTTCTCTGCTTCCTCTGCTGTAATCAGATTAACTGTTTTTTGCTGCACACTTTCCATGCCTTCAATTTTATAGGTATAGGTTACTTTACCAACAGCAGTAGCATTGGCAATAGGAGCAACGAGTGTGGAGGCATCATTAACAGCAACCGCCGTTTCCACTGCCGGGTTCACTGTTCCTTTTGGCACCATGAAGGTTACACCCGCATCTGTGACTACCGGTACGCTTTCGCTTTTCCCCTTTTGCACAGGCACGGTTTCATTCCCGGCGATAACAGATTTTGCAGCTACAACCTGCTTGATTTCAAAATTATTAAAGCCAAAGTCAAGCACCTTCTTTGTCTCTGTGAAACGGTGCGCCTCAGAGTCTGCCCCCATTACCACACTGATCAGGCGCATGCCATCGCGTACAGCCGTACCGGTGAAGCAGTTACCTGCATTGGTAGTATGTCCTGTCTTTAGTCCGTCAAGGCCCGGATAGGCATATGCCTTAAAGTTCGCAATATCCTTATTGGCTTCGAGCATCCAGTTGTAGTTAATCATCGGCTTGGCATCACGCTCACGGAACTTATAGGATTGAATCGTTGTAAATTCATTAAAATCAGGATGTTCCGTTACAATAAATTTAGCAAGAATAGCCGCATCCATTGCAGACATCACTGTTTCCCGGTCTATTTCCGGCCGGTACTTGGCAGGCATATCAGCCCGGTCCAGACCGGTGGAATTAATGAAATAGGCTGTCTTCATCCCCATCTTCTGGGCAGTCTCGTTCATCAATGCCACGAATTGCTGCTCCGAGCCGGACACCAGCTCTGCCAGAGCAACTGTAGCATCATTAGCGGAACCTACTGCCATTGCTATGTAAAGCTCTTTAACCGTATGTTGGTCCCCCTGCGCCAAGAAAATTCTTGAGCCGATCTGCTTAGCCGCATTCTCCTGAACCGTTACGACCTGGTCCCAGGAAATTTGGCCATTATTAACGGCTTCGGTAACAAGATATTCTGTCATCATCTTGGTCATACTCGCCGGAGGCATAGCCTGATCTGCATTGAGTGAGAGCAGGACTTCACCTGTAGTAGGCTCAATCAACACAGCAGATTTGACGTTCAGTCCAAGTGATTCTACGGTTGGAATCTTTACAGCTGCCGTATTTGCTGCGGGAGTACTTGTTGCTGCCGTGCCTGATTCGGTGGTTACCGGAGTCTGTACCTCGGATGCAAAAACTGCGGAACTTACTGGAGAAGCTAACATATTTAAAAGCAGACCTACTGTCGCTGTCTTGATCACAAATTGCTTGCTGCTGAATTTACGCTTGTGCTTCAAAATTACTACTCTCCTTTAATCCTCATATCCATTGCTTGTTCTATTCTAACACAGGGGTATCTGCAAAAAAAGACAGACAGTGCGAATTTCGCCCTGCCTGCCCGTATTTTAGCAAATTAGCCCGATTATAAGGAATAGTTAGGTGCTTCCTTAGTAATCTGCACATCATGGGGATGACTTTCGCGCAGCCCAGCTCCGGTAATCCGGATAAAGCTGGTATCATTACGCAGTTCAGTCAAATTCTTGGTTCCGCAATACCCCATGCCTGAACGGAGTCCGCCAATCAGCTGGTGAACCGTATCGGAAAGAGGCCCTTTGAATGCGACTCTTCCTTCAATGCCTTCCGGAACAAGCTTCTTATCATCATCCTGGAAGTAGCGGTCCTTACTGCCCTGCTTCATAGCACTCATACTGCCCATACCGCGGTATACTTTGAACTTACGTCCCTGGTACAGCTCCGATTCTCCCGGGCTTTCTTCCGTTCCCGCGAACAGGCTTCCCATCATAACGGCAGAGGCTCCGGCAGCAATCGCCTTTGTAATCTCGCCAGAATACTTGATCCCGCCGTCTGCAATAATAGGCACTCCATATTCGCGTGCGACTGTTGCACAGTCATAGATTGCTGTAATTTGCGGTACACCAATACCGGCAATAACGCGGGTTGTACAGATGGAGCCTGGCCCGATACCTACTTTAACAATAGAAGCGCCTGCTTCAATCAGATCACGGGTTGCTTCACCAGTTGCCACATTGCCGGCTACGATGGTTAGATCCGGGTACTGTCCACGCAGTTTGCGTACTGCTTCAATAATATTAATGTGGTGTCCGTGTGCGGAATCCACGACCAATAGATCAACACCAGCTTCAACTAATGCCTGGGCGCGTTCTGCTGCATCCTTAGATATACCGATAGCCGCACCTACAAGAAGACGGCCCTGCGCATCTTTGGCTCCGTTAGGGAACTGGATGGCCTTCTCAATGTCTTTAATTGTAATGAGGCCTTTGAGGATATTGTTATCATCGACCAGCGGCAGCTTCTCGATCTTATGGCGCTGCAGCATAACCTCTGCTTCCTGAAGGGTAGTGCCTACAGGGGCTGTTACCAGATTATCACGAGTCATATAATCGCTAATTGGAGCGCTGTAATCATGAATAAAGCGCATATCACGGTTAGTGATAATACCGACCAGCTTGTTATTATCATCAACAACCGGTACGCCTGAGATACGGTATTTGCCCATTAGAAGTTCCGCATCGGATACGAGATGATCCGGTGTGAGAGAAAAAGGATTGGTGATTACGCCGCTTTCAGAACGCTTAACCCGGTCTACTTCACCAGCCTGCTGCTCTACAGACATATTCTTGTGAATGATGCCGACCCCGCCTTCACGGGCAATTGCAATGGCCATTGCAGCTTCTGTAACAGTATCCATTCCGGCACTGATAACTGGAATATTGAGCTTAACGTTATTACTCAAAACCGTGGACAAATCGACTTCCTTCGGCAGTACCTCGGATTTACGCGGTACCAGCAGCACATCATCAAACGTCAGTCCTTCTTTGCCAAACTTATCTTCCCACACCTGGGTCATTCCTCCTCAAATTGTCATTCTAGACGTCCGCAAACTTTATAAATGAAGAAACTTCGGTAGTGACAGAGTCCATATCCGAAAGACACCGGCGTAAGTATCGAAGCTGCATTAATATATCTCTTCAATTAAGGTTTGAGATGCTTGTCCAAAAATATATTATTGCCATCTTAGCAAAGGGTTTTTGGACTGTCAAGAATATTACATCATCATAGAAGGTATTCCAAAAAAGCCCGCTGCGTAAGCGAATTCTTGGACGAACGTCCATATCGAGTGGACACCCATTAATAAAATCACTCGTATCGTTGCGATCAGCTCACCTTAGAAAACAACAAAAAAGCCATTGTTGATTACTCAACAATGACTTCATGTGCTTGGCAGCGTCCTACT
>NZ_CCDG010000059.1 GCF_000723885.1 Paenibacillus camerounensis
ATACGAGCGGACGCAGGGAGCTGAGGTTCTGATGGATGAGACCTTCCATCACGGCTGCCTCCGGGAAATGTTCCAAGCCGTCAGTGAGCGGCGCCCGGCTGAAACGGACTGCCGGGACAACATTTACAGTATGGCGATGGTGTTCGGGGCTCTGGAAAGTGCAAGAACCGGCCGCAAGCTGGAAATTGCCGACCTGCTAGGCCAATCCGGCGGAGAGCTGCGGCAGAAGCTGGAATCTGTATAGAATAGAACTTAAAGAGGCTGTTCCGTATTCTGCAGAGGTCTGCAGCGGAACAGCCTTTTTACTGTATCTATTAATTAACGTTAAAATCCCCGGTACTGCGGCTCCTCCTTCTCAAGCTGGGCTACCCGGCCTTCAACCTGCTCCACGATCTGCTGGGTCTGCCCGGCAGCATTAGTGAACATTGTTTTGGCTTCTTCGTTCTGGGTCTCCATAGCGAACTGTTCGAGGCTGGCCTGAGCACTTTTGAGTGAAGAGAGGCAGGTCTTCACTTGTGAGGCAACGGTCATATTGTAATCCTCCTTGTGATTAAAGTTGTACAGACTTGTATACCTAGTATCGGCTGCGTAACGGAAGATGATTCAGGAAATGATCTAACCTATAGGGAGTAAATCCCCCCTCTTTTGACAAATAATGAATAGGACACAGGTACGACAAAGCTCTTATTCACAGGGGGAATCCAAATGCCGGATTGGTTAGAGGTTATGGTAAGAACTATATTTGCTGTAGTGGTCTTGTTCTTTTTGATTAAGCTGCTTGGTAAAAGACAGGTGTCCCAGCTCTCCTTCTTTGAGTATATAACAGGGATAACCATCGGGAATCTGGCTGCTTACATCTCGCTGGATACGGATAATACGTGGCATCTGGGGTTTCTGGCCCTCTTTGTATGGGTTGCCTTTTCGCTGGGCATTGAGTTCCTGCAGATCAAGAGTAAAAAGGCCCGCGATTTCATCGACTTCAAGTCCACCGTGCTGATCAAGGACGGCAAGATTCTGGAGAGCAACATGCGCAAAGAAAAGCTGACGACCGATGAGCTGCTTGAAGGACTGCGGAAAAAGGATGTTTTTACAGTTGCAGATGTGGAATTTGCCATTATGGAGTCGGACGGTGCCATTAATGTGCTGCTTACAAGAGAGAATCAGCCGCTTACCCCAAAGCATCTTGGGATTAAGGTAGCTCCGGAGAAGGAGACACAGGCTGTTATTATGGACGGAAAAATACTGGATCAGCCTCTGGATGATCTGAATCTGACACGCGGCTGGCTGAATATGCAGCTAGAAAAGCTGGGGCTGACGGTGGAGAATGTTTTTCTCGGACAGGTGGATTCCTACGGGGAGCTGACAGTTGATCTGTATGCAGATAAGGTGCAGGTGCCGCAGTCCCAGGAAAAGCCCCAGCTGTATGCCCTCCTGAAAAAATGCGAAGCGGACCTGGAGCTGTTCAGCCTGTCAACAGTTAATCCGGAGGCGAAGCAGCTGTATGAGGATTGCTCGGTAAAGCTGCAGCGCCTGATACAGGAGCTTAAACCGTTTATTCAAAGTTAGTCACGCTTAGACCGGCACAGCTGCCGGTCTTGTTGGCTGTGTGCAGGTGGGCAGCAGGTGTATATTTCCAGTGAGGCTTGGCAAACTAAGCCAGATTCAAATTTATGCTGAAGGAGGCGGGAAAGCGATGGCGGCAAGCGTTCTGGATGCGATTAAAGAGCAGCTGCACGGCAGCAGTGATGCAGTCTACCAGTCGATTAACATTCACGGGCAGCCCTGCATGCTGATCTACATCCCGTCCATTGTGGATACGCTCAGTCTGCAGGAATTTGTTGCTTCCCCGCTGAAGGCCGAGGCCAATGCCGAGCCGGACTGGCCCGGATTTCTGAAGCGGCTGGATCACGGGTCAGCCTTTGCTATTCCTTACATCAAGGTATATGACATTGACAGGGCGGTGGAGCTGGCGGTCAGCGGAAATGCAGTGCTGTGTATCGAGGGTATGCCTTTTCTCTATTATTTTGAAATTACCCATTATCAGAAGCGGGCTGTATCTGAATCACAGAATGAGCTGGTGGTTATCGGGCCGCAGGAAGCCTTCATTGAGGATGTGGCAACCAATCTGTCCCTGCTGCGCCATATCATTAAGCATGCCGATCTGAAGACCAAGCATTTCTCCATCGGAAAATATACTAAAACCGACGTGTACCTGGTTTACATTGAGGGTCTCTACAAGCCGGAAATTCTCGCTGAGATTGAGGAGGTTCTGGTTAATCTGAATATGGACGGGGCCCTGGGCATCAGCTATATCGCCGAGCATGTGAAGCAGGGCAAGTTCTCTCCGTTTCCGGTATTCCAGTATACAGAACGTCCTGATTCTGTAGCTGCCTCTCTGATGGAAGGCCGTGTCGGTATATTACAGGACGGAACACCCTCCGCGCTGCTGACTCCGGTAACCTTTATGTCGCTGCTGCAGTCGTCAGAGGACTACTATCAGAGCTTTTATGCAGGCAGCTGGATCCGGATGGTCCGTTTTTTATTTTCAATAATAGCCTTGGTGCTTCCAGCCTTTTATGTAGCGGTAACCACGTTTCATTCGCAGATTGTTCCGTCTGACCTGCTGCTGACGATTGCGGCAGCACGAGAAAATATTCCCTTCTCTGCCCTTACGGAAGCACTTATTATGGAGCTGACCTTTGAAGCGCTGAGGGAAGCCGGAACCCGGATTCCCAAACCCGTCGGCCAGACAGTCTCTATTATCGGAGGGATCGTTATCGGCCAGGCAGCAGTGCAGGCAGGCATTGTATCTGCCCCGATGGTCATTGTAGTCTCCATTACAGGCATAGCCTCGTATATCATTCCGCATCTGGAGCTTGGGCTGACCTTCCGGCTGCTGCGTTTCGTGCTGCTCGTGCTTGGCGGTACTATGGGACTGCTTGGCGTTATCGTAGCTGTCTTCATTATTTACGGGCATCTGGTTCATTTAAAATCATTCGGCACTCCTTACATGCAGCCAATAGCCCCGCTGATTCTGGAGGACTGGAAGGATACGCTGCTTCGTGTACCTAATCCGTTCATGACCAGGCGGAGCAGCTCCTTCACCGGCAGTAAAAATGACAGGAGGCAGAGACCGAAATGAAGCTGCTCAGGCTGGGAATGGCTCTGCTGCTGTTGTTTAGCCTGACCGGCTGCTGGTCCAAGCTTGAGCTGGATGAGCTGACATTTATTTTCGGCATGTATGTTGACTCCGGGAAAGAGCCTGAAACTGTGGAATTAACCATCAGCACACCGCTGCCGAACCGCTTAGTATCAGGTACTCAAGGCGGAACTTCCCAGGGCAAAAGCTATTCGACCGTTACTAAAACGGCCCACAGCATTACCGATGCTATCATTATGATTCAAACGGATCTGTCCCGGCGTCTGGAAATTTCACATATTAAGGCGATTGTCATCGGTCAAGAGTATGCGGCGAACGGGATACATGAACTGCTTGAGTGGTGTAAGCGGCAGCCTGAGATTCCGCAGGGAACTTATATTATGGCGGCTCCGGGTAAGGCCAGTGAGGTCGCCAGGCTGTCCGCGGTCTATGAGCAGCTTCCGGATCAGGTGCTGAGAAACTTTTCCGAGCTGAATCTGACCTATGCTACAACGATCAGAGATTGCCTGCTGGCAGAGGCTAACAATATGGGATATGCCATGAACTATCTTTCGTTTGGCGTGAAGCCGGATGAGAAGGATCAGGGGGAGCCGGTGAAATGGGCAGGCGTGCAGGGGGTCATGCTCTTCAATGGTATGAAAAAGACAGGAACGCTAAACAGTGACGAGAGCAGGGCGCTTTCCTGGGCCGCGGGAGATCTCTCCGGACATCTATCCCTTCCAATGTACACGGTAGTCTGGAATGAGCAGGACAGCAAAGGCAAAGCCAGCGCTCTTTTTTATAGTGATACTGTATCCAGAAAGGTACAAATGACAGCAGACGGGCCTGTTTTTCATATCAGGTTGAAGGGGAAGGCCAGCGTTACTCTTTTTGACGACAATAATACAGATGAGGCAGTGGATCACAACCGCCTGATTCAATCCAAGCTTGAGGAGAGAATTAAATCAGAAGTAAAAAAAGCGCTGGAGCATACTCAGGAGGCGGGATCAGATGTCCTGCAGCTTGGGATGCTGCTTGAATGGAACCACCCCAAGGAATGGAAGAAGCTGAAGGAACGCTGGAGTGACTATTATGCTGACAGGGCGAGAATTGTCGTGAAGACAGATATAAGCATTGTTGATTTTGGGGCAAGCAAATAAACGATCGGAAACAGGAGGGGGGCAATGCGTACAACGAACTGGCAGATTTTCCGCTTCAGTCTGGTTTATTTTAACTCGCAGACCTCTATATTTCTGATCCCCGTCATTGTATCCGGTTCTGGCTATCAGGGCTGGATATCAATTCTGTTCGGCAGTGCAATGTCGGTGGTCCTGCTGTTTTTTATGATTAAGGCCGGAAAGTTGAAGACAGGGGACTCCTGGATAGATTTTGGCAGCCAGTTTATGGGCAAATGGGGACATCGTGTGCTGGTGTTGTTACTGTTATGCTGGTGCGTATACTATACTTCTTACGATATAGAAAATTTTGTGCTGTTCTTCGGATCGAATTATATGCGGGGCACCCCTCCGCTGTTTATTCAGCTTGCCATCGGCATAGTCATCGCGTATACGGCGGCTAAGGGGGCGGCTACGATAATCTATATGGCAGACGGCGTTTTCCTGCTGTTAATTGCCACTACTTTTTTTTCACTGTATCTGTTTTTGCCCAATGCCAATTTTCAGATGCTTCCGGCTTTTATTCACTACTTTGATCCGGGCACAACAATTAAGGATGCCGTCACAGTTACTTCATGGTTCGCGGAATGGGTGGTACTCCTGTTTGTCGCGCCAGAGCTTAAGATCAACTATAGCTTTATGAAAAAGGTTCTGCTGGCTGAATTCGTATTGACGGTGCTCGTTCTGGCCGGTTGGGCGCTTACTATGCTGAACTTCGGACCGCATCTCGGAAAAGACGTTCAGTATCCTTACCTTGATATGGTGCGCAGTTCGTCGCATGACGATATTATGGGTAATCTGGACCCGATTCTGATCGGCATCTGGTCCGCCTCCATGTTCATTCACAGCTCCTTTATGATCTATGCAGCCAGTAAGTGCGCCCTGTACCTGACGAAGCAGAAGGGGAAAAAGCTGATGGTACCATTCCTGGTCTTCTGTTCAATACTCATCGCCTACCTGTATTCCCGCAGCATAACCAGATATTACAGTGATTTTAATTCATTCCTGGTGGTTATACTCTGGCTGGTTGTGGAGTGCATTCCCGTCTATTACACTATGGCTGCGTTCATCAAATCCAGAATAAATAAGCCTGCCAGCTGATTGCAGCGACTTATGTATTATAAAATGGATGCGCTTTCTGGTATGATTAAGCTTTAGTACATACCTTATAGACGATAGGATGGTGGAATGCTTCATGAATATTCAAGAGGCTGGCAGGCTGATCAGCTCTATCCGCAGCAATCTCTCAAAGGTTATCGTAGGAAAAGAAGCCGGTGTGGACCTGCTGCTCACGGCGCTGCTGGCAAACGGCCACGTGCTGCTGGAGGATGTCCCGGGTACCGGAAAAACACTGCTGGCGAAGACACTTGCCCGGTCTCTGGACTGCCCGTTCAAAAGAATTCAGTTCACCCCGGATTTATTGCCCTCTGATCTGAGCGGAATCAATTACTACAATCAGAAGACCGGTGAATTTGAATTCCGGCCTGGTCCGGTGTTTGCCAGTATTTTGCTGGCGGATGAGATCAACCGTGCGACTCCGCGGACACAATCCAGCCTGCTGGAATGCATGGAGGAGCGCCAGATTACCATCGACGGCGTAACGCATGGGCTGGAAGCACCTTTTCTCGTTATAGCAACCCAGAATCCGGTTGACAGCCAGGGAACCTTTCCGCTTCCGGAAGCACAGCTGGACCGGTTCCTGCTGCGGATAACGACCGGTTATCCTGCTTTTGAGGAGGGCGTGCAGATTCTTCAGCGGTTCCGCCTGAACAATCCGCTGGAGGATACCGGCGCTGTTGCGGATGCCCGTCAGATTCAGGAGGTCCAGCGCCTGACTGCTGAAGTCAATATCAGCGATGATCTGCTGGCTTATATGATACGGATTGTAGAAGCGACCCGCAAAGCCCAATCTGTCAAGCTCGGTGCGAGTCCACGTGCAGGCTTTGCGCTGCTGCGCGCATCACAGGGCTATGCCTTAATCCAGGGCCGGAGTTATGTCATTCCTGATGATATTAAGGCTGTGGCGGGACCCGTTCTCGCGCACCGTCTGGTCCTCCAGCGCGGTCCCGGATCACGGGAGGGGCAGGCTGCAGAGGTTGTGCAGCAGATCCTCCGCGAAGTGGAGGTTCCGGCCGAGCCTGTATCGGCAGCCAGAGGCGGAAGGGGGGAGTAGCCCATGTCCCTTCCCTGGCTTATTATGAGCACACTGCTGCTGCTGGTGTTCGTGTCAGTGATTTACCAGCGCAGCGCACTCAAAAATCTCAGCTATACCCGTTATTTCTCTGCATCTACTGTCTATCAGGGGGAACAGATAGAGATGGTAGAGGAGATTGCCAACGGCAAGCTGCTGCCGCTCCCCTGGCTGCGTCTGGAATCCAGTATTGCCCGGGGGCTTGAATTCGGCAGCCAGGAGAACCTGGGGGTCAGCAGCGGGGAGATCTACCAGAATCATATCAGCCTGTTCTATCTGCGGTCTTACCGGCATATCAAGCGCCGGCATCAGATCCGGTGTGAACAGCGCGGCCTGTTCCGGCTGGAATCGGTAACGATGACGACCGGAGACTTCTTCGGCATGAGCCGCCGAAGCCAAATGTTTCCGCTGCAGCTGGAGCTGCTGGTATATCCGGCAATGATGGATGTCTATGAGCTGCCTTTGCCTGTCCACAGCTGGCTCGGTGAGCTGCCGGTCAAGCGCTGGATCGTAGAGGACCCGTTCCTGACGGCCGGAACCCGGGAGTACAGGCCGGGAGACTCACTCGGCGGGATGAACTGGAAGGCTACTGCCCGGACCGGCAGGATGCAGGTGCATCAGAAGGATCACACCGCCGATGCCAGGCTGATTATCTGTCTGAATGTGGAAATCAGCGACGCGATGTGGCGCAATATTACAGATAAAGAACGGATTGAGCTGGGTATCCGCTATGCGGCAACAGTAGCGGAGTATGCAGCCGGACACGGTCTTGAAGTCGGACTGATGTCTAACGGAAGGCTGGACGGAGAGAATGATCCTGTAAATGCCGGTCCGACGGGAAGCCTGCCGGAAATGCTGGGACTACTGGCCCGGCTGCAGCTGGACCGTACGATTCCGATGTCGCGGCTGCTGGAGCTTGAAGCTGAGGGCAGTCCGTCTGACAATGACTACCTCATCATCAGCTGCCACAGGGGTGCTGAGCTTGATCTTGCGGCAGAGGAGCTTAGGCTGCTCGGAAACGGCATTGCCTGGCTTGATATTCCCGGTGAAGGGAGGAATAGCGCATGAGCAGCAGGGTAGGTGAGCCGGTTATGGCTTCCTTAAGATTATGGCTGGCCTGTCTGATTGAAGGATTACTGTTTCTTCCGCTCTGGATCTTCCTTCAGGTATATCTGCAGTCCGGTCAGGCTTCGTTGCCGTGGTACTGTATTCTGCCGGTATTATCCTTGGCCGGCGTACTAATGCGGCATGTGTTCAAGCGCAGATGGATGCAGATTCTGGCCTCGCTTCCCCTTGGGGCAGCAGCAGGATTAATAGTAGGGGGAATGGAGCCTGATGCCATTCCGTTTATGGTTGTCAGTGCACTATTCGCGTATCTGGGAATGAACGCGGCTAACCGGGAGCATGGGATCAAAACCTATGCGATCGGCCTCATGGTATATTTTGCAGCGGTCATTATTTATGCAAGGGTTCCTGAGCTTCAGCATAGTCTGACTCTGTTGACCTGGTGCGGCGGAGTTTGTCTTGTGCTGGCCCTGCTGAATACTAATACCAGCTTCATGAACTATAATATATTCGCTGCAGGAACCAAACGTCTGCCTCCCGGAATGCGGCGGTATAACCGGATGTTCATGCTGATCTTTATTATCGCAGCGGTATTATTAGCTTCCGGGGCCGTTAAAGCAATCGCAACGGTAGCGTTAGGTGCCGTTTATACACTGTTTGGTTTGCTCTCCAGGCTATTCTCCAAGTCAGAGGACGTCCCGTTAACCCGTCAGGACATGCCTTCGTCACAAGAGTTTTTGCAATTCGAAAAGAAAGAGCCCGGATTGCTGTCAGCAATTCTGGATGTGCTCTTCTATGGGCTTGCGGCTGTAATCGTTATCGCTGCTTTATATTTCGGCCTGCGCTGGCTGTACAGGAACAGCACCGGTATTTTCCGCCGGGCGGTTGATGCACTGCTGAGCATGCTGCGCAGGGAAAATAAGCAGGAGCAGGCTGCTTATCAGGATGAAGAGGTGAGTATTTTTGCCTGGGAGAAAACGGTGCAGAATTTCCGTGAGTACTGGCGCAGCCGGCTGAAGAGCGGAAGCAGGAGTGACCGTTGGGAGGCTATGGAGGGCAGCCGGGAGCGGGTGCGCTGGCTGTACCGGCACTGGCTGACGGCCAGAGCGTCTGAAGGTTATGAGGTCAAAGCCTACCTGACTCCCAAGGAGACCGGTGACGACATTGCTGAGTGGTCGGGAGGCAGGAAGCAGAACCGCAAAGGGGATCGCAGCGGCAGCGAGGCTTCTCCTGCAGAGCTGCTGCAGCTGTATAATGAAGCGAGATATGGCCAGACAGCCGGTTCAGGCAAGGAAGATGTGCTACTGGAGCAGCTGAAAAAACAGCTGAAGCTGTGATCTTTAGCTGTGATCTCTAAAGGTAAGCAGGGTTGCTGCAGCAGGCAACAGATTACGCGGGTCAGAATACCAGCCGCAGCAGCATTAGTGATAACACACCCGTGATGACAGTCCCCAGCAGGCTGCGGGTTTTGACGGCAACCCAGAAGGCCGGGAGGGCAGCAATCAGCTCCACATTGGTGGAGAGCGCCGAGAACCGCCCGCCGTCAATGAACAGCTCCTGGGCGATGAGTGCGGACATAACAGCGATAGGCATGTAATTCAGCCAGCGCATTCCCCATCCGGGAATGGTAATCCGGCTGAGCAGCATTAGCGGCAGCACCCGCGGGATAAAGGTGACCAGTGCGGCTCCGAGAATAATCAGAAAGATATCAAGCCTTACTTCCATTTTTCGATCACAGCTCCTATCGTTGAGGCTATTACCGCAGCGGCAATAACGCCGATGCTGGGGGACCATAGGATAGACAGGCCGACGGCTACAGCCATAGCAATGAGGCCGACTGTAATATCCAGCGCATATCTGCTTCTGCTGATCAGCGTAAGCACCAGCAGTCCGATGAACATGGCCGGCAGAGCGAAGTCCAGCCCCCATTCTTCGGGACTGGAGATCCACTGCCCGAGCACAGCACCGGCCAGATTGGCAATGATCCAGTTGAGATATGCGGTAATATTGAGGCCGTGCATCCATTTCTCGCTGATGGCCTTCCTGTTCGCGCTTCTCTGGATTGCCACACCAAAGGTCTCATCTGTCAGCAGTGTGCCGATCAGCAGGTTGCGCAGCGGCGTCAGATGGCGAAAGTAAGGCGAGAGAGCTGCACTGAGCAGCAGATGGCGGAGATTAACCAGCAGAATTGTAATAATGATGCTGGTCGCCGTGCTTCCCGCTGCGATCATCCCGGCCGCTATGAACTGGGCTGACCCTGCATACAGTATAGTCGAGATCAAGGCGATTTCGGCCAGGGAGAGGCCGGCGGTCTTCTCGACAACACCGGCGGCGAAGCCGATGCTCAGATAACCAAGCAGCGTTGGAATACAATCCTTCACCCCCTGCAGGAAGCTCTCCTCGCTAACCGGTGCGGCAGCAGCAAGCTCCGCCTGTACAGATTCGGATTTCATGTTTACGGCCTCCTTTCGGGCTGTCATGAGTTAACGTATTGCCGGAAAAACGCATTATCTTAATATCTTATACTTTCCGCAGCTTGGCAAGGGAAATCTTCATGCCCCTTCCGCTGGCAGCCGGAACAGAAAAGGTCCCGCCGCATGAAAGTCATGCGGCGGGACCTTTTTGAAGTTAAAGAATGCCTAACTAGGCAGCTTCATCGGCCCTAGACACCCGTTTATTGCAGCACCAGAACGCCGAAGCCGTCCATAATAAATGTACCGTTCAGTGTTTGGCCTGTCAGCAAATCGGTGCGCGGCTCCTTGAGCAGAATTTCTACCGGCAGCTCATTATAGTTGAGCAGGAAGGTCAGGCTGGCAGACTCGCTGCTGCGGATCTGCAGCTCTACCTCCGACGGGAGCTCCAGCCAATCAGCAGCAGGGGAGGCCAGCTCCAGGCTGTCGATGATGCGCAGTGCCGATTCTTCATTGAATACAGCCCCGTAGTACCATACCTCGCCAAGACCGCGTTTGTTACGGGTAACCGCAGGCTTGCCGGCATAATAATCACTGGCGTACGTACCCATGACCTCGACAGTATCAGCTTCTACCTGCAAAATATCATTGAACGAATCGGCACCGGTCAGCTCTTCACTGCCTTGGGTCCATTTGATTGTTGTAGGGAGACGTCTGCCTTTGACCATAGTGAACTCTTCAACGGTTATCCCGCACAGCTCCTTGGCAGCTCCCGGGAATGCGCGCATATAGCATTGCCCCCTGGAATCCTTGTATCCGGTCCGGCAGCCAAAGATGAGCTTACCGCCCTGCTGCACGTATTCATCCAGTACAGCAGCTGTGGCATCGGTCATAATGGCCGGATGCGGATAGACAAGTACGTCATAACGGGACAGCTCCTTGGCGGTGGTCTTGCTGCGCATATACACTACATCCGCCGGGATATGCTTATGCTGCAATGCTTTGAACCACTCTTTATTGCTCTGCCACATGAACGGCCCGTGCCAGATATCATATTCGCCATCCCACTCATTATCGTAATCCCGCACAATGGCAATTGAGGCTTGAGCCTTTGTGCCAATAATGGTGCTGCCTGCTGCAGCGAGCTCCTTGCCGATAGCAGAAGCTTCGCGGACCCGGCGGTTAGGCAGATTGTGATAGTCATTAATGCCGTGCCAGTAAATCTCGTTCCCCATGGTAGCTGTGCGCCAGCGGAAGTAGAGCACCATATCCGCGCCGTGGGCAATAGACTGGTAAGTCCACAGACGCATCTGCCCCGGCTTAGGTGAAGGCATATCCATCCGGTTAACCCAGCCGCCCGGACCGGACTGCTGCTCCATAATGCAGTAGTTCGGGCTGATTGAACGGATGACCGACAAGGATAGGCTCCAGCTTCGGTCAGCAAGCGGATTCTGCTCATCCGGATCGGAATGGATGCTTGAGAACTGCGGATATGAATCGTAGCTGAAGAAATCCAGCTGTTCATTGTTAAGCTCATGGCTGTCAAGATGGCCAAACAAGCCGTTGGTTGTCACCCATTGGTCGGGCGCCTTAGCGCGGAGTATATCGGACTGTACCTTGGCAAAGGAAATCGTATTATCTGAGATGAAACGCTTCTCGTCCAGCGCCTGATGCGGGTTCGGCTGATGTGGGACAGGAGTAGGGCGGGTCAGGAAGACCTGTGACCAGTCTGAGTAAGTCTGATTCCAGAATATAGCTCCCCAGGCTTCATTCAGCTTATCCAGCGTACCGTATCTCTGCTTTAGCCATTCGCGGAAGCAGGTGTGATCGCTTTCAGAGTAGAAAACATTGATCTCGCAATTCAGCTCATTATCAATCTGCCAGCCGGTAACACCCGGATGATTGGCATAATGCCCGGCCATCTCAGTTACAATCCGGGCACACAGCTCACGGTATTTGGGGCTGCTGTAATTATAGTGCCGCCGCATGCCGTGCTGAAGGGTTACACCTTCCTGGCTCACGTTCAGCACCTCAGGATATTTATAAGTAAGCCAGGCCGGCGGTGTGGCTGTCGGTGTACCCAGAATGACCTTAAGTCCATGGCTATGCGCCAGATCAATAGCCCGGTCGAACAGTCCGAATTGAAAGCTGCCTTCCTCCGGCTCAAAGATGGACCAGGCGAATTCGCCCATCCGGACAATTGTGAATCCGGTCTCCACCATACGGCGGTAATCGTCATCCCACATTTCCTCCGGCCAGTGCTCCGGGTAATAACAGACGCCGAGTTCAAACTGCTTATCAGCAACGGGTTTCTTCATAATAACCTCCAAATGTAAAAAGATGCTTTATTAAAGCTATGAATCTATTGTAATGGCAGCAGTGATATATCTTATATAACAGAATATTGCTATTATATGATTATATTGCGTGCCCCGTGTTAAGAGGCGGAAAGAGGTAATGTAATGATGAAGCAACGGGTACTCCCGGCTCCGGCCTATGCCCATTATGTCTGTTATCCGGATTTTATCGGACATTACAGCGAATTCCCGCAGCATGCGGTCCGCAGGAGTGAGGGGATGCTTAACAGCTACAATCTGCATCTGGTTGTTGACGGCTCCGGATATGTGTTTCAGGACGGTGAACGGATTCCAATGGGAAAAGGCAGCGGCTTCCTGTACTCCCGCGGAGCATATCAGCAGTACGGCTCAGACCCCACGCAGCCGTGGGAGATCCGCTGGGTCCACTTCAGCACCTCGGTTTCCTTGCCTTTGCTGGAGGAGGCAGACCAGTCACGGGGCTATTTCTTCACCTTTGATCTGAACGCCGGCCTTGAACAGCTGTTCGAGGAGATGTACGGCCTCAGTGCAGCCTATGAGACCAGGAGCGAGCCGCGCCTGTCAGCTGTCCTGTATGAAATTCTGGTCACCCTGCTGCAGAATTCCGAACCGCTGCACGGCTCGGTACCGCTGGAAATCCGTCATTCGATCCGCCGTACGGCCGATCTGATCCATAATGAATGTGAACGGCCCTGGACGCTTGAGAGCATGTCAAGGCTGGCAGGATACAGCAGCTATCATTTTCTGCGGCTGTTCCGTTCCACCATGGGGAAGACGCCCAACCGCTATTTAAGCGAATGCCGTCTGGCCAAGGCTAAGCTGCTGCTGGTTTCAACCGAGCTGCCTGTAGAGCAGATCGCCCTGCAAAGCGGATTTCAGCAATCCAGCTATTTTATAAAAGTATTTAGAGGGGCAGAAGGTCTGCCTCCAAGCCAGTACCGGCGCTCTTTCCGCTCATAGTCTGTTGACAGGGAAGATAAAGTTAACAAAGCCTGTGCAGAAAACAGCAACCATTATGCTGTTTTTGGCGTATTTAGGGGGAAAAGGTTACAACACAGCCGGAACAGTTACAAATTGGATACAAATCCCTGGTTGTCAGCAACTATAATAACCTTAGCAAATATTTCTGGGAGGATATCAATGAGAGAGTTCAGCAAAAGAACGGCCGTTCTGCTCTTAAGCAGCCTGGCCTTGGTTCAGGCTGCCGGGGGGATAGCGGTGCCCGCAGCCCAGGCTGCAGGCACACAGGCTGCGGCCAGCACTGCAGCAGCAGTCAAAATTAATCCGGTTACGATGGCGGCTGGAGTTACAGCAGCAATTGAAGACATCAACATCTGGCCGCAGTCCGGCGGTAACATACTGGCTTACACCCTGAAGATTACGAATAACAGCAGTTCAACTGTGAATCTGCAGCGTTACTTCTCACGCGTCGTCACTCCTGGAGGCTCGGTCATTCCGGGCAATCCGGTAACCGCAGACGCTACGAAGAAAAAGATTGCTGCCAAGAACAGTATGAGTATTACATACTATGTGAATATCGGACAGACCAAATCCCTATCAGGCGTCAAAATTGCCATGTATGTGTGGGATGCCAAAAGCAAGGGTTACCTGAAGCATTCCGGTTCCTTTGCCATTCCGGCTGCTTATTCCAACATGGTGGCAACGGGCAAGAGCCTCGACACTAAGATGAATGACATTCCGGTTACAGCAAGTGCAGCATCGCTGGAGCTGTACAAATACGGCGGCAAGGTATATGCCAAAGCAGGCATCAATATTACGAACAAAGGCGGTAAAGTGCTCGGCGATCCGGGCTACACAGCCTATCTGGTCACAGCCAGCGGAACAGCCTTTGAGCTTGCGCTCAGCAGCTCCCAGACCGGCTATAAGATCCAGCCGCAGGAAAAAAAGAGTATCTATTATTTGACCGAAATTCCGGCCTATCTGAATACCACCAATATGAAGCTGCAGTTCACGCAGAAGGATGAGGCGCTTAAGCTTGAGCTTCCGAGGTCTTCATTTAAGCTTCCGGCAGCGAGTACGCCTAATCTGGTCGTAGCCAGCGGCGCCGTCAAAAAAATCGTCGTAAACAACAACACGGTCGACACTAAGCTCACCGGAGCTTCTGTCTTTGCAGAGGATGCCACGGCGGTCTGGGCATTCCAGCTGCAGCTTAAGAATACCGGAAATACAGCAGTGACACTGCCTGCTTATGAGCTGGCTGTGAAGTCAGCCAAAGGAACGGCATTTCCGGTTAATGCCAAAGGCTTGAGCGGTCTTACCCTGAAGCCGATGGAGACAAAGGTGGTTCCGCTGACGGTGGAAATTCCGTTACAGGTGGAGCAGTCCTCGCTGCAGCTGCAGATGATTGAAGCTGTTACCGCTGCTGCCGGAACGGACGGCGGTACTTCCGGTACAGGGGATACAGGCGCTGCCTCCGGGAAGCTGATTTTCCCGGTTGCTTATTTCACTATTCCATACACCCTTAAGGCTGACGTTCGAAGCGGGCAGGAATATGGAGCAACGAACCAATATGGTTCATTCGCCTACAGCCTGCAATCGCTGCAGCGTTATCCGTGGAAGAATGATGACATTGTCCTTGCCAAGGTTAGAATAACCAACACACAAGCCGTAAATCTGACGATTCCTGAGCTCAAAGGAGCGCTGAAGCTCGATACCGATAATCTGTCGGCAACGACGGACCTGCTCATGGATAAAGAGGCTGCAGTACTTGCTCCGGGGAAATATGCTGATATTTCGCTGATAACCAAAATTCCCTATACCGATGAGTTCAGCAATGTGCGGGTAAACCTAAGTGTCAAATCGGAAACCGAAAGCATTCCGTTCCTCGACTTCAGTACAACCAGCTTTATAAGCAGTGTAGACCAGCTGAAGCGCGGGGACAGCTACACTATTTCCGGCAAAGGCAAAAATGCTGCAGTACAGGAGAACAAAACTACCGTCTATGAAGGCAGCAACTATAATATTCTGTACACCGAGGTGCTGATGACCAGTGCCGAGAAACGGCAGAGCAAGATGGCACGTCTGCAGGCGTATTTCAAAACAGCGGACGGGCAATTTTATGAAGCTAAGGTGAACCAGTCTGACAGTCTGGCGATACCGGGCGGCAAGCAGCTGGTTACATTGTGGGCTAAGCTGCCTAAACCGGCAAGCACAACGGATGTGTCATTGTATGTGGGATCTGGCGTCACAGCCGGCAGACTTAGCGAGAGCGGAGAGGAAGCAACCGGATTTATTAATGTAGCCTCACTGCCGCTTACACCAAGAGCTGTTGTTCCTGCTAACAATCTACAGAACGTCGTCCTTTATCCTTATACTTTAAATGTTCTTACCTCAGATGCGAGCCATGTAGAAGCCAGTGATACAGTAACGTTGAACATTACCTACAATCTGACGCGGGAAAACAGCTATGATGCCGGAGAATCAGAGCATAAGCTGGTTCTGCGGATTACAGATCCATTCGGCCAATCTCAGGACAAGGTACTGGCAATCGGTACGGAGCTGACAGAAGGGACTAATCATAATTTTGCCGTGTCCTTTACCAAGAATCTCTACCGGCAGATCACAGGCGGTTCTTATAAACTGACGGTATATGATGAGTTCCAGGGGGAACGGCAGGAGCTGGGCGGCCAGACCTTCACTATGCGCTTTATCCCGCTGCCAAAGGTTGAAGATGAGGAGAAAGAGACAGGAAAATAACGTTCTATTCTAAGTCCGTAAAGGAGCAGCACCCATGTTGCGAGTTGAAAATATCAAGCATTCGTTCAAAACCGGCAACGAATGGACCACGGTTTTGCACAATATTAATTTTACAGTTAACAAAGGTGAGATGGTCGCGCTGCTCGGAAGCTCCGGCTCAGGCAAGTCCACCATGCTGAATCTGATGGCCGGGCTGATGAAGCCGACGGAAGGCCATATATACATTGCCGACCATGATATCGTCCAGATGGGGGAGAACAAGCTGGCGGAATTCCGCCGTAAGCATATCGGCTTTATCTTTCAGGCTTACGAGCTGATTACAAGCCTTACGGTACGTGAAAATGTTGAGCTGCCGCTCGTATTCCAATCCATATCGCCTTCGGTCCGCAAGCAAAAAGCGCTGGCGCTCCTGGAGCAGGTCGGCATCCCGGACAAGGCGGATCTGTTCCCGTCGCAGCTGTCAGGCGGCCAGCAGCAGCGGGTCAGTATCGCCCGTTCGCTGATTACCGAGCCCTCCGTTATCTTCGCGGATGAGCCGACCGGGAATCTGGATACCAAGACTGAGGAAGAGATTATTGCAATTCTGCTGAAGCTGAACCAGTCGCTGAAGACAACCTTTATTGTTGTCACACATGAACTGGAGGTTGCAGAGCAGATGCAGCGTACATTCTCCCTGCGTGACGGCTATCTGATCAATAATCAACAGCCGCCAGCAGATGCGGAGTCTGCGGAAGGAGGCGCCGGATGAAGATCAGGGATATTTCCCGGATGGCCTGGGATCAGGTGAAACGGCGCAAGGTCGTTACCGGACTGTGTATGACCGGGATTTCAATCGGCTGTGCCGCCATTATCGTGGCGCTCAGCATCGGGCAATCCGCCCAGACCTATGTTACCGATCAGGTTAACCAGAATTTCAAAATGGATGAAATCACCGTAACTCCCGGCGGGGGCATTCCCTCACGGGGAGGCGGCGGTGGAGGTTCTGGAGAAAGTAACGAGAACCTGGACCCTGGCAAGCTGACTGCCCAGAAGCTGGAGATCATCAAGAGCCTGAATCATGTTGTAGCCGCTGCACCTTTTGAAGATGCCGGCTATATGCAGATGCTGACCGTCGATAACAAAATTGCCGATGTTCAGGTCAAAGCGACGGATCTGCGGATGTTAACCGAGTTTGGCTTTAAGTTCAAGCAGGGCGGTGTTACGGATCTGCCGGGCATGGTCGTGCTGAATTACGGGGCTACACTCGGACTGATTGACAATGAGACCCGGCAGAAGCTGTATGAGCAGCTGGGAGCGGACCCGTTCAACTCTGCACTGATGGACCAGTATAACAGCATGTCAACCCTGCCTTCTGAGATGTACCGGCAGCAGGTGCAGCTGCAGGCCACAGATTATTCCACTTCGGAAGGGAACATCAGGCTCAGCTCAGCGCTGCAGGTCGGCGGTATTCTGTCTACAGCGGAGGGAACCGATGATCTGCGTGCCTCCTACGAAAAGATTATGTATGTATCGCTTGAAACGGCGGCCCAGCTGACCCAGCAATTATCTTTCGGCACTAATAACGGTATGACTCCGAATGTGGAAGAAAACAGCTACAAAACGGTTACAGTCAAGGTTGACAGCACGGATAATATCAAATCGGTTGAAGCCATAATCCAGAAGCTCAATCTGAATGCCATGGACAATCTGTATCAGCAGGAGATGCTTAAAGAGCAGTTCGATATGATAAAAATGGCTGCGCTAGGTATAGGGGTATTCATTCTGATTATTGCCTCTATCTCAATCATTGTGGCCATGACCATGTCCACACACCAGCGCAGGCGGCAGATCGGGATCATGAAGGTGCTTGGCGCCAACATGGGGCAGATCCGCAATATGTTCATCACGGAAGCTGCTCTGCTGGGCCTGCTCGGAGGCCTGCTTGGAGTGCTGTTCTCTTATCTGATTATCATGGGTCTTAATAAGCTGGTGGGCACTGCAGGGGACAGCCTGAACTTCGTTATCCCGTTAACGACCATTCCGGTCGGACTGGCCTTTGCAATTATGACAGGCGTTCTGTCCGGTATATATCCGGCAATCAGTGCCTCCAGAACAGATGCGCTTACAGCAATTAAACGGGATTAATGCCTGACCGATTTTGTATTTCAAGCTGAAAGGAAGCAGGGGAATGAAAAGGATATTAAAGCGCAGCCTGAAATGGATTATTATCGCGGTGATCATTATAGGCGCAGGGTACATGCTCTACGGAAAAATATTTAAAGATAAAGAGGCGGAGATTGTGATGGAGCCGCCGCAGGTAATCAGTTTTCCTGTGACCGAAGAGACCATGACAAGCACCGTTCAGGTTAAAGGGAAATCACAATATCAGGAAGAGACACTCGTATATGCACCTTTTGCTTCCAAGGTAACCGGCTGGAAGGTAGAGAACGGCGGGCAGGTGAAGAAGGGGGATGTGCTCTTTACGCTTGACCAGTCCACGCTTAAGAACGAGATTGCCCAGACGGAGGCTGCAATCCGCAAGGCTGAGCTGGAAGCAGAGCTTAATGACTTTGTCAGCCAGCAGGAGGATGAAAATACAGCTCCAATCGGCACTGAGGCAGAGCGGCTGAAGGCACTGGCAGCCGAAGAGGCAGCAAGGCTGAATGAAGAGCTGAACCAGGTGAATGCGGAAATCCAGCAGAAGGATCTGGCGGATAAAAAAACCAAGCTGAACACTGCTATTTATCATGCACCGGCAACAGGAATATTCCTGTATGACAGCAGTACGGAACGGCCCCAGACGGTGTCTGACAACCAGTATATCGGCAAAATTGTCGACCTGAACAAGCTGGAATTCATCGCCTCTGTCGGAGAGCAGGAAATATTCAAAATCAAGCAGGGAATGAAGGTTAACGTCAAAATGACCGCGATGAAGGATTTAGTTCTGAGTGGTGAAGTGACTGAGGTTTCAAAATTTGCGACCAACACTACGGGGCAAAATTCAGCCAGTCAAATTCCGCAATTCGAGGTTGTAATTTCACTGCAGCCGGACGAGCGACTGATTGGCGGCCTTAGCCTAAGCGGGGATATTGAAACCCTGCGCAGGGAGAATGCTGTGGTCGTCTCCAGTATGGCTGTTATCCATGAAGGGGAACAGGCCTTTGTTATGCTGGATAAAGGGGACGGACAGTATGAACGGCAGGAGATTACAATTGGGCTAGAGACCTCTGATAAGACAGAGGTTCTGACCGGCTTAAAGGCAGGAGATACGGTTGTTCTGCAATAGCAGGTGATAAGATTAAGGGAGCACCGGCAGATGATGCCGGTGCTCCCTTTTTCGATAGACAATCCTTATTCGGCTAAGGCTCTGCGCCATTTCTTAATGTCTTGGTTCAGTAACGTCAGGTCAGGTATTGCGGCGGGCTTGTCCGTGAGCTGATACTTTTCTTTCAGCTTCAGAATCCGCAGAACGCTCTGATCGATACGCGCTTCGGAGATAACTCCGTTATGAACACTATCCAGAAGAGCTGCCCGTACCTTCTGCTCGTTGGAATACCCGTGGGCAATCAGCAGAATGTCGCTGCCTGCCAGCACAGTATCTACTGCTGCGGCAGGCAATGTATAGTGATCAGTGATGGCGCCCATAGTCATATCGTCGGTAATAACAACCCCGCTGAAACCCATCTGTTCCCGGAGCAGGCCGCTAATAATGTCTGCAGAGAGGGATGCGGGCTTATCCGGATCAAGCTGCGGATACAGGATATGGGCGATCATCACGGCGTCCGCACCATCCTTGACCGCTGACTGGAATGGCAGCCACTCCAGCCGTGCAAGCTGGGCAGCGCTCTTATTCACGACAGGCAGCTCAAGATGAGAGTCAACAGAAGTGTCACCGTGACCCGGGAAATGCTTGATAACCGGAATAACGCCTTCCCCGGCGATTCCCTGCATTTCGGCTATACCCAGCCGGGTTACAAGCTCAGCAGTATTCCCGAAGGAGCGGTCCCCGATAACCGGATTATCAGGGTTACTGTTAATGTCCAGCACAGGGGCAAAGTTCATATTGAAGCCGGCGGACTGGACTTGTCTGGCCAGCAGGCTGCCCATCATCCTGGCACTTTCCGGACTATCAGCTGTCCCCACCTTGCTGTTTCCGGGCATTACAGCATACGCCTCAGGCATCCGGCTGACTTTGCCGCCTTCCTGGTCAACGCTCATGAACAGCGGTATATCATTGCTGCTGTTGCTTTTTTTGAGATCATTGATAAGACTGACCATGCCTGTGAGGCTGCTTATATTATCCTTGTACAGAATAATTCCGCCGATCTGATCTTCAGCAATCATCCGTCTGGCTTCACTACCCTGAACCCTGCCGTCGATACCAGCCAGCAGCATCTGTCCGATCTTCTGCCCGAGCGTCATTCCGGCGATTTGCCGGGCAATGGCATCATCGCTGCTGCCTGGTACGGGAGAGGGTGAGGCTGGCGGTAATGCAGAGATTTCAGGTGTAGTCTGCGGCTGAGGAGTATTTGCCGGCATGGCTCCTGCACCTGACGGCGCTGAAGTACCGGTGGCATCCGGTACCTGCGTAGATATCCCGACAGCGGTAGTATTGCTGCCGCAGCCAGAGATAAGCAGAGCAGAGAGGAAGACGGTTAAAGGTATATTTTTACGGCAGAGATGAATCATTTCAGTTATCCTTTCTCTCATTTGCAGATTAACCTGCCATGATGATAAGATGTATAAGATGAAGTGGTACATAGGTTTATAAGGTAACTAATTATACAAGGATGAGGTGGCGTGTTAATGAAGGAAGATTTAATGAAGACACTCAATGAACAGATGAACTTTGAGTTTTATTCTGCTCATGTCTATCTGGCTATGGCTGCTTATTGTTCCGGTGAAAGCCTGGACGGCTTCGCTAACTTTTTCCTGGTACAGGCCGAGGAAGAGCGGTTCCATGCGATGAAGATTTACAGATTCCTCAATGACCGAGACTACCGCGCCACTCTGGCTGCCCTGCCGGAGCCGAACAACACTTACACTTCCATGCTGGATGCATTCGAGCATGCCTATGCCCACGAGCAGCAGAACACCAAGAAATTCTATCACCTTGCTGATCTGGCGCTGGATGCGCGTGAGCACGCCACGATCTATTTCCTTAAATGGTTTATTGATGAGCAGGTGGAGGAAGAGGCCCTGTTCAGCAATATTATCGCCAAGCTCAGACGGATTGAGACGGACAGCAATGCTTTCTATATGCTGGATAGTGAATTTGCAGCCCGTTCCTTTACACCGCCGGCTGAATAACCGCGCTCAGACAGACACGGAGATTATCCCTTCAGGGATAATACCCGTGTCTTTTTTATAAGCATAGTGGATTATTTAATTGACGCCGGAAGCTTGACACCCATCAGCTTGCCTCCGCTCCGCACGATCAGCGTGCTGCCTGTTTTGAGGGTAGGCGCAAAATCGCGGGAACCGGTATTAACGGTGAACAGCGGTTTGTAGCTGATAAAATCATAGGCATGGAACAGTCCGTCGGATTGCCCTGTGTATATGGTGGAGCCGAAGATATCAAGCTGGACCGCCGGATTTTCTCCAGCCGGGAGCCGCATTACCTGTCCGTTGGCTAATTTGAGTGCAGCAAGGGACTGGTCCCCGTAATTGATAAACAACATCCGCTGCTGGTGGACTTTGTAGAGTGGAGCTTCACTTTCAAGGATAGCCTGCTCCCATACCTGCTGCGGTGTGCCGTCTGCCGAATACTTCCAGAAGTCATACCTGGCCAGTGTGTCTCCTTGGAAGATGTAGAGGCTGTCACCATCGAGAAAAGCGGAGCCGTATGCACCTCCTGAACGGAACCCGATGTCCGGGTTGGCTGTTTCTGTCCAGCGGTATTGCCGCTCGCCTTTGATTTCGCCGGTTTTTACATTGATCACGGATACGGGGATTTTGCGGTTCACCGGATCTTCATCCAGCACTGCCAGATTCTTCACGGAGTATAGAAGGCCGTCCTTTATAGCCAGCGGCAGCTCGTGGCGGTACTGCTCCCACAGCTTTTTGCCGGACTCTGCGTCGTAGGCAACGAGCGTGGAAAGGGCCAGGACACTTTCACCTATATAGGTGCGTAAGACTACTCCGTCTGCTTGGGCAAGCTGGTCGAGGCCGTAATAGCCGCTGTTTAAGTTGATCTTCCATTTGAGCTTGCCGCTTGCTGCATCAACTGCCGCAAGGTAGATTCCCTGGGTGACATAAACGGTATTGCCGATTTTTTGAATACTGGAGGCATTAGGCAATGCAAGATCTGTTGACCACAGCTTTGTACCGTTCTCCTTGACGGCATAGAGTGAGCCTTTTTGTGTAAGCCCGTAAATATTTCCGCTATTATAGATGAAAAGCGGGGCAAGGGCACTGCCGAACTCCCATATTTTTTTGCCGGTAGCCGCCTTTAGTGCGATTAATTTGTAGTTATTCTGAAGGGCAAATACGGTGCCGTTTTCGGCGAGAGCTGTCACGGTCTGTGTGCTTTGCGGATTGTTTACAGCAGCAGTAGTGAAGCTCCATAGCGGTTTGAGGACTGGTGCAGAGACCTTGGTGTAATAGGGATTGCCAGAAGTGATGATTGCGGATTCTGCAGATGCATTCGGAGCAAGCCAGCCCGCAGCAAGCGGCAGTATTATAGCACCTATGGCTAATATCGCAGCTGCTTTGTACTTTTGTGTATATTTCATTATAACAACTCTCCCTTTGAGCGGAATGTATACACTGGAAAATTCTCTCTCTGTATAGACTCCTTTTATTGAAAAAAGTTACATTTACGGTCAAAGTTATGATTGTGCTGACAGCTTATGGTATGAAAGTTGAACGGATGCAAACTATATTGCGTGCGGCAACACACTTCCGGCTGCCCAACTCTATTTAGGAGGGTTAACTATTACGCCGCCCGGCAACACTGTTTCTCTAGACCCACCCGGATGCCAGCGTGTAGTATGGAACAATACTAACTGTTTTGGAGGTTCTTTTGTTTTGGATAACTACAGCGACATCAAACAAAGCGAAAAAGGAGCCTGGCTAAGCCTGCTGGCATACATAGTGTTATCTGCGGTCAAGCTGCTGATCGGGACCTACTCGGGCTCCCAGGCGCTGCTTGCGGACGGACTTAACAACAGCACCGATATTATTGCATCTATCGCCATTCTGATCGGTCTTAGAATATCGAGAAGGCCTCCGGATTCCAATCACAGCTACGGGCATTTCAGGGCAGAGACGGTTGCCGCACTGATTGCCTCATTCATTATGGTTGCTGTAGGTTTTCAAGTTCTGTACCAGGGAGTGAACAAGTTCATTCAGCCGGTGCTGGAGACGCCTGACCTGATTGCTGCATGGACGGCTGCAGGCAGCGCAGCGGTTATGGTGATCGTATACAGGTACAACATTAGACTGGCCCGCAGGCTGAACAGTAACGCAATGCAGGCGGTGGCGCAGGATAACCGTTCAGATGCGCTGGTCAGCATGGGTGCCTTTACCGGTATTCTCGGCTCGCAATTCGGCCTGCCATGGCTTGACCCTGTAACGGCGGTTATTGTCGGCCTGCTGATCTGCAAAACGGCCGGGGACATTTTCAGCAAGGCTACGCATGACCTGACCGACGGCTTTGACGCCGGACAGCTGGAGCTGATGAAGCAGACGGTCGCAGGAATTGCCGGTGTGGAATCCATCAAAGATATTAAGGCGAGAGTCCATGGCAACAATGTGCTGGTCGATACAACGGTGTTAGTCAAGCCCAGCCTGAATGTGGTGCAAAGCCATGATATAACTGAAGAGATCGAGGATCAGTTAAAGGGACAGTATAAGGTTTCTAATGTGCACGTGCATATTGAGCCGGTGTGAAATGTTAATGGTATAGCGGTATAAGCGGAAAGCCTGAGCGATCAGGCTTTTTTCGTTGTATAGGAAATTATACAATGCAAAAAAATGTGGATAACTCCGATGAAAAATAAAGGAGGGGTGGACGTGAAGAATCAGGAGACATGGAAGAAACGACCTGATACCCCCCCAACATTCGTTTTTTCGCATAAATTGGCCCGTTTACCCTCATGGTGGCAGAATGTATTCGTTTTTTCGCATACATTTGGCCAGTTTACCCTCATGGTGGCCTAATGTATTCGTTTTTTCGTATACATTAGGCCAGGGTATGTGCCTATATTCGCTATTTCAATACAGCTGCCAGCTGCCAAGAACAATGAACGCCTTTAGTGAGTAAGACCAAATTAAAGTTAAGCAGCTGCCAGAAGTCAGCAAATTAGATTCTTAAGTACTCTATATATTGATCCACCCTTCGGGTAGATTTGTTCTGTTGTTCCACCCATACTTAACCAATATATACTTGACTTCAGTATGGCTTATATGTATATAATAACAATATGATAATAACAATGTAATAATAAGTTGAGATGCCATTTACAAGCAGAAAAGGAGCGTTGTATGAATAAGCAACCGATAACCGATGCCCAGGGACTGACAGAAGAGCAGTTTCTGCAAAGCTATGATGCCGGGGTGTATGAGCGCCCGTCCGTGACGGTTGATATGCTGATTTTTACCGTAATGGAGCAGGAGCAGAATAACTACCGCAAGCTGTCTGAGAAGTCACTTCAGCTTCTGCTGATTAAGAGAGGCCAGCATCCGTACCTTGGACAATGGGCATTGCCGGGAGGTTTTGTATCTGTAGAGGAGAGCATTGAGGATGCTGCGAGAAGAGAGCTTTATACAGAGACGAATATTGATAATATTTACATGGAGCAGCTCTATACCTGGGGGGATGTTGGACGTGATCCGCGTATGCGTGTCATCAGCTGCTCCTATATGGCGCTGGTTGACCGGACGACGCTGAATGTACAGGCAGGCGATGATGCGGATGATGCCGCGTGGTTTGAGGTTACGCATCAATTGCTCGATACGGTCCGCACGGAGCTTGATCAGGGATTCGAGCTGGAGACAATGATCCGAATTACGCTGCAAAATGAGCAGACAACACTTACCGGTGTGGTTAAGCATACTGTGACTGTCCAAGGGCATGTCCGCAAATCGCATAGCCGGATCGTCGAGAGCGACGGCTTGGCCTTTGATCACCTGCTGATGGTTCAGTACGCGATTGAACGCCTGCGGGGCAAGGTTGAGTATACAGACATTATTTTTAATCTGATGCCTCCGCTGTTCACCCTGTCTGAGCTACAGCGGGTCTATGAGATTATACTCGGCAAAGAGCTGCTGGCCGCAGCCTTCCGCAGGAAGATCGCCGACAGTGTAACAGAGACGGATGAATACACAAAAGACGCCGGACACCGGCCTTCAAGATTGTACCGGTATAACATGAACAAAGAATAAACAGGACGGGATAGAGGTGTTATATAAGATGGAAAAGTTCACCTATTTCTATAAAAGTCAATCTCCCTTTTCACAATGGTATCCGTGCTCGTTCACAGTAGGTGATAATCATTTTAACAGTGCGGAGCAATATATGATGTACGGGAAGGCTGTTTTATTCGGGGACGAGGAACGGAGCCGGAAGATTCTGCTGGCCCGCATCCCCAGAGAACAAAAGGAATTAGGCAGACAGGTTAAGGGCTTCGAACAAAGCTTATGGGTACAGCATTGTAAAGCTATCGTCTACGAAGGGAACAAAGAGAAATTTATTCAGAACGAAGAGCTGCTTCAGCAGCTGCTTGATACTCAAGGCACGACACTCGTGGAAGCGAGTCCGACAGACCGGATCTGGGGTGTAGGCTTGACGGAGGATAATCCGGCGATCCGCAGCAGAAGTACATGGCGCGGCTCGAACTGGCTGGGAGAGGTTCTGACCAGTCTGCGGGATGATCTGATCAAGGGGTAGCTACAGTGATTCCAGTAATGGAGGGAAATAATGAATAATACCAGCAACGCAAGAAGTAGAAGGGCGTTAACCGCACAGGAAACATTAGATATTATTGCCTCAGGGAGCTATAAGAGCCATAACGGACAACTGGTGGACATAACGGAATCCGTCAGAGCGGCTGTCTCCGGCTCGCAGTTATATTCTCCGGAGCAGCTGAAGACGCTTGATGAGCGCACAGCCGGGCAGATCCGCAGCTTAGCGCAGCACAAGGCGGTAATTACCGTAACGGACGAATCTACCTTGGAGGCTGCCCGGCGCCTGGTTGATCAGGAGGGTATTCAACACACCGTGTGTCTGAACTTCGCCTCAGCCAAAAATCCCGGCGGCGGCTTCCTGGGCGGCAGCCAGGCGCAGGAGGAAAGCCTGGCACGCGCCTCTGCCTTGTATCCGAGTATCTCACAAATGAAGGAAATGTACGACTATAACCGCGGACGCAAAACCTGTCTATATTCGCACTACATGATTCATTCTCCGGGTGTTCCCGTATTCCGGGACAGCCGGGATCTGCTGCTGGAGAAGCCGTTCACGGTATCCATGATTACTGCCCCAGCCGTTAATGCAGGTGTAGTCAGGGAACGGGACCCGCAGGAGGTACCGCTAATTGCCGGAGTAATGCTGGAGCGGCTCCGATATATCCTTGCGGTTGCTGCGGATCAGGGACACCGGGCCATTGTGCTTGGAGCGTTCGGCTGCGGCGTATTCCGTAACGACCCGGTTGAGGTTGCCGGATTCTTCCGGAAGGTGCTGCTGCAGGAGGGTTATCTGGTGCTTTTTGACAAGATTGTATTTGCGATTCTTGACCGTTCACCGGGGCAGGCCGCAATCAACGCCTTCCGGCAGAAGCTGTTGTGATGTTGTTCACAGAACATGCGCATGGAAACGGTGAAAATAAAGGAGGTTGTATCTGTATATTTAAGAAATATGGAAAAGGGCAGGGTGAGCTATGATCCACTGGAAGGAATCGTACGACATCGGTGTGGAGCAAATTGATTGCCAGCACAGACAGCTGCTTGTGAAGCTGAACGAATTTTTTGATGCGTGCACCAATCAGAAGGGCAAGGAGCAAATCGAAGAAACACTGAGATTCCTTAAAGAGTATACGCTTGAGCATTTCAGCAGTGAAGAGCAGCTCATGAAGGACATTGATTTTCCAGAGCTGGCCGAGCACCAGAAGACGCATGCTGAATTTGTAAAGACAGTACTTGAGCTGGAGGAGACGGTTAAGACCAAGGGAGTATCCGTACTTTCGACCATTAAGCTGAACCGCACACTCACAGACTGGCTGCTCCAGCATATCAGTAAATGCGACCAGTTGATCGGCGATTGTATCGCTAACAAGGGCAAGGCAGTCTAACTACATAAAGATAGATTCGAAGATGCCGCAGGGCATTTTCTTTTTTTTTGTGTTTTGTAGTATACACCGGGCAGAATTTATACCTGGCAAATACTTTGTGATATGATTTGAACTAGACCGTAAAGATAGGCTCTATGCTAAAGGAGTGGGGATCATGAAAAACCTGCGCATGCTGCTGTCAGGAACTGTAATGCTGCTGGTGCTGGGACTTGTTAACTTCTATATCGGGTATCATCTCTGGGTTCTGCTGGAGGAATTCGTGCCGGGTCTTTCTGCAGGCTTTTACTGGACGGTGTTCATGGTCATTGCTTTTGCATATATGATCGGAATGGTACCGTGGCCGAAGAGCTTGAAGCCTGCAGCCAGATTGTTCAAGGTAGTCGGCTCTTATTACCTTGCCTGTATGGAGTTTGCCGTTATTATGCTGCCGTTGACCGATTTACTCTATTGGATACTGGGTCTTACGGGTGTTGAACGCAGTCTGTTTACTGCTGAAGCAGGGGCGACACTGTTGCTGCTGCTTGCCGTATTCCTGATCTGGGGCTCACGCAATGCCTGGAGTACAATTGTACGCTCGCATCCGATCCGGCTTGATAAGTCAACTGGAACGAGCAGTCCGCTTACAGTCGCTGTGGCATCCGACCTGCATCTGGGAAATATCGTCGGCAACCGCCATCTGCGCAAAATGGTAGCTGAAATCAACCGGATGAACCCGGATATCGTCCTGCTGGCAGGGGATGTGCTGGATGACAGCATTGAGCCGTTCATCCGCAACCGGATGAGTGAGCAGCTGAAGCAGCTGAAGGCCCGCCACGGCGTGTATGCCGTTCTCGGCAACCATGAATATTACGGCGGCTCTATCGCACAATACACCCGGGTAATGGCGGACATTGGTATTAAGGTGCTGCAGGATGAAGTTGTTGAGACCGGAGGCGTATACATTGTCGGGCGTAAGGACAAAACGGCGGAGTCCATGGAAGGCGGCAGAAAAAGTGTCGCTGCGCTGCTTGAAGGACTTGACCATTCGCGGCCAATCCTGATGATGGATCATCAGCCCACCGGATTTGATATTGCTGCCAAGGCGGGAGTGGATGTTCTGCTGTCAGGGCATACCCACCGCGGCCAGATCGCTCCCAACCACTGGATTACGAGACGTCTGTTCGAACTGGACTGGGGTTATCTGCTCAAAGAGAAGCTGCATGTCATCGTCTCCTCAGGATATGGAACCTGGGGCCCGCCGATCCGGCTTGCCAGCCGCTCCGAGCTGATTAAGCTGGAGGTGCTGCCGGAAGGCAGCAGGAGCTATAACGAAGAACCGCTGTCTGCGAAGACTGTGCTGGCTTAAATGTAATTGATTTGACTTTATTTTGCCCCCTGCCTGCGTTCTCAGCAGTGAACAGGGGGCTCTTAACATTTGGGGGGGACTGATGAAATATATTGAGATCGGACTGGGTAACCGCTGGCTGGTTCGGACAGAAACAGAGCTGGCGGATGGCAGCGAGTATGAGCAAAAAGGAATTGTTTGGCCGCTTAAGCTGCATTCAGTATACATAAGATGCTGGGCCGGGCACACCGTATATGTGTTTGACATCAGATCAGGCTTCAAAAGAACCCGTAAGAGCCGGAAAGCATTCAAGCTTATTTTCGGTATCAGCAGTTACCTGTAATCATATTATTTGACAGCTTTAGATGGAAAAGGCACATTGAAGTAGTTAAGCTATTTACTAAGTGGAGCTGAACCGAGATGATAGATGATTTACACAAGCTGGTGCAGGAGCAGCCGCCGGCAACCGAAGCTTTTTTCACACTGGTAGAGACTACGGCAAGTGCTGTAGCGGAATTATGATTATAGGAGCAACCGGTCAGCTTGGAGGCTTGATTATTAATCATTTGCTGCAAAACCTGATTACCGGTTATGGGAGATTACCATATATTCCTTGCAACTAAATAACAACGTGCTGGTCTTACAGGGCTGTCCGGTTGTCATCCTCAAGTATTGTTGCTACCATATAGAACAGCTAGATTTGATAACGGGAGTGGACGATGATGAAGAAAATTCTGGTTGCCGACGATGATGCGAATATCCGCACCCTGCTGCGGCATGTACTGACCCGTGAGGGTTATCTTGTTGTTGAAGCGGGGGACGGACGGGAGGCGCTCGGGCTGCTGAAGGAGCACACGGTCGATCTGGCGGTTGTGGATGTGATGATGCCGCTGATGGATGGACTGGAGCTGTGCCAACATATACGGGAGACCTATGATATACCGATTATTCTGTTAACCGCGCGCCAGCAGCTTAGTGATAAGGAGCAGGGTTATCTGCACGGGACGGATGATTATGTGACGAAGCCGTTCGAGCCCGAGGAGCTGCTGTTCAGAATGAAGGCCTTGTTCCGCCGCTATTCGGTGGCATCGGATGACCGGATCCGCCTTAATTCGCTCGTCATTGACCGCAAGAATTATGAGATCAGTGACGGAAATGATGTACTGCTGCTGCCGGTAAAAGAATTCGAGCTGCTGGCCCAGCTGGCGCAGTACCCGGGGAGATTATTTTCGCGCAGTGAGCTGATTGAGCTGGTGTGGGGAGCGGATTATGAAGGGGATGAGCGGACGGTGGATGTGCATATCAAGCGGCTGCGCCAGCGGTTCGCGGATTACCAGAATGATTTTCTGATCCGGACCGTACGCGGAATCGGCTATAAAGTGGATATGGTGAATTCATGAAATCAATGTATATAAGAATGTGCCTGCTGTTCTGTTCAATGATTGTCATGAGCAGTGTGCTAGGCTTCCTGGTATCCAATCTGTATTATCAGGCCCGTATCAAACCGCAGAACGACGCCAAGCTTACCAAAATGGCCATCGGGATGCAGCAGTTCATCCAGGATCATCCGGACAGTGCCGGTGAATACCTGCTAAGTACGGCATCAGTAGGCTACAAGCTGTATCTCACCAACGGGGAAGGGGAGGAGCGGTTCTACGGATTGCCTTTCCGGAAAAATGATCTCCCCGCAGATAAGCTTCAGCTGGTACTGGACGGTAACGTTTATCACGGCGTGGCGGACTTTCCTGGCAGTGCGTTTATTACCGGATTTTTTGATAATCAGCTCAGCAATTCAATCGGCGTTCCGGTTCTGCTGGACGGACAGACGTACGCGCTGTTTATGCGGCCGGATGCGCAGGTACAGTTCGGCGAGCTGCGGCTGTTTTTTGCCATGCTGATCGGGTTCAGTATTCTGTTCAGTCTATGGTTTGTGGTGGTTGCCGTGCTGCATGTGGTCAAACCGATTACCCGGCTTACCGCTGCCACACAGCGTATCTCCACGGGCAGATATGATATCAGGCTGAATACGAGACGGCGGGATGAGATCGGCCAGCTGGCCTCCCATTTCATGATCATGAGCCGGGAGCTGGAGCGGACGAACCGGGCGCGCCAGGATTTTGTTGCCAATGTCTCACACGAGATTGAGTCGCCGCTGACCTCCATTCAGGGATTTACACATGCGTTACAAGATTCTGCGTTACCGGAAGGCCAGCGTCTGGAGTATCTCTCCATTATTGACCAGGAGAGCCGGCGGCTGTCCAAGCTGAGCAAGCAGCTTCTTACGCTGTCTACACTCGATTATGACGAGAACGCGCTGCAGAGGGAGAGGGTCGATCTGCGGGCCCAGCTCCGCCAGGTCATCCAGACTATGGAATGGCGGCTTACCGAAAAAGAACTGGCAGTCCGTCTGCACGCTGAGGAGATTACCGTAATGGCAGACGGTAATCTGCTTCATCAGGTATGGATGAATCTCGTATCGAATGCAATCAAATATACACCCGCCGGGGGGACAATCACCCTGTCAGCTTCAGCATCCAACGGCATCTGTACCGTAACTGTAACGGATACCGGTGAAGGCATATCAGCCTCTGAGCTGCCGATGATTTTTGACCGGTTCTATAAGGTGGATAAAGCTCGTACTGCGGGCAGCAACAGCAGCGGTCTGGGGCTTTCTATCGCCCAAAAGATTGTTATGGCACATAACGGAACCATTGAGGCTGCCAGCACCGTGGGGGAGGGAACCTCTTTTACAGTCACGTTACCGCATCTGTAATCGTTTATTCATACTCCGTTCATTTTCACCCTTTACACTGTTGCCATACAGAGATGAAGGAGTGGTAGTATGTTTTTGGCATTAAGGGAAATGAGGCACTCCAAGGCTAGATACAGTCTAATTATGGTGATCATGCTGCTGGTTTCGTTCCTGGTGCTGTTCGTGACCGGACTGGCCCGCGGGCTGGCATACGCTAATATTTCTGCTGTGGAAAATATGCCGGCGAACTATTTCACAGTACAGGATGATGCGGAACATACCTTTAGACGCTCACAGTTAAGTGAAGCGGAGCTGGCTGCAGCCATGTCCGTTGTCGGTGACGGTAACGCTGCAACACTTGCTGTGCAGACAAGCACAGTAACGGCTGAGGCTGCAGAGGTAAAAGCGGATATCACCTTTTTTGCAGTTGATATGGACGGGATGCTGGCACCTAAGGTAGTGCAGGGTGAGGCTTTAACCAATGCTTCTCAGGGAAGTGCTATTGTGGACTCAAAGCTGGAGGAATCCGGCATTGCAGTCGGGAGTACAATAGTTGACCAGGCATCCGGAATGAGCTTCAAAGTGGCAGGCACTGTTGAGGACAGCTCCTACAGTCACATGCCGGTCGTGTATATTACCAAATCGGATTGGCAGCTCATGAAGGGAGGAGCAGCGCAGGAAGGCTCAGCCCAGCTGTCTGCCCCTTACAATGTAATCGCGCTAAAGGCAACTTCCGCAGAGGCTGATCAGGTCGCAGGCAAGCTGGATCATGTTGAAGTGATTACGCAAAAGCAGGCCATTTCAAGTATTCCCGGATATGCTGCCGAACAAAAATCGCTGCTGATGATGATCGCATTTCTGTTTGTCATTGCAGCATTTGTGCTGGCCGTGTTCTTCTACGTGATCACGATCCAGAAGACAAGCCAGTTCGGTATCCTGAAAGCGATGGGCACCAAAATGTCTTACCTTGCCTGGAGTGTAGTGGGCCAAGTACTTATCCTCTCTGTGGCGAGCCTGGCGGTCAGCCTGCTGCTGACCTTCGGTATGAATATGGGGCTGCCGGATACGATGCCGTTTCAGCTGGAGCGTTCGACCATCCTTTTGACCTGTGTATTATTTATCGGTATGTCTCTGCTCGGTGCATTGATTTCTGTGGTGAGAGTAGCTAAAGTAGATGCTTTGGAAGCGATAGGGAGGGCTGGGGCATGAGTGCAATGCTGATGATGAAACAGGTTACCAAAAATTACGGGGACGGCGGCCGGACGATGTCGGTGCTTAACAAGCTGGACCTGACAGTGAATGCCGGAGAATTCATCGCTGTGCTGGGACCTTCCGGTTCAGGCAAGAGTACCTTTCTCTCTGCGGCAGGAGCGCTTTTGACACCGACCAGCGGGGAAATCTGGATTGACGGCGAATCATTGACTAATAAAGATAAACGCGAGCTGACAGAGCTGCGGCTGCAAAAGATCGGCTTTATGTTCCAGAATGCACAGCTGCTGCCCTACCTGAAAGTGGAGGAACAGCTGCTGTACGTCGCCAGACTGGCTAAGCTGGGGACCAAAGAGTCCAAGGAACGGGCTGCCGGCTTGATGAAGCGGCTCGGTATCTGGGAACGCCGCAGCCATTATCCCGAGAAGCTGTCCGGGGGCGAGAAGCAGCGGGTGGCGATTGCCCGGGCCTGGATGAACAAGCCGGCCATTCTGTTTGCCGATGAGCCGACGGCCAGCCTGGATTTCGAGCGCGGGAGAGAGGTCGTCCGGATGATAGCCGACGAGGTGCGCAGCGAGGGCAAGGCCGCAGTCATGGTGACCCATGACGAGCGGATGCTGGACTGGTGTGACCGTGTGCTGCATCTGGAGAATGGAATGCTGGCGGAGCATCAGAACACAGAAGCTGCCACTGTTCAAGTATAATCATTTATAATGATAAGCCTGGTTTCTCGCAATGAGATGGAATCAGGCTTTTTCGGCTGCAAGCAGCTTCTCCAGGAACACCCGGCTAGCCATTCCTATCTGGTTTTCTTTGCGGCGGATAATCAGGAACTCTCTTTCCGGCAGCTTCTGCCGGGTTCTGAGTTCGCTGATCTCTCCGCTGCCCAGCTCCTTGCGTACAATCCAGCGGGACAGCAGAGAGATGCCGAGACCGGCGGCAACAGCCTCCTTCACGCCCTGGCTGCTGTTGAACACATAGGAGCGTCTAGCGGAGAGCTGGGCTTCCTGCAGAAAATGATCACTGTAAGCACGCGTGCCGGACCCGGGTTCCCGCAGGACCCAGACTTGATTCTGCAGCATCTCATTATCTACAGCGAGTGCTGCGGTGAGCGGGTGTCCGGTGGCAGCGGTAACGATCATCTCATCCTTCATATAGGGGATAATATCCAGCTCAGAGTCGCGGGTTTCACCCTCTATGAAACCAATGTCCAACTGGTTTGACTTCACCGCGGCAATGATCTCCTCGGTATTCCCTATCGTAACCTGCACTTCGACCTGCGGATACTGTCTGGCAAAGCCGGCTAATTGGCCCGGCAAAATGTACTCTCCTATAGTAAAGCTCGCCCCAAGATTAAGGCTGCCCGTAACTTCATCCCTCAGCAGCCGGATCTCCTGTGCTGCTTCCTCATAATGGGCGAGAATTTGCTTCGCATGCTTAAACAGCACGGCGCCAGCCTCTGTAAGCCTGACCGACTTCGGGGAACGGTGCAGCAGCTTGCTGCCCAGCTCATTCTCCAGATTGCGGATGTGCAGACTGACTCCGGGCTGTGACAGGTTCAGCAGCTCCCCGGCCCTGGAGAAATGCCGCTGCTCAGCAACGGTAACAAATACCCGCAGAGCATCAACGATCATAATAATCCCTCACTTGTAGGTTGCTATAGATATTCACTTCTTCATAATAGCATACTGCTCAGATCAATCATAAGTAATCGTAATGATTGAAATAGCAAACCGGTATTTCACATTCCGTCTGCACAACCCTATAGTTAAGGCAGCGCAGCCGCCAGAGATGCGGCAGACAGGGAGTGGAAGTTATGCACATCCAATTCTTTCAGCACTTTAACCGGCTTGGGGCGGGAAGTAAATATGAGTGGATTATTAACCGGACCCGCAGGCTCGGCAGAGGGCTGCTGATTACCGCAGTGTTGGCGGCAGCGGCCAAGGTTTTGGCTCAGCTGCCTTTTCTGACTATAATGGGCCAGCTTGTATTGGCGATCCTGCTTGGAATTCTGTTCCGCGCCGCCGCCTGCTTGCCGGAAAAAGCAGCGGAAGGCATTCAATTTTCCGCGAAGAAAGGGCTTAGAGCAGGAATTATCCTGCTGGGGCTCAGGCTAAATCTGCATGATATCGTCCAGGCGGGCCCTAAAGTGCTGGCTTTGGCTGTAATGAACATAGTATTTACGCTTGTTACTGTATATCTATTGAGCAGAGTTATGAAAATCGGCCGGAGGCTCGGTATTCTGACCGCCTGCGGAACCGCAATCTGCGGAGCCGCGGCAGTAGCGGCAGTCTCCCCGCAGATTAAGGCTACCGATAATGAGACAGCTGTGAGTGCCGCGACTGTTGCTGTTTTGGGTACTATTTTTACACTTGTTTATATTACAGCTTATCCGTTCCTCGGACTGGGTGAATCAGGATATGGTATTTTTGCCGGAGCAACGCTTCACGAGGTTGCGCATGTCATCGCAGCGTCAGCACCGGTTGGTCAGCAGGCCGCCGATCTGGCGGTTATCGTCAAGCTGACCCGGGTAGCACTGCTTGCACCGGTAGCACTGGGATTGGGCTTATGGGAAAACCGCCGCCAGCGTATCAAAAGCGAAAAGCTCCAGAGTAAAAAGGGGGAACACAGCAAGGATGAACTAAACACCCAGCCCAATAAGCTCCCTGTTCCCTGGTTTATCGGAGGATTTCTGCTGATGAGCGGTGTGAATACCTTAGGTATTCTTCCCGGTGAGCTGACTGCCGGGCTACTAGCTCTGGCGTATCTGCTGCTTGCAATGGCTATGGCCGGACTTGGTCTCGGCATTGATCTAAAGACCTTTTGCCGTTTAGGGGGTAAGCCTTTTGCAGCCGGGTTAGCCGGGTCGCTGCTGCTTTCTCTGCTTGGATTTGTTCTTATTCAGCTTATGGGCTTGAAGTAGCTTTTCATTATGTGTGAAGCATGCTTTAACGGCTTTTTTATCGGGTACTGCTGCGGTAGGCCGACGGCGATACGCCTGTTGTCTTCTTAAATACTTTGGAGAAGTGAGCCAGATCCATACCGACCTGCTCGGCGATGTCACCGATACTGAACTTGGAGCCGGACAGCTGCCGTTTGGCCTGCTCCATTCGTTTGTACTGCACATAATGCATCGGAGGCATCCCCATAAACTTCTTGAAATAAGGGATAAAATAATTCGGATGCAGATGTACAAGCGCAGCCAGCGCATCCACCTCCATGGGCTCATGAAGATGCTCCTCGATATATCCCAGGACACTGGCCAGCTTGCCGTGATCCCCCGTATGCGCTACATCGTCCAGAAAGTTCGCATACCCGCCGCCCTCAAGGCACATAGCCAGCAGCTGCAGCAGACTGGCCTGCCTGCGTAACGTGGACAGGAAGCTGTCATCCTGGAACAGATCAATCAGCTCATTAAAAATCTGCCGGACCGCATCCGGATCAGCAACCTCACAAATATAGAGCTTACCTGCATTGTGGAACAACGGCCATTCCCCGATCTGCGCGTCAAAATGGCAATAATAACGCACATACGAATTATGTGCATACGTTACGGAGGTCTGTGTTGTCCCGGCCGGCATAATCATCAGATGACCGGCATGCGGATAATGTGTCTCGCCGTTAATAATCACCTTACCTTCTCCGCTGTCTATGAAATACAGCCGGTTAAAGGAGGGGGTCTCATTGCTGCGGTCCCAGCCCGGATATTTGCTGCTTAATTGGGCGTGAGTCACTCTCACCGTCAGATTTTGAAGCAGCCGCCCGGTCAGATTGCCTGTATGGGTGCCGCTATGCCTATTGGTTGTTCTGCCCTGCATCCCCGTATTCGCCTTATCCTTCTGCTTATCTTCTGCCGTATCAATCATCTCTTTCTTCCTCATCTTTTCATCCCTCGTCTTTTCATTCTTCAGCGTTCCGTTCATCATGCCGGAAGAGTTCATTTCTGCTTTCTCTCCTTAATGGTTAAATTGTTTTGCCGGATAAGATTATCCACTATAGGCGGAAGCAGCGGAGGGGAATTTTGGAACTGGAGGAGCGGTAGCGTCCGCCTTTAGGTTTGGATTTCTACCGCAATCTGTGGTCTGAAATCAGGAAATCCAAACCTAACAGCGGCCGGAAGTCCAAACATTCTCTGGAGCTGCGCACTCTGCCGGCTAGTGCACAAATTTTGAAGGCTAGCGTATTTCACCATTATACCGCTTTCATTTGTACGTTACATCTTAATAATATACAAAAACACCTTAATTCCACTCATGTTCATTACACGGATTTAGGGTTATTCTCATTTCATAAACATTTACAGGAGTGATCTTTCAGATGGATAAGGTCAGGTTTGGAATTATTGGTGTAGGCAACATGGGCAGATCACATGCCTTCAGTCTGTTGAATGAAGTGAAAGGCGCCGAATTGACAGCAGTCTGCGATATCAGTCCGCAGCGGCTGGAATGGGCGGCGGAGCAGCTGCCCGAGCATGTCCTGCGGTTCAGTTCAAGTGAAGAGCTGTTCAAGTCTGGCAGCGTGGATGCAGTTCTGATCGCCACGCCGCATTACGACCATCCGCCGCTTGCGATTGAAGCACTGAAGCATCATTTACATGTGCTGATCGAAAAGCCGGCAGGCGTATTTACCAAGGCTGTACAGGAAATGAACGATGTGGCTGCACAGAGCGACCGCAAGTTCGGTATTATGTACAATCAGCGGACAAATCCGCTGTACAGAAAGCTGAGGGATTTGATCACATCCGGTGAGCTTGGCGAAATTCGCCGCACCAATTGGATCATAACGGACTGGTACCGTTCGCAGAGCTATTACAATTCCGGCGGCTGGCGCGCGACCTGGGCCGGTGAAGGCGGTGGGGTGCTGCTGAACCAGGACCCGCATCAGCTCGATCTGTGGCAGTGGACAACCGGGATGATGCCGAAGCGGGTACGCGCCTTCTGCCAGTTCGGCAAATACCGTGATATTGAGGTAGAGGACGATGTAACGGCTTATGTTGAGTACGAGAACGGTGCGACCGGCCTGTTCATTACGACGACCGGCGAGGCTCCGGGAACGAACCGCTTTGAAATTACCGGAGATAACGGCAAAATTGTTGTCGAAGACGGCAAGCTGACCTTCTGGCGGCTGCGTACACCGGAGTCTGAATTCAATGCCACCTATACCGGAGGCTTCGGGCAGCCGGAATGCTGGAAATGTGAAATCCCCGTAGATAAAAATAACGGAGGCAGTCATCAGGGCATTCTGCGCAATTTCACGAATGCAATCCTGAACGATGAGCCTTTGATAGCTCCCGGTGAAGAAGGCATACGCGGCTTGACACTGTCTAACGCGATGTATTTATCCGCCTGGACAGATAACTGGGTGGAGCTGCCGATTGATGCGGAGCTGTTCCATGAGCACCTGCTGAAGAAAGTACAAGCCTCTACTTTTAAGAAGGAAACAAGCCAAGGGAAAGCGCTGGATGTATCAGGAACCCACTAAAATTATAATAAGGAGCGATTCTGCATAATGAATCTGTCATCGATTGCTGCTCAAATGTATACACTTCGTGACTATACCAAAACGCCGGAGGGGCTGCGAGAATCCTTTCAGAAGCTAAAAGAAATCGGCTACAAGGCTGTTCAGATTTCTGGCATCGGGCCAATTGATCCGCAATTGGTTAAGGAATATGCCGATGAAGCAGGGCTTGCCATCTGTGCGACCCATGTTCCCTGGAAACGGCTGGTGAATGATCTGGAAGCGATTGCGGCTGAACATAAGCTGTGGAACTGTAAATACATCGGGTTAGGCTCCCTTCCGGCGGAGTATCAGACGAGTCAGGAGGGCTACCGCAGCTTTGTCAGCCAAGCCTCTGAAATTGCCCGCACTTTGAAGGAGAAGCACGGCCTGCAGTTCATTTATCATAATCATGATTTTGAATTTGAACGCTTTGACGGTATAACCGGAATGGATGTGCTGATTAACGAAGGAGATGCTGATGCTCTGGGCTTCGAGCTTGATCTGTACTGGGTCCAGGCTGGAGGCGGGAGCCCGGTCAGCTGGGTTCGCAGGGTAGAAGGAAGAATGCAGGTTGTGCACCTCAAGGATATGGCAATTGTTGAACGGAAGGCGGCTTTTGCTGAAATCGGGGAAGGGAATATGAATTATCCCGACATCATTGAAGCCTGCCGCGAGACCGGTGTGGAATGGTATGTGGTTGAACAGGATGTCTGCCGCCGTGATCCGTTCGTGAGTCTAGCCATCAGCCTGAATTATCTGAAAAAGCTTTTGTAGCCGGAAGGAGACCAGAAGATGAACCGCAAAGACGGAATGATGTACGCACCCAAAAATGAAGCACGTCCGGTAGTTCAGCCTGGCGAATTCACATTTGCTGCTATTGCACTGGATCACGGACATATTTATGGCATGTGCAACGGGCTGATTGAGGCTGGAGCGGAGCTCAAATGGGTGTATGACCCGGATGAGGCCAAGGTTAACGCATTTATCAGCACCTACCCGGGGGTTAAAGCGGCAGGCAGTGCAGAAGAAATCCTGGAGGACCCGGAGATCAGGCTTGTTGCAGCAGCAGCGGTTCCCTCAGAACGTGCGGCGTTAGGAATCAAGGTTATGGAGTACGGTAAAGATTATTTTACAGACAAAGCACCGTTCACCTCGCTGGAGCAGCTTGCCGCGGCAAAGCAGCAGGTTCAGAAGACGGGCCGGAAATACATGAGTTATTTCAGCGAACGGCTGCATGTCGAGAGCGCAGTATATGCCGGACAGCTGGTGAAGCAGGGGGCTATCGGCCGTGTAATCCAGGTCATGGGTACCGGACCGCACCGCCTGAACGCCCCAAGCCGGCCGGAATGGTTCTTTCAGCGTGACAAATACGGCGGTATTATCTGCGATATCGGCAGTCATCAGATAGAGCAGTTTCTATATTATGCCGGCTGCAGCGATGCTAAGGTGCTGCACAGCAAAGTCGCTAATTACAACAACCCGGAGTATCCGGAGCTGGAGGATTTCGGGGATGTCACACTGGTCGGGGATAACGGGGCTACTCAATATTTCCGGGTGGACTGGTTTACGCCGGAAGGCCTGGGAACCTGGGGAGACGGCCGGACGGTAATTCTCGGAACCAAAGGGTACATCGAGCTTCGCAAGTATATTGATATCGGGCGTTCCAAGGAATCAGATCATGTCTATTGGGTTGACAGCGAGGGGGAGCATTATGAGCATGTAGCAGGTAAAGTGGGTTATCCGTTCTTTGGTGAGCTGATTCTCGACTGCCTGCACCGGACTGAAAAGGCAATGACCCAGGAGCATGTATTCAAAGCTGCGGAGCTGTGCCTGATCGCCCAAGCCTCGGCATTGAATCTTACACCGGAAACACTGAAATAGACTGAAAATCAACCAGATGTGTATAAAGATCGGATGGTGTTAATATGACTGCACTCGGTGCAGCAATTATTGGCTGCGGGGCAATAGCTCCGCTTCATGCCAATGCAATTGCTGCTATGGAAGGGGTGCGGCTGGTTACTGCAGCGGATAGTGATGCCGGACAGGCGGCAGCCTTCAGCACACTGTACGGCTGTGAGACCGTGCCGGACTATCAAGAGCTTTTGGAGCGGAAGGATATTGATGTTGTCCATTTGTGTACCCCTCATTATCTGCATGCGCAGATGGCAATCGACTGTCTGAATGCGGGCAAGCATGTCCTGACCGAAAAACCGCTGGCTGCTGATGTAGCTGACGCCCGGCGGATTATTGAAGCAGCGGACCGCAGCAAGGGGCAGTTAGGGGTTGTTTTTCAGAACCGTTATAATGAGCCCTCACAGAGGATAAGGCAGATTATAGCTAGCGGTGAGCTTGGACCGCTGGTGTGCATGAAGGCAGTCGTGACCTGGCACCGCAGTGAGCAGTATTACACAGCAAGCGGCTGGAGGGGCAAATGGGCTACCGAAGGCGGCGGGGTGCTGATCAACCAGACGATTCATACACTGGATCTGCTGCAATGGTTCGGCGGGGAAATAACATCCGTCAAAGGTAAGGTAAGCACAGATGTGCTGGATAACGTTATTGAAGTAGAAGACAGCGCGCACGCCTGCATTACTTTTGCTGATGGAGTAAGAGGGCTTTTCTATGGTACGAATGCTTATCCGGTTAATTCGCCTGTTGAGCTTGAGCTGGTGTTTGAGCAGGGGACGCTGCTGCAGCGCCGGGACTGTCTGTACCTGTGGCAAGACGGCCGTGAGCAGCTGCTGTGTGAGCCCGGTACCGTAACGAACGGCGGTAAATCTTACTGGGGCACGGGACATCAGCTGCTGATCAAGGATTTCTATCAGCATCTCCGGGATGATCGTAAGTTCTGGCTGGACGGGCGGGAAGGCATCAAGGCGCTGGAGATCATTGCAGATATATACCGCTCATCGGATAGCAGGAAGCTTCCCGTAACCGTAGCAGCCATTCTCTCAAATTGACTTTACGGATAATTAGCCTTATCTTCATAACATGTGCTTTTATGATCAGCAGATGAGAGATAGGGAGAGGGAATGTAAGAATGGAACAGGCAATGTTTGCAGGAGGCTGCTTCTGGTGTATGGTAACCCCGTTTGAGGAGCTGCCTGGAATTCACGGAATCGTATCCGGGTATGCCGGAGGGACAGTGGAGAATCCGACATACGAGCAGGTTAAGACAGGAACAACCGGTCATTATGAGGTGGTACAGATTACCTTTGATCCGCAGCTGTTCCCTTACGAGACTCTGCTGGAGCTGTTCTGGCCGCAGATTGATCCTACGGATGACGGCGGGCAGTTTCAGGACCGGGGAAGCCAGTACCGGACAGCGGTATTCTACTATAATGACAGCCAGCGGCAGGCGGCAGAAGCGTCCAAGGAGCAGGTTGCGTTAAGCGGGAGATTTGAGGGCCCGGTCGTAACTGAAATTTTGCCGGCGCCGGTCTTCTACCGGGCTGAAGAATATCACCAAGATTATCATAAAAAGAATCCCAAGCACTATAAAGAGGACCGCGAGCAGTCCGGACGCGATACGTTTATTTCAAAGCACTGGTAATGTTCTGATACTGCGAAGCCTTATTTCTCCTGCCTTCTGGAGAAATAGGGCTTTTTGGTTTTTTTGCAGCAAGCCGTCAGTCAGCAAGCGGAATAAAAACGTTTCACCCCAAATTTTGGGGCGTAAACCGAAAATCTGCGCCTATAAAACAGGCCGGACCAAGTTTATAATCAGTGTTGAAAACGCAACCATAAATGGGGCGTGATTGATTATAATCCATTAAATGGAGGGAAATGCAATGAGAAAAAAATGGTCCATGCTAACGCTCGCGCTTGTGCTCCTGCTCTCCTGCCTGCCGATGTTTGGTTCCAAAGCTGCTGCTGCCGACTACACCCAAGGGGTCAGCCTCTCGGGCACGACGGCAACGATCTGGTTCAAATCAAGTGTCAGTACCTCATGGGCAGATGTGCACTACAAGGTCAACAACGGCACACAGCTTAATTACCGGATGACGTATAACAGCAGCACCGCCCGCTATGAGCAGTCTGTAACCGGTGTATCCGCCGGTACAGCAATCAGCTATTTTTTCACATACAACAATGGCACTCCGGCCTACGACACAGGCTGGTTTACCTGGACAGCCTCAGGCACAACACCAACCACACCGCCTAATTCTTCGAATTCCATCTATTCCATTACCGCAGCCTCCATACCTACAGCTCCAAACGGTTCGATGTCCCTCAAAGTAATGAATGGAACGGGCGGCGTTTATCCCGACAGCCAGATTTACTGGGGTGTCATCGGCATTAATCCGGCCAATGGCAAGTGGAGCTATCTGGATCTAAGCGGTAATCTGCTGCCGATCTCAACTGCGCTTAATGATGCTTCCGGGCACCTGACCAAAAACGGGGTTAACTATGCCAATATTTATCACACCGTCAGCCAGGCCTCATGGGTGAACCTGCCGAAGATCACCTCTGGACGGATGTTCCTCAGTGTCGGCACCCCGCTCTATATTAAGACCTATGACGACGGCTTCGCCGGACCGGATATTAATAATCCTACTGATCCGAACCGCAACATCTATTTCGATTTCATAGAATTTACTGTTGACGCAACCGGCTATCACGGTAACACAACCCGTGTGGATGCCTTCGGTTTCCCGATTCAGCACCGGCTGGTCAATACCAGCGGCTCCTTCGACCAGACTGTCGGTGAACTCGAGTCGGAGACACGGGCCGGAATCTTTACGAAATATCAAAACGAAGTGCCTGCTGCATTTAAACCGCTTGCTACCCTCCAGGCGCCATACCGGATTGTAGCACCCATTTACGGATCTTTTGCAGCCGGTGGTGCGAACGCCAATTATTTTGCCGGATATTCCAGCTACAGCACGCAGGATATTCTCCGCTGTGACGGTGCTCTCACCGATGCCGCTACCGCTGCAGCGATCAACCGTCATGTCTATACCACCAGCAACTGGAACAATGTAGCGAACTACTATAATGCGGCCCCGGCCAACTATTATGCGAAATTCTGGCATGATCACAGTATCAACGGCCTGGCGTACGGCTTCCCGTATGATGATGTCAACGGACAGGCGGCATACCTGGAGACCGGCAATCCGAAAGGCCTGATTATCCGTGTAGCCTGGTAAACTCAGCTCAAGTCTTGCTACATTCTATCACCTTGATCTAATATAGTTACATACACAGACAACCAAGAGGTGGAAGAATGAAGTTTCATGAATTTAGCACCGGCCAGACCTTTAGAACGAAATCATTAAGTATAACTCCTGAGAATGTTAAAAGCTTTGCTGCTGAATTTGATCCGCAGTATATGCATCTGGACGAAGAACGGGCGAAGCAGGGGAGATTCGGCGGAATTATCGCATCGGGCATTCAGACCTTGGCCGTTTCCTTCAAGCTCTGGGTCGAAACCGGCAGCTATGGTGAGGATATTGTAGCCGGGACTGCGATGAATAACATCCGGTTTATCAAGCCTGTGCTGCCGGGAGATGAATTATATTGCATTGTGGAAGTAATAGATTTGGCGGAGAAGAAGAATGATACAGGACTTGTGACGGTAAGGCTGTCAACGTTCAATCAGGCGGAGGGTCTGGTGTTTGAGGGCGAGCTGTCGGTGCTGGTCCAGAAGTAGAAGAATACCTGAAATGAAAAAAAACGGCAGTCCGGATCTTTAGAATCCGGGTTGCCGTTTTTTGTACTAAATCATATTAATCTATCTCTAGCAGACGTATGATTTCACCGTCTATTACTTCTTCACTGACTTTATTAAACCCCAAGGATTCGTACAGCCTTCCCGCAGCCAGATTGTCCGGCCGGTGTCCGATCATGATCCGGGTACAATTGGAACTGCGCATAAGCTGTATTAAAGCGTTCATTGCCGCTTTGCCCAAACCGTTACCCTGATATTGTTCATCGATCATAACGGCGGGAATCCAGCAGTTACCGTCTTGATCCGGATTCATACAAAATACGAGAAATCCGACCAAGGTCTCTTCCGAGTAAACGGCACGCAGTTCAAAGTCATCAACATATTTCGATTCCGCGATCCAATAGACCACAGGTGCAGGAAAGATGTCCAGCTGCCCGGGTTTGACTTTAAGCTTGGTGCAGGCGTACCAGTTATCAGCCGTTACAGGCTTCAATTCAACGTTCATCGACTTTCCTCCCGAATGTTAATTCGCAGAGGAGCCCGTCCTCCGCGATTATGGCGCAATTCCTCTTGTATCAACAACTGGATGGCTATTCTTCATACCACATCACTCCTCTCGAAATGGAACCCTCTGGTTATAATATTCGCTTGTTAGGATTAAACCTCCTCTTACGGTTTGATTCCACATGCTTTCTACATAATTATGGGCTAAACTGCAGCTAGTGAATTACACAATGGAGCTGCTGCCGGCTTGTGTTTTTATTAAGGTATAATAAAAGAAAAGTGTAGTTCAGTACAACCACAAAGGGTGATTAGCTTGACGAAGCCTCAGGTGCTGATCGTTGACGATGAATGGAATATGCGGAATCTGCTGCGGATTTATTTGCGCAGGGCAGGTTTTGACACAGAGGAAGCAGCCACAGGCTATGAAGCACTGCAGAAGATAGAACAGCAGGCGTTCAGTTTAGTGCTGCTGGATGTCATGATGCCGGATATGGACGGGTGGCAGGTCTGCAAGTCGGTCCGGGCCCGAAGTAATGTGCCTATCATTATGCTTACAGCACGGTCAGAGACGAGAGACAAAGTGCTTGGCCTCGGGATTGGCGCTGATGATTATCTGTCCAAGCCGTTCGAGCCGGAGGAGCTGCTGGCCCGGATTCATTCCTTGCTGAGGCGCTCTTTGTTAACCCGCGCGGCTGTCCCGCAGAAGGAGGTTCTGGGCTTCCCGGAGCTGAATATTTATCCGGAAGCCCGCGAGGTGGAAGTTAAGGGGGAGAAGGTTGTTTTTACGCTGAAGGAGTTTGATTTGCTCGCTGCACTTGCCCGCGGCGGACAGCGCGTATACACCAGAGAGGAACTGGTTGAGCAGCTGTGGGGGAATGATTACGGGGGAGAAACACGGGTGGTGGATACCCATATCAAGAATATCAGGGAAAAGCTGCAAAAAGCGGAGCTTTCCTATCATCCGGTGCAGACGGTATGGGGACTGGGCTATAAATTTCAGGCACCGGAGCATGCGGAATGAGGGGCAACAGAATTGGCTTTAAGCTTGGTCTGGCGATTATGTCCCTCTTTCTGGTCGTACTCCTGTCGCTGGGTGTGATGATCGACCGGATGTTCAGCAGCTTTTATTACCGGGAAATGCGCACTCAGGCAATGGAGCTGGCATCACATTTTACGGCCATGGCTGAATCCGGCGATACGACCAATGAGCTGATGATGGGGTCTTTTGCAGAATTCACGGATGTCAGCATCTTTAATATATCCCGGGACGGCAAGGTAGAGCTTCACTCTGGACTACATGATGCTGCGGACCGTATGTTTATACAAGACGGGGACCTTGAGCATATTTTTGCCGGAGCGGACAGCAGCTTTGTCTATTCAGATCCCGCCGGTCACCGTTATTTCGTTACAGCCCAGCCCATCAAGCAGGGAACCAGCATCATTTCGGCGTTATATGTTATGTCCTCGATGGAGAATATGGAGCAGACCCTTGCGGCTGTAAGGGATATTCTGCTGCTGGCAGGCGTTAGTGCCTTTGTGCTTGCACTGCTGATTACGCTGGTTATCGCCAGGATTTTGTCGCGTCCGCTAGTGCAAATGCAAAAGGCTACCCGCAAAATTGCCGCAGGTGAGCTGGAGACGAGGCTTACGATCAGCAGTAACGATGAAATTGGAACGCTGGCAGGAGCAATCAATGATCTTGCTGTCGATCTGCAGCGGTTCAGGGATACACGGCAGGAGTTTCTCGCTAACATTTCACATGAATTACGCACCCCTGTCACCTATCTGCAAGGCTATGCGAAGGTGGTAAGGGATGGACTGTACGAAACCGAAGAGGAGCAGCAGCTGTACCTGAATATCATTCATCAGGAGGCGCACCGCATCCAGCATCTGGTGGACGATTTGTTCGAGCTGGCCAAAATGGAAGAGGGTCAGATTCCGCTGCATATCGGACCGGTGGATTTCACCGGCATAGCCGGGCAGGCAGTCAGCAAGCTGGAGCTTACAGCCAGAGATAAGGGGATCAGGCTTCTTTTTAACGTAAGCGGAGCGGCTGCTCCTATACCCGGGGATGCGAAACGGATGGAACAAATTGTAATGAATATACTGGAAAATGCTGTCCGCTACACGGATGAGGGAGAGGTCCGGGTCCTGCTGCAGTATGACAGCGATAAGGTCAGGTTCATTGTGGAGGATACCGGGATTGGTATTCCGGAGGAAGAGCTTCCCTTTGTGTTTGAGAGATTCTACCGGGTGGAGAAATCACGTTCCCGGCAGTACGGCGGAACCGGACTCGGTTTGTCCATTGTGCATAAGCTGACGGGGCTATTAGGAGGAACGGTGAGTATATCCAGCAAGCCGGGGGAGGGTACGAAATGTGAGGTTGTATTTGAAAAAACAGATAACACTCAACAAGCAGAGCTTGTCCGGTAAACGGAGCTCTGCTTATTTGAGTGTTGTCAGGTTAGGCTATCAGTGGTTCATCCCGGCCATCCCGCTGATAATTTCCGGATTGATCATCCCGAAGATCATCGCAATATGCGCTACCACCAGGAAACCGCTGACCAGCAGGAAATGCAGCTTCAGCTTATCCTCTTCCGTACGCTTGCGGGCAATCAGGCCGAGATCGAGCAGCGCGAGCGGCAGGAGAAACAGAACTCCGCTCAGGTAGAAGCCAACAGCAACAACGTCAACCCAGGTATGCCATTCACCGTTAACAGTAAGCGGTACAAAGGCGGTTGGGAACAAGTAGAGAAATATTCCGGTGAAATAAAGACCGGCGAGAATACTGCATATCCGGTTGAAGGCTCTCAGCGGTCCGTTCAGTTTTTTGGTGAACAGAATAAAGAATTCGGTTACAGTAATCGTCTCTGCGAAAATAACGGGAATCGCCATAAAAAGTATCAGATTCCATGGCTGATTGTCCGCCAGCAGCGACATGTAGTGTGTCATTGTCATGTTACATCCTCCAATAGCAAAATTACTTACTCTGAGATGGTAATAGATAAGTGTGTGGAAAGTATGTAGAAACAGGGGTATGATGGAACAAGCTGCGCAGTTAGGCGCTGGTGCATAAATATGCATATAAGAGGGGAGCAGACAAATATGAATGAAGCGCTGAAAAGTATCTTATTTGACCTGGACGGTACGTTGACCGATCCGAAGGAAGGGATTACCCGGTGTGTGGAATATGCCCTGAACAAGTTCGGAATTACAGTTGAGCACACAGATCTGCTGCTGCCGTATATCGGGCCGCCGCTGTATGACTCTTTTGTGCAGATTCAGGGGTTAACGGAGGAGCAGGCTGCGCAGGCGGTAGTCTTTTACCGTGAACGCTACAGCACTGTCGGGATGTTCGAGAATGCCGTCATTCCCGGAATTCCTGAGCTGCTGGAGGCGCTGCAGGCCAAGGGATATTCCTTGTACGTGGCTACGTCTAAACCTACGGTATTCGCAGAGGAGATTCTCAAGCATTACGGGCTGGACAGGTATTTCCGGCATGTAGGCGGCAGCAATCTGGATGGTACCCGCTCCAAAAAGGCTGAGGTCATCCGGTATGTGCTGGAGCAGGGTGGTATTACACCTGAGGAGGCTGTAATGATCGGCGACCGGGAGCATGACATTATCGGGGCAAAAGCCTGCGGCGTCCCTTCAATCGGTGTATTGATCGGCTATGGCTCTGAAGCGGAATTATCCGCCAGCGGCGCGGATTATATAGCAGCAAACGTTGCGGAAATCGGAGAGATTATTACACGGATCAGTGTGCCGGCTGCAGGTTAACCTTACCGGGTGTTTAGACTATTTTTTATAATGACTATTGACTTATCAGATTGTCATTGAGTAATATGTAACCATCAACACCAAGCAACATCATAACCAAGGCATTGACCAAAGACAGGATATCCTCCAAGGACTGACCAGAGAGAGAAGTGAGTGGTGAGAGCTTCTTACAGAGACCGGCCGGATGTTACCCCTTTGCAGCCGTGGCACTGAACCCTCCCTGCTGTCAGGGCGGCTGTAAATGCCACCGACTTATCCCCGATACCGGATACCATGAGGATTATGCGACTTAGCTTCCGCCTGACAGCAGGGGGTTGTTACAGCGCAGGTCAAACTAGGGTGGAACCACGAGCTTAAGCGCACTCGTCCCTTTTCGGGAGAGATGCGTTTTTTTGCGTTCAAATGTTCCTTTACCTTGAAGAGACGGAGGCTATAATCATGGAGATCAAAGTAAAACTGCCGGATGGACAAATAAAAGGGTATTCATATAACACTAGTATTAGTGCGGTTGCAGAATCTATTAGTCCCAGTCTGAAGAAAAATGCAGTTGCAGGGAAAGTTGACGGTAAGCTCGTTGACCTGAATTATCCGCTTGTTAAGGACAGCCGGGTTGAGATTGTGACACTGGACAGCAAGGATGGACAGGACGTACACCGGCACAGCACTGCACATCTGATGGCTCAAGCGATTAAACGCATCTACGGCGGCAAAAAGGTGAAGCTGGGCATCGGTCCGGTCATCGAAGACGGCTTCTACTACGATGTGGATATCGAGCAGCCGTTGTCGAGCGAGGATCTGGCGGCAATTGAGCAGGAGATGAATGCTATTGTTAAGGAGAATCTGCCGATCGTCCGCCGGGAAGTCAGCCGCGATGAGGCGGTTAACCTGTTCGCAGACCTGGAGGAGCCGCTTAAGCTGGAACTGATCCGTGATCTGCCCGAAGACGCTGTTATCAGTATTTATAATCAAGGGGAATTCTCCGATCTGTGCCGCGGCCCGCACTTGGCTTCCACAGGCCAAATTAAGGTGTTCAAGCTAATGAGCGTGGCCGGAGCCTACTGGCGCGGGGATTCGAACAATAAGATGCTGCAGCGGATTTATGGTGTGGCTTTCCTGAAAAAAGCCCGGCTCGATGAGCATCTGCACATGCTGGAGGAAGCCAAGAAACGGGATCACCGCAAGCTCGGCAAGGAGCTGGAGCTGTTCATGTTCTCCGAGGAATCACCGGGCATGCCGTTCTATCTGCCAAAAGGGATGATTATCCGCACAGAGCTGGAGGATTTCAGCCGCGGACTGCAGCGTGAGCGGGATTACAGTGAGGTCCGCACACCGCTGATGATGAACAACCGGCTGTGGGAGCAATCCGGACACTATGACCACTACAAGGACGATATGTATTTCACTCAGGCGGACGAAGCAAAGTTTGCACTGAAGCCGATGAACTGCCCCGGACATATGCTGATCTTCAAAAATAACCTGCACTCCTACCGTGAGCTGCCGATCCGGCTGGCTGAATTCGGCCAGGTGCACCGCAACGAATCCTCAGGCTCGCTGAACGGGATGATGCGTGTCCGCACTTTTTGCCAGGATGATGCCCACCTGTTCGTACTGCCGGAGCAGATCGAAGCAGAAATCGGGCAGGTGCTGGACTTAATTGACCATATCTACAAAGTGTTCGGCTTTGAATACAAGGTAGAGCTGTCCACTCGTCCGGCAGATTATATGGGTGAGGAGTCACTCTGGGATCAGGCGGAGGCTGCGCTGGAAAAGGTACTGCAAAACCGCGGCATGCCGTACCGGATCAACGCAGGAGACGGCGCTTTTTACGGGCCGAAAATTGACTTCCACATCCTCGACGCGCTAAAACGGAGCTGGCAATGCGGCACAGTGCAGCTGGACTTCCAGATGCCGCAAAAATTCGACCTGACTTACGTCGGCGAAGACGGCCAGAAGCACCGTCCGGTTGTCATTCACCGCGCGGTATACGGCTCGATCGACCGGTTCATCGGGATTCTGACTGAGCATTTCAGCGGTGCTTTTCCGGTGTGGCTGTCTCCGGTTCAGGTAAAGCTGCTGCCGGTATCGGTGAATCATGCGGACTATGCCTTCGAGGTGAAGCAGGCGCTGGCAGCTGCCGGAATCCGGGTTGAAGCGGATGTGCGTAATGAGAAATTAGGCCTGAAGATCCGGGAAGCCCAGCTGGAGAAGGTTCCTTACATGCTCGTGCTTGGTGACAATGAGCGTGATTCCGGCACAATCTCCGTGCGTAAGCGCGGCGGCGGAGATGCCGGCCCGATGGGCATAGATGAGCTGGCCCGGCTGATTGCCGCAGAGATTGCAGGGCGGAAATAAAAAGTTTCTTCATTAATATGCTGCAGCTCCGTTTTTACACAAACGGGGCTGTTTTTTTATCAAAACCATACAGACAGAGGACAGGCAGATCGTTTACAATTTAGGGACAGCTGGTCTTTTAAGTGGAGATCGGCGTTTAGTTATGCAGCGTGCTTTGAACTCATCCGCATCTTAGGAGGCAATTGTGTGATCTCGGAGAACATCAGACCTTTAAACGGCACGTACATTCAAATGGTTCCCATGGAGGCAGCGCATAGGGCGGAGCTTACAGCGATTCTAAGCAACCCGCAAATCTGGGAATTTACCTGGAGAAAAATCACCTCCGCCGCACAGGTAGAGCAGCTAATCGATACGGCGCTTATGAACAAAGATAAGGGTCACGATCTGCCGTTTGTTATGCTGGACCGTTCTACCGGACGGATTGCCGGGACCTCGCGGATTATGCATATTGATCATGCCCACCGCAACGCGGAAATCGGTTGCACCTGGATTGCCCCTGAATACTGGAGAACACCGGTGAATACAGAAGGCAAAGCGCTGCTGCTGCAGCATTGCTTCGAGGAGCTTGGACTGCTCCGGGTGAATTTTACAATTGTCCGCGGCAACCTGAGGTCACAACGAGCGATTGAACGCATTGGTGCCGCAAAAGAAGGTATCCTCCGCAAGCACCGGATCAGCTCCGATGGCAATGTAGTCGATAATGTACTGTACAGCATCATTGATGAGGAGTGGCCGGGGGTAAAGGCGAATTTGCATTATCTTTTGCAGGAGAAATATATCTAAAGTCAATAATGTAATGTTGATTGCAACGGGCTCTGCTTCCAGCTGAGTCCTTTTTTGACGTCATGACGGAATCCTCCACAAGGATCATAGCCAACTCTTTATTTCATTGTTATAATAGAAACATATATTCGTAAGGAAAATGTTAGTTATCTGTGATTGCTAACCCGTATTTCCCTCTTTGGGCTGATATGGGTTATGTTTTTTTGTCACCAATTATGAACTGATGGCGGGGTTGGCTTATACATTATGAACTGGTCTGATTTTGGGGAACGGAACAAGCGGCTTAATCCGCTGTGGAGCCTTGGTGCGGGAATGAATCTCGGTGAGCTTCAGCCGTACAAGGAGATGATCGCGCTCAGTGTGCTCCTGCAGGTCTACTATCTGGAGCTGGAATCGAATGAGCAGCGGTCCAAGGAGGATATCACCGGTCTGGCGTGGAGCTCACTGGAGCGCTTTAAGATCACTGGGCTGGGAACCGCAGAATCGGTGGAACGCCTGGTGGACGGACTGCTCTGGAGCGGCAGCGGCGGCGATTTTGAGACGGTATATTATGATGATCACACACGGCAGATGACTATGCAGAAATATAAGTATTTTACTGTGGATGAGGATGCCACACGCAGCAGCTGGGAAGAGAGCGGAACCACAATCTACCGGCTGTCCGAGCATGCGATGGAGCTGATCTTCATGAGCCACGAGATTATTGAGGAATTCCAGATCAGCATCAAGCTGCTGGAGATTCAGATGCATATCAAGCATGGCCGGGTGACGCGCGCGCTGCAGGATGTGAACGAGCTGATTTCACGGGTACGCAAAATGACCCAGCAGCAGCAGGAATACCGGAACGCGCTGCGCCGTAATCCGAAGCATATGTTCAGCGAATACGGGGTGATGCGCCATCAGCGGCTGGAGGATATACATCAGCAGTTTGACGAGGAACGCAGGCACTTTGACAGTATTCACCGCTCGCTGGCCCGGCTGGTTAATGACGAGAAGGATCTGACCGATTTCAACGAGCTGCGGCTGCTGTCTGAACGGGTGGAGCTGTCACGGAGAGTCCATGATGAGCTGGCCGAGGTGGTGCTGGGCATTTTTGAGGCGGAAACGAATCTGCGGCTGAACTTCCCTGAGCTGTTCTGGGGGGCGGCCGGCTTTAACTTCCGGACCAATGTATGGGAGGAATGGGTCAAAAGTGACGGGCTTCCCTCCGGGGACAGTCTTGAACTGCTGGTCGGCGGCTTGTTCGCACCGCAGCAGGACTTTATTTATCCGCTTGCCTGGGCGTGGGAGGAGCAGGAGACCGGATTCCTGCCGGAAGAATGGCTGGAGGAGCCGGAGGATGCAGGGGAAGAACCGGAAGTATCCTATGTTCCCAAAACAATCTCTTGGGCCGAGGTTGCAGAGCTGTGGCTTCCCGTATTTGCGGGGCTTGCAGCTGAGGGCAGATTTACCTTTGCTGCAGAAGCCTTTACCGAGGAACAAAAGCTTGGCTGGACGAACAACCCGAATGCGGTTGATTTATGGGCACAGTTTTTTCATGCTGAGGTGAGAGTACAGGAATCGGCTGAAGAGAATACGGCTGGAACAGATGAATGCCAGAGGCTCATTCAATACCTGCTGGACAATCATCCTGAGCTGGAGACTCTGCGGGGCAAGATGCTAAGAACAAACATTACCGGTACCGGGCAGCAGCCGGCAGTTAAGTGGCCGGGGCTTGAGATGAGTCCGTACACTATTACTATAGAAGAAAGATGAGTGGTCCGAACATGAGTTATACATTGGAACAACTGCAGCAGGCGTCAAGGCTGTTCTTTGACCTGCTGCGGCGGAAGGTCATTTCGCTGGATGATCCGGCGGCAGCGGAGTGTCTGCAGGACACTGGCGCTTATGATGCATTGCAATATCTGGCTAAAGAGGGAGGCTGCCGGATCATGAACTCCGGTCACCGCCTGCATCTGCTGGTCAATCCGTTAGGGTCGGGCTTTGCGACTAACTTCACCCAGTTGCGAAATAAATATTCGAGGATTGAGCGCAAGACGCATTTACATATTATCAACGTCATCATCCTGGTGTTCTTGGCAGAAATGGATCAGGACGAGCAGCATTTCAAACCCGGGCAGGACAGTATGTCTTATATTCAGCTGGCTGATCAGGTGTCGGCTGTTTTGAAGGCCTGGTATGAAATGGATGAAGAGGGCAGGTTCAGCAAGCAGTGGCGGCTCGACATTCAGGCGATGTACAAGGTATGGGCCAGCCTGTATATGCAGACCAAAAGCCAGGAGGATGCCGATACACTGTCCAGAGGCTCCGGTTCACGGATCGGACTGATCCATGAAGGGATGAAGCTGCTGGAGGACGAGCATCTGGTGTTCATTTCCGAGAATGAAAAACGGATTTTCCCGCGGGAGGAATTGTACGAACGGATGCGCTATCTGTATCACGATGTAGAACGCTACAAAGAGCTGAAGGCGCTTATCGGCAGCACACTGGCGGAGAAGGAGGGGGACGCCCATGCCGCGCATTGAACGGATCCGGATCGCCGGACTGAAGTATGAGAAAATGCTCAAGAAATACGACGATATGGTGCTTGACCTGTGCAACGAGGAGGGACCGGCGAATACCCTGATTACCCTGATGAACGGCGGGGGAAAAGGGGTGCTGCTGCAGTCGATTTTTCAGCTGCTGATTCCGAAGACTTCATGGGGGAAGGACAATGAGAATCAGGTCGAGGCTTTTTTCCATAATCACAAAAAACAGCTGAAGCCGTATACCTTCCACGTCGCCATTGAATGGAAGCTGGACTCCGGTGACCGTAATGAATACATTACCACCGGGATTGCCATGACAGCGCATAGCTCGGCGGATCAGCTTGAGATCAAGGTCGATTATCTGCTGTATACACTGACCGAATACGATGAGCATGCGGATATTACGTTATCTACGCTGCCTCTCTACAATGCTGAGGAGGGCGGTCCGGCAAGCTTTGAGGCGATTCAGCAGTTTGTAAGGGAACGGCGGAGTGAGATTATCTACTACGGAAGCAGCCAAGCGGAGCTGAAGAAATATTATGCCTTCCTGGCCGGACGGGATATCCATATCGGCGAATGGCGTAATATGAAGAAGATTAACGGTGAAGAGGGCGGGATCAAGGGCTATTTTCAAAAAAATGACGCCTTCACGAACCACAATCTGTTCGAAAAGCTCATCATTCCGGAGATCGGCTCCAGCCTGAATGACGGGTCGCGTGAGGAGGACGGTTCACTTCAGCGGATGTTCACCGATACGGCAACGGTAGCCCAGCGGCTTCCGATGCTGGAGCAGCGGGAGAAGGCATTTGCCGAGTTCACGGCGCTGGCTGCGCCGCTGCATGAGCTGGTCAAGCAGGGTGCGGAAGCAGAGCGGAGCTTTCAGGACACGGAGCTGCTTGGGCGGCAGATTTACACGGTCATTTATGACGAGCTGAGATCAGCCGAAGACAGCCGGGGCAGACAAGCCGACGAGCTGGTCCGGCTGCAGTCTGAAGCGCGGCAGCTGCGCTTTGAGGCGGATAATCTGAGCTATCTGCGCAGCAAAGAGGAGCATGATCAGAAGCAGGAAGAGTTCAAGGCCATCAGTGATAATCAGGGGCGGGCGCGTTCACGCCTTGATGAGTCCAAAGCGCAGGAGAAGCGTCTGGAAGTAGCGCAATATCTGGCCAAACGCCAGGTGCATAAGCGTGAAATCGGGCAATGGCAGAAGGAAATTGAAGCGATCGAAGGCTCGCTTGAAATGAAGGAGCGCCAGGAGGTTATCCAGAGTGCCAAGTTGGAGCTGCGCTCTCAGTGGGATCAGGTATTCCGGCTGTGGCAGCAGGAGCTAACCAGCTTCGCAGGACGCCAGCAGGTACTCTCAACTGAAGAAGCCGGGCTGCGCAAAGAACGGGAAAGTTATGTTCTGGAGCTGGGCGGACTGGAGAGCCGGATTAATGAGCTTACCGGCTCCATTCGTCAGTTCACCGAGGAAGCGGGTGTATTCGCTTCCCGGCATGGACAGGAAGCAGCCAGTGCACCCGGGCCGGTGCTGCAGCGGACACTCCTGGCTGCCAATTCTATTGCAGATTCCATTGCAGACCGCGCTGGTCAGCGTAGCCAGGGGGAAGCGCGCAGGCTTAGCCTGCGCACACACCTGGCGGAGCTTCAGGCCAAGCTTGCCGCTGAACGGCGTCAGAACGATGAGCTGAACAATCAGCTGGAAGCGCAGATGGGCCGGGAATCGCAGCTGTGGTCACAGCTTGTTGTGCTGCTTGAGCTATACGAAGAGCATCAGATCCTGGGGGCAACAGCGCTGTTTGAAGCAAAGGCTCTGATTCAGGAGCGGTTCATCCGCAGACTGGATGATACAGAGCAGCAGACCAAGCGGCTGCGCAGAGAGTATTATCATCAGCAGCTGGACGTAGAGCTGCAGCAGGAGGCTTATTGGCTGCCTAATGCGGATGTGCTTACCGTTAAGGACAGGCTGGATGCACTTAAGATCAGCTCCATGCCCGGCAGCTCGTATCTGAATGACCTTAGTTATCTGCAGCGTGAGGAAGAGCTCGGACGTCATCCGCTGCTCCCATACGGACTAATCGTCACACAGCGTGAGGCGGACAAAATCCCGCCGGATGCACTGAAGAATGTTATTCTCAAATCGGCGGTTCCGGTCTTTATCCGTGAGGGAATGGGGGCAACAGCGGTGGAGCCGTTCCTCCTGCCGGCTAATCAGGGGCCGCAGATGGTTCTGCAGCCGGAGCAGTTCCACGACTGGAAGCGGGGGATTGCCTCCCGGCTGAAGGAGCAAGAAGAAGAGCTGCAGGATGCTGAGAATTATATGTCCAAGCTGAAAACAGCACGGCAGGAGTTTGAGCGGCTGTTCCAGACTGAACATACGGTAATTTTGAAAGCCAAGTCCCGTGAGCTGGAGCTGGTTGTGAACGAGCTGGATGGAGCTGCTGCCGGTCTAAAGACAGAGATCAGTGAGAATGAAGAGCTGCTTGCTTCCATTCAGAAGGAGCTTACTGAATACGAGCAGGAAAAGACCGGACTGGAGCAAAGAGCTCAGGCCCTGCGGCTCTGGGAAGAGCGGACCCGGAAGCAGGAGCAGGATTACAAGGATAAGCAGAGAGCGGTGGACCGCAGACAGGCGCTGGTTAAGGAAATCTCTGTTAAAGACCAGGGACTGGTTCAGCTGAAGTCAGAGATGGAAAGTGCAGCACAACTCCGGGAGCAGTGGATCGGGGATACCCGTTATTCTCTGTTCCCAAGGCTGCAGAGCTGGTTCCCGGAGCTTGTATTTCCAAATGACCGCCAGAGTGAAATTGGCGCGGCAGAGGAAGAACTGAACCCGGATGCCCAGAATAAAATGCTGCAGCTGCTCAGTACAGTGGAGAGCTTGCAGCAGTCGCTGACCCATAATGAGCTGGAAATCCGTACTCGTCAGGGTAACATTAAGCGTGCAGGTGAACAGCTGAGAGAGCTTGAGGCTGCTGTCTACCAGGTTGACCGTGACTGGCACGGCGCGCCTGAGCCGCAGGATTCACCTGAAGCAATAACGGCAGCGCGGGCGCGGCAGAAGAATGAGACGGTATATCTGGAGGAGGATTACCAGAGCGTACGCGAATCGTACATCCGCTGCCAGACGATCCTTGAGAATCTGCAGAAGGATCTGCGCAAAACCGAAAAGTCAATTAAGGAGAAGCATGAACGGCCTGTGGAATTATGGACTGACGCGCTCTCTGCCAAAGAGCAGGAGATCTCGGAAGATACCCGTGAGAATGAACGGCAATTAAGCCTGTGTAAACAACGTCTCACTGCTGTGGATCAATGGCTCCAGACGCTGGGCAACCAGAGACAGATTCTCGACACGCATGTCGAAGGCCGGGTTCAGCTCCGTGATGTACCGGAGGAAGTACAGCAGCAGGTGAGAGAAAGCTGTGAGCTTACAGTCTCTGACTGGCTGCTGCAGAGTAAAGAAAGCCGTGCACAGCGTACAGAGCTAACCCGTAAAGTAAAGGATGAGAAAAATGACTTAAGTGCCAAGCTGTCCAAGTGCGGCTGGAGCAGCGAGCTGGAGACCAAGATCCAGGAGCGGCTGAATACCGTACACTGGGAGGACTTCTCCATTGCCGGGCAGGTGCTGGATTCGATGCTGCAGAGCTCGCGTGATCAGATCGAGAGCATCCGCAGCGATAAAGAGAGTATGGAGCTCTCGCGTAAGCTGTGGGTCGGACGTGCGGCCAAGCGGGTCGTGCAGATTACGGATATCCTGAAGCGCATGGAGCGGCGGATGATTATTCATAACGAGAATGGTCATGCTTTTCCGCTGGTGAAGCTGAATTATAAGCATATTACTGTTCCTAAGACGACGGATGATATCGAGCCGCTGGTCAGCGAATACTTCAACCGCTGCATCAGCAGCCTGCTGGAGAAATATCCGAAGATCGAGCAGGTGCCGGCGGCAGCGGTTAAGGAGCTGATCAATGACGGCAAGCTCGTGTACGCAGCCATGCAGAACCGCTTCCCGGTGCTTCAGGTGTACAAGCCGGTTACGGAGAATTATTTCCTGTATGCGGCACCTGAGGAGTTCCATTACTCCGACTGGGAGGTCATCAACCGCGGTGCGCTTGATGAAGCTGTCGGCAGCGGCGGCCAGCGCCAGTCGGTGCAGCTGCTGGTGGCGATGATGATCATGACCCATAAGCGGGTTAACCGAGAGAACAAGGGCTGGACCGTCTTTCTCTATGACAACCCGTTCGGTGAGATGGTCTCCAACAACGTGCTTGATCCTGTCTTTGAAATCTCCAAGGCGCTCCGGTTCCAGTGGCTGATCGTGACCCCGCCGGAGCTGGTAAAGAATGATGTCAGTGTGCGCTTCGGCGTCTACTGGCAGCTGTATTTTGGCGGGGACAAAGGTGAGATGCTGGAGTCTACGCTCGTAAAAGGCGGCAGAAAGATGATCCCGGCATCATTATTCTAGTTGTAACTTAAACAGGACCCGTCTGGCTGATGCCTGGCGGGTTTGTTTTGAATTAGGGTGAGAGGTGAAGGAGCTCAAAGGCAAAAATGCCTTTGATTCCGGCCCGCGTGGCTGAATGTGCGAAATCAAAGGCAAAAGTGCCTTTGATTCGGGCCTGCGCGGCTGAATGTGCGAAATCAAAGGCAAAAGTGCCTTTGATTACGGCCTGCGCGGCTAAATGAGGCAAATCAAAGGCAATAATGCCTTTGATTCGGGCCCGCGTGGCTGAATGAGGCAAATTAAAGGCAATAATGCCTTTGAATCGGGCTCGCGTGGCTGAATATGCGAAATCAAAGGCAAAAGTGCCTTTGATTCGGGCCCGCGTGGCTGAATATGCGAAATCAAAGGCAAAAGTGCCTTTGATTCCGGCTTGCGCGGCTAAATGAGGCAAATCAAAGGCAAAAGTGCCTTTGATTCCGGCTTGCGCGGCTAAATGACGCAAATCAAAGGCAAATGCCTTTCATTCCGGCACTCACGGCCTACTAAAAGCCTAAAGATTAATAGTATCCCGGCTATTACCTACTATTATTTATTCTTCTTAGGATTAATATTAGTAATGAGTAATAGAGTACAGCATATAATTAGTAGCAGATAGCCTACAAAAGCGAGCAGGTTGGTAGTCAGCACAAATATTTCACCAAATAAGCTTGAGCCGTAGCCGGACGGGAATATTCCAAGTCTTGCAGCACTGAGCAGCGGGTGATTCAACAGTGTCAGTACAAAACTTCCTAATAAGCAATAGAGTAAGTTAATATTGTTTTTCATTTTCCAACTCCTACTATATCCATTTATTTACTTAAGCGAGTTTAAAACGTATCATGTTCACATGTTGTTGTCTAGTAACAAGGTTATACCCGGTTGGCGTTAGCTGCTGGCAGGATTGATACACAGCCCTATAGAAAATATTAACAATGACCGCAGGCAAAGCCGATATTAAGACTAGAATAGACAAGCAGGGGGATTTATATGAAGCACAAAGGTATCATAGTTATGCTGGTTGCGATGCTGCTGAGTGTTATGCTGCTGCCGGAGGTAAGCCGGGCCGAGCCGGCGGTGCCGGAGCATACAGATGCTTTTTATGTGAATGACTTTGCCGGGGTTATTGACTTGAAAGCAGAGAATTATATGGTTAACTACGGTGTTAAGCTGCATCAGGAGACGGGGGCTCAAGTGGTGCTGGTTACGGTAGATTCCACTGGTGGAGTTACAATGGAGGAGTATGCGAAGACGCTGTTTAACAGCTGGGGAATCGGCTCGGCGGATAAGGATAACGGCGTGCTGCTGCTCCTCTCAATCAAGGATGATGATTACTGGGTGCTGCAGGGAGACGGTTTAAAAAGCTCGCTAACCGACAGCATGCTGTCGCAGATTCTCGCCCAGTCGCTGGAGCCGGATTTTGCCCGTAAGGAATATGCAGCCGGGGCACGCAAGACCTACGGTGCATTGATTGAAAGCCTGGGCGGGGTATGGACGGAGCCGCTCGGGACACGGAATTTTGTAGCAGACAATGCAGGGGTCCTTCCGCAGGTTACCAGACTTTATCTTAACCAGTCCAGCAACCGCTACAAAACAACGACCGGCAGCGGCATTTACTTCGTAACGGTTAAGAATTCCGGCAGCAGGACGCTGCAGGATTACACCTATGCCAAATACGCTTCAGTCGGTGCAGGACCCAGGGATGTTATGCTGGTACTCGATATTGAAGGCGACAATTATCATGTGCTGCAAGGCAAGGATGTAGATGCTACCCTGACGAATGAAGTGATCGGCGATATACTCAGCAGGGCATTGGAGCCTCCATTCGCAGCCAAAAAATACGCAGCAGGCGTTACGGCAGCAGCCAATGAGATGTTCAGCTTCTTTTTGGCCAGAGCCGATCACAGTCCGGCAGCAATAACGCCTCAGGAAGCAGCTGGCACTGCAGCGGCCGGAGTTACAGGAGCTGTTACGAATAAAGCTGGCGAGTCCGGTGAAGCCGCAGTGAAGGTAACGGAGCACATTTCCAGAGGCAAGGGCTTTGCGGTAATCGGTATTTTTCTGGGCATTGTTGGCTTAATCAGCCTGGCAGCATCCCGGCGCAACAGTTACATCGCCCGCTATGGATTGCCTGTTAATCCTTACAGCCGGCGTAACATCCGCCGCTACGGGGTATGGCAGGGCCAGCCGGGCTACGGCTACGGCAGCCGCTGGTATAACCGCCGGCACCGCCCGCGGCGCAGCTCAGCCTCCTATCGGAGTAGCAGCAGCTGGGAGACTAATCACGGAGGCGGAGGTTCGAGCAGTGGAGGCGGAGCCGGACGATACTCCGGGAGCGAAACGAATCATGGCGGCGGAGGCTACAGCAGCGGCGGCGGAAGCGGACGGCATTCATCACGAAGCAGCAATGAGGACCGGTCCTCAAGCTCATCCGGCGGCGGAGGAAATGCGAGCCGCGGAGGCGGAGTTGGCAGGCACAGCTAGGCAGATGCTTTCATTCCATAATTAAGCCCTCTTTTTTAAGAGGGTTTTCTTTTTTTGTTACATATTATGGATGATAAAATGAAAATACTGAAACCTTTGCCTCTGTAAGATCGTCTATCATGGGAGAATATGAGACTATACTATACCATTTTGCATGAGATGTATGACCAGGGAGGAACTTAGCAGTGAGCACTTCATCATTTCCCCAGCGCAACGGCGTTCGCAAGAAGAAGTCTGTCAAAAAGAAACGCAAGAAAGTAAGCTTTCTGCGCAGACTCACCAGAGTGTTTATGTTTTGCTTATTCATGATGACTATTGGAATCGGCTGGCTGTATTTTGCACCGTCTGCCAATAATGTCCGTTATCTGATTGCAGATACATTAATTACGACACAGCACCGCTATATGGCCAAGTATATTATCGGCGAAGATGAACTGAAGAACAGGGTTGCAGAATATAACCAGCGTTTTGATAATATGGGGGACGAGCTAGACACCCATACGATTGCAGCACCTGACCCTGAAGCTGATGCGGACTCGGATGCAGAAGCTCCGGCAGTGAAACCCCTTGTGGAGATTGAAAAAGTCACCGGAACCGGCTATTCGGGTTACATAATGACCGTCAATGATCCGACCAAAGTACGGCTCGGCATACCGGATAAAGTAGGCTCAGGCGAAAAGGTATCCAGCATGGTAAAGCGTACGGGAGCAATTGCCGGCGTGAACGGCGGAGGCTTTGCAGATCCGGAATGGAAGGGCAACGGATTTAAGCCGATCGGACTGGTCATTTCCCAAGGAAAGCTTTTTTACAACGGGCTTGGGGGAAAGGATTCAACACAAATTGTCGGGCTTGATAAGCAGGGCAAAATGATTGCAGGCAACTATACGCTGGGGGAGCTGAGTAAGCTCGGGGTACAGGAAGCAGTATCCTTTCAGCCGCGGATTATCGTTAACGGCAAGGGGCTAATTAAAAATGCAGCCGAAGGCTGGGGAATCGCTCCAAGAACGGCTATGGGCCAGCGCGCAGACGGCGCCCTGCTGTTCGTAGTGATTGACGGGAGACAGCCGGGCTACAGCATCGGTGCCAATCTGTATGATGTCCAGCAGATTATGCTCAAGCATGGTGCGGTGATCGCCGCCAATCTGGACGGAGGCTCATCCACGGTGCTGGTGAAGGACAATGAGATCGTCAACAAACCGTCTTCGCAATACGGCGAACGTTATTTGCCGACGGCCTTTCTGGTATTCGAGCATCCGGAAGAGGCACAGATCATGAATATCTGGGAAGGGCTTGACCCCTCGCAAATCGACGCTGCCAAAAAGCGGACGCAGTAGACACCGGACCGGAATTAAAGGTATTCTACTAACTAGAAGCCAGAAACGTAAAGGCGGCAGCCTTTGGTAAGAGGGGGAACAGGTTTGACATTGCAGCAGCTCCGCTATGCCATTGAGATTGCGAACAGCGGCTCGATGAATGAGGCGGCAAAACGGCTTTTTGTGTCACAGCCCAGTCTCTCCAATGCGATTAAGGAGCTGGAGAACGAGCTGGGAATTACTATTTTTGAACGGACCAACCGCGGAATCAGCATATCAGCCGAAGGCGTTGAGTTTCTAGGCTATGCCCGGCAGATCATCGAGCAGACCGAGTTCATGGAGAACCGGTATACCGGGAAGAAGCGCAGTCCGGTTTATTTTTCCGTGTCTACCCAGCACTATGCCTTTGTTGTAGATGCCTTTGCACACCTGATGAAGGAGCGGCAGCTTGCCGAATATAATTTCAGCCTGCGGGAGACCCAGACCTATGAGATCATTGAGGATGTGCGTACCCTGCGCAGCGATCTGGGCATCCTGTATATTAATGAGAGCAATTACAAGGTTATGAATAAGCTGTTCAGTGACGGAAATCTGAAATTCACACCGCTGTTCAACACGAACCCGCATGTCTATGTCAGAGCCGCCCACCCGCTGGCTGCAAAAGAAATCATTGTGCTGGAAGACATCCTGCCGTTTCCGTACATTACATTTGAGCAGGGGGACAACAACTCACTGCATTTCTCGGAAGAGATGCTTAGCTTCACGCAGATTGAGAAAAATATAAAGGTAACGGACCGGGCAACGCTTACTAACCTGCTGCTCGGCAGTGATGCTTATACGATCGGGACCGGCATAATGGCTTCCGAACTGAACGGCAACGGTATGCTGACCATTCCTTATGAGAGCAACGAAGTGTTTACCGTCGGCTGGATTGCCCATAAGGACCGTAAGCCGAGTGAAATTATGTCCGCTTTTATCGATCTGCTGAACGATCTGGTTGCCAGCAGCTATTTTGACATGAACCAATTCTTACTATAACAGCAGGAGGGTCGTATGATCAGTCCAATTACCGGTTCCGCCAGAAACGCCCCGCCCTTTCGTTATGATATTGTCGGCAGTTTTTTGCGCAGCGAGGGGATTAAGGCAGCGCGCAGTCAGTTTGAACAAGGTGAATTAACCTCAGCACAGCTGGGTGAGATTGAGAGTAAAGAGATTGCTGAGCTGGTGAAGCACGAGAAGGCTCTGGGGCTGAAGGCTATTACCGACGGCGAATTCCGCCGATCCTGGTGGCATCTTGACTTCTTTCTAGGTATAACGGGTACACAGAAGATTATTCTAAACCAGGGAAGCGGCTCAGCCAAGGAAAATACGCAGCGGGCGGAGAGCTTTAAGATTACGGGGAAAATATCATTCGGGGATCACCCGATGTTAGCTGATTATATGAAGCTGCAGCAGATGGCCGGTGACACGTTGGCTAAAATGACGATTCCCGCACCGTCGTTGTTCCACTTTGTGCAGGATTATAACGGAAATGAGATCTATCCTGACCGGGATCAGCTGTTTCAGGATATTATTGCGGTGTACCGTTCGGCCATCCAGGCATTTTATGATGCGGGCTGCCGCTATCTGCAGCTGGATGATACGACCTGGGGGACCCTGTCGAGCGGGAGGCACCGAGCACATCTGCGAAGCAGAGGCGTTGATCCGGATCAGTTGGCGCGTGACTATGTAAGGCTGATTAACGACAGTATCGCTGATAAGCCTGGGGATATGACGATAGCACTGCATGTATGCCGGGGAAATCTGCGTTCTACCTGGTTCGCTGCGGGGGGATATGAGCCTGTTGCCGAGGCGCTGTTCGGCGGGGCAAGGGTGGATGCTTTTTTCCTGGAATACGACAATGAGCGCTCCGGTGACTTTGCGCCGCTGCGGTTCATTCAAGACCAGTTCGTTGTGCTCGGCCTTATCACTACGAAGCATGGCGGTCTGGAGAATAAAGAGCAGCTGAAGCTGCGGATTGCTGAAGCTGCGCAGTATGTGGATATTGACAAGCTGTGCCTGAGTCCGCAATGCGGCTTTGCCTCGTCGGAGGAAGGCAATATTCTGACCGAGGAAGAGCAGTGGGACAAGATCCGGCTTGTGATCGAGACTGCAAACGAGGTATGGCTGTAAAAAGTAGGGTATGGTATAAAAAGGTACAGGGATGTCTTATGCAGCCGGAAGTGCTGCGGGACATCCCTGTTTATTGTTTTGCTGATACTGCGTAACTATGCCGTTGTAGGAAACGCTGCTGCAAGGAATAGCTGCACTCTGTACACTTAAAAAGCTCAAAAGTCTGCGATTGCTGTGTTTAGCTGTAGTTTGTGCAACTATTTCTGCAAGAAATAACCAAAATGAGCATTTTGCTGATTTTTAATTGTACAGAGTACACTTATACGCGTAATTCAGGGAAAAACAGGCATTTAGCTGTATAAAGTGCAGTTATCCCTGGTATGTGCAAATTGTAAGTTACCCGCCAGCACCTTGCCACTGCCTGTTAACCAAGCTAAGCGGACAATTGCCATCTGAATCTCTAGCAGCCCGTTAATTGGTATCATACGCCTACTACTGCCCGGAAGCAGCCGCATTTGCATCAAATCCCCTGTTAGTCACATAGTTGTCGATGCTCCAGATCCTGAGACTGGATTCCCGTGCCTTCGTTTCAATTTCTCTGAAAGCATCGACATACCTGGTATCCGGCGGGAAAACAGCCACTCTGGCCAGCCCCTTCTCCAGCAGCAGCAGATTAACCATCTGGTCATTCACGTATACGTAAGCGAGCAGTCTGCCGTATTGATCGCGCTCTGACTCGTCAAATTCAAGATGTACGGTTTGTCCTTCGAGCAGTTCTTTAGCATAGTTACGTGCTTCCAGTGCATAGGGCTCTGGTTGTTCTCCTATCTCCGGCGTGTCGATCAGCAGCAGGCGAACCTTCTCGGTATCCCCTTCATTTGTACGGATCCGGAAGGTATCACCGTCGATGACAGAGGTAACTTCAGCGTCCATTGTTTTCGATGTATATATAAATGTGCCAGCTACTTTATAATCTCTTAATATGAAAAAATTCTGTATCGAAGCAGCCTTCTCAAGCATTGTGGTTCCCGGTGCAGTAATAATAGAGAGGACTAAACTTACAGCTGCTGTAAGTAGAGAGATTTCTTTAACACGCTTACGGGATTTCCCGGCAGAAGCATTCCTGCGTCTAAACATCGACGGTTTGATGAAGCTGATCACCCAGACGATGATTGCCGGTATGGTTAGTAATAGAAACACTACTGCCGGATATGATTCAGTAAATAACATCGATCAGAGCTCCTCTAGTAACAATAATGATGCCAGTGTAGCAGAAAATAGCAGTATTGAATACCTGCCTGCAGCATTCAGTTGGACTAAACCCACACAATTATCATTTACATATATACCCAAATGCATTATGGTTACTGGAGGAGGGATAATATGGACCCATATTTTGATCAGCAGGTTGAGCGCCGGGCCAAGCCGGCAAGAATCAGAAATTTGTTTATTTTGCTGGTGATTTTATTAGGGGTGCTTACGCTGCTTAATCCTGCTATTGAAGATTTTGCTGAATATGCCGTCGATGACCTGCAGGATACGCTGGGCGCTTCGCTGCCGGGTGCTCTTACTCAGGCAATGATCAAACCGCTGGTGAAGAGTCTTGCAGATAGGGATAACTACATCATCTTTTCTGTTTTCAGTCTGCCGGATATTCAGGACAGCAGCACCTTTATTGGCGATATGAGTGCGAAGAAGCGTTACTTAGGCGTATTCAAAATCTTTTTCATTGAGTTGTAGTTAGATATGCAGCCCGAAATTTAAGCTTGAAAAAGCACAGCAAATCATGTTTAAATAGTTTTAATTGGATATGAAAAGCGATGATGAGAAGAGTAGTTAAGCAAACGTTGTTCCCAGAGAGCTCCAGCCCGGTGAAATGGAGCAGCAATGTGCCTGACGAAAAAAGTCTCTGAGCTGCATGCGGAATTGGGCGTACTGAACGCCTAAGGATGGTATGACGGGAGCTCCCGTTACAGAGCTAGGGTATAAGCGTGATGGCCGTACCCGAAGAGGCGGGCCTGGCAACATGTCCGCGAACAGAGGTGGTACCACGGTGCTTATGACAGCTCCCGTCCTCAAGATGACAATCTTGAGGCGGGGGCTTTTTTGTTTTTATTTCAAAATAGAGGAGATTATTAACATGCATTGGGCACAAAAAATCGCAAACGACTTGATCAGCAGCCATCCTGAACGCCAGACCTTTGTATGCGCATCGGGCATCAGCCCGTCGGGCTCAGTTCATATCGGCAATTTCCGCGAGATTGTCACCACTTATTTCGTCACTCAGGCACTTCAGAGAGCAGGGAAGGAGGTCCGTTTTATTTTTTCGTGGGATGATTTCGACCGGTTCCGTAAGGTTCCCGCGCAGCTGGACGCTTCATATGAGCAGTATATCGGATTGCCCTACACCAAGGTCCCATGTCCATGCGGCGAGCATGCTTCCTATGCAGAGCACTACGAGCAGGAGTTTGAGCAGGCGTTATCGGCCTTCGGCATCACACCTGAATTTATCTGCCAGAGCCGTGAATATCAGTCAGGCAGGTATAACCAGGCTATCCTCCATGCCCTGCGCAGCAGAGGGGAAATTTACGACATCCTGATGATGTTCAAAACAGGCAAAGCCACAGAGGAGGACAGGGTAGCCTTTTACCCGGTTCAGGTCTATTGCGAGCGCTGCGGCAAAGATTCGACCAGCGTCCATGCATTTGACGGGGAGTCGGAGGACATCATCTACAGCTGCAAATGCGGCTGCTATAACACGCTTCACGTTCCGCAGGCTTCAAACATCAAGCTGCACTGGAAGATAGACTGGCCGATGCGCTGGGGGATGGAGGATGTCGTATTCGAGCCGGGCGGCCGCGATCATTCGTCCGAGACGGGGAGCTATAATGTTGCCAAGGTCATGGCGGAGAAAATATTCGGAAATCAGCCGCCGTATTATGTTCCCTATGAGTTCATCAGTATTAAGGGCAGCCATGCCAAAATGTCCAGTTCGTCCGGGCATAACTATACGCCGGAGGACCTGCTGAAGGTATACGGGCCGGAGCCGATCCTGTTCATGTTCGCCAAATACCAGCCGGATGCAGCCTTCAGTATCGGCCTGGATGAGGATGTGCTGCGGAACTATACGGAATACGAACGGTACCGTAAAGCATTTGCCGCCGGACAATTGGAGAGTGAGGACATCCGTGCCGCTCTGGAACTATCCTTACGGAATCCTGCTGATGCGGAAATACCGGGCTTCAGTCAGGCTGCAGCCCTGCTGCCGCTGATCAACTGGGACAGCGAATTGCTGCACAGGCTGTTGAACCAGGATGGCGGACCCCCAGTTAAAGAGGCATTGTTCCGGCAAACCGCAGAGCGGGCCGAGCACTGGATCAGACATTATGCCCCGCAGAAGCTGGTTACGGTGAACACCAGTCCGGACCGGGTGCTGTATCAATCGCTGGAAGCAGCCGAACAGGAGCGGGTAATGGCCTTCTGCGGCTTGCTCCGTACCGGATTTTCCGATGAAACAGAGTTTATGCAGCAGGTGTACGCCATTTGTCACGATGCTGACAAAAAGACGATGAGGAGCAACCAGAAGGCGCTGTTTTCCATCCTTTATCAGCTGATTCTGCAGCAGTCGGAGGGTCCAAGGGTTCCTGTACTTGTTCAGGCACTGGGCAAAGAGCGCGTGCTGGCGCTGCTGGACTTCTAAACAGAGCGCCTATGCCCTTTACGGGATCGTCCCAAGAGAGGTATAATATAACGGACTGTTTATAACTTATGTTGGAAAGTGAGTCGAACACTATGGGCCGTAAATGGAATAATATTAAAGAGAAGAAGGCATCCAAGGATGCCAATACAAGTAAGGTCTACGCCAAATTCGGCGTTGAGATTTATGTAGCAGCTAAGAAAGGCGAACCGGACCCGGAATCGAACCGTGCTCTTAAGGTTGTTCTGGAACGCGCCAAAACTTATAACGTACCGAAGGCCATTATCGACCGCGCGCTGGAAAAAGCTAAAGGAAGCGGCGACGAAAGCTATGTGGAGCTGCGTTATGAAGGCTTCGGACCGAGCGGCTCGATGATTATCATCGATGCATTGACCAATAACGTGAACCGTACAGCTCCGCTTGTCCGTTCCGCATTCAGCAAAAACGGCGGCAACATGGGTGTCAGCGGATCCGTAACGTATATGTTTGATCCGACAGCTGTTATCGGCCTGGAGGGTAAATCCGCTGAAGAAGTAATGGAGCTGCTGATTGAAGCCGATGTGGATGTACGCGATGTGCTGGAAGAGGACGAGGCGGTCATCGTATACGCTGAGCCTGACCAGTTCCATGCTGTACAGGAGACGCTTCGCGGGGCCGGTATTACCGAATTCACCGTAGCCGAGCTTACAATGCTTCCGCAGAACTATGTGGAGATCCCGGAAGATGCAGAAGCACAGTTCGAGAAGCTGATCGACGCACTGGAAGAGCTCGACGATGTACAGCAGGTCTATCACAACGTTGACTCCGAATAATCAGGGCTATGGATTGTGAGGGAGCGGCAGGAGATGATCCTGCTGCTCTTTTTTTATTCCACAGGGAAGGAAGTGATTCAATATGCCGGACTTCCGGGTGCTCAGTGTTGTACATATCATGCTGGTCAAGGGCGGTAAGGTACTGCTGCTTAGACGCTGCAATACAGGACATATGGACGGTTATTACGGTTTTCCGGGCGGGAAGCTGAACGGCGGGGAGACGCTGCAGATGGCAGCGATCCGCGAAGCACGGGAGGAAACAGGTGCCAGGATTGACCCGGCACAGCTGCACATGCTGGGGACGATGCATATCAGGACTCCGGGCGGGGAACGGATTGATTTTTTCTTCCGGGCTGAGGAGTGGTCGGGAGAAGTAAGCAACCTGGAGCCGGATAAATGCGATGATCTCAGCTGGTTTGACGCGGACAGGCTCCCGGACAATACCCTTCCCTTCATGACAAAAGCACTGGATACCTTTGAACGCGGGGAATGGTTTATGGAATACGGCTGGGATTTAAGCTGACATAAGCCTTGCGGATTACAGTTTAATATATTCATTGTATACATAGCAGGAGGCCGGGGATGGAGCATATTAGTACAGGAATGATCATTGTTTTGGTGGTGTGCGGCTTTCTGGCCGGATTTATTGATTCTGTAGTGGGCGGCGGCGGGCTGATCTCGATTCCGGCGCTGCTGTCGGCGGGTATACCGCTGCAATTGCTGCTTGGAACGAACAAGCTGGCCGGAACCATGTGCTCTTTTACCAGTACGGCTTCCTTCATTAAGTCCGGTAAAATTAACTTTCAGCTGATCAGGCTGCTTATTCCCTTCTCCATTGCCGGTGCGGTTGCAGGCTCATTTACCGTCCGGCAGGTGCCTTCAGAATTTCTGAAGCCGCTGGTCATCGTGATGCTGGTGGTGATTACGGTCTATACCTTGTTCAAAAAATCGTGGGGTGATGTGTCCACCTTCTCCGGCAGCAGCAAAAAAACACGGATGACCGGCATGGTGGTCGCCCTGATCATCGGGTTCTATGACGGTTTTTTCGGTCCGGGTACGGGATCGTTCCTGATCTTTGCCTTTCTGATGCTGGGCTTTGAGTTCGTGACAGCAGCCGGCAATGCCAAGGTACTGAATTTTGCCAGCAATATCTCTAGTCTGCTTACGTTCATTGCACTGGGCTCGGTCAGCTATTCTTACGGGCTGCTGCTTGGCGTTCCTATGGTTGCCGGTGCAATCATCGGTTCCAAATTCGCGATCCGCAAGGGGGCCGGGTATATCCGCCCGCTGTTCATTGCCGTAACGGTGATCTTGATCGGCAAGCAGATCTGGGATACGATGCATTAAACAGAAGTAAACGGGGTGGACATATGGATATCAGGCTCATTTCTAAAGAACAGGCATGGCAATTAAGGCATGAGGTGATGTGGCCGGAGCGTGAGCTGGATTATGTGAAGCTGGACGATGACGATGCGGGAGAGCATTACGGGCTGCTTGAGCAGGAGCGGCTGATCTCCGCAGTGTCTTTATTTATTGAAGGCCACGAAGCGCAGTTCCGCAAGTTCGCCACTCTTGATTCGGAGCAGGGCAGAGGATACGGCAGCAGGCTGCTGCAGCATGTGCTGGAGGAAGCAGAGGCGCGCGGAGTCCGGAGAATCTTCTGCAATGCGCGGAGCAATAAAGCCCCCTTCTATGAAAAGTTTGGACTGGCTGCAACAGGGCAGTCGTTCACTAAAGGCGGGAAAGACTATATCATTATGGAACGGTTCTTCGGACCAGCCGAAGCCGGAGCTGTAGACAGAAACGGAGTGGAACAGACTAATGACTGATAAATTATATTATGAATCAGCGTATATACAGGATTGGGAGACTAAGGTAAGCCGGATTGTGGAAAAAGAAGACGGTCTGTATCTTGTACTGGAGCAGACAGCCTTTTATCCCCATGGCGGCGGGCAGCCGTGTGATACCGGAACGATCGGCGGCATTCCGGTGCTGGATGTCACTCTTGAAGGAAGCGAAGTGTTCCATAAGGTGGAGAGTCTTCCCGGAGGCGCTGAAGTCAGCTGCAGTCTGGACTGGGAGCGGAGATTTGACCATATGCAGCAGCATAGCGGGCAGCATCTGCTGTCTGCGGTGTTCCGTGAGCTGTGCGGGGCGATGACGCTAAGCTTTCATCTCGGAGCCGATTACGCGACTATTGATGTTGAGCTGACAGAGCTGTCGCCGGCCAGAATGCTGAAGGTGGAGGCCGAGGTTAACCGGCAGATTTACCGGAACCGCAGCATCACCAGCTATTTCGTGAACGGGGAAGAGCTTGCCCGTCTGCCGCTGGTGAAGCAGCCTACAGTAACCGAGAATATACGGATCGTGGAGATCGAGGGCATTGAATATAACGCCTGCGGCGGCACGCACGTCCCTTCAACCGGAGCGATCGGCATGATCAAGCTGCTGAGAGCGGACAAGCAGAAGGGTAACATCCGGGTGACCTTCAAATGCGGCGGACGCGCTCTGGCTGAATTCAACGATAATGTGCGGATTCTTGGCGCCTTGTCCGCCAAGTTCAATACCGGCAAAGACGAAATTATGGACCGGATTGAAAAAATGGAACAGGAGCAAAAGCAGCTTCAGGCCGAGCTTACAGCGCTTAAAGAGCTGAATGACGGCTATGCAGCTCATGAGCTGCTGGCCGCGCAGGCACAGGACAGCCGGATCATCGCCCGGAGCTACGAACAGAAATCGCTAAAGGATCTTCAGAGCCTTGCGGTCAAGCTTACTGCGCTCACTGATCTGCCAGTGCTGCTGCTGTCAGCCGCAGAGAATAAACTGGTGTTCGCGCAGAGCGGAAATGCCGGGCTGTCGTGCGGAGCGTTCTTTAAGGAGCACCTGGGCAGCTTCGGCGGCAAAGGCGGCGGCAGCGATAAGCTGGCCCAGGCCGGCTTTACGGACTATGAACAGGCACAGGCCTTTTACGAATTTGTACAACAGCAATAACACATATAGCCTGCCATGGGGAATGGGACAGAGGAGTGTCCCTTTTCCCTGGCAGGCTTTTTTAGAATAGAATGTATATGTTTTACGCTATCCATAATCCTTATCTTTCTCGCAGACACGGTTACCGCCTTCTCTGAAGGACGGTATATCCGTTTGTACTTGGAAATACATAATCAGCTAAGTTAAATTCCAATTTGTGAAGTTATTTTACCAGCCCATCCGGCTGCACAGCGAGGTAATATGGGCAAGATGATGCTTGCCGTGCCAGGCATAAATGCCAATGTTTCTGTCTAAGGAAACTACACCGGATTCCGGATGGATAAAGGTTTTGTCCATATCGGCAGGAGTCAGTTCATGCAAAACGGTAACCCAGCGCTGATGCAAGGATTCAATGAGCAGAAGGGAAGGCTCAACCGGCAAGGCATAATCCGGCAGCTCGGCCCATTTTGCCTCCTCATAAGGCTTAATTACCGGCTTGTCTTCGGTTAGAGCCAGTTTAAACCGGACATAGGCGTTCATATGACTATCTGCAACATGATGGACAACCTGCCGCACCGACCATCCGCCCGGACGATACGGAGTATCCAGCTGTTCATGATTCAACTCTTTTACAGCCTCCCGCAATAGTCCCGGTAATTCTTCAATTTCCTTGATCCACGCGGTGGTAACACTGGCGGTAATCTCACCGGCATACTCAAACTCGCCAATCGGGTATCTCAAATCCGTCTCCATAGTTTAAATCCCCCCAGTTAAGGATTATTTAATAACTTCCCCATTATAATCACTTCAGAGGATATGAGAAAGGGGAACGAAGCGTGTTTCTGAACATTCTGAAAAAGGATTTGCGCCGCAAAAAAACGATGAACATCGTACTGCTCGTGCTGATCACACTGGCTACAGCCCTGGTGGCGAGCGGAACCAACCTGATGTATACCACCTCATCGGCCATCGGCTATTTTATTGACAAGAGTAAGGTCGCGGATCTTAGTGTTACCATTCCCGATACAGCAGAGAACAGGCAGAAGATCAATGACTGGACCCGTGATCAGGCTATCGTCGGAGAGGTATACTCCGAGCCGCAGATCGGTGTAACCAGCCGGCAAATTAAGCTGCCGGCCAGCCGTAACGGCTTTTCAAGCAATCTGGTGCTTTCACTGGCGATGGTGCCAGACAAGATTAATCTGATCTTCGACCAGAAGGATCAGCTGTTCAAGCTGGATGCTGGCGAGATCGGGATACCGGTAAGCATCAGAAATGCTACCGGCATGGAGCTTGGCGACAGTGTCACTATGGATTTTGACGGTAGCTACAAAAGCTTTAAAGTAACAGCCTTTTTCAAGGATGCCTTTTTGGGTGCAGACCTGATGGGGTTAAAACGGCTGATGATCTCGCAGCAGGATTTTGCTGACATTCAAAGCGTATTACCTGAAGAGGCAATATCGGTGCAATATAGTTTTATGGCGGCTAAGGGAGTGGAGGCTTCAGCGGTAACGGCAGCTTTTGCCAAGGAGGATCTTCAGGCGAATTTTCAGGTCGACAAGGGGCTTGTAGAGACCTCTTTCCTTACCGATCAGATCATTTCCGCCATGCTGTTTGTAATCAGCCTGTTTCTGATTTTCATAGCTTTTATGACACTGAGATTCACCATTGTGTCTACGCTGCAGGATGAATACCGGGAGATCGGCGTGATGAAGGCCATCGGCTTCAAGAACGGATCGATCAAGGGACTGTACCTGGCCAAATATTCAGGCCTTGCTGTAATAGGCGGAGCCGCCGGACTAATTTCCAGCTTTCCGCTGAGTGCCCTTATGTCCCGTAAAACAGCAGAATATATTATTTTACCCGGCGGCATAACCAACATTATCATTTCCATAATCAGTGCAATAGCAATTGTTCTGCTGACCCTGCTGTTCTGTATCCTGTGTATGCGCAAAATTAATAAAGCCTCTGCGATCGACGCGATCAGACAGGGCCACACCGGTGAAAGGTTCAAGCCTTCCCGAAGGTTCCATCTTCACCGCAGCAAGCGGCTGCATCCGATGCTGTTTCTGGCCATGAGCGATGTTGTAAGCCGGCTGAAAAGCTATACCACGTTAATCCTCACCTTTATTCTTAGCGCAGCTATCATCATTATCCCTATTAATCTGACCAATACGATTCTCACACCGAAATTTATAAGCTATCTGGGAACAACGGAAGCGGATTTCTATACGAAAGCCGTCGTGGCTGATATCCCGCTGAATGAGATCCGCGGGGAGCTGTCGAAGGTAGAGCAGCAGTTTAAGGATGAGAATTTCGATGTGAAGCTTTCACTGGAGTACACGGCATTGACAAAGTATATATCCGATGACGGCGAGAGCAACAGAAGTATATCCGGAACGAAAAACGAGCCTGCGGCCAGTCTTGAATATCTGCAGGGAACTGCACCTGAGCTGGCTAATGAAATAGCGATAACCAGCATTATGTCAGAGGCCTATCACAAAAAGCTTGGTGATTATATTGTATTTGAGATAGACAGCCAGCAGCATTCCTTCCTGATCACCGGTATTTTTCAGGCCATCTCGAATGAAGGCTATATGGTCAGGCTTGCCGGAGAATTCTACCCGCAAATGACAACGTCTTATATGATTACCGGCATGATTCATGCACCGGATCAGGACAAGGCTGCAATCACGGCAGAGATGAAGCGGTTATTCAGCCAATATGAAATTAAGACTGCTGATGAAATGCTGAAGGAGGTCATCGGCGGCTTTATCGGCCAGCTGAAAAGCGTCATCAGCCTGCTTACGGTCATTGTGTGTCTGATTATCTTTTTTATTACAAGCCTGTTTGTACGGCTGCTTATCAGCAAGGAGATTCAGGGCATTGCCGTTATGAAAAGCCTTGGTTTTACAGACGGGCTGATCCGGCTGTGGCAGGTGCTGCGGATTATGATTCTGCTGACAGGCTCGCTGATTATTGGAGCGCTGGGAGCCAATATTCTTGGTGAACGGCTGTTCGGCTTCGTCTTCCGGATGTTCGGGCTTACGGAGCTTCACTTTCAGATTATGCCGCTTCAGGTTTACGTTATGTACCCGCTGATCATTCTGGCTGTAGTGGTAACGGCGGTATATACCAGCTGCGGACAAATTAAACACATTCACGTCTGGAATATGAATAAAGAATAATCAGGAGGAATGAAGCGATGAGTACCATACTTGAAGTTACCAATCTGTGCAAAACCTATATCGTGAACAAAAGCCAGCATAATGTGCTGCGGAATATTAACTTCACCCTGCATGAGGGAGAATTTGTGTCGATCATGGGACCTTCCGGCTCCGGCAAATCAACCCTGCTGTATACGGTTAGCGGAATGGACCGCCTGACTGCGGGAGAGGTCCTGTTTAACCGGAAGCAGCTGTCACAGCTGTCGCAGAATGAGATCGCAGAGGTTCGGCTGCATGAGATGGGTTTTATTTTTCAGCAAATGTATATGCTTGGAAATCTGTCGGTCTATGATAATATCATATTATCGGGCTATCAGGCGATTAAGGACAAAAAGGATAACCGCAGCCGCAGTGATATCAACGAGTATGCTGACAAGCTGATGCGGAAGCTGGGAATTATCGAAATAGCCGGACATGATATTGCCGAGGTGTCGGGCGGACAGCTGCAGCGGGCCTGTATCTGCCGGGCTCTGATCAACGCTCCCATGATGCTGTTCGCCGATGAGCCGACCGGAGCACTGAACTCCAAAGCTGCCAAGGAAGTGATGGAGGAGCTGTGCCGGATTAACCGGGAAGGTACAACGATCATGATTGTCACCCATGATGTGAAGGTAGCGGCGCAGACCGATAAGGTGCTCTATATGGTGGACGGCAACATCCAGGGTGAGCTGAAGCTTGGCAAATTCGCTGAGGCGGAAGGTGTCAGGGAACGCGAGCGCCGCCTAAATGAGTGGCTGATGGCACAGGGCTGGTAGGCGGGGGACGTGATAAAGGCTAATTGCCGCCCTGCCATAGAGAGATAGAAAGATACAGGAGGGATGGCATTGGCTGATATTTTGGTCATTGAGGATAATCTGGAGCTGTCTGCGGTTATACGGGATTTCCTGGAGGCGGAGGGTTACTCTGTAGCATCGGTTTCCAGTGCCGAAGAGGGACTGGAGCTTCTGAACAGCAAGGCGGTTAAGCTGCTGCTGCTCGATATTATGCTGCCCGGGATCGACGGCTTTGCCGTGTGCAGGCTTGCCAGGGAAAAATACAATCTGCCGATTCTCATCATGAGTGCCCGGCACGGAGATGACAACAAGATTATCGGGCTGGAGCTGGGGGCAGACGATTATCTGGAAAAGCCGTTTACCATTCAGCTGCTGATCGCCAAAGTAAAGGCGCATATGCGCCGGAGCTATGAGATGAATGACAACAAACAGCTGCTGACGGATGGCGACCTGCTGGTCAACCGCTCCTCCATGCAGGTATTTCTGGCGGAAGCTCAGGTGTCCATGACGATGAAGGAATATGAGCTGCTGGTACTGCTGCTGAATAACCGGGGCAAGGCGCTGCGTAAGGAATGGCTGTTCCAGCAGGTATGGGGTGCGGACAGCTTCAGTGAGCCGTCAACCCTTACAGTACATATTAACAAGCTGCGGGAAAAGATTGAGCTTAATCCGAAGCAGCCGAAACGGATCGTAACGGTGTGGGGAGTGGGCTACAAGTATGAGGCGGTTTGACCGGCTGATTCTCTGGACGATTAGTATCGGAATTGCGGTAATTTGCCTGTTTGCCGCCTATGGCTTCAAGCTGACAGGTGACTCAGGAGACAAAGCATACCGGATCGAGGTCAACCGGATTATCCGGGAGGTAAGTGACGGGCGTGAGCCCGGTGAACTTAAGGTGGAGAAATTCAGCTATGTGCGAAATACTGCCTGGCTGGAATGGAATGCGGAGCCGGAGGCCGTGCGCAGCTTTTTTGACGGTGCAGGTGTGCAGAGCAATGCTGAGTATACCGTTAAGCCTATATATCACGGCGGTGAGCCGGCAGGTTATTTGAGGCTGGAGTATGTGTCCGGCACAAGCCGTTCGCCGCTGCTGCTGCTGACGGTCATTCTGCTGGGCGCAGTGCTTGCGGCCATATCCGGCCTGCTTCTGTACATCCGCCAGCAGATCATCAGGCCGTTCCATACGATCGAGGAGCTTCCTTATGCATTGTCCAAAGGCAATCTGACCCAGGACATGAAGGAGAGCAAAAGCAGGTTTTTCGGCAAGTTTATATGGGGACTAAATCTGCTGCGCGAGACCTTGGAACGGCAGAAGCAGACCAACCTGCGGCTGGAAAAAGACCGTCAGACTCTGATCGCCTCCCTGTCGCATGAGCTCAAAACACCGGTTGCTGCGATTAAGCTGTATTCCAGTGCGCTGGCGGAGGGACTTTACGATAACGAAGACAAGCGCATTGCAACCGCCGGTCTGATCGGGCAAAAGGCAGCACAGATTGAGGAGATGATCAGCAGCATCATCGCCGCATCCGTATCCTCCCTGCAGGAGACAGAGGTGCATGTAGCCGAATTTTACCTGAAAGACTGGATCAGACGGGTGGTCGAGCATTATAAGGAACGCCTTGAACTGCTAAAAATCCGTTTTGAAGTGGCTGAACCTGAAGACAAGCTGCTGCTTGGGGACCCGGATAAGCTGCTGGAGGTGATGGATAACCTGCTGGAGAATGCAATCAAGTACGGCGACGGTTCCCTGATCAGAATCAGCTTCCGGGAAGAGGATTACCGCCAGCTGATTATTATTGAGAACACCGGCAATCCTGTTCCGGCTACCGAGCTGCCGCATATCTTCACCAGCTTCTGGCGCGGCTCGAACAGCGCCGGCAGACAGGGCAACGGCCTGGGCCTGTTCATCTGCCGCCAGCTGATGCGCAAGATGGATGGGGATATTTATGGTGAGGCTTATGCGGAGGGGATGCGGTTTGTGCTGGTGCTGCGGTATTGAGTAGATGTATGTGTAAGATACATAATGGTACGAGGAGCAGCTTGCAAGTCCGGGAGCTGCTCTATTTATATTGAAGGGATTTTGGATACTTTTAACGAATAAGAATTAAATTAACTGGCTATGGACCAAGGAGGTTTACATGCCTTTTCCTTTTAATTGCATTACAGATTTTATGTTTTTTGAAACAGAGCTGGAACAATCCGACGTTATACTAATTCCTGGAGGAAGTCATCCTCAGCTTATGAAGCAAGCGGCGTTGTTATACCATGAGGGAATTGCCCCATTGATTTTACCTTCTGGGGGTGCCGCTTCCCATGTAGAGACAACGGAGTGGGAATTCCTGCGAAACGTGGGGGATTCAGCCTGAAAAAGTGGTCCTGGTCTGTAAAAACTATCATGCGCGAAGGGCGCTTTTAAGTTATCAATTTATTTTTCCTAAGGAGACTATATTCTATGTAAGTCCGGTAGTGGATAAGACAGGGATCACAAAAGACAACTGGTTCACGAATGAAGAAAACATAACACGCGTTATGAATGAGCTGGAGAAGGTCGGGAAATATTTTAAAACCGCAATATACCGTACCGGGGCAAATGTTGAATAATAATGTGTACTGTCTGCATAACAGCTGTACAGATGCAAGTTATGAAAGGGAGTTGGATGTGGGAAATGCAGTAAATAATCTGACGGAGGACAAAAAAGCTGAGTTAATAGATAAATATGGTCTTTCTGTTGAACCCGATCCGTCAAAAGACAATCTGTTTCAAGGTGACTTTGGCTTGACTATCCATTTTCCAATATTAATTTCTGCAGTTGCAGTTATTGTTTTATTGACGGTGGGTGTTCTGTTGTATTTCTGGTTTAAGAAAAGAAGGTTGTGAAGGGGTCCTGTTTCGTAGTTAATGGCACGGCATAATGAATGCAACGGGTTGAAATAACTGTACTTTCTGCAATTAAACCTGGCTAATTAGCTCCGCAGCAGGTTTTAACTGCACTCTGTACATTTATATTTGCCAAAAACGCCCGAAACCGGATTTTTTGAGGGAAATAGATGTACAGAATACAGTTATCTCCTTAAAATGACTTAATCTCCCTGTTTTAATTGTACAATGTACACTTAAACTCATTAGACTGTGAACCGAATGCCGGATATTTGGAGGTGTATAATGGAAGAAATATTTGCTGAAGAGTTTAAGGCGGCAGAGCCTTTTTTTAACCGGAAAAAACAGCACATTCCTGCGCTATCAGTCTTGCGGGGACATTATCCGGGACGTGTGTTTGTAGATCGGCAGGATAAACCGGAGCTGGTAATTGTGTGGGCCACTGGCAGATGGATGTATGCGGCTGGAGATGCGGGTGCTGAACGGAACATAGCGCTGATTAGACTGTTTTTGCAAAATACGGTTATACCGGATTGTATAAGCAGGGGGGCCGGCTGGTTTGAGATTTATGCCGATGGCCCGGAAGCTTGGGATAGGCTGTTTCTTTCCGGGCTCCCGGGTGTGAGAGCGGATAAGCATTTTGAAACCGTATATGAGCTGCAGATTGGTCCGTTTAGAAGCTTACAGGAGCTCCTTCAGGCGGATCAAGGTGAGTTTGAGATTGAAATTGCAGAGTATCCGATTGTAGCCGGGAGCGATACTCTGTCGCTGGGTGCGGATCATCATTTTATGGAAAAGAAAACGGTTGGAGCGTCAGTGAATGTTGGAGGACAAACCGCTTCGTTGTGCAGAAATAACGGTTTTACAGTAGGCAATGAATATTTTATTGATGCCGATACTTACGAAACAGCTGAGCGGAACAAGGGATACGGGACACAGGCGGCTGCGGCATTGATCGGATATTATGTTGAACTGGACATGCTTCCTTTATGGGAGACAACGCAAGACAATTTGGCCTCGCAACGTCTCGCTTTAAAGCTGGGTTTCCTCCCGGCAGAGCAGTACCCGGTCTATACTTTCAAATTGTAAAAATAACAGTAAAAGTACATAACATCTGTCTTTTAGAGTGATTTCCACCAGTTTGGGTAATATTGGGTATAACCTGAATGAAGTGGGGGCGGGAACATGAGAACCTTTGGACGTGGTGTACTGTATTCCATTATAGTCATAGTTGTACTGCTTCTGATTTCGTTTGTAATCGGTGACACGGTAACGCTTCCCTGGTTTATTTTTATTCCGTTGTTTGTGCTGGTCTGGGCACTGGCCGTTTATCAGGAGGGCCGTAACCGGTCGGGCGAAAGGTAGATCAGCAGCTTCAGCTTCATAGGATTGATCATACACGGCAAACCGCCCATAATGAGAAGGGATGGTTTGCCGTGTGTTTTGTATGAGGTACATAATGGTGTAAATGAAGGGCTTAAACATTACTTTTGGAGGTGTACTAGCAGCAAGAATGACAAAGAATATAACAATCGGTCTGCTTGCCCACGTCGATGCCGGAAAGACGACCTTCGCCGAGCAGCTGCTCTACCATACAGAAGCGATCCGCAGCAGGGGAAGAGTGGATCATAAGGATACTTTTCTGGATACCCATGAGATTGAAAAAGCGCGCGGCATCACTGTATTCGCTGACCAGGCGGAATTCAGCTACGGCGGTTCACACTACTTTTTACTGGATACGCCCGGCCACGTCGATTTTTCACCTGAAATGGAGCGGGTGCTGCAAATTCTCGATTATGCCGTTGTAATTGTCAGTGCAGTTGAAGGAGTGGAGGGTCACACCGAGACGGTATGGCAGCTGCTGCGTAGTCACTGCGTCCCTACCTTCTTTTTTATCAATAAAACAGACCGTACCGGCGCTGACCCGCTTCGTGTGTTAGGTGAAATCCGCCAGCTGCTCAGCGGTGATGCCGTTATGCTGCCCGAGGCTGATGCTGGTGTTGTGGGTGAAGAGCTGCGTGCTTTTTTGGCGGAACGGGATGATACGCTCTTCGAGGCTTATCTGGATGGAAGCTTGGACGGGCCTGCATGGACCGGTGCCTTAATCAGGCTGGTGAGGCAGGGCAAGATCTTTCCTTGCATGACAGGCTCCGCCCTGCTGGATGAAGGCATCGGCAGCTTCCTGCGTAATCTGGATACGCTTGCGGTAACGGAGTATGATCACCGGCTGCCTTTTGCCGGAAGGGTCTATAAAGTCCGTTATGATGAGAAGGGTACCAGGATTACTTATATTAAAGCGCTGCAGGGTGTGCTCAAAGCACGGGAAGAATTGACCTATGGCCTGGAGGGAAGACGGATTTCAGAGCGGATCACGGGTATCCGCCGGATTAACGGGGCAAAGACGGCAGCAACTGACTGGGGTGCGGCGGGGGAATTATTTGCGGGTACCGGGATTACGGCTGCCGGACCGGGCGAAGGGGTCGGGGAGCTTAAGGATACTTTAGGCAGCGGACTCATTCCCGCCCTGAAATCCAAAGTCTGCTTCGAACCGCCGGTTCATCTGAAAGAGGTGCTTCAGGCGTTTCAACAGCTTGGGGCAGAAGACCCGTCGCTGAATGTAAGCTGGGATGAAGCGCTTCAGGAGCTGCAGATCCAGGTTATGGGGCAGATCCAGCTGGAGGTGCTGGAGCAGGTGCTGCGCGAGCGGTTCCGTCTCCCGGTAACCTTTGGTGACCCGGAGATATTATATATGGAGACGATTAGTAACGTAGCCTATGGCTGCGGGCATTTTGAGCCGCTCGGCCATTATGCCGAGGTCCATCTGAAGCTAGAACCGGGTGAACGCGGCAGCGGCGTAACGGTACATAACAAGTGTCATCCTGATCATCTGACGGCGGGTTATCAGAATCAGGTTATTCAGGTGCTGCTGGAAAAAGGGCATCACGGCCTGCTGACAGGCTCACCATTGACAGATGTGCAGATTACGCTGCTGAGCGGCAGGGCCCATAACAAGCATACCTCCGGCGGGGATTTCCGGGAAGCCGCGCTGCGGGCTTTGCGTCAGGGTCTGGAGCAGGCGGAGAATGTGCTGCTGGAGCCGTTTTACGATTTTAAAATACGAATTCATGCGGATCATGTGGGCAAGGTGATGTCGGATATTCAGCAGGCCAGCGGCAGCTTTACTGCACCGGAAATGAATGGGGAGACAGCCATCCTTGCCGGGACGGTGCCGGTTGCCACCTTCATGAATTATCCGGTCAGGCTGGCTTCCATGACCCAAGGCAAAGGGGCCTTGTCTCTGCGGGCCGGCGGATACCAGATCTGTCATCTGACTGAGCATATCATCAGCATGAAGCAGTATGATAAAAATGCCGATCCGGCCTACCAGTCGGCTTCGATCTTTTGCTCGAAAGGACAAGCCTATCCGGTTTCCTGGGATCAGGCAGCGGGGCATATGCATGTGAAGCTGGAGCACTGAGACATTTGCCGGACAAACTGTGTAGGACATCTGTCCTTTTAGAAGCGGCGGATATAGCTTTTAATGAGTAAAAAGCGAAGGCCTGAATTTCAAGGAGGATCATGATGACCACAGTGATAGACAAGATTGCCTGGATTCATGTTGCAGACGGGAAGGTGCTGGGAGCACGTTCTCACGGTAAAGACACCTACTATTTCCCCGGAGGCAAACGGGAAGCGGGAGAGACGGACAACGTAACGCTGATCCGTGAAATTGAAGAGGAACTGACTGTTCAGATCATACCGGAGAGCATCGCACAGTTTGGGATATTTACAGCTGAGGCGCATGGTAAAGAAGGCGGTGTGCAGGTGCAGATGACCTGCCTGACAGCAGACTATAACGGTACGCTTGCACCTGCGGCGGAAATTGCTGAGCTTGCCTGGCTTACGTTTGCCGACCGGGAGCAGGTATCGGCGGTCAGCAGGCTGATTTTTGACCGGCTGCATGAGCAGAAGCTGTTAGATTAATGGAGTGGGCGTGTATACTCGGCCCGTTTCAGCCTCTTAAGAAGAGGCTTGAAGCGGGCCTTTTCATATCGTGCAGAACAGTAAATTTGATTTTAGGACATATGTCCTTCACGGATAACGCCGGATGTCATTTAATTAAGTCAGAGATCACATAGAGGAGAGATACGAGATGAAGGGGATTATTTTTGCCTTTATAGGCGGGGCGTGCATTACGCTTCAGGGGGTTGCCAACGCAAGGATCAGCCAGGACATTGGCACATGGCAGGCAGCAACGATTACACAATTAACCGGTTTTATTATGGCCTTTGCTATTCTGATGTTTGTCCGGGACGGGAAGAAGCAGGGCTTCAAAAAAGTAAATCCGCTGTATCTGACCGGAGGCGCGCTGGCAGCGTTCATTATTTTCAGCGAGGTTACCGCCATTCAGCATATCGGGGTTACGCTGACTATATCAGCACTCCTGATTGCCCAGCTGTTCATGACCTTTATGATCGACAGCAACGGCTGGTTCGGGGTCGTGAAGCAAAAAATGCGCCTGCCGCAGTTCATCGGCATAGGGATGATGATTGCCGGCGTGCTGATTCTTAAACTTTAATGTACAGCGAAGGAGATAACATTGTATGATAATTGGAATTATATTGGCACTAGTGGCAGGTGCGCTTGTGGGCCTGCAGAATATTTTTAACATTAAAGTTAACGAACATACAGGCTCATGGTCAACAACGACGCTAGTACTCGGCATGGGCTTTATCGCTTCACTGGTGATGGGGCTGATTACTCAGGGGACAGGGATGTTTACACTCCAGCATATGCAGCCGTGGTACTGGTTCAGCGGTGTGATCGGCGTCGGCGTGGTTATCTGCCTGGTGCAGGCTACGAAGCTGCTTGGAGCAACCTTTGCGATTTCGATCGTGCTGACCTCACAGCTGGGATTTGCGCTTCTGTGGGATTCCCTTGGCTGGATGGGTCTGGAAAAGGTTCCGTTTAGCTTCAACCAGCTGCTTGGCGTTCTGGTTATCGTCGGCGGGATTCTGGTCTTTAAGCTGGGCGGAAGAGGGGAGAAGGGCGGGCAGGAACCTGCTGCGGCGGACAAGAAGCGCCAGGCTGCGCTGGGTACGAAATAAATAGAGGCCGGAGCTTCCTGGGATGGGGGCTCCGGCCTTTTGGTTAGCTGCTTAGTTGGCTGGCTGTGGAGGGTGGCGAGGTGGGAGGTTGGCTAGAAGGCTGGGGAGAGTGATTTGAGTAAAGGGAAAAATCCCTTTGAATAGGCTGTGTGCGTGCGAAAGTGGGCCCGTCAAAGGGAGAAATCCCTTTAATTAGGCCATCGGCGTGCGAACGCAGCCCTTCCCACGCCCAGCCGCCCTAGACCTGGCCGACCCGGCCCGCAAATGGTGCTTTGCTGCCAAGCAGCGCATTCCGCCATTGCTCGTACACCGCCCAGGCCTTGCCGTTGTCCAGCAGATGCTTGCAGGTGTATACGCCTTCCTCCAGCGAACCGGCTTTGCCGGCCAGATGCAGCCTGGCCCCGCCGTTCAGCAGGGTCTGATTATAGAAGGCCATATGGCCGCCGCCCTGCAGCACCGCTTCCGCGGTCCGCAGCTGAAGCTCCGGCGTCCAGTCCAGCTCCGGCACCTCTGTTTCAAGCCCCAGCAGCTCAGGGTCAATGATATCGAGCTGAGCCTGGCCATCAGCTACGGTGTACACACGGTTTGGCCGGTCAATGTACAGATCCTCGGACCCTTCAACCCCCTGAACAACAAGCCCCTTTTGGTAACCGAGCTTGATGATCAGCCTGGAAATCCGGTCGAAGACGGTATTATGGTAGATACCGAATACAATGAAGGGAGAGCAGGAGTAGTCGATCAGCTTCTCGGCGGTATTCAGAATCGTCCGCATCCCGATGTCTTCTCTTAACGGCCGCAGGTCCCCCAGCGGGGGACACCACAGATCCGCCTGGGCGAACAGCACACCGCTACCTTCAGCAGCAGCAATAGCGTCAGCCCGTGTTAGCTCAGCAACACGGACGCCTGATGCTTCAATAATATCCTGCAGCGTAATGCCCCATTTCGGCGGGAGCGGCGCTGCCCCGTGAAGTGTAACAGGTACACCGGCTGCAGACAGCAGGAAAGCTGTAGGAAAGGTTGCAATGAAGGAATTTCTCCGGCCGTCATACGGTCCGGCGCAGTCCAGTCCCTGCTGCACAGGCTCACGGCGGGCATACTTGCGGCATACTGCGACAAAAGCCTCCAGCTCCTCAATACTCTCCAGCTTAATCCGCTCGGCGATCAGAAAAGCGCCGATCTGCACAGGAGATGCCGTCTGGCAGAGAATCGCTTCAGCCGCTGCCAGCGCTTCGTCATAGCTCAAATCCCGGGCGCCTCGCTTGCCCCTGGCTACTTCTTTTAACAGGTTGATCATATCGGATTCTCCTTAAGTTTGATCCTGGAGCAGCTGGTAGACCTTGACGATTGAGGTGGCTACATCCACCATCCGTTTGCGTTCATTCATCGCCTGCTTGCGCAGGAGGTCGTAGGCTTCGGATTCACTGATGTTTTTGGCTTTGGACAGAATGCCCTTGGCCATATCAATCCATTTGCGTTCCTCTATCCGTGCGAGCAGCTGCTCCTTCTCCTTGTGCCACTGCTGGCGCTCGAAGCACTGCCTGGAGCTGAAATGAAGAATCCAGTGAATCTCCTGCTCATGCATCCAGGGGGATAGAATACCGTCCACAATAATATTGTCGCCGCAGGCGGAGACAGACAGATCAGCGGTAGCTTGAGTGCACCACCAGAGGATTGGAGCGGTTTTGTGCCGGAGCAGCTTTTTTCTCCATCCATTAATTTCGGTTATCGGCATACATAAGAGGGTGGCATCGGCATCCTGTATCATAATAGAAGCCTGCTCCTCGTCAGTTGCCGTCCAGATCACGTACCCGCAAGCTTCAAGAATACTACCGGGACTGTGCTCGGAGCGCGCCTCTGTGTCGTTCTCTGTTCTGCCGTTCTGAATCAAGAGCAGGGAATGCATAGCCAGACGCTCCTTTATAGGATCTTCAAGATCTCATTCTTACTACATTTCTATACTGTCCTTTAAACTATATGTAATAATATATAACACGGAAATGGCTGTTTTGTCGATGAATTAAATTATTCAAAATTTATATGTCATAATTGTTGACGTTTTGGGATGTGCTGTAGTATAGTCGATTTAACAAATTCATCAAATCTACGGATACAACGGTGTATCCGGTTGAAGCGGCAACGGCGCCTGCTTTCACTTTTATCGCAACGGGAATGTTATGTTTCCGGGCGGAGTGAAGCGGGCTATTTCTGTTGATTTCTGTTGTTCATATAGAGAGGAGAGAGACATATGTCAGCTGTACGCAAAAAACTGGTATTAGTCGGAAACGGAATGGCGGGGGTTAGGGCGATTGAGCATTTGCTCAAGCTGGCACCGGAGGCTTATGAAATTACTATTTTCGGTACAGAGCCGCACCCCAACTACAACCGGATCATGCTGTCATCTGTCCTGGCAGGCGGAGCGGATCTGAATGATATCATCATTAACGACCTGGAATGGTACCATAGTAACGGAATCCGGCTCTATACCGGACATACGGTAACTTCTATTGATACAGTGAACCGCAAGGTACACACGGATAAGGGAGTGGAGGCCGGCTACGATGAGCTGATTCTGGCAACCGGGTCCAACCCGTTCATGCTTCCGCTGCCCGGAGCGGAAAAAGATGGCGTCATTGCCTTCCGTGATATTAAGGATACGCAGATTATGCAGGAAACAGCCAAGACCCACCGCAAAGCGCTGGTCATCGGCGGCGGACTGCTGGGTCTGGAGGCGGCACGGGGGCTGCTGCATCTGGGTATGGAGGTCTCGGTAGTTCATATCAACGAATATATAATGGAACGCCAATTGGACGAAGCCGCTGCGGTCATGCTGCAGAAGGAACTGGAAGCGCAAGGCATGAAGTTCCTGCTGAAGAAGCAATCCGAAGCCATTCTCGGTAAAAAAAGGGTCAAAGGCCTGCTGTTCGCAGACGGCGAGGTAGCAGAGACGGACTTAATCGTCATGGCTGTCGGCATCAAGCCGAATGTGGAGCTGGCCCGGGGGAGCGGCATCAATGTGAACCGCGGAATCATCGTCAATGATTACATGGAGACGAATATTCCCGGCATCTATGCTGTCGGGGAATGTGCCGAGCACCGCGGAATCGCCTACGGGCTGGTCGCCCCGCTGTATGAGCAGGGAGCCGTTCTTGCCAAAAGACTGGCCGGAGCACAGACCGAAGGCTACGCCGGTTCCGTTACATCAACGAAGCTGAAGGTATCCGGGGTCGATGTGTTCTCAGCGGGCCAGTTCATCGAACAGCCAGGTACACGTTCACTGCGGTATCAGGATGAGATTGAGGGTGTCTATAAGAAGCTGGTTATACAGGAAGATAAGCTGATCGGTGCGGTTTTGTTCGGGGATACCAGTGACGGAGCGCCGCTGTTCTCCATCATCAAGAATGGTGAGAATATCAAAGGCAAGGAAAAAGAGCTGCTGCTCGGCATCTCCGCTGATGCACTGGGTTCAACGAAAGGGAATGACCGACTCGAAGCAATGGCTGATGATGAGATTATCTGCGGCTGTAACGGGGTCTCCAAAGGAGCGATTGCCGAGGCGATCCAGTCCGGCGGCTGCACGAGTGTGGGTGATATTAAAGCATGCACAAAGGCTTCTGCCTCCTGCGGCGGATGTAAGCCTATGGTAGAAGGTCTGCTCCAGCTGTATGCCGGGGATAAGGCCGTTAAGGTAAAAGAAGGGATATGCGGCTGCACCACACTTGGACGCGATGAGATCGTGGCCGAGATCAAACGAATGAAGCTGATGACCGTCAAGGAAGTTATGAACGTGCTGGACTGGAATAACGAGGAGGGCTGCACCAAATGCCGTCCTTCCCTGAACTATTATCTGGGCATGCTGTGGCCGGAGGAATATATTGATGAAAAAGAGTCCCGGTTTACGAACGAGCGTTATCACGCCAACATCCAGAAGGATGGGACCTATTCGGTTGTGCCGCGTATTTACGGGGGAATTACAACCCCGGCCGATTTGATCAAAATTGCCGAGGTAGCCGTTAAATTCGATGTTCCGATGGTGAAGTTTACCGGCGGTCAGAGACTGGATCTGCTTGGTGTGAAGAAAGAGGATCTGCCGAAGATGTGGGAGGAGCTGGATATGCCTTCAGGCCATGCTTACGGCAAGACGCTCCGTACGGTTAAGACCTGTGTCGGCTCAACCTTCTGCCGTTTTGGTACCCAGGATGCAATTGGAATGGGAATCCGGCTGGAAAAAGCCTTTGAGCGGCTGAACGCACCGTCCAAGGTTAAGCTGGCTGTATCCGGCTGTCCGCGAAACTGCGCGGAAGCGACAATAAAGGATTTTGGCGTCGTGGCGATTGACGGAGGCTGGGAGCTGCACATCGGCGGCAACGGCGGAGTTCATGTCCGGGCGACGGATCTGCTCTGCGTAGTGAAAACCGATGACGAGGTGCTGGAGTGGGCAAGTGCTTTCCTGCAATATTACCGGGAGAATGCGGTCTGGAATGAGCGCACCTCAACCTGGGTTGAGCGTGTCGGTCTGGAGAGCATCAAGCAGGCACTTGAGAGCCGCGAAGACCGGCTCGCCCTGAAGGAGCGGATTGAAGCAACGCTGGCTATGACAACCGACCCGTGGAAGCAGATTGTCGGTGAGCCGGAGCTGCGCAAAAACTTCACCCCGATCACAGAACCTGAAAAGGTATAAGGAGGCGTTATCCATGACAATGACCAAAGTGCTGGTAGGCAATGTAAAGGATATCGATATTAAAGGCTCACGCAAGCTGCAAATGGCGGGCACTGAGATTGCATTATTTCGTCTAACAAGCGGAGAAGTTCTCGCTATTGAGAATAAATGCCCTCATAAAGGCGGCCTCTTATCGGAAGGTATGGTGTGCGGCTCAAAGGTGCATTGTCCGCTCCATGATTCCCGGATTGACCTGCATAGCGGAGATGTTATGGCACCTGATACAGGACATGTAAGAACCTATGAAGTCGAAGTTGACGCGGACAGCGGACAGATTTATCTGACGATCTGATTAAGAATGATATTATACAGGGGGAACCGTTATGGATTATGTGAAACCGAATGAAGTGCTGTCTTCCATGATTGAAGCCGGAAAAACAAAAGCAGAGCTGTCCATTATGCAGCTGATTGTTCGCGGCGGCCTCGGCGGGGCAATCCTTGCCTGTGCGACCACACTCGCCTATACTGCTGCTGCGCAGACGAAGCTGCCTATGATCGGAGCGCTTCTATTCCCTGTAGGTTTTGTGATGATTATTCTGCTCGGCTTCGAGCTGGTTACCGGCAGCTTTGCCCTGATCCCTCTGGCGGTTCTGGAGAAAAAGACGTCTACCACACGGATGCTGAACAATTTCTTCTGGGTTATCATCGGACATCTGATCGGCTGTGCAGCTTATGCTGCACTATATGGACTTACTATTACCAAGATGGGTACGGATATGTCGAATCCGATGATCCAGACCCTCATCTCAACAAGTGAAGCCAAGACGACTGCATATAAAAGCATGGGGGCAGACGGGCTGGGCCTGGCCTTCATTAAGGCGATCCTCTGCAACTGGATGGTTACCCTTGGTGCGGTGATGGCGATGACCTCCAAATCTACTGCCGGCAAAATAACTGCAATGTGGCTGCCTATCCTGACTTTTTTTGCCCAGGGCTTCGAGCATACGGTTGTCAATATGTTCGTCATCCCGGCGGGAATGATGCTTGGCGCGAATGTCAGCTTCGCTGACTGGTGGATCTGGAACGGCATTCCTGTACTGCTCGGCAATCTGCTTGGCGGCGTGCTGTTCACCGGCCTGCTGATCTATCTCTCCCAGAACGGCTTCCGTGCCAGACGCTCCGTAACAGCAGTCACGGTGCCGCCAGGGCATGGTGAAGGCGCGATTGCCAAGACAGCGACACTGGAGAAAAGCCTATGAAACAAGGACATATCTCTATAGTTGGTGCAGGCCCGGGAGACCCGGAGCTGATCACGGTTAAGGCAATGCGCCGCATTCAGACGGCGGACGTTATTCTCTATGACCGGCTGGTGAACGAGGAACTGCTGAATTATGCGCCGGAGAAGGCGCTGCGCATCTATTGCGGCAAAGCGCCGGGCCAGCATTCCATGCCGCAGGAGTCCATCGAGCGGCTGTTGATTATGCACGCTGCCGCAGGAAACCGGGTGGTCCGCCTGAAGGGAGGAGATCCGTTCGTCTTTGGCAGAGGCGGGGAAGAGCTGCTTGCTGCCGCAGACGCCGGAATTCCCTTTGAGGTCATTCCGGGAATTACTTCAGCGGTCGGTGCGGCTGCTTCAGCCGGAATTCCGCTGACTCACCGCGGTGTAGCTACTTCGTTCGCTGTTGTCACAGGAAGCCGCTGCAATGACGCTGCCCAGCCTGTCCGCTGGGATATCCTGGCGCACAGTGTCGATACCCTGGCCGTCTACATGGGGATGAGCCAGCTGGCTGAGATCACGGAGCAGCTGATCAGGCACGGCAAGGATGCGCAGACGCCGGTGGCCCTGATTGAAAAAGGTACTACGGCCGACGAACGGACCGTTACAGGAACACTGGCTAACATCACTAAGCTTGCAGCTGTAATGAAGATCAGCAATCCGGCGATGATTATCATCGGAGAAGTGGTTAATATAAGGGAACAGGTATTCAGTCTGCAGCAGCATGCAGCCCGTTACCGGACTGGCTGAGCTCGCAGAAGTGAGTGTGGTCACACGTTATGGAGCTGCAGCAGGATTATACTTGTTTTAAAAGAATGTAGATGTGCTTTGTGATATACTCTATATACATTTTGTACAGCACCAAGGAGGTAATCACCTATGCAGGTTCAACTGGATGCACTTACTGCTGAGCGGCTGCAAGCAAGCCTGGCCGGACAGTCCGGCGCCTTTAAGCTATTTTATGACACCGAGGATTGCGGCTGTAACGGTGTTCTCGTTGTGCAGATCGTAGACGGGCCGAACGCCACTGACATTGTTTATGAGCAGGAGCCGTTCACCTTTATCGTTGACCGCCAGCAGGAATCGTTATTTGACAAGGTAATGCGGATTCAGGCGGAAGAGAACTACCCTTCTTATAAGGTGACCAGTGATTCCACGCTGTTCGGCAGTAATGTCAGATTACGGGATACGCGGCAGCAAGCGGTACAATAAAAGAAATATGAAGACAGCAGCCCTCAATTGCGAGGTGCTGCTGTTTTTTTGTTGTATAGGAAATTATACAATGCAAAAAATGTGGATAACTCCGATGAAAAATAAAGGAGGGGTGGACTTGAAGAATCAGGAGACATGGAAATAACGACCTGATACCAACCCCCACATTGTATTCGTTTTTTCGCATACATTTGGCCAGTTTGCCCTTATGGAGGCAGAATGTATTCGTTTTTTCAATTAGGTTCTTAAGTACTCTATATATAAATCCACTCTTCAGGTGGATTAGTTCTTGCAATGAATGGTGTTTCATATCGCCAATTTCAGATAAAGCTTAATAAGCCGTCCACCCGCCATCAGCCGTAATGACCGCCGCATTAACAAAGCTGGCTTCGTCGGATGCCAGGAACAGGGCAAGTGCCGCGATTTCGTCCGGCTTGCCGTTGCGCGGATTAAGCGCGAGTCCTGCCTGGATGCGGCCCATTCCAAATTCGTTAATATGCGTCATGGTCGAGCCGATATTCGTTTCAACTCCGCCGGGCGCAATGGCATTACAGCGGATGCCTTCCTTGGCATACATGAACCCGGTATTCTTGGTGAAGCCGACAACTGCGTGTTTGGTAGCTGTATAAGCAGCGCCTGCGCGGGCTCCGAACAAGCCGCCTGCGGATGCGATGTTGATAATCACCCCAGCTTTCTTTTCCAGAAAAATAGGCAGGACCTTGCGGGTGGCACGCATAACCGAAGTGGTGTTAACCGCGAAAATCTTATCCCACTGATCATCCTTTATATCACCTGCGGGCTCGAAATTGTCCATAATTCCGGCGTTGTTCACCAGAATGTCCACGGTACCATAAGTGCTGACTGTGGTATCTATTAAGGCTTGGATGTCTGCTTCATCAGCAACATTGGTCTTCACGGCAATGGCTTCGCCGCCTGCGGACTTAATCTCCCCGGCAGTTCCCTGAGCCGCAGCCTCATTAATATCTGATACTACGACCTTTGCGCCTTCTCTGGCATATAGAATAGCAATCGCCTTGCCCATTCCTGAGGCGGCTCCGGTTACTACTGCTATTTTGTTTTGAAGTCTCATACTCATCAAGCCCCCGTATTTTATTTGCTCATCAATCAGATAGTATTTATAACTTCAGCAGAAAATATGCAGCAGCTAATCAGGAAATTGAACCATGCTGCTTGTGTTGTATATACTAGAGTTACTTATGAGGAGAAGAGGATCGCTGATGAAGTTTGTCGGACTAGATATCGGGACTACATCTATTACGGGGCTGGTGTATTCCCTTGAGCACAAAATGGTGCTGTGCAGTATTACGGAAGAATGTGATACAAGGATCTCCGGACATCAGGAGGATTGGGAAAAGCTGCAGGACCCGGAGGTTATCTTGGCAAGCATCAGCCGTATTATTGAGGAGCTTATTATGACGGAAGAGGACATTATAGGGATCGGACTTTCCGGCCAGATGCACGGCATCGTCTATACCAATAACAGCGGACAGCATGTCAGCCCGCTGTATACCTGGCAGGATGGCAGGGCGGGACAGATTATTGGGGACGGCTTATCCTATTCCCGTAAGCTTAGCGCTTTGACGGGCTATTCTGTTCCTCCCGGCTACGGGCTTGCTACCCATTACTACAATCTGCAGCATGGGCTGGTACCGGACACTGCCGTCAGCTTGTGCTCCATTGCCGATTATGTTGCCCTCCGGCTGACCGGCAGCACAATACCTGTTGCTGATGCTACCCAGGCTGCAGCGATCGGGTGCTATAGCTTTTCAATGGAGGATTTCGATTACTCTGCTATTGGACAGGCTGGGATCGAACCGGGAATGCTCCCCAAGATCGTACCTTCCGGCACGCTTGCCGGACATACTCAGGGCGGAATCCCGGTCTACAGCTCGCTCGGGGATAACCAGGCCAGCTTTCTAGGAAGTGTGCCGTTTCCGGGGCAATCGGTTCTGGTTAACATCGGTACGGGAAGCCAGCTGTCCGCGCTCCTGCCGGATGGCGAGCCTAACATCTCTGAGATGGAGACGCGGCCCTTTCCCGGCGGCGGCAGACTGGTTGTCGGAGCAGCGCTGAGCGGGGGGAAGTCGTATGCGCTGCTGGAGCAATTTTACCGGGATGTAATCCGCAGTTATACCGGGGAGGAGCCGGGTGAAATATACAGCTTCATGGAGCAGCTGCTTAACAGCGGCAGCCCGCCTGCGCAAGGCTTGGCAGTGAATACCCAATTTCTAGGAACACGAAGGGATCCGGAGATGCGCGGGAGTATCGGACAGATTACACTGGATAATTTCACACCGGCTAATCTGGGACACGGATTCCTTCAGGGGATGGCGGATGAGCTGTATGCTTTTTATGAGGCATTAATCCGGGCAGGCAATATTTCGTACAGTTCCATCATCGGCTCAGGCAATGCGCTGAGGCTTAATGATACTTTGCGCGAGAAGGTGAGCATGACCTTTGGGCTGCCGATTGCGTTCAGCCTGTCTCTTGAGGAAGCGGCAGTCGGGGCAGCATTATGTGCTGCTGTTGGCAGCGGCAGTATTCTCAGCTTCCGTGAAGCTGGTCAATATATTGGACTGGCTCAGCCGGAAGTGCCCGCGACAAGAGTGCCGGAAGCAGACAGACAGCGGCTAATGGACATTTACGGATTGTCTGCACAGCCGGAAGAACCGGATAAGCAGATCAGTACTTTAAAGGTGAATTATTAAACAAATAGAGAACAGGTTCGCGGCTGTATAGTATTTTATTGGCTGCCATTGAGCTGACGAATTTCAGGGATTGATCCTGATTTCCGTTCAGCTCTTCTTTTGTTGTGCCTGCATATGCACTTACCAAGTATTGCAGTATGCGGAAGGAAGGAGCCCCTTTTCCCGCCAGCATCGTCTTAAATGATTAACACTTTTGCCTGAACTGTCGAGTAATCAACGAATAAGCGGAAATTAACGATTGTATCCACTGGAGATTATTCTATTATAGACATATGTCGAATAGACGAACATTATCGATTAATTATTAGGCATCTGAAGGAGGTCTCCCCTTGAACCGAGTGGAAAAGAGTACAGAGAAATACAAGCAGCTGTTCGGCGGCACTGTACCGGCAGCCTATGCGACGGACCCCGATTTTCAGGATATTCTGAACCGTTTTATCTTCGGTGAAGTCTTTTACCAGGGGAATCTGGATGATAAACAACGTGAGCTTATCACGCTGGTGGTGCTTACAACGAACCAAACCATGCCGCAGCTAAAAGCCCATATTCAAGCAGCCTTGAACATTGGACTAACGCCAGTCGAAATTAAAGAGGCGGTTTATCAATGCGCGCCGTACCTGGGATTCCCCAAAACGCTTAATGCAATGAATGAGATCAATGAGGTTTTTAAAGACAAGAATATTGCACTGCCACTAGAGAGTCAGTCGCAGACTGAAGACAATACCCGCTTCGACCATGGGCTTGCCATGCAAATCAAGATTTTTGGCGATACTATTTCTGCAATGCGTGAGGCTGCTCCGTCTAATCAAGTGCACATCCAGGACTATCTCTCAGCATTCTGCTTCGGTGATTTTTATACCCGGAGCGGGCTTGATTTGACAACAAGAGAGCTGCTGACCTTCTGTATCTTAAGTGCACTAGGGGGTGCTGATAGCCAGGTCAAGGCTCATGTGCAGGGTAATGTAAATGTAGGTAATGATAAAGACACCCTGATCGCGGCGATTACCCATTGCCTTCCCTATATAGGCTTTCCGCGGACGCTGAACGCATTGGCTGCTATAAATGAAGTAATACCGGAAGTATAGGGATACTATGAACCCATTCTAATCATAAAGGAGACACAAATATGTTTACCGAAGCTTTTAAATTAGCAAATGGTATAGAAATTCCAAAGTTAGGCTTGGGCACCTGGCTGCTTAATGACGAGCAGGCTGCACAGGCAGTACGTGATGCGGTATCGCTCGGTTATCGCCATATTGATACTGCTCAGGCCTATATGAATGAAGCCGGCATTGGTGAAGGGGTCCGTTCCAGCGGGATCTACAGAGAAGAGCTTTTTATTACGACTAAGGTTGCGGCAGAAGCCAAAAGCTATGATGCTGTTATGCAATCCATTCATGAATCTTTAGCAAAAATGGGTCTGGACTACATCGATCTTCTGATTATTCACAGCCCGCAGCCCTGGAGTGAATTCCGCGGGGAGAAGCGTTATTTTACGGAAAACAAAGAAGCATGGAGAGCCATGGAGGATGCGTATAAGGCAGGCAAGGTGAAGGCCATCGGGCTTTCTAACTTCCTGCAGGATGATTTGGAGAATATTCTTGAGAGCTGTGAGATTAAGCCGATGGTCAATCAAATTCTGGCCCATGTGAGCAATACTCCATTCCAATTGATTGAGTTCTGCCAGAACAATGATATCCTGGTCGAGGCCTATTCACCAATTGCGCACGGTGCTATTCTTGATCATCCGGAGGTTAAGGAAATTGCAGGAAAATATGGAGTATCTGTAGCCCAGCTCAGCCTTCGATACGATATTCAGCTTGGTCTTGTGGTCATTCCTAAGACGGCGAATCCCGAGCATATGCGAATCAATGCCGAGCTTGATTTTGTGATCAGCGATACGGATATGGAAACTATGAAGAATGTTGAGACCATTCAGCATTATGGTGAGCACAACTTCTTCCCGGTGTTCGGCGATAAGAATAAAGTGAATTAATTGGAGGGTGCAAAATGGCAAAACATGAAGAAGTCGCAAATGGCGTGATTTTCCCTGTCGGCGAGAAGAATGAAGCATTTGCAAACTATTTTATCGGACAAAGCTATCTCAAAATGCTGGTTGCCGATCCTGAAATCAATGTAGGGGTAGGAAACGTGACCTTTGAACCGGGTTGCCGGAATAACTGGCATATCCATAGAAACGGGTATCAGCTGCTGCTTGTCACTGGCGGCGAAGGCTGGTATCAGGAAGAAGGGCAAGCGGCCCGGCAGCTGAAAGCAGGCGATGTTATTGTTACCCGTGATGGTGTAAAACACTGGCACGGCGCAACAAAGGACAGCTGGTTTGAGCACATTGCCATCACTGCAGGCACACCGGAATGGCTGGAGCCAGTCTCTGATGGGCATTATAACGAACTTTAAGCTATAACAATTTCAGAGTATTGCAAAGACAGCCGGTCTAGATGATCAGCTGTCTTTGCCTATGTATCTTGTGATATTCTAATAGATAGAATGAACCGGCAGATTCAGGAAAGGCAGGAATATGTTATGAAACTCATGTTCACACGCGTGAATACAGCGGAAGAAACCGCCGAGGTAGCCCGGTTGGCTACAGAAATATGGCACGAGTATTATGTTTCCATTATTACAGCTGTAGTCAAAAACAAGGCGGCTGATATAGGGGGCAAGTTATGCAGGAAAGAGAATTTTATGCGTATCACCTTGTAACTAGAAAGAAGATGAACTTAGGGCAAGTAATCAGCTTTAACAAGAACCAAAAAAATACGCTTTATCATTTCTTTTTTGAGAAAGAGCAGCTTAATTCCAAGGGTGAAGATTTTTTTCAAATCTTGGAGGGAAATTATACTAATGACGGATTAAAGCTGGATAAAGCGGATGCAGACGTAGCTATACAGTATGTTGGACAAACCATCAGAGCGATTAGGGAAGTAATCGTTGAAATGGTAAGACTGCAAGAGTATCCGGGATATCCTTCACGCTTGTCTTGCTTATATGCTGCGAAAGACTACCAGGATGCGCTAAAGTGGAAGGAATTATTTGATTCGTATCATCGAAGGGTTTTGCAGATCGTTAAGCTTAGGGTTACCGGGACTTCCTTTGAAGGTGACGGAGGTCTGTTACCAAAGGAAGACGGTGCTCCTTTTTTCCTGAAAATTGAACAAGCCAGAGAATATTGGCAAGGCAATAAAGCCAATGTACTTCCTGAGCTGCTGATTAATGGACGAATCGAAGTAACAGAAATTATTAATGAATTCTACACGCAATAGAAAAAAGATAAACCTGAATGTAAACCTAAGAGCACTTCCTGATACAGCCGATCGTTGCCGGACACGGTCCTTAAGTACTGGGAGGAATCCGTGACCGGTTTAAGCTGAAGCTGAGAGGGACACAAGCTTTCGGCTCCGGTGTTGTGGTGCTGCGTTATAGTTCTGACCGTTTACAAACGTGCTCTTCCTGCTGCGAGTAGGCGATTTATGGAAACATGACCAGACCACTCACGTACTATCGTAGAAAGGGGGTAACGGTAAAATGAAGTCAAAAGTACAAACCTTAATTTTCATAATCATTATATTGTTATTCGTCGGTTATTTAAGTGGATACAGGTTAACAGGATTGAGCGCGGCCAGGGCAAACTCCTTTGTACCGAAAGACTCAGTATTGTTAGATACGGTAGATTATAGCTGGGGGAGCATTTATATTTTTGATTCGCCTGAAAAACCGGTATCCGCAATCAGTACAAAGACACTCGGTCTTATGTGGTCTTCAAGGTTGTCTGCTTACCATTACCATTCAGATGATCCGGTTCAAACAATAGGCGGGGTTTCGTATGGGGATTCAGGAGAAGAGGCAACAGTTTTAAGTGTTTTGATAAATGACCCGGAAGTTTCTTATATTGAAGCGGGGCCCGAAGGTAATAGAACAAAGAAAGAAGCTCGAATAGGAGAACCCCTGACGTTTTCGTGGGATGAAGCTTTTCAACTCGATAGGCTATCTCCACAGGCATTTAATAATAATGGTGAACTGCTATACGAATACAAATATCCAGTTCAAACTATTATAGATCCAAGTAAATTGAAGTGGTATCCGGTTGATACAGCTGCACAGCAATCCTAACAACGAACCCTAGCTCATAAAAACAGCGGTAGTTAAGGAGAATAGATTCACTCTCTGGCTGCCGCTGTTTCTTTTTTTATTCAAACGGTATATTGTCATCATCCGGAGTTTTGCTGGTCCAGTCATTCCCCTGAAAGAGCTGAACGCATTCAATGATGGCACCAAGCCCCGCATATTCCAGCACACATCTGTAAAAGTATACCTGATTATAACGCGGAGAGCTTATCCCGGACTATGCAAAAAGCCCTTGAAATTGCTTATGCTGCCCGCAGAAGGCTATAATAGCTACTATATCTGTTCTAACCTGCATCAGAAAGTAGGATTACTATGAAAGTCTTAATGCTGTTTCTTTGGGGAATTGTCCTGTTTATTTTCACCTGTGCTGCTGATTCCAGCTTCTGGAGCAAAGGGGCAATGCCGTATTTTCACCTGACGCCGTCCCCGGATTTCCGCAACCTGCTCCAGATGGACATAAGGTATACCGAAATCTTCATCACCCGCAAAATCGGCCATTTTGTAGGGTTTGCAATCTTCGGAATGCTGCTCTACCGGATTAATAAAAGCTACATACAAAGTATTATCTGGTCTATTCTGTTTGCTGTCTCCACAGAGATCTTCCAGCTTTACTTCGGGCGGGACGGAAGAATATACGACATGGTCAATGACTCCGCAGGTATTGTTACCAGAATAATCCTTATTGCCGTGGTGAAAAGATGGAATAGAGCTGCCGGATTGCAAAGCAGACGCAGGTGAATTTGAAGCTGTCACTGAACCACAGCCGAATAATTAACAGGTACAAAACGACGTCCATTCAAAGAAACAGAATGGACGTCGTTTTTTCGTATTCATTTTAACTGGATTCGCGCTGTCTCCACAGCGGACGTAACAGGCAACCGCTGAAAATCAGCAGATTAGCCGTAATGGTGATCAGGAACACGGTACGGGGATCTGACAGCTCAGAGATCCAGCCGCAGCTCCTTCCAGAAGCCTTCTCTGCTGCCAGGCGCAGATTGTACAGGCTCATTGGTTCGGATAAAGCGCGTCTGCGGTGCGGACAGCAAACAGGAGAGCCTGCGTAATGCAGGCTCTCCTGTAACTAACGATACAGCTTATTTAGGTGCAATCGTAAAGCGGAAGAAGTACGGGCGGTTCGCCGGCAGCATAAATTCTTTGTGAATCGGTGCTCCCCAGCTGTCATCCCCGCCGATACCCATCTGCTTGTAATTCACTCGCAGTACGGTTTTGTCTGAGGCAGGCAGCTTATAAACATGGTCGCTGGCTTCAAGCTCATCCGGTGTCCAAGGCATTGCATTAAGCTCGAACAGGGAAGGAGCATCGATATTGAAGCCCTTGCCGTCTGCACCACTGGTTAGCGAAGCGAATCTGACATCGGTTTTGTTGCCAGATTCCTGCGGACGCAGGTAAGGGGTGAACTGGTCACTCACCTTGCCGCTATAGCTGCCGACAGCTGCACTGGTGTTACGGTCCCAATGGTTCTCATGCGGGCCGCGGCCGTACCAGGAGATCGTATCAAGTCCGCTGTCCAGCACAAACATCATACCGAATTCCGGAAGCTCAGGCAGGCTGCTGCTGCCCGGGTTCAGCTCCTGGCTGATTTCTACAGAGCCGTCACTGCGGACATCGTATTTCACGCGCAGAATGGAATCCGGACCAGTGAACAGCACGTAGTCTGCAGAGATGGTGCAGCGGTTGTCCTGAGCCTCAAAGCTGAAGCTGATCAGGCTTTGGCTGCTTGAAGCCTCTTTCCATACAGCACTGCGCTTGTCGAGACCGTTACCCAGGTCGTTGTCGGTTACCGCTCTCCAGAAGTTGGTTCTGGCCGGCTGCAGAAGCTGCTCCTTACCGTTTGCCACATAGGAGTATAGCTCTCCGCTTGTTGTATTAAAGGAAACAGAGAAGGCTTCCCCGGATACCGTAACGTTATCATCCTGCTCAGTCACCTGCAGGGACCCGCCGGCATTAGTCCGGCTTGCGGCAATCCATGGCACCAGGACGAACTGCTCCCAGGCTATTTCATGACCTGCTTCCGACCAGGCGGTTGCTTCAGCCTGTTTGAAAGAGAGCGTTAGTACAGCTTCCTTATCGTTCAGCAGATCGCTGGCTTCATAAGGAACCGTTACTTCGATCGTTTCACCTGGAGCAGCAGATACCTGCAGAGTGCCTTGCTGAGCCGTTTCACCGTTCAGGGATACATTCCACTGCAGCTGATATTCACTCAGATCGCTGAACAGGTAGTTGTTCTTGATCTGGAAGTTGCCTTTTTGCAGGTCAAGGGCAGTGAGCTTGATGTACTGATAGCATTTTTTGACCTCAAGCAATTTCGGGGTTACCGCACGGTCAGCGAACAGCAGTCCGTTACCGCTAAAGTTGCCGTCATGCGGGCTTTCGCCGAAATCACCGCCGTAGGCCAGATACTCGACTCCATCTGCCGTTTTGGTCCGAATCGCCTGATCCACCCAGTCCCAGATGAATCCGCCCTGGATGATGTCGAATTGATCGAACAGCTCGGTGTAGAGGTGCAGCCCGCCGCAGGAGTTACCCATTGCATGGCTGTACTCGCAGAGAATGTACGGTTTTTTCGGATTGTTTTTGGCATAGTGCTCAACTTCATTGGGTCTGATATACATAGTGGATTCGATGTCGCTGGCCGCTTCGGAAGGTCTGTAGTGGAAAATCCCTTCATAATGCACCGGACGGGTCGGATCTGCTTCTCTCAGGTAATCGTGCATGGCAATGAAATTGTCTCCGCCGAAGGACTCGTTGCCGAGTGACCAGATGATGACCGACGGATGGTTCTTGTCGCGCTGCATCATGGCATTACAACGGTCGATAACATTTGCCCGCCATTCCGGTCTGCTTGCCGGTACGTTGGTTTCTACCAGCTCTTCCTGGCCGTATTTCCAGGAGCCGTGAGTCTCCAGATTGGTCTCATCGATGACATATAAGCCGTATTCATCGCACAGTTCATACCAGATGGACTGGTTCGGATAGTGGGAGGTACGCACAGAGTTGATATTATGGGATTTCAACAGCTGGACATCGCGGATCATATCCTCTTTGGAGAGGGCGCGTCCGGTGTCACAGGAGAATTCATGGCGGTTGGTACCCTTCATAACAATGCGCTTGCCGTTGATCTTCATCAGGCCGTCTGTAATTTCAAAGGTACGGAAGCCGACTCTGCTGCTGACCAGTTCCTGCACCTGCTGCTGATCGTCAATAACGCTGATGACTGCCGTGTACAGGTTAGGCTTCTCGGCGCTCCATTTCTCAGGACTTACGATATGCCGGCTTAGCTGAATCTCCTGAACATCCGTTCCGTTAAAAGTAACAGCGGCAGACAGCGGCTGCTCCCAAAGCGGCTGCTTTTGGGCGTCATAGAGCTGTACTTCAACCGAATAAGGACTAACTTCACTGTTAAAATAATTCTCCACATGCAGCTTCACTTTCAGTTCAGCATCTGTAAATGCTGCATCAAGCTCTGTTACTACAGCGAAGTCAGTAAGATGAACCTGCGGAGTAGTATACAGGTAGACATCGCGGAAAATCCCGCTCAGCCGCCAGAAATCCTGATCCTCCAGCCAGCTTGCATCACACCAGCGGTAGACCTCTACAGCCAGCTTGTTTTCGCCTTCGCGCAGGTAAGGGGTAAGATCATATTCCGATGGAGTAAAGGTATCCTCGCCGTAACCGACCAGTTCACCGTTCACCCATACATAAAAGGCTGCTTCAACTCCCTGAAAGCTGATGAATACAGGCTGTCCAGCCCAGCCTTCAGGTACTGTAAACGTACGTGTGTACGAGCCGACCGGATTGTACTTAGTGGGTGCAAACGGCGGCTTCAAGTCGGGCTCTGATTCAGCCCACGGATAACGGACATTGGTATATTGCGGGTAGTCATAGCCCTGCAGCTGCCAATGTGAAGGCACAGGAATCTCTGCCCAGCTGCTGTTATCATAATCCAGGGTATAGAAATCCTTAATGCGCTGCTCCGGAGTCTCTGCAAATGCAAACTTCCAGCTGCCGTTAAGGGAATGATAGTTAGGTGAAGCTGCAAACTCGCCCTGAAGTGCCTGCTCTACAGTCGTATAGGAGATCATAGAGGCATGAGCCGGCAGGCGGTTCAGCTGAAAAATTTCGGGATTGTTATTCCATTCGGGATAACCGTTGGCTGGTGGTTGGTAGTCTAGCTTCTTGCGCACATTAACATCTCCTTGTATTGTTATATTCATATTATAGAACGCCAAAAGGCTATAGGATATAAAAGGATATTAGTGTCTTATAATAAAATATGAAACAGGTGGATAACGATGGAGAGCATGATGGTATTCTGTGCGGCGGATGATACGATTCAGCTGCCGCTGTACGCTACAACGATTGGATACTGGGAGCATCAGGAAGAAACGGCCCGTCCTGCCGGATTTCCCGATTACCAGCTGCATCAGGTGCTGAGTGGCAAAGGGGAGCTAATAGTCGGGGAGAAGCGGTATGTGGTCGGACCCGGTGAGGTATTTTTCACTTTCCCGGATATTCCCCATTCTTATACACCCATTAGCCGGGAATGGGAGCTGGCGTGGATATCCTTTAACGGAAGAGAGGCGGGAGGTATGCTTTCTTATGCAGGTATCCGGGAGACGGGAATCCGCAGATTGCGGGATATTGAGCTGCTGGTACCGTTTCGAGAACTGCTTCAGCTGCCGGATGCCAATGATCTGGACAATAATCTGGAGCGCTCCAAGCTGCTGTATGCGATGCTGCTCGACCTGAAGCGGAATTTGCCGCAAGCGAGCGAGGAGGATGAGCTGGTGCGGATCAAGCCGGTGCTGGAGTATATTGAGCTGCATCTGCACCGGACACTGCCCCTCAAGGAGCTCGCCGAGGTCATTTCGGTTTCTCCGCAATACCTCTGCCGGCTGTTTCAGCGGACGGTCCATGAACGGCCGGTGACCTATATCAACAAGCAGCGCATTAACCGCAGCAAGCAGCTGATGTTTCAGCAGCGGGAGAAGAAGTTGTATGAGATTGCCCAGCTGACCGGCTTCGAGAATGCAAGCTATTTCTGTGCTGTATTCAAACGGTTAACGGGGATGCAGCCGGAGCAGTTCAAACAGCTGCACGGGCTTGATAAATGATAACAGGAGGAAAAGGCACGTTCCGCATCGTCCGGGGGACAGCAGAGCGTGCCTTAGCAGGTTACATAAACTGAAGCAGGCCGAATATTATGAATAACGCACCGATCGAGATACTTACAGTGCCCCGAAAGGTCATGAGACTGAGATAAGTGCGGCTAGGCTCAGAATCCCCTTGAACCTTCCAGCCCTCACTCATTTTCCAGGCAAAGTCAGGGTGCTTACGGATATATAAGCCAAATGCGATCATTCCGATACCCAATAAAAGCAAATAAATACCAAGTATCATACCATCAGCTCCTTTAAACGTTTATACGGCAGGTAGCGGTTATTGTTGCTGTTACTTTTTGAAAAATACCGGATAAGCGCGGAAAGAGACTTGTGTAAAGCTGCTGCTTGAGGTATCGTAGATATAAGGAGTCCGGGATAGCTTTTTATTATCGCGGATATTATAACTCTGGAAAGGGTGGCATGAATAAAATGAATGGAAGAGCAGACGTGGTAATTATCGGCGGAGGTCCGGCGGGCCTAAATGCAGCATTAGTTCTGGGGAGGGCCCGGAAATCGGTTATTGTGATTGACGATCTGCAGCCGAGAAATATCGTCACCCGCGAAACGCACGGTTTTCTTACAAGAGACGGAGCAAGTCCGCGGGAGTTCCGGATGGCGGCGCATGAGGAGCTGGCTGCTTATCCGTCAGTGAGCCGTTCCAGTGATACTGCTTCTGCAGTTACAGGCAAGAATGGGGCTTTTGAAATTACAACGGCTTCGGGGGCGGTGTATCGTGGTAAGAAGCTGCTTTTTGCTGTTGGAAAAAAAGATCTTCCGCTGTCCGTTAACGGACTCGCTGAGGTCTATGGCACAAGCGCGTTTGTCTGCCCGTATTGTGACGGCTGGGAGCTGCGGGACAAGAAGCTTGTCCTTATCGTAACAGGGGCTCACGCGCTACATTTGGCTAAAGTTATCTCAGGATGGACGAAGGATTATAGCATTTGTACTAACGGGCCGGCCGAGTTGACCAGTGAAGAACGCTGGGAGCTGGCGCGGCATGGGGTGCCGGTACACGAAGCAGCAATAGAAACGATAGTATCGGAAGAGGGAATGGTCCGGCAGGTTATTTTGGCGGATGGAGCCCGGCTTCCGTGTGAAGGTATTTTCTTTGCGCCTAAGCTGACAAGAGGCTCTGATCTTCCTCAGGCACTAGGCTGTGAGATGAATGAAGCGGGCAGCGTACTGACAGATGATTACGGCAAAACAAACATTCCCGGGGTTTTCTCTGCCGGTGATGCCGCCTCTGAAAAATATCAGGCCATTGCCGCAGCTGCTTCCGGCGCACTGACTGCTATTATGATTAACGGTGAGCTGAACGGGGAGACCTGGGATGAGAGTGAGAACGTGGAATAGTACAGTATGGAAGTCTAAATAACCTGCAGTTTAGTGCATGGCCGCTTTTATAATCTGCAGGTAGACTGGAAGTATCTTCAGAATAATTAAGTGATGATGGAGGGAAATCATTGCGGGCGGCAACTCAAATCATAGATACGGTAAGGCTTAAGCTAAGACCCTTTACAATGAAAGTTGCCCTGAGTATGCATGCTAACTGGATCAGCGACAGGGATGTCCAGCGAAATTATGGTGAACCCGTTTATAGCAGTATACCTTTACTCATACTTCACTACACCGGCTGCAGGCATATCACCGCGGGCAGAATGCGGGATCTGGAAAGGTGATGCAGAATGCTCACATGCAGTATGAAGGTACGCATAAAGAAAGTTACTATTACAGCGACACTGGAGAATACGATGATAAGCATTACTACGGAATCGTAAAAGGAACGATATGATTATCATTATGAGAGAGCAGCCCGAGGCTGCTCTTTGTTTTATTCACAGTAGATAAATTGCCCTACCTTTTCTGGAGCGAATTTGAACAGTATGTAAGGATACTGTACTATTTAATGTAATAATTAATAGAGTATACTCGAAAACTCACTTCCGATATTGCTGTGTAAAGGAGAAGGTAAAGCTATGGAACATTCACTGGAACCTGTTATAGAAGAAATGAAGCAGGAAGTAGACAAGTGGATCGCATGTATCAACGATAAGGATGCTGAGAAAATTGTAAAACGCACTACGCTGCAGGCGGGCATTCACGGCTACGCGCTCCTTAAATATGAGGGCGGCAGAGTGGATGTGACGGATTACCCGCTGGATTTATCTATGCAGGGCAAAAGCAGGCTGAGTACCAGCCCCGGGCTTACAGAGGAGCAGGTGCGGGAGCAGATTGTTCCTGAGCTTGCACACTATATGCAGCATAAATTAAAGGCACTCCCTCCGGCAGTTCTGGACTACCGGTTTGATTTTGAAGGGAACTTCCAGGTAGTAAGCGGCGGCACTGTCAAAGTGCCTATTCTCAAATATATGGACCAGGCGAAGAAGCAGCTGCTGCTGGAGCGGATCAGCTCCTATATCTCAAGCAAGCTCGAAGCCGGCAAGTATCCGACCAAACCGTTAGAAACGTTTTTCTTAGCCCGGCATCTGCTGGATGAAGAATTGTATCCCGTCTTGGATTCCGGCAGAATCATGGGTCTGTATGAGCGGATACAAGAGCTGAATAAGGGAAGCAAGCATCTTGCAGAGCATCGCAACACATTGACCGTGGCCCTTAGGAACTGGGTTGAGGAGCAGTGGCTGCCAAGATCCTTTGAGCTCACCGGCAGCGAATGGCAGAAAGAGTATAAGAAGAAGAGCGGTGCCGTGCTTGAGCAGAGCGGGAGCGGACAAGAAGCGGAGAAGCTGGTGATCTATGCTGCAGTTAGCATCCTCAGATATGAGCCTTCTTACAGCAGAAGTACGGGGCTCACCTTCCTGAATTGCCTGACTGCCCTCGGCAGCACCCGGGCTGAACAGCTGATCCGCGAGGGCAGCGGAGCCCTGCCTGAGGATATTACCAGACTGAGGGATGAACAGGTGGAGTGCACAGCTAACGATGTGTTTGCTGAGGTAAGTATCCATATGAGGCAGGAGTCAGGGGAGAGCTACGCTCAGTCGCTCCAGTTTCTGATCAAGCTGCTTGAACAGGGTTTTCCAAGAAGCTATCAGATTAAGCTGAAATCCGCAGTTAAGCGCTGGCTTCCGCTTAAGGGACTGGCCAAATCGGGCACGCACCGTTTTTTTGCGAATGCGCTTGAGTATCCCGAGGTCTACCCGTTGCTGGGAGAGTACGCCAGGGCTGCTATGGAAACCTTCGAATGGTATACGGATGCGGAAGGGGAGAAATGCTGCATGCCGGGCAGCTATGCGGTCTTTGGGCTTGGTCTCACAGACCGGGCATATTTCCCGTTGGTCAGACAATACATGGAGAAGGTAGACGTTGAACATCAGTCGGTCCAGAATGCGTTCACAGCAGCGTTATATGGGCATTACGGCATTAACACGGAGACGCTACCTATAATCGTGAGTTGTATGCTGTATAGTACGGATTCACTGAAGCTAAAGATGATGAAAGAGATGGGGGATGAACAGCTGCTCAGACTGCTGCTCGAGCAGGTCCGCAGCCTCCAGTACTACCAGACGGAACATCTTGTGTACCTGATTTGGGGCGGTAAGGACAAGCTGAAGAAGCTTGCTGACAAGGCTGAAGGGGATAAGAAGCAGGTTTTTGAAGAGCTGATACAAGCTGCCGGACGCGGCTAACTAAAGATCCTTCAGGTTGTGATGCAGTCTGGTGAGCATGTCTGTCAGCAGATTCGTCTCCTGTTCACTGAAGCCGTTAAGCAGCTGCCGGATAAATTGGGTCCGTTCCTTGTTAAAGTTTACAATAAGGCTCCGGCATTCCTCAGTCAGCCGTACAAAGGTCACCCGCTGATCTTCCGGGTTGCGTCTTCTGTAATAGCTGTTCATGTAAGCAGATAATGTATAACTTAAGCCCAAACCGTTGTTTGGTCAACCGGCAGACGGTAAGAATTGAAGCCCTCACTGGCAGCCTTACCGATGGTCAGCAGTATAACCGGAAGATAGCGCTCTTTGTCCATACCGAAGGCTTCGGCGATCTGGTCCTTTTCATAGCCGCCGATCGGATTGGTGTCATATCCGTGTGCACGAGCAACCAGCATCAGCTGCATGGATACCAGGCCGGCATCGAGCAGAATAATATCGCGCATATCTTTGTCGCTGATCTGCGAATACAGCGGCTTAAAGGCATTCAGCTGATATTCTTTTACCTCTTGCGGCATATAACCGAGCTCTACAGCCTTGCCATAAATTTCTTCGGAGTAATCGAAATTGTTCTTGTCTCCAAAGACTGCAATGACAGCAGAAGCCTGAAGTATCTTATCCTTATTGAAACGTGAGAGGGGAGCAAGCTTGTGCTTGCCTTCTTCACTGTCAATCACCAGGAAGCGCCATGGCTGCATATTGATAGACGAAGGAGCCGTGCTGGCTTCTTTCAGAATTTCCGTCATTTCTTCTCTGCTGATTATCACAGAAGGATCATAGGTTTTGATGGAACGGCGTCCCTAAACAATCTCATTGAAATCATTGGTTTGCTGGAATTCTTTCATGCCGGTTCACTCCCCGTAGATAAACTGCTCCACTTTGCCCGCAGTCACATCCAGATCAGGACTCGAATTGTCGATTACCGTTACATTTCCTTCCGGCAGCGGCCAGGCGACTGTGCGGGGGTTAAAAGCGGAGCGGAACTGCTCCCAGTTACGGAATTTCCAGCCGTCCAGCGGGGAGTTTCGGCTGGTAATCCGCTCGCGGAACAGCGTTTCATCCGCTAGTGTAACCAGTACTGCCTTTACTTCAATCTCCTGCAGCGTTCTGCCGATCCGGCGCAGCTCAGCTCCGATCCATTCCGGGTCGGCGGCTTCCTTGGTAAAGGGACCGACCACATAAATATCAGCGGACAGGCCGATGTTATCAAGCGCGGCATCCATCGTGATCCGGTAACCCAAATCGCGGCATAAGCTTTTATACTCGCCGGAATCGCGGTCATCCGGGTCAAGCCCGTGCAGGGTCAGGATGGCGGTAGCCGCAGGCCTTAATAGTATATCCATATCCATAACGGCCGCTTTGCGGCGGGCAGCCACTGCCTTGGCCAGTGTAGTCTTGCCTGCGCCCCCCGGTCCGAGAAAAAACACAAGTTTGTTCATGAAAGACACTCCTTTATGTAAGTCACACTGTATATATCCTAGCATTTTTTGCAGGATAAGTTCACTATGCTGATTTCATGTATAATAGACAAAAGAAAATAGAAGCTTACTTTGGAGGCAGTGTGCAGATGAACATAAGACCTATTGAACCTTCAGACAACCGTGCAGTCGAACAGGTCATCAGGGAATGCCTGATTGAATTCGGAGGCAACCGGGAGGGGCTGGCCTGGGCAGACGACAGTATGAGTGATCTCTTTAGCTATTACAACGAAGCGGATAACCGGGCATACTGGATCGTAGAAGAAGGCGGAACTGTGCTGGGAGGCTGCGGAATTGCTCCCTTTGCCGGGGCGGAGCAGGTCTGTGAGCTGCAGAAAATGTATCTCGCCAGCACCACGAGAGGGACCGGCATCGCTGCTGGGCTATTGCAGACTGCGCTTGCTTTTGCCGGACAGCACTATAAGCAATGTTATCTGGAAACCCTGCAGACAATGGGCGCAGCGAACCGCTTTTATCACAAGCACGGCTTCACAGCGCTGAAAGAGCCGCTCGGAGGTTCAGAGCATTACGCCTGCGATGCCTGGTATATTAAGGATTTAAGCTAACTAAAAGACAGGAGATACATATGAAGAAACCGATCATCGCCGTTGATATGGACGATACCATCTGCCATCTCGTTAAACGGGCCATATACCATAATAATAATGAATTTCCGACGCATCTCCTGCGCTATGAGGATATGATCGACTGGAACACAGACCATCTGCGTCATCCGGACAGCACGCTCGAAATTTTTTTCGGGCGGCCGGGGCTGTATGAGGAGCTTGAGCTGTTCGATGAGCATGTAGTTGTAGAGATGGAGAAGCTGCATAATGCCTACGATGTCATTATCGTTACTGCAGCTGTCCCCAAAACCGTAGCCGAGAAATGGAATTGGCTGCAAAAGCATATGCCGTACATCCCCGCAGAGAACTTCTTCACCTGCAAGCGGAAGCATCTGATCAACTTCGATCTGCTGATTGACGACGGTCCGCATAATCTGCTGCCTGCAGTGCAGGAGGGCAAGAAGGTGCTGTGTATCCCGCATCCGTGGAATCTTAGGGCGCGTGAGGAATATGCGTTTCCGCTGATGACCTCCTGGAAGGGTGCGAAGGAGCGGATTGATGAAATCCTGCAGACGGTTCAATCGTAATTAAAGTTTTGAAAAAAGTACGCCTCTGGAACACAGCCCATTTGCGGCCAGTGTGCATGGAGGCGTTTCTACTTGTTTGCATAGAATTAGCCGCCCACCAGCTGCGGCTGTGAACCCGTCACAGTCCTTTGGGCAAAACGGCGGAAGGCGCCTCCGCGTTCCTGTAATTCCCTGTAGCTTCCGGCTTCGGCAATCCTTCCATCCTCCATATACAGGATTTCATCATACTGCTCCAGCAGCTCCTCATTAATGTTATGGGTGATGGTGATCAGGGTTAGGTCAGGCATGGCCAACAGGCTGCTCTCAATCTCATGGGCGGCTCTATTGTCTACAGCTGAGGTAGCTTCATCCAGAATCAGGATCGGCGTGCTGCGGATGAGCGCCCGGGCAACCGCTACCCGCTGGCGTTGTCCGCCCGAGAGCTGGGTGCCATTTTCCCCGACTGCGGTAGAGAGTCCTTCTCCCAGCTGCTGCACATAGGCGTACAGGCTGCTGCCGCGGAGCGCTGATTCCAGTACGGGTTCCGGGAAATCCTCGCCTAGACAGATATTGTGCTCAATATCTGAATCAAACAGATATACATTCTGGTGAATCATAGAAGTTAGCTGAAGCAGGGATTCGTGATCCCGCCTGCTGACCTCCCTTCCGTCCACTGATATGGAACCCTTGTAATCATCGTAATATCCGCTAAGCAGCTTAATAAACGTTGATTTTCCGCAGCCGCTGGGTCCGAGCAGCGCGTATTTTTTTCCTTTTTGAAAGGTGAAGTGGATATCTCGGAGGACTGGCTGCTCCTGCTGATAAGCAAACTGAAGTTCGCGCACCTCCAATGCATGTTTCAATATTGTTGGCTCCTGCTGCTCAGCGTCTGATGATGCTTTGCTCTCACCTGCCAGTGCCTCAAAGCGTTCAAGAATGGGCTTAACGCTAGTAATTCTTGGAATGTTCTGCATAATGACAAGCACAGGGCCGACCAGTCCGCCGCTCAGCTGAACCAGTGCAACCAGACTTCCGGCAGAAAGGTTGCCGGTAATAATCAGGTAGGCAGCTACAAACATTACAGAGAACTGGCTGAGCATAGCAAGTGCTTCAGAGATACTCTCGTTGGCGGCGAACAGCCGGTCTGCTGTAAACCTGACATTGGCGGCCGTACGGTTGGCGTGCTGAAAGTCCTGTTCGGTTTGCTTTTTAAGCCCAAAGGAACGGATCACTTCAAAGCCTGCCAAGAGATCCTTAACGTATGCGGTGAACCGGGACATCTGGACGGATACGGCATTCAGCCTGCTTTGCAGCAGCTTACCGAACAGGGAGGGCACCAGAAACATGAGCACCATGCCTATGACCAGAACAAGTGTAATCAGCGGACTAATCGAGAGTAGAACAAGCAGGGAGGCAGTAAAAATAATCGCATTTTGGAATGTGCTGAGGAGTGGCTGAAGGGCATTTTCTTCAATCAATTTGATGTCATTGGTCAGCGCTGACAGGTAATCAGCGGTATTGGCTGCTTTGAAATCCGCTGTTCTTTTATGAAGTACACCGCGGAAAATCCTTTCCCTGACCGATATTGTAATATTGCGGATCAGAGCCTTGCTGCATAGGGAATATACAAAGCTGACCAGACAGAGCAACAGCAGATAAGCAGCTGACAGAAATAAAATACGCTGAAAAAGCTGCATATCCCCCTGAAGCGCAGCATCTATGACCTTTTGCAGGATAAGAGCAATCAGTACCCCGGCAGCGGCAGCAACAATACTGAATAACAGTGTGACAGAGAGAAGCAGCTTGTTCCGGGCTAAGGCATGTTTCACTTTTCATCAGCTCCATAATTAGATTGAGGTATAATTTGTAAGATGAAGATAACATATAAATTCAATAAAAGTCAAACGGATAAGATAAACATCGAACTTGATGTTGTAAAAAAGCTCCCCGCAGGATAACATTACGGGAAGCTAAGGGAGATCTATACAATTTATAAAAGAAACTGCTGGAGGTCAGAGATCAGCTCCTGCAGATTCTCTGAATCCAGATGATAATAGACTCTGCCGTTATTCTTTTCGACACGTACCATCTTGCAGGCGAGCAAAACATTCATATGGTGAGAAATGGTTGCTGCCGTAAGTCCCAGCTGATCAGCAATCTCCAGATTATACTTCGGGTTAACCTTAAGGGAAGCCAGGATCTGTAATTTACTGTTGTCGGCAAGCGCCTTCATCCGCAGCAGCATCAGCTCCCTGGAATCCTCCTGATTCTTACTGGCATTAGGCATCAGATGTATTAATAAGCCATAATAACATCGCGTGGACAGCATAATCAGTGCCAGCGGGGTAATAAGCGCTGGATGTACGATCACCTGCTTATCACTTAACTGCCTGACAAGCTTAATATAATGCTCGTCCTGTTGTCTGCCAAAGGCTTGAGTGTAAGTGGCTAATAGCCTGCTTAACGGCTTTTCTACCGCTTGGCAGGCCTTTTCATATGCCGGAAGATTCGTCGATACTGCTTCTGTGAGCGTGATCAGATGCCGGTGCGGATGCTGCAGCAGAGTCATCAGCTTCCATTTGACGGCTTCCTTCAGCGGACTTTCATTAAGAAAGCCAATAATCTCATCCAGTGACTGGAAGGAGACCAGTGCGGACTCACCAAAAGAATGATTTTGCATCGTTTCCATCTCTTTCACTGCTATTAATATCGTATCACGCAAAGTCTTCTCAGTGATGCTTGCCAGTGAAGTAAACCACTCCGGATTTTGACTCAGCAGCTCATGCAGGAGATTGAAAAACACACCGTCCTCGTCATTGAAAAAGAATTCAGCCTGCTTATTAACAATCCGGTGTCTGCTGAAGGTTGTAGTATATTTCTCCATGAATTTCAGATGCTTGTTGTAAAAAGCTTCTCCATTCAGACCAAATGTGTCCAGTTCCCCGATACTCTTCTGCAAATAGGACTCAGGCTGATAGCTTACATACAACAGCCCCATTGTTTCAAATACCGGGTCCAGCTGCTCAGTTATCTCCAGGTTCATAATGCCTCCGTCAGCTAAATAATTTGGTGATCATCTAATTTATTATATTTTGATAGAATTGTAATGGCAAGCCTGCGGCGCTTACAGCTTGGGAAAGACAATTGACAGAGCTTCGGCAGAGAGGATATACTTACATCACTTAAACGTATAAGTTAATATTCTATGAGGAGTGTGCTGCTATGGATTTGGCCTGTTTTATACATGAACCCAAGAGCCCTTTATCCTATGCCTTTGATGCTGAAACCCTGCATATCCGCGTGAAAACCAAAAAAGATGATCTGAAGTCGGTCACCGTGCTGGCGATGGACCCTTTTAACTGGAAGCCGGTATCGCGGGATTCGCATGTCTATGAATTTGCTGTTGATATGATGCAGCGGGTAGAGATGAAAAAGGAATATGTCACCCGTTACCACGACTGCTGGTTTGCGGAGCTGACCGGCTTTAACTGGAGAAGAATTAAGTACGGCTTTGTGCTGGATGACGGGGAGGCAACCTGCTTTGCCGGCTGTCAGCGGGTGACTCCGCTTGTCCGGGAATGGGCACCGCCTAAGGATTACACGAACTATTATAATTATCCGTACATTCTTGAAGAGGATTTGTATGAGGCACCCGAATGGGTAAAGGAGACCGTCTGGTATCAGATTTTCCCGGACCGGTTCAACCGCAGCAGCTCGTCCGCGCCTTCGGACCGTATTCTGGAGTGGGGCAGCGATCAGCTTGACGGTAACGGCAAAATATTCGGCGGCAACCTGCAGGGTGTCACCGAAAAGCTGGACTATATCCAGGGGCTGGGCTGCACCGGGATCTATTTTACCCCTATCTTTGATTCGCCCAGTTCTCATAAATACGATACTAAGGATTATTTTAATATTGATCCCGTCTTTGGGGATAACGAAATCCTCGGTAAGCTGGTGGAGGAAGCGCATAAACGGGGGATCCGGGTCATGCTGGATGCGGTTTTTAATCACTGCGGGTATGAGCATCCGTTCTGGCAGGATGTGCTGAAGCAGGGGCGTAACTCGCCTTACTATGACTATTTTTATATACTGGATGGGGACAAGGAGATTATACCGGACACGGAGCTGGCTGCCAGGGAAGGCTATTATTTCGGGGAGCATCTGAATTACCGGACATTTGCCTACACCGAAATGATGCCCAAGTGGAATACGGGAAATCCCGAAGCGCGTGAATACCTGATCAGTGCCGCAATATACTGGACGGAACGCTATAATATCGACGGCTGGCGCCTGGATGTGGCCAACGAGGTATCCCATGATTTCTGGCGGGTGTTCCGCACAAAGCTGAAAAGCATCCGCAGTGACATCTACATTCTCGGGGAAAACTGGCTTTATTCCAATCCCTGGCTGCAGGGCGACCAGTTCGATGCGGTGATGAACTATGAGTTCACGTGGCCGGTTACCCGGTTCTTCGGTACAAGAATGCCCCAGGAGGAACAATACAGTGCCGAGGATTTCAGGTATGCCATCAACCAGCTGCTGGTCAGCTATCCCAAGCATGTGGCCCTGAACATGTTCAATCTGCTCGACAGCCACGATACGGCGCGGATTCTGCATCTCTGCGGAGATAACCCGGAGCTCGTCAAGCTGACTTATGTCTTCCTGCTCACTTATGGCGGCTCGCCGAGCATTTATTATGGCGGTGAGGTTGGCGTTGGCGGCGATGAGCATCATAACCGGCAGTGTATGCCGTGGAACCCGGAGGAGCAGAATCAGAATCTGTATGAGACGGTCCGCAGGCTGATCTCGCTCCGGCGGGAGCATCCGCAGTTTAAGGAGATTGACCTGGAATGGCTGTCCGCAGCGGGGCATGAAGAAACATTGATTTACAAAAAAGCCAGCGCAGGAAAAGCTCTCTACGTGCTGCTTCATAACGCTGCTGTTACTGAGGCTGTAGCGCTGCCTGAGCAGCTGCGCAACCGGAAATTAATAGATTTGTATAATAATCAGGAGCTGGAAACGGGTAAGGAGATAACGCTTCTGCCATATTCCTTCCTGCTGCTGGCGGAGAGCTGATAACGAACTGAAATAAATGGATCTGGAGGATTTTGAGAAAATGACAGACGGCTACGTATCCGATTCTTTGGAGCAAATGAAGATTAAGGTAAGCCGTGGGGCCAACCGCGCGGTTTCCTTTACCAATAAAGAGGCCTGTTTTTATTACACGCAGACCCATGTGAATGATCATCCTGAGCATGCTTATTTTGAAGGGATGAATGTGGCGAAGAACCGGATTTTTGGCGGATATACGCTTTATGCTGACCGTCAGGAGCTGGATAATGAGCTGGCTGAGGTCCAGGTCAGTCCTTATTCACTGGTTCGTATCCACGGGAGCATTACGGAAGAGCTGTGGCTGTACGATTACCGGAATGTACTTGAGGTCGGCCTGACAGGCTGTGGCGCCAGCATCGGCATTTCTTTAAAAGGCAAGGAACTGGAGTTCCTGGAGCTTACTAAGGATACGGCTTACTTCAAGGCGATGGAAGGGGACTGGATTATCGCTCTGCGTGCCATGGGCAACGGGCCGTTAATGATGGAGAAGGGAGTCTTCCAGACCAACGGTGCAGCAGGCGGATTCTTTATTTCTGCCGCTGCAACGGCTGAAGAAGCTGCGCGGCTGATTGAGGATACCGAGCGGCAGAGGGCTTCGCTGAAGGCTGAGCGTAAACGCCGGATGGACGATTTTCTGCAATATAATGTGTATCTGGACAGCAGTAACAAGGAGCTGAAGCTTGCGCTGAACTGGATCAGCCTGACCATGGATCAGCTGGTAACGAGGCAGCAGGGGGAAGGCATCTATGCCGGACTGCCGTGGTTCAATGAATATTGGGGACGGGACCAGTTCATCGCGATGCCGGGAGCGGTGCTGGTCAGCGGCCAGTTTGAGACGGCGAAGCAGATTCTGCTGTCTTTTGCGGAATACCAGAATACAGATGAATCGTCGAAGTATTACGGCAGGGTTCCGAATATACTGGCTCCTGAAAATATCGATTATCACACCACAGACGGTACGCCCCGGTTCATTATTCAGCTGCAGGATTACGTGAATTACTCCGGGGATACCGGCATTATTAAGCAGCTGTACCCGGCAGTATACAGCAGTATCGAGGGCTCCATCCGTCACTGGGTGGATGAAAAGGGTTACCTGACCCATGACGATAATGAGACCTGGATGGATGCGCGGGATGCAGAGCTTAACTCCTATTCCCCGCGTGATACACGGGCCAATGATATACAGGCGTTATGGTACGGCCAGCTGCGGGCGGGCGTTTATTTTGCCGAATATATGGGTGACCGGGAGAAGGCTGAGCAATGGGGCAGTCTGGCTGACGCTTTAAAAGAGCATGTTGCCGCCGATTTCCGTGCTCCGGCTTACCCTTATCTGGCAGACAGGCTTGATACGGCCGGTGCCCCGGAGTTCTCGCTGCGACCCAACCAGCTGTTTGCCTTTGACCTGTTCGATGACCGGGAATTCAAGAATAGAGCAGTCCGTACAGCCTGGGAGGAGCTGGTTTATCCTTGGGGCACGGCGTCTCTGGACAGACGGCATCCGTTCTTTCACCCGTTCCATCTGACGGAGCATTATCACAAGGACGAGGCTTACCATAACGGTACGGTATGGACCTGGCTGAACGGGATTGCCATGCAGCGGATGATCGAAGCCGGGCAGGAAGAGACGGCTTACGGGCTATTCAGGAACATGAACCGGCAGGCTCTGGAGCTTGGCGTAGTGGGCGGACTCAGTGAAAATCTGGATGCATATCCGCAGGAAGGAGCTGACCGGGCGAAGCTGACCGGCGCTTATCTGCAAGCCTGGTCGAATGCTGAGCAGCTGCGGGTCTGGTACCAGTATTTCCTGGGCATCCGCCCGGATATGATTGCGGGCAAGGTTGTGCTCGCCCCGCGTATACCGCAGGAGCTGACGGATGTGCGGTTCCGGGTAAAAACGGGAGAGGGTATGATAGAAGCTGATTATGCCTCCACCGGCGGTGAGCAGCTGTATATTTACCGTTTCACAGGAGTGACACTGACCGCTATTGTTGATATATCGGCGTTTGAGCCTGCGGAAATTCCGGTCTCAGACGGCAATGAGCTGCGTATCCGCATTAGCGGGGACCGGCTGACGGCTGAACTGCTGGTGGAAGGAAGCGGTGAGCGGATTGGCCAGTGGGCAGCAGGCAAATCTGCTGACAGAGCTGAGCAGCAGCGGCAAAGTGACCTGATGATTGGCGGGGTGCAGTTTGCTGAGCCGCTGGCGTTATCGGAGCATCCGGTGATGGAGCGGGAGACTGGTGCGGTGGAGAGAGATGGGAAGGAAGATAAGGAAGAGTAACATGGTGTCAGCTTTAGCACGCCTGCTGGTGCTGCGGGATTAGAGCAGGTAGAGACCGTGTGGAGCGCCGATGAGGTGAGAGAGTGGAATGAAGGGGAAAAATCCCTTCCATTCCATCCCGGCACCCGGCCAACAGGCGTCATAGTCCACCGTGGATATACCTGCAGCCTCCTAAAAAGGGCTTTGCACATTTGATAACACGTGTTATAATTTTGCCGAGGTGCAGAATATGGGTAAAAAAAGAGTGACCAGCCATGACGTTGCCAGGCTCGCGGGCGTATCCCGCAGTGTGGTATCCGCTGTGCTGAATGATACGCCGGGAATCGGGGTCAGCGCCCAGACCCGGGAGGCTGTGCTGCATGCCATAGCAGAGCTGAATTACCATGTGGATGCCCAGGCCCGCAGCATGAAGACCGGGCGCAGTATGACGCTCGCCGCCTTCGGGGATACCCGGCATCCGCTGTTCATGCGGCTGCTTGAAGGGATGCAGCGGGAATGCGAAGTAAGAGGCTATCACATCCTGCTCTGCTCACCAGGGGAGCGAAAGTCAGGAGAGGCAAGAAGGGCGCTGCTGGATCTGTACCATCAGCGGAAGATTGACGGCATTATTACCCTGGATGAAACGAGTTACCGTAGTGCGGATTGGGCCGCCAAGATACAGGAAGCCGCTGTCCCTTATGTATCTGTAGAAGGGTATGCCGAAACCGAAGGTGTATACTCCGTACTTGCAGATTACCGGGGGAGTGTGCTGACCGCGCTGGACTACTTATGCCGAGATAACATGTCCGGGGAGACAGCGCCAGCTCCGGTATATGTAGAGGTGTTTCACGGAGCCGCAAGTAAACGGAGCAACTGGGCGGAGCAGAACCGCCGCAATGCGTACAAGGAATGGTGCAGCCTATATGGGCTGAAGCCTGTTATTCACCGGCTGGATGAACAGGAAGGCACCGCAGGCTGGCTGAAGCTGTTATCAGAGCTGAACCATCGGAAAGCTGACGAGATGAAGCAGCAGAATACTGACGGGACAAAGGAACAGACGTTGGATGATAGAACCGTTCTGCCGCCGCTGCTGCTAAACTGGTCAAGCGCTGTTCCGGACATATACCGTGCAGCTCATGCACTGGGGCTGGCAATCGGAGACTCACTACGGATAATGGCTGCGGATAATACGATTCAGGGAGACCGCCTGAGCGTCCCCACCTTAAGCTGTGTGGAAATTCCTTATGTCGGCATGGGTGAGGAAGCGGTGCGCTGCCTCTTGAAGCAAATGGAACAGGAAGCCGGCGAACCGGCTAAGCTGTGGCTGCCGGCGGTCTTGAAGCCGGGTGAGAGCGCGTAGGTCATTGACCGCGCATGTGCAGGTCGCTTACCTCAACACCCCCTCATTTATGTGGCAGGCGGGAATAAGAGGGATTTAGATGCTATAACAATGGCATGATCCTAACCGGAACTGCCATTTCTTTTTTAATATATAACACGTGTTATACCCTGGAGGAGGATGAAAATGTTTTGGACAGATGAGAAGCTGGGCGCACGCATAGCCGAATTAGAGCGTTACCGTTACCGGGACGTTATCGGGCTGACAGAATGGCTTGGACTTGAGGATCAGGAAGGCGCCAACGGCGTGTATCCGCCTGAATTTGAACAAGGGGAAACTTACCGTGTAGGTAATTACTGGACAGGACGGGACATGTACCTGTGGCTGCACACAATAGTAGAGGTGCCTGCTCATTGGCAGGGCCGGCGGATTGTTGGCCTGTTTGATTTTGGCCGCACGGGCGGCGGGAACAACAGCGGGTTTGAATCCCTGCTGTTCCTGAACGGCAAGCCGTATCAGGGTGTGGATTCCAATCACCAGGAGGTTTTTCTGGAGCCGGAAGCGGCAGGGACGGCGGTAAGCCTGTCCTTCCGGTTATGGTCGGGACTGGAAGGCGGAGGGCTGCCGGTGCCGCAGGAGCACCGGATCAGGAAGGCAGAGCTGGCCTGCCTGGATGAAGCCGCTGACAGCCTGTATTACACGGGCCGGGCGGTGCTGGCGGTCTATCAGTCGCTGGGCGGCAGCGATCCGCTGAAGCAGGAGCTGCAGATGGCGCTTGACCGGGCGTTCCGCGTGCTGGACTGGTCGAGACCGGGCAGTGACGCTTTTTATGACTCTGTCAGGGACGCAGATGAGCAGTTGGCAGGATCGCTGGCGGCCATGAAACAGAAGCATCCCGTAACGGTAACTGCGATCGGTCATACCCATATCGACGTAGCCTGGCTGTGGCGGCTGACTCATACGCGGGAGAAGGCGGCGCGTTCCTTTTCAACTGTGCTGAGGCTGATGAAGCAGTTCCCGGAGTATGTATTTCTGCAGACACAGCCCCAGCTCTATGCTTACATCAAGCAGGACTACCCGGAGCTGTACACTGAAATTTCCAGCCGGGTGAAGGAAGGACGCTGGGAAGCCGGGGGAGCGATGTGGCTGGAGGCAGACTGCAACCTGACCAGCGGGGAGTCGCTGGTACGGCAGCTTTTGTACGGAACGGCCTTTTTCCGGGAAGAATTCGGTGTAGAATGCAAGTATCTATGGCTGCCGGATGTGTTCGGGTACAGCTGGGCGCTGCCGCAGATTTTGCGGAAGTCGGGGATTGAGACGTTTATGACGACCAAAATCAGCTGGAGCCAGTATAACCGTATGCCGCATGACACGTTCCAGTGGAGAGGCATCGACGGCAGCGAGGTGCTTGCCCACTTTATCACTACACCGGAAGGGCCCGAATCAAGCGCCTGGTACTATACCTATAACGGATTAATGGAACCATTCGCCGTCCAGGGCATTTGGGATTCATACCGGGATAAGAATCTGAACCGTGAGCTGCTGCTTGCCTATGGATATGGTGACGGCGGCGGGGGTGTGAACCGGGAGCATCTGGAAATGCGTCGCCGGCTCGACAGGATACCGGGAGTGCCGAATGTGCAGCCCGGACGTGCGGATGAATATTTTGAACGCCTGAACGAGACCGTCCGCAGCAGTGACCAGTATGTCCATACGTGGGACGGGGAGCTGTACCTTGAATATCACAGGGGAACCTACACCAGCCAGGCCTATAATAAAAAAATGAACCGCAGGCTGGAGCTGCTCTACCGGGAGGCCGAGTGGCTGCAGGTGCTGCTGGCTGCCGAATCCGGCAGCTTCAGCAGGTATCCGGCACAGGAGCTGTACAATGGCTGGATCATTATCCTGCGCAACCAGTTCCACGACATCATTCCGGGCTCCTCGATCCGTGAGGTGTATGAAGACTCACGTGAGGAATATGCGGAAGCAGAGCGGATCGGCCTGGAATCTGCGGTGAGGGCGGCGGAAGGCTTAACGGCTCCTGCTGCAGCAGGAGGAGAAGCGCACTATACTATCTTTAACGGAGCATTTTTTGACCGTTCCGGCCTGTTGACTGTTGATGCCCAGGATACCGAAATTAAAGAATGGCGGGATGAAATGGGCTCCCTGCTTAGTGCACAGCAATTCGACGGGGAATGGCTGATTAAAGCCCCGGAGGTGCCGATGCTTGCAGCAGCCGTCATAAGTGCCCGTACTGCCGGGACAGCCGAAGCTGTTGAACAACCGGAGCCTTTTGTCTGGGAAAACTCCAGGCTCACAACCCCGCATTACATTATGGAATGGAATGCTTACGGTCAGCTAAGCCGCTTGTTTGACCGCGATGCGGACCGTGAAGTGCTTGCACCCGGGGAGTGCGGAAATGTGCTTCAGGTATTTGAGGATAAGCCGAAGATGTTCGATGCCTGGGACATTGATCTCTTTTACCAGGAGAAGAAGCGTGAAATAACCGGACTGGTCTCGGCAGAGCTGCTAAGCTCCGGTCCGCTGGCCGCAGTGCTACAATTCTCTTGGCGTTATATGGATTCTGCTGTCATCCAAAAGGTTAAGGTGTATGCCGGAAGCCGCCGGATTGATTTTGAGACGCTGGTTGACTGGCACGAGCAGCATCAGCTGCTTAAGGTTGCTTTTCCCGTTGCCGTCCGCTCGACTGAAGCTACCTACGATATCCAATACGGTAATGTTAAGCGTCCGACCCACTGGAATACGAGCTGGGATTATGCCCGTTTTGAGAGTGTGGGACATCAGTGGGCGGATCTGTCGGAAACGGGCTACGGCGTGAGCCTGCTCAATGACTGTAAATACGGCTATGATATTAAGGATCATGTTATGCGCCTGTCGCTGATCAAATCGGCAACGGCTCCGGACTGGCAGGCCGATCAGGGCGAGCACCGGTTCACCTACAGCCTGCTGCCGCATCAGGGGGACTGGATCAGCGGACACACGGCGGAGGAAGCCTGGATGCTTAATAATCCTTTGCGGGCTGTACAGGGAAGCTTCAACGGAGTAACCGGCAAGCCGCTGTTCCGAACGGACGCTGCAGGAGTCGCTATTGATGCCGTCAAATTGTCAGAGCAAGGAGACAGCTGTGTGATCCGGCTGCATGAATACTTCGGCGGACGGCGTAAAGTCAGATTGAGCAGCGGCTATTCCGTCTTATCCTGGCAGCTGTGTGACCTCATGGAACGTCCTGCAGGTGAGGTGACTTCCGGCGGTGAAATAGAGCTGGAGTTCAAGCCTTATGAAATTCATACCCTGCTGGTTACCTTTTTTGAATAGATCTGTCACATGCATATGGATGAAGGGGAGGGATGGCTGTGCCGCTGGCAAGAAGGACGGAACGGCTGCTGAATGAGCTTCAGCTGCGCCGGTACAAGGAGAGCCTGGAAATCGGTGAATGGTCGCTGCGAAGGGCCCGTTATGTTGAGGAAGGCGAATATCAGTATGAGCAGACGAGGGAGACAGTATCACCGGGCCGCCTGCAGAGCGAAGTGAGGGAAACACTGTTTCTGGAAACAACGGTGACTGTGCCCGCGGGCTGGGCTGAGGAAACGGTAGGTATCGTGTTCAAGGCCGGAGGGGAAGGGCTGCTGTCCATCAATGGTAAGCCTTACCACGGGCTCGACAAAAACAGGAGCTTTGTTCCCCTGTCCGGAACACTCGCCGCCCGTAGCGAACTGAAGCTAAATATTGAGCTGTACCATGTCCCGCCGATACCGGCAGATCCGTTAAACGGCCAGAAGGATAATGATGCCGCTCCGGTCCGTTTTGAAGAAGCCAGGCTGGTAACGGTCAACAGGGCGGCAGAAGGCCTGTATTTTACTGTGACAGTGTGTTTTGATGCACTGAAACGCCTGGCTGAGCGGTCAACCGAGCGGCTGGCTCTGGAGCGTGCGCTGGAAGAGGCCATTCTGAACATTGGAGCTACAGCGGCGGCGGATGAAGAATGTCTGGTGCAGGCGGAGAGACAGCTTCGGACAAGACTGCAGGCTGCAAGCGGAAACAGGGAGTCCGGAACCGCAGGAGTCATGCACATGGTCGGGCAGTCGCATATCGATCTCGCCTGGCTGTGGCCGCTGAAGGAGACGGTGCGCAAGACCGGCCGGACCTTCTCGACTGTGATCACGCTAATGGAGCACTACGGGGAGTACCGCTATTCGCAGAGCCAGCCGCAGCTGTATGCCTATGCCAAGCGGCATTTTCCGGACCTGTATGAGCAGATCAAAAATCGTGTAGCGGACGGGCGCTGGGAGCTGGTAGGCGGAATGTGGATTGAGCCGGACCTGAACATCCCTTCAGGGGAATCGCTGGTCCGCCAGCTGCTGTACGGTCGAGCTTTTTATGAGCGGGAATTTGGCAAAAGCCCGCGGGTGGAGTGGCTGCCGGACACCTTCGGCTACTGTGCTTCATTGCCGCAGCTGCTTAAGAAATCCGGCGTGGATTATTTTATGACCAGCAAAATGAACTGGAACGACACGAACATCTTCCCTTATGATCTGTTCCACTGGGAGGGAATTGACGGGACGACAATATTATCATTTCTGAACCACGGGCTTAATGAAAATACGCTGCCTGCCGATGTAGGCGAGCATTGGGACAGCTTCCGCCAGAAAAAAGCGCATTCCGGGCAGATGCTGCTCTACGGATACGGGGACGGCGGAGGCGGTGTGACCCGGGAGATGCTGGAGGTTGTCGAGCGTTCCGCCGCATTGCCGGGCCTGCCTTCTAGCCGGTTCAGTACAGCGCATGAGTTCTTTGACGGTGTCCGCGATGCCGCTCCCGGGCTGCCGGTCTGGTCGGGGGATATGTATCTCGAGCTGCACAGGGGGACGTACACGACACACGGAAAGAACAAGCGCTGGAACCGTAAGGCAGAAGCACTGTACCGTGAAGCAGAAATCTGGAATGCCCTGTCCTACCTGTCAGGAGCGGCGCAGCTTGAAGCATGTGCGGATCTGCAGCACGGTCAGCTGAAAGAGGGCTGGGAGCTGCTGCTGCTGAACCAGTTCCATGATATTATTCCCGGCACTTCCATTCCGGAGGTGTATGTGAAATCCGAGGAGCATTACAGGGAGATTTTTGACCTCGGAGAACGGAGCCGGACCAAGGCGGTGGATACGCTGGCGGCAGGTATAGATACGCGCGGACAGGGAACGCCGCTGATTCTGTTCAACAGCCTGTCCTGGCGGCGCAAGGATACTGCTGAGCTTACCGGCGGTGCAGAGCTCCTGAACAAAAGCCCGTATGACGGCGGTGGCAATCCGCTGCCCTTTGATCTGCTGCAGACCGGTGATAAAGTGGAGCTTCTGATATCGGCAGGTGAGGTGCCTGCGCTGGGATACACCACTGTTTGGCTTCGGGAGCTTGACGGTGCTGAGGATAAGCCGGCAGCGGCAGTTATCTTACCGCTGACTGAATCAGCATCGGGGCATCCGCATGGGAAAACATTGGACCATTGGGAGACGGAGTACTACCGTCTTATGTTTGATGCAGGAGGGCGGATTGTTTCGTGGATCGATAAGGAAGCCGGCCGGGAGCTGGTTGCTCCGGGAGCTGCGGCCAATCATCTGCAGCTATTCCATGACCGCCCGACCGTCTGGGATGCGTGGGATATTGATCCGCATTTTGCCGGGCAGCCGGCAGGAGAAGCCGCTCTGCTCTCCAGTGAAGTGCTGCATCAAGGACAGACCCGGGATATTCTGCGCTTCTCCTGGCAGCTGAACGATTCGCTGATCGAGCAGCATATCCTATTTCACCGCCATTCCCGGCGTGTGGACTTCGAGACGCGGGTGGACTGGAGGGAGGAGCATAAGCTGCTGAAGGCTGCTTTTCCGGTGGATATCCGCACTACGAGGGCAGTCTATGAAATTCCGTTTGGCAGCGTAGAGCGGCCGACCCATAACAATACAAGCTGGGAGCAGGCGCAATTCGAGGTGTGCGGACACCGCTGGGCGGATCTGTCTGAGGGCGGTTACGGAATCAGCCTGCTGAACGACTGCAAATACGGCTATGATATCAAAGGCAATGTGATGCGGCTGTCCTTGCTCCGTTCTCCGCGCTGGCCCGACACAACCGCAGACATCGGGGTGCACGAATTCACGTATTCCCTGTATCCGCACGCAGGAGGATGGAGAGACGCTGAGGTTGTAAAAGAAGGCCAACTGCTGAATCAGCCAATCCATACCGCTTGGGCATCTGCACATGCCGGAAATCTGCCTGCGGCAGCATCACTGCTGAATGTAAGCGGTCAGCATGTTGTAATTGATGCCATTAAAATCTCAGAGGACGCAAGCGGAGCCATAATTCGTCTGTATGAATCCGGCGGCGGCCGCGATCAGGCTGTAATAAGCCTGGGTTCACAGTTTAGCATTATAGAAACGGATTTAATGGAAAAAGAAGCAGGTGAGCCGCAGCCGGCGGTCAACGGCGGTACACTTTCCCGTGCCGTTACCCCTTATGAGGTGGTTACGCTGAAGGTAACGGCCGGTAAATAGTGTTTATGACAGATAGAAGGCAGTATTTCCGAAGGGGATACTGTCTTTTCTTTTGCCGGAATAAAGCGGATAGATATTTCCACCCGGATCGTAGATGCATGGGATACGTTAATTTGTGAGCGCTTGCTACAATAACACTGTAAGCTAGAGGAACAGGTTCCAGCGATGATTGATCCTAAACAAAGGGGAGTGCATGCAAGTGACAAGAAAGCGTTCACTGATCGGATCTCTGACTGCGGTGTTTGCCCTTACCGGAATTTTGGCCGGCTGCGGCGGCAATAACAATGCCGGAAGCGGCGGTGCAGCAACACCGCCATCCGGTTCGGCGGCTACAACGGCTCCTGCGGCTACGGCCGCTGAAGTGCAGAAGGTGAATTTCTCGATTGTTTCGGCCAGACCGGGAGATGAAGCCTTTTACAAGGAACAAATGGACATTTTTATGAAAGCGAATCCAGAGGTCAAGGTAACGGTTATTGCCAATCCGACGGAGCAGTATAACAATGCGCTGCAGCTGTCTTTTGCGGCCAATGAAGGCCCGGATATCTTCTTTATTGAAGGCGGTCAGCCGCAGGCAAGAACGGTGTATGACAATAAATGGGTAGAGCCGCTGGACAGCTATATCGATGATGCTTTTGTGGCCCGCTTCCCGGAAGGCGCCTTCAGCCGGACCAGCCAGACCCGGGTGAACGGGGAGGTTATCGGGATTCCGGTCCGCGACCCGCGCTTCGACAAGGTAAGACCGCTGTATTACAACAAGACCATATTGGAGCAGTACGGCTACAGCGAGCCGCCTAAGACGCATAGTGAATTCGTCGCAGCAGCGACCAAGATTACAAAAGAAGGCAAAGGCCAGGTATACGGCTTCGCCATGATGGGTAAAGCGCCGGCGGTGTTCGGACTCAGTGTGTCGGGCCTCGGCTCCGGGCTTGAAGGCGGAGTAATCGGGTATGAAGGCAACACGATCATCAACCTGAAAACCGGGCAGTTCTCAGCGAAGTCGGCAACACCTGTCGTGGAAATCCTGCGGCAGCTGAACGCACAGAAGATAGTGGCACCGGGCTGGGAGAACTGGGATACCGCGCAGATGCACCAGCAGTTCGCAGCCGGACGAGTGGCGATGTTCATCGGGGCAGCGTGGCAGGCAGAAGAAATCCGCAAGCTGAATGACGGCATGGATATGGGCATTGCTGCTGCACCTGTACCGGATGCCGGCCGGAGCGGATACCGGGATACGCCGACGATTGCCGAGCCGCGTTATGCGATGAGCGCACAGTCAAAGTCGAAGGAAGGCGCCTGGAAGGTACTGGACTTCCTCGGCTCCGTGGAGTTTGAACGGGCGAATTACGAATATGCCAAAGAGCTCGTGCTGATGCCGGCAGCTATGGAAGGCATTGCGATGTCCGCAGACATGGAGCAGATTGTGAAGGTAATGGATGAGACGATCCGGATGGCCCCGGCTGTCAATACGAATAACCAGAACTATGACCAGTTCTCGAAGAGCATCAGCGATGCCATGCCGAAGCCGAAGATTCAGGAGGTATTCTTGAAGGCGGTGGTCAGCAATGAAGATCCGGTAGCGCTGGCAGAGGATTATGATGCGAAGGCCAATAAGGTCATTGATGAGCAGATCAAGATTGCGAACAACGGCGGCATTGATTTTAGCAGGGAAGACCTGAAATACCCGGATTGGAACCCGATGGAGAATTATATTATCGAGTAGACACTATCTCTTTAACCCGGAAACCATACAGAAACAGACAGGAGTGAATTCACGATGGGTTACGGCACACCGCAGCAGAGTATTCCTGCTTCCGCCGGCAAGGCTCCGCTCTCCAAAAGAGCGGAGCTGTTCAAACAGATCAAGAAGCACCGCTACCATTACCTGTTCGTGCTGCCGATGCTGGTGTTCTTTGCCGCTTTTACCTTATGGCCGATGATTGCAAGCTGGTATTATTCGTTCTTTAACTGGGACGGCATCGGCTGGCCTACGGACTTTATCGGGCTCGGCAACTTCAGGGAGGTCGCCTCCGACCCGGGCTTCTGGAGCGCTTTTATGAACACCTTCCTGTTCGCCCTGACGCATGTGCTGATTCAGATGCCGCTGGCGCTGATCGTTGCGGTCATTCTCAACAACCAGTTTCTTGCGGGGAGAAATGTATACAGGCTGCTGCTGTTCGTGCCGGTTATCTCGACTACAGCGGTTATCGGTGTTATTTTCTCGATTCTGCTGAACCCGCTGGGCGGTGCGATTAACGAAATGCTGCTGGGAACAGGACTGATTAATGAGCCGATCAACTTTCTTGGATCTACTACTCTTGCGCTGCCGACACTGCTGGCCGTTTCTGTGTGGAAAAGCTTCGGCACGCCCATGATCTACTGGCTCGCGGGGCTGCAGACGATTCCGGGTGAGCTGTATGAGGCAGCCAAAATCGACGGGGCAAGCAAGGTGCAGAGCTTTTTCCGGATTACCGTTCCGATGCTGGCGCCGATTGGCCTTGTTATAACACTGCTCACTTTTATCAACAACCTCGATCCGTTTGACCTGGTCCGTACGATGACTGAAGGCGGGCCGGTAAAAGCGACCGATGTGGTGCAGACTTATATTTTCCGTTATGCATTCGAGCCTGAAAGCGGCTCTTCCCGTTACGGCTTCGCCTCGGCAGCTGGCATCCTGTTTAGTCTGGCTGTGCTAGTTGTCGTTATTATTCAGGCGCTGACCGGCAAAGTTGCCCGCAGATCCGGCACGAAAGGAGCGTAAGCCATGTACCGCCTAACCCGATTTCTTAGACAGCTGCCGGCCCAGGTCCTGCTGCTTGCCTTTACACTAATCTGGAGTTATCCGTTCATCTGGATTATCTCCTCTTCCTTCAAATCGCAAAGTGAAATGTTCCTGGGCGGCATCAACATCATCCCCAAGGAGCCGACGCTCGACAATTTTGTAAGGGCCTGGGATCTGGCTAACTTTTATCAATATTTCTTCAATTCGGTCATTGTTACCGCTTCGGTTGTCCTGCTCGTCCTTGTCATTACCTCAATGGCGGGTTATGCGCTGGGAAGAGGCAGCATGCCCGGTAAAAAGCTGATCATGACCATGCTGGTCATCTCGATGTTCCTGCCCAAAGGCTTCACCATTCTTCCGCTGTTCGAGCTGATCGTCGGACTGGGCTTCAACAATACGCTGATGGGGGTGATCCTGGCTGAATCGGGTCCTTCCAAAATCGTATCCATCCTGCTGTTTATCGGCTATTTTGCCTCGCTGCCCAAAGAGATGGAGGAGTCCGCAACGATTGACGGGGCCGGTTATTTCCGGATGTTCTTCAGCATTATGCTGCCGCTGTCCAAGCCGATTCTCGGCACGGTAACGATCTTCAGCTTTATTGGGGCGTGGAATGCGTTTTTTGTTCCGCTGACGTTTACTTTGAGCAAGCCGTCGCTGCGGACGCTGGGTGTCGGGATGTACAACTTTTTTGGAACGAACAGTGTGGACTGGACCGGGCTGGCAGCGGGGGCGGTTATGTCGGTGGTGCCGATCATCATCGTATTCCTGTTCCTGCAGCGGTATTTCATCGAAGGTCTGGCCGGTTCCATCAAAGGCTAATCAGACAGGAGGTGTAAGCATGGGCCAGTCAAAATCCGTCCGGACGGAGGTTCTCGTTGTTGGTGGCGGAACCGCAGGCTGTGTGGCGGCTATTGCGGCCGCTGAGGAAGGCGCGAAGGTTATCCTGATTGAAAATGATACCGCACTCGGCGGAGTTGCTACCCGCGGCGGTATCCACCGGTACTATTACGGTTCTCCGGGAGGGCTGCAGGAGGAGATTGACCGCCGGACTGCAGAGGCAGCTGCAATTTTCGGAGGCAAAACCAAGGGTTTTCATCCGGATGCCAAGCGGGTGGTGCTTGCCGCCCTTTGCCGGGAAAAGGGGATTGGGGTCTACCTGGACTCTGTGGTGTATGAGGTCCTCCGGGAGAATGGCAATATAGCCGGTGTGCGGGTTCTGACCCCATCCGGGCGATTGGAAATTCATGCACAGGTGACCATCGACAGCACCGGAAATGCCCATCTCGTCCGTATGGCCGGCGGCAGACTGCGGTATGGGCGCGGGCTGGACGGTGTGTATCACAATTATTCCTTCATTCCGCGCAGAGTGCTGGACGGTGAGATCGGGTATGACAATCTGGATGCCGGATGGGTAGATCCGTATGATCCCTGGGATGTGTCGCGGGCTTTTATCCGCGGCCGTGAATGGGTCAGGGAAGGCTATGCACAGGGTGCGCATTATTTTGCTGTCTCGTCCATGCTTGGAGTCCGGGAAGGCGGGCTGATTGAGGGAGACGCTACAATAACCCTGGAGGATTATATTGAAGACCGGCCTTCACCGGAAGTGATCTGCCGCAGCTATTCCCATCTGGATAATCACGGCTTTGATACAGGGAATGAGAGTGAATTCAGCCAGCTGTGGATTGCGGTCATGGGCTTGTTCGTCAAAGGCCTGTGGTGCGACATTCCATACGGGGCAATTTTGCCAGCCGGCATCGGAAATCTGCTGGTGGCCGGGCGCGCCCTGTCTGTAGACCGGGATGTTGGAATGGGTGTGCGGATGCAAAAGGATATGCACAAGGTAGGCGAGGCAGCCGGCGTTGCTGCTGCTATGAGTATCCGTACCGGCTCTGCTCCGCGTGAGCTTGATCGTTCCGGGCTGCAGAAACGGCTGGTGGAACGGGGTGTGCTGGAGGCTGAGGAGCTGCAGCGGGCTCATGGCCGGAATCTGCGCTTCAAGCGCGGTGAGCTGGCAGATGTAGAGTTGGGGAGAAAGAACGCCGTTTTGTATGCAGAACAGCTTGTATCTTATTTCGGGACGGACGAGCGGTGGAAGGCAGTCTGGCTGCTGGGCAGTTCAGCTAAAGCTGCACAGGACCGCCAGGTCGCTATTTTGCTGCAAAGCAAGCTTTATGAAGGCACACCAGAGGCAGGATTCTGTGCTGCTATCACACTGGCTATGCTGGGAAGAGAAGATGCCGCCCCATACCTGCTGGAACGCATTGCCGCTAAGGATATGAACAAGCTCAGTAATCATCCTAAATGCGTACCGTTCTGGATTGCCTCATTTGTACTGCTGCGTATGCTGAAAAGCACCGCTGGAGTGAGTCAGGCGGCGGCTACACTTAAAGAGCAGCCGGGAGCGGTTCACAGCACCTTTCTGCTGGATTACTTGTCTGCTGTTTGTCCGGTGCTGAGCGCCGGGGAACGTGCTGAAGCTGCCGGTGCTGTTGAGGCGTGGTTATCATCCGGTGAACTTGGAACGGACTACCGGATGCACGGGGACAGGCCGGAGTCGCTCGGCTGGAGCCTCGAACTCAGAGCGGCAGCACTGCTGGCAAGTTTGACCGGGGAGCAAGGAGGGGGTACTGGGTGGGCGGCTTCTGCGGCGGCTGATCCGCGGGGGTATGTCCGCAATGCGGCTGCCCGGCTTACTCCCTGGAGCGAGGTGGGTACACCGGTTAAGGAAGGGGCTGTCCCGCTGCTCGGTGAGTTTGATATTGCAGTGATTGGTGCCGGGACCGCAGAGGTTATCTGTGCGGCAGCGTTGGGCCGTCAAGGCAGGAGAGTGGTGCTGATCGCTGACGGAAGTGCTTTGATGACTGAGGTTACGAGGTCTAGAGTGACCTATTTTAAAGGGCTTGACGAGTCTGCTGGCGGAGTCGCATACGAGCTGATTGATCTGCTGCGACAAGAAGGAGCGTGGAACGGAGAGCAGCTGGAGCCTGTACTGGTGCAGCTGGCGGCGGACCGGCTTTTGCAGAATGCCGGGGTAAGCGTTCTTTATGAGGCACGTTGTCTGGAGGAGCAGAGGGCAGAAGGGCGGAGTCTAGTTGAAATTGCCTATAAAAACGGCAGAGGGCTGGTTGCCGCCTGCAGAATTATTGGGCAGGCTGATCGTGCGGGAGTTAAAGGGCAGGCCGTTCCAGGTACACTGACTGCGGTTTTGATAGGCTCCGGGTCATTGGGAGAAACGGCAGACTGCAGGTGGATGGAGTGGAGTCATAAGGGTAACGTGTTGACATTGCGGATACGGCCTGGTTATTATCCGGACGAGGTTTATCTGGATATCCGCTGGCCCCTTGAAGCTGCTGAAGAGGGAGACACCGGGGAGCTGCTTGTGCTGCCTGCAGTAGAGAAGCTTAGGAATCTTGGAGTGATACCTGATGGTGCTGCGCTTGCCTATATTGCGGATGAGTCGTGGCCGGAGGGATTTTCTGCTGCTCCGGGAACTTCTGGCACAGAACCGGAAGAGAATTTCTGGATTGCCAGGCAGATTGCTGCGGGCCTTAACGATGCTGTAATTTGATAGGCAGGATTGTCTGGATTACTAGATTTAGTAGGCATAAGTTCATAGAATTTCTAATTCATATCTAAAGGAGCGATTATTTATGAGTATTCTATCCTCACTGCCGCTTACACGCATTGCCGAAATCAAGGTGGAAGGTACACCGGGAACCGATATTACGTTCAGCTCTCTGTCCGCCCTTGTGCCTGCGGGCACACGTCATCTGATTGTTGAGGTCAACGCTGCTCAGACATACACCGAGCGCAGATTCTGCGAGGTCATTCTGAATGGGGATACTGCTGCTCACTATAACCGCAGAGAGTTTGCGGCCACAGGCTCTGCGGTTACCACAACCAGTACAACGAATACGAATGTTGCGCAAGGTGTGGATATTCCCCCTTCAGCGGCAGGGTTTGGCGGCGGTTATCTGCTGTTTCCGTTTGCTTTCCGTACAGACAATCTGAAGCTGTGGCAGAGTATGGGTTCTTCGCTGGAGACCAGACTGCAGCGTCATGCCGGAGCCTGGGAGAATACGGCAGCAATTGACTCTATCACTCTGCGTCCATGGCAAAATGTGCCCGGCGGGGTTAACCAGTGGGCTGCAGGCTCAATCATCACCCTGTATGCAGTCAATGAAGCACTTCTGGCGGCAGACCGTCTGCCGGATGCGCAGACCCGGAAATTTACCTTCGGCACTTTGCCAACGGATGCCAATCATCTGATCCTGCTGATGTATCTGCGGTCCAGCCATGATCTGTCTACCCGTCAAGGCGACCGGGTCTATCAGGAGCTCAATAATGATACCACCGCAGCCAATTATCCGCTCCATCGTTTAGGGGGAGAAGGGATTGCAAATCCTAAGGTTATTGATGAGTACTTTGAAGAGAAACGGGTCGGCTGGTCTACGGCAGCTGCGGCTCCGGCGGATTCCTTTGGCAATCTGGTGGTGATGTATCCGGAATACCGCAGCACGGATTTTCATAAGCCGTGGATGAGCCAGCATGCTGCGTATGAGGATATTTTTTATCCGGTCAGCCAGGAAAACGGGCGGAGAAGGAATACGGCTGCATTAACCCGGCTGCACTACTTTCCGGGAATGGGCGGACATTATTATCTGCCCGGCTCTATCATCAGCGCCTATAAAGCAGAGTCACCGGCAGCCCGGCATGTAGTCTCTGCATCGGGAGAGGCTTCGGTAACACTTCAGGTTCCTGCAGGAGCTGTGGGCCTGCGTGCGGTTGTTGTGGCAAGAAGTAACTCTGCAGAAAAGGAAGACACTCTCCTGGTTGAGCTGAACGGTGATACGTCGGCCGCCAATTATGCGATCCGCCGGGCATCCGCTTATGGAGAAGTTAAAGACGGTGGTGATAATGAGACAGCTCTGCTGACAGACAATGAGATCGGCGTCATTACTGGCGCAGGGGCAGAGGCCGGCCAATACGGCTTCGGAACCCTTTCCATTATCCGGCATGCCGGGACCGACCGGCATAAGCATATCCTGGCGCTCGCCGGTACATGCGGCAGCCGTATTGCCTTGTATGGCGGCCGCTGGAAGAGCAACGCAGCCGTAACTTCGGTGACCTTCAAGCCAAAGGCCGGCACGCTGTTCGCCGCCGGCTCTGTCTTCGAGCTGATTGTTGCGGCTGATGCACTCTAGGCGAATATAGAGGCCAAATGGGGCGGCCGTGGTCAAATGAAAGGCAAAAATGCTCTTGATTTGGCCGAATGTGGCTGATGTGAGCAAATGAGAGGCAAAAATGCCCTTGATTTGGCTGGATGTGGCTGATGCGAGCAAATGAAAGGCAAAAATGCCTTTGGATCGGCCGGATGTGGCTGACGCGAGCAAATGAGATGCAAAAATGCTCTTGATTTGGCCCGATGTGGCTGACGCGCTCAAATGAAGGGCAATATTGACCTCGGCTCGGCCGGATGTGGCTGATGCGGTCAAATGAAGGGCAAAAATGCCCTTGGCTCGGCCGGATGTGGCTGATGTGAGCAAATGAAGGGCAAAAATACCCTTGATTCGGGCGAATGTGAATGATGCGAGCAAATGAAAGGCAAAAATGCCCTTGATTTGGCCGGATGTGGCGGATGTGAGCAAATGAAGGGGAAAATTGCCCTTGATTCGGCCGGATTTGGCTGACGTAAGCAAATGAAAGGCAAAAATGCCCTTGA
>NZ_CCDG010000060.1 GCF_000723885.1 Paenibacillus camerounensis
AGTAGGACGCTGCCAAGCACTTGAAGTCCACTGTTGAGTAATCGACAGTGGACTTTTTGCGTCCGGTAGAGGCTGTGGAAAAGCTGTGGATAATTCAGAAAATATCCGGAAAATTACACACATGTGGATAGCATTTTTTTATTGCTGATAGACTGCTATTTATGTGGATGGAAAGCATGTTTATGTGGACTAGTCAAGGAAAATCACTAGTAATGCACTGAAATTGTGGATAATTAGTGGAATATGTGGATAGCGTTTGCATAATCGGGGATAAGTATTTTGGGCCGGAGCGTTTTGCTCCGGTTTTTTACGTTGCTGTGTTTATTTTGTGGATAACTAATGGGGACGCACATGAAACCAAGCAAGATATTAGCATACTGCTAACGGGCTTGTTATACTCTCATTAAGCATAAAAATATGTTGGTGAGGTGAACTGAATTGGAACTAAGGCAGCTGAGTATGGAAGAATACGAGTCAAACCTAATCCTTTCTGAATATGCTTTTCAATACAAAGTGTCCGCCGGGGACCGGATAACCGGTAAAGAAAAGTTTAAGCCGGACAGTGTATGGGGCGTTTTTGAGGATAAAGAGCTGAAAGCGGGACTGACGCTGCTCCCCTTAGAGGTATATATTCAGGGAAAAGTCTATTCTATGGGCGGCATTGCCGGAGTAGCCACATGGCCGGAGAACCGCAGACAAGGGTATGTCGCTAGGCTTTTAAAGCATGTTTTGCAGGTGATGAATGAGAACGGCCAGTCACTGTCGATGCTGCATCCGTTTCTGATTCCCTTTTACCGCCGGTTTGGGTGGGAGGTATACTGCGAATTTAAAAAATACACAATTCCTGTTGGAAAATTTCCGGTGAAGACCGAAATAGAAGGCAATGTGCGGCGCGATGCTGAAGATGTGGACACGCTGGATCAGCTGTACGGCCGTTTTGCAGCCCGTTATAACGGAACCTTGAAGCGGAGTAAGGAATGGTGGAAGGAAACGGTTCTCCGTCAAGATATGCACCACGCTGTGTTCAGTTCAATTCAAGGCGAACCTGAAGGGTATGTGCTTTATAAACTGGAGAGCAGGGAGCTTGTTATCAACGAATTTGTTTTTTTGAATGAACAAGCGCGCCGTGGCCTCTGGACGTTCCTCGCCAATCACGATTCAATGGTCACAGGCGCTTCTCTAAGTATGGTGCCTGCTGATGATATGCTGCCGTTTCTGCTGCCGGACCCGCGGATTGCCCAGGAGAATTATCCTTATTTTATGGCACGGATTGTTAATGCTCAGACCTTTGTGGATTCATTTATGTTCAACGAACAGGCAGAAGCCCGGAAATTCACGCTGTACCTTACAGATGAGCATGCCCCATGGAACGACGGAAGCTGGGCGTGGACGGTGAACACAGATGGAACAGCATCGCTAGTCCGCTCTAATGCTGCAGAAGGGCAGCATGATCTGAACTGCAGCATTGGAACGCTTACCGTCCTGTTAATGGGATATAAACGTCCTCACGAATTAGCTAAATACGGGAGCCTGACGGGCAGTCCGGAAGCTCTGAAGCAGCTGGAAGCGGCGATCCCGCAGGCGGATACCGCATTGTTTGACTTCTTTTGATGAACCAAAAGCTCTGCCGCGGTGCGGGCAGCGGCAGAGCTTTATTATTACATAAGAAAAATCCTGGTGTAACAAGAATTAACCGAATACATTGGGCGGAATGAGTAAAAAATAGGAGTAACCCCTTGGCATTCAGTGAGAATGTGTTATAATATGAAAAAAGTCAAAGAAAGTCAAAGTCAACGAAATTCGTTGAAGCTTTTTTTTAATATCTTTAAGGCTGAAATGTCTGAAGCAGAGGATACGGACAGGAAGCATGTGCCAGAGCCGGTACAGGATTCGTACCTACCCTCTCGGGTTAATTTTCTTTAGAGGTTGCTAAGGACGGATGATCAGCAAAGCTGAATACTATTGCATTAAGCACTGGAGGATGAGTGATGCGTAATATCTCTGATATTATCGAACAATATCTGAAGAATATTTTGCATGAAAGTCCCGAAGGTACGGTGGAAATCCAGCGCAATGACCTGGCGGACCAGTTCTCATGCGTGCCGTCACAGATTAATTATGTCATCAGTACACGTTTTACCTTGGAGAAGGGTTATGTGGTGGAGAGCAAGCGCGGCGGCGGAGGCTATATCCGGATTCAGCGTTATGAGCTGCCCCAGAGTGTGGCGCTGTATGCCCATCTCAAATCTACAATCGGAAATGATATTGATCAGAATTCCGCAGAAGGGCTGATATATCAGCTTGAGGAAGCCCGTTTCCTAAGCAAACGTGAAGCGTGTCTCATGCGCGCCGCTGTTTCCCGGGAATGCCTGACGGTTAATCTGCCGTACCGGGATGAGATTCGTGCCAAGATTATGAAGGCGATGCTAATCTCTTTGTTGGGCAAATAATGGTCATCATAAGGGAGGGACTCCGCGATGCTGTGTCAGGAATGCGGCGTCAAACCGGCAACTCTTCATTTCACTAAGATTGTGAGCGGAGAGAAGACGGAATTTCATATTTGTGAAAGCTGTGCTCGTGAAAAAGGGGAGCTGATTCCCGGAACGGCAGGAGGCTTCTCGATTCACAGCCTGTTGTCCGGATTGCTTGATCTTGAGGGGGCAGGCAAGGAGAAGACAGCAGCGACCAAGAATGTGCAGGGTCTGCACTGCGAGAATTGCGGTATGACCTATTCGCAGTTCAGCAAGCTCGGCCGCTTCGGCTGCAGCTCCTGTTATAAATATTTTGACAGCACGCTGGACCCGCTTTTCAGAAGAGTGCACGGCAGCACCGCACATGTGGGTAAGCTGCCCAAACGTGCCGGTGCACAGATTATGTGTAAGCGTCAGGTTAATGAATTAAAGCAGGAACTGCAGGAGAGTATCATCCAGGAAGAATTCGAGACTGCAGCGCAGCTCCGGGACCAAATCCGCAAACTTGAAAAAGAAATGGCACAAGAGTAAAGTCTTTCATATATAGGGGGGATACGACATGTCAAGTCTCCGGTTTACCGAACAGGCGCTTAGCAACTGGATGCGCTGCGGCGGCAGCCACTCTGAAATTGTAATCAGCAGCCGTATGCGTATCGCCCGCAATCTGGAGCATCTGCCGTTTCCGCTGCTGGCTTCAGCAGAGCAGGCCGAGGAAGCGCTGGAACAGCTCGCACCTGTATTTCAGGGGGAAGCCGCTGAAGGCTTTGGCAGCTTCGAGCTGCTGCGGCTGGACGATCTTACAGAACTGGACAAGAAAGTGCTGGTGGAGAAGCATCTGATCAGCCCCAATCTGGCCAATGATTCCCGCGGAGGCGCAGTTATCCTGAATGAGGATGAATCGGTCAGCATTATGATTAATGAAGAAGACCACCTGCGTATCCAGTGTCTGTTCCCCGGCCTGCAGGTCAAGGAAGCCTGGGAAAGGGCTACAGCGATTGATGATATTTTTGAAGCCTCAGTCAATTATGCCTTTGATGACAGGAGGGGATATCTGACCAGCTGTCCTACTAATGTAGGCACGGGCCTAAGGGCTTCAGTGATGCTGCATCTGCCCGCGCTTGTCATGACTCACCAGATTAACCGGATTTTATCGGCTGTTAATCAGGTTGGGCTCACAGTAAGAGGAATTTACGGTGAAGGCAGCGAAGCAGTAGGTAACATCTTTCAGATATCCAATCAGATCACACTGGGGCAGACCGAAAGTGAGATTATTGAGAATCTTCACAGTGTAGTCACACAGATTATCGAGCATGAACGTAATGCCCGTGAACGGCTGCTTAGCGATTCAGCACTGCGGATTACCGACCGGATCAAACGCTCCTACGGTATTCTCGCCTATGCAGCTGTAATGGAGCTTAAGGAATCGGCGCAACGGCTCTCCGATCTGCGGCTGGGCGTAGACCTTGGCATTCTTGAAGGTCCCTCCATCTCCGTATTGAACGAGCTGAACGTTAAGACGCAGCCGGGATTCCTGCAAAAAATGTTCGGTGATGAGCTCTCGGCCACTGAACGCGATATGTACCGGGCAAAGCTGCTCCGGGAAACACTGGGAACACAACATTAATTATAGATATTTATTATCCGTGGAGGTGCAGGAGATATGATGTTTGGAAGATTTACGGAACGCGCACAAAAAGTGCTGGCGCTGGCGCAGGAAGAAGCTGTACGACTGGGACATAATAACATCGGTACAGAACATATTTTGCTCGGACTGATTCGTGAGGGAGACGGCATTGCCGCCAAGGCACTGATTGGACTGGGTCTGGGTCTGGAGAAAATTCAGGATGAAGTGGAAACGCTGATCGGCAGAGGACAGGAACAGCCTACCAACATCGCGTATACTCCACGTGCCAAAAAAGTAATTGAGCTGTCGATGGATGAAGCGCGCAAGCTGGGTCACACTTATGTCGGCACAGAGCATATCCTGCTTGGCCTGATCCGTGAAGGCGAAGGTGTCGCAGCCCGTGTACTTAACAATCTGGGAATCAGCCTTAATAAAGCCCGTCAGCAGGTACTGCAGCTTCTGGGCAGCAGCGAAGCTACTTCAAGCCACAGCGGAACGCCGGCAAATGTCAGCACACCTACGCTGGACGGCTTGGCCCGCGACTTGACAGCTTATGCTAAAGACGGCAACCTTGACCCTGTTATCGGCCGCAGTAAAGAAATCGAACGCGTAATTCAGGTGCTTAGCCGCCGGACCAAGAACAATCCGGTCCTGATAGGTGAACCTGGGGTAGGTAAAACAGCAATTGCTGAAGGCCTTGCGCAAAAAATTATAAACAATGAAATTCCGGAAACGCTGCGCGATAAACGCGTTATGACCCTGGATATGGGCTCTGTCGTAGCCGGAACTAAATACCGCGGTGAATTTGAAGACCGCCTCAAAAAAATCATGGATGAAATTCGTCAGGCCGGCAACATCGTGCTCTTCATCGATGAGCTGCATACTCTGATCGGAGCAGGCGGCGCGGAAGGTGCAATTGACGCCTCTAATATCCTGAAGCCGGCTCTGGCCCGTGGTGAACTGCAGTGCATCGGTGCAACGACCCTTGACGAATACCGCAAATATATTGAAAAAGACGCTGCCCTGGAACGCCGCTTCCAGCCGATCACGGTGGATCAGCCTTCTCCGGAGGAAGCCGTACAGATCCTCTACGGACTGCGTGACCGTTACGAAGCCCACCACCGTGTGAAAATTACGGATGAAGCGATTGTGGAGGCTGTGAAGCTGTCTGACCGCTATATCCCGGACCGCTTCCTGCCTGACAAAGCGATTGACCTGATTGACGAAGCCGGTTCCAAGGTAAGGCTGAACTCCTATACTATTCCGCCGAACCTGAAGGAACTGGAAATGCGTCTGGATGATATCCGCAAGGAAAAGGATTCGGCTGTACAGAGCCAGGAGTTTGAAAAGGCGGCTGCGCTGCGTGATACCGAGCAAAAGATCCGTGAAGAGCTCGATACAACCAAGAACCAGTGGAAAGAGAAGCAGGGCCGTACCGATTCCCAGGTTACACCTGAGGATATCGCACAGGTTGTAGCCAGCTGGACCGGTATTCCGGTCAGCAAGCTGAAGGAAGAGGAGACCGACCGTCTGCTCAACATGGAGGCTCTGCTGCATGAACGTGTAATCGGCCAGGATGAAGCTGTCAAGGCTGTCAGCCGCGCGCTGCGCCGGGCACGTGCAGGTCTTAAAGACCCTAAACGCCCAATGGGCTCATTCATCTTCCTCGGGCCAACCGGGGTCGGTAAAACGGAGCTGGCGCGTGCACTTGCCGAAGCGATGTTTGGTGATGAGAATGCCGTTATCCGCATCGACATGTCGGAATATATGGAGAAGCACTCCACATCCCGGCTTGTAGGGGCGCCTCCAGGATATGTCGGATATGAAGAGGGCGGACAGCTGACCGAGAAGGTTCGCCGCAAACCGTACTCCGTAGTATTGCTGGATGAAATCGAGAAGGCGCACCCTGAAGTATTTAACATTCTGCTGCAGGTGCTGGAAGACGGCCGCCTGACCGATTCCAAAGGCCGCGTAGTCGATTTCCGCAACACCTTGATCATTCTGACCTCTAACGTAGGGGCACAGGCAATCAAGAAAAATTCAACACTCGGCTTTACAGCTGTACAGGATGCCGGTGCAGACTACAGCAATATGAAGGGCAAGGTAATGGAAGAACTGAAGAAGAGCTTCCGCCCTGAATTCCTGAACCGTATCGACGAGATTATTGTCTTCCACTCCTTGGAAGAGAAGCATATCGCTGAAATCGTAACGCTTATGTCCGACGAGCTGCGTAAGCGGCTGCGGGAGTATGACGTGGACTTCGAGCTTACCGATGGCGGTAAAGCCTTCCTCGCCAAAGAAGGATATGATCCGGCGTTCGGTGCACGTCCTTTGCGCCGCGCTATCCAGAAGCATATTGAAGACCGCCTCTCCGAAGAGCTGCTGAAAGGCAACATCAAGAAAGGCGATTTGCTTAAGATTGATGAAGTGAACGGCGAGCTTGTAGTGACCACAGTGGTTGTACCTGCAGCCGCGCTGGAGCAAGAAGCCGAAGCAGACAATAAATAAGTAACGCTGAAACAAAGCTGCCGCTCCTCCGTATAGAGGAGCGGGGCTTTTTTTGTTGAACGGCTGTTTCTTTTCTTGCTCAAATGATTAAACTATCGCTGATTCAGGCAGGTTATAGATGCCAACCAAAACTAGAACCTAAGGAACCTTCCGTTCGGGGGACAGAAATGGTAAACTTTGAATAAGCGTAATTTATCCGCAATTTAAGTAACCTGGACCGTAAGGAGACCACATGGCAAAAGCAAAAACGAAATTCTTCTGTACCGACTGCGGCTACGAATCGCCAAAATGGTTCGGCAAATGCCCGGGCTGCCAGGCATGGAACACCATGGTGGAGGAAACAGAAAGCGTAGTCAAAACTCAAGGAATGAATGCACCTATTTTTCAGAGTAAAGAAAAGGCGCAATCGATCATAAATATAGAAAGTGACAAAGAACCGCGCATCCTGACAGGTATCGGTGAACTGAACCGTGTGCTTGGCGGAGGCATTGTACCCGGCTCTCTGGTGCTTGTCGGCGGAGATCCCGGAATCGGAAAGTCGACCCTCCTGCTGCAGACCTCGCACGCGCTGACTACACAGGGACTTCGTGTGCTATATATTTCGGGTGAGGAATCGGTACGCCAGACCAAGCTCCGTGCTGACCGCCTCGGAGCGTTGTCAGCAGAACTGTACGTGCTGTGCGAAACCAATATGGAGAGCATTGAAGAGGCCATTGAGCAGATTCAGCCCCAGTTCCTGGTCATCGACTCCATTCAGACAGTATTTATGCCTGAAGTAACGAGTGCGCCCGGCAGTGTCACACAGGTACGGGAATGTACAACACGGTTTATGCGCATTGCCAAAATCCGCGGAATTGCGACAGTGCTGGTTGGCCATGTTACCAAGGAGGGTGCTATTGCCGGCCCCCGGATGCTTGAGCATATGGTGGACTGTGTATTGTATTTTGAGGGGGAACGGCATCATACCTACCGGCTGCTGCGTGCGGTAAAGAACCGCTTTGGCTCTACGAATGAGATCGGGATTTTTGAGATGGGTGAGATTGGCCTTACGGAAGTGGAGAATCCTTCAGAGCTGTTCCTGTCAGAGCGGCCGCTGGGAGTCGCCGGTTCTGCCGTTGTGGCCAGCATGGAAGGAACCAGACCGGTGCTGGTTGAGCTTCAGGCACTGGTAGCTGCGACTCACTTCCCTTCACCCCGGCGGATGTGCACCGGGATGGACCATCAGCGGATGGCGCTTATTATTGCAGTTCTTGAGAAGCGGATGGGCATGTTCCTGCAGAATCAGGATGCTTACCTCAACGTTGCCGGAGGTGTAAAGCTGGATGAGCCGGCTATCGACCTGGCGGTTGCGGTCAGCATTGCCTCCAGCTTCCGTGATATATCTACCAAGCCCTACGATGTCTTCTTCGGCGAAGTCGGGCTCACAGGCGAGGTAAGAGGTGTCTCGCGTGCCGAAACGCGGGTCAAGGAGGCAGCTAAGCTGGGCTTCCGGAGGGTAATAATGCCAGAGAAGAGTATGAAGGGCTGGAAGCATCCGCAGGATATCCAGATTATTGGCGTCAGCACCGTAGCAGATGCACTAAAGGTCGCGTTAGATTAGGGGGCTAATAAGGAACATGAAAGAATATACTCAATTAGAAAATATGAACGATCTGCTGAGGATGGCAGCGCCGGGAACACCCTTCCGCGAAGGATTGGAGAATGTGCTGCGTGCCAAGACGGGGGCACTTATCGTAGTCGGTTACAGTCCTGAAGTGATGGAGGTTGTAGACGGAGGCTTCTCCATCAACTGCGATTTTTCGCCCAATTACTTGTATGAGCTGGCGAAGATGGACGGCGCCATTATTCTCAGCGAGGATCTTAAGCGGATTTTGTACGCAAATACCCAGCTGATTCCCGATCCGTCCATTCCTTCAATCGAGACAGGAATCCGCCACCGGACTGCAGAACGTGTTGCCAAGCAGACCGGTAAGCTGGTCGTATCCATTTCCCAGCGGCGGAATATCATTACGCTGTATCAGGGATCTATCCGGTATGCCCTCAAAGAAATCGGAGCCATCCTGGCTAAAGCCAACCAGGCTATTCAGACGCTTGAGAAATACAAAGCAGTACTGACCCAAGGGCTGACTAACCTTTCGGCATCAGAATATGAAGGGCTTGTGACTGTCGCTGAAGTTGTGGGTGTAATCCAGCGGGTGGAGATGGTGCTGCGGATCAAGATGGAAATCAAGCGTTACATCAATGAGCTGGGCAATGAAGGCCGCCTGATCAGCATGCAGATGGAAGAACTGGTGGGAAATACAGAGGAAGAAGCATGGCTCCTGTACAGAGACTATGCAAGAGAAGAGCAGGAGGACAAAATCCGTGAGATCATCGCAGGGCTCAAGCGCAGCAGTGATGATGAGCTGATGGATGACAATCATATCGCCCGTCTCCTGGGCTATTCTTCGACGGCAATCGCCTCAGAAGAAGCGGTTACACCGCGCGGCTACCGTCTGCTGAACAAAATCCCGCGTCTGCCTAATGTTATTATCCATAACCTGGTAGAACGCTTTGAAATGCTGCCTAATCTGATGACGGCCAGCATTGCAGAGCTTGATGAAGTTGACGGAATCGGAGAAGTGCGGGCACGCAATATTCAAGACGGCCTCAAACGTCTGCAGAAGCAAGTTCTTATTGACAGGCAAATGTAAATAACATACAATCACGTAATATTGAAGACTGTAAGGTTCAAAGTAAGCAAACAGAGGTGAAGAAATGATACAAAAATCAATTCCGAGTATTTTTACCATTGGTAATCTGATGCTTGGAATGTTTGGTATCATGATGGCGTTAGACGGCAAGCTCAGCATGGCCGCTATCATGGTGATTATCGCTATGCTTTTAGACGGACTGGACGGCCGGGTCGCTCGTGCGCTTAAATGTGAAAGTGAATTTGGCAAGGAGCTTGATTCTTTATCCGATGTTGTCTCCTTCGGGGTAGCACCGGCGCTGATTATGTATATCACCAGCCTGCAGGATTTGAACTCCGCACTGGGCTGGACGGTCACCGCAATCTTCCCGGTATTCGGGGCGCTGCGGCTGGCACGCTTTAATGTCCGTCCGGGAATTCCCGGATATTTTATCGGATTGCCGATTCCTGCAGCAGGTGGCGTGTTAGCCACACTGGCTCTTTTTCATAAAGATGTCTCTGCTCCGTTCATGATTGTTGCTACCTTGCTCTTATCCTATCTCATGGTCAGTACTGTTAAATATCCTAACTTCAAGAAAGTCGGCCTGCCCAAAAAAGCGGTGCTGATCGCACCAGTAGTCATTGTTGTGGCAGTAGCCGTGGCTGTGATTTTCCCGGAGCAGATTGCCAAAATGATCTTTGCACTGCTGGCGCTATATGCGCTCTATGGCTTCAAGCACAATATTGCCCGGCTGACGGCACGCCGCCGCCACCGCCGCAGAAGACGTTCGGAAGACAAAGTGTATCAATCCAAGAACGGCTAACCGGACTTTTTCCATGATCATACATTCCCAAAAAGGCTTTGCCCTCACTGATTCCAGTGAACGGCAAAGCCTTTGCTGTTGATAAGCCGGAAGCATGACGAAAGGTCAGGATAAATTAAACAGTCCAAGTGTGGCGCATTTCTGTGATTCCTTGGCGACCACCTCGTCCATATTGATGTCAAGCAGATTGCAGAGGGCAGACATATAGAACAGCTCGCGCCCCAGCTCAGAGGCTACCACCTCACGGCAGTTCTCGCACAGCCCACCTTCCAGATGAGTGCCTGCCAGTTCTTTGGCCTGCTCAAGCCCAAGCGACGGTTCGAATACCTGTTTGGTGGCATGCAGCTGGATACAGCCGCACTCCGTAATGGCCTTGACTACAGCACGGTTGACGGAAGCGCTGCTCTGGCCGTTTTTGGACATGACATCCAGCAGACTACGGTGACGGAGCAGCAGTTCGGAGACTTGATCCTGAAAGGCCTGTAAACTTGGTGCGCTCATTTTCCATTCACCCCTGGGTTCTTGATTGAGTTCATTATATGCCAGTACCCCCTTGTTTTCAACGGGAATAAGAGTTCCTGACAACCATGACATTACCTGTAACTTTTTTCTGCATAAAATAAGCGTACCTGCGATTACCGTCCCGGAAATTGGAACATACTGGTGAGGAATACATCATTTCAGGATGAATAAAAGGAGGTGCGTAGGGTTATGTGGAAAAAAATTGTTTTGACGCTTGCCGGGCTGCTTGGAGCCTGGTCCGGTTATTCGCTATACCATACGGCAGAAAGAGGATTCCCGCAGGGGATGGATAAGCTGGCGATGGGTCTGCCTGTGGAAGGAAGCATTTTGTTTACGGTGCTGGGTGCCATTATTTTTTTGATTGCGGGGACTTTATGCGCGGAATGGGGAGGTTCAAAGCTTCGTGAGGCGGTAGTGTACTGTTCGCGTATACCGATGAGTGAGATGGCCGCCGGCGCCGCTGGTCTGACCGGAGGGCTGCTGCTGTCTTTGCTGCTGTATCCGGCGATGGACTGGCTTGGTAAAGCGGGGGACTTGCTGCAGGTAGGGGTTACGCTGGCGCTGGGTTATATGGGGCTGCGAATCGGACTGGAGAAAAAAGAAGAGCTTGGCTCGCTATGGGCAACCGGACGCTGGGGGCAGCAGGATGAGCCGGAAGGGCGCGGTCCCCAGGAGCATAAAATTCTGGATACCAGCGTCATCATTGACGGACGGATCGCAGATATTTGCAAAACGGGCTTTATTGAAGGGACGATTGTCATTCCGGAATTCGTGCTTGAGGAGCTGCAGCATATTGCCGATTCTTCTGACCTGCTGAAGCGTAACCGCGGGCGGCGCGGGCTTGATATCCTCAATAAAATCCAGAAAGAGCTGGATGTGAAGGTGCTTATCTATGAGGGTGATTTTGAAGAAATCTCCGAGGTGGACAGCAAGCTGGTTAAGCTCGCTAAAGTGCTGCGAGGCAAGGTGGTCACGAATGATTTCAACCTGAATAAGGTTTGTGAGCTGCAGGGTGTCTCGGTGCTTAATATTAATGATCTGGCCAACGCGGTCAAGCCGGTCGTACTTCCGGGTGAGGAGATTATCGTGCAGGTAATCAAGGATGGCAAGGAGCATGGCCAGGGGGTGGCTTATCTGGACGACGGCACCATGATTGTCGTTGAAGGCGGGCGCGAATATATTGGTACAACGATGGAAGTGCTGGTGACTAGCGTGCTGCAGACTTCTGCCGGCAGAATGATATTCGCCAAACCGAAGCTGCTGGAAAAGGCGCAATAAGCGTCAAAAGGGAATCCTGTAAGCCTTATGGGTTGGAAATGCCCGCCAAACACGTTATGATGAGGATATACGTGAAGGACAGGAGCCTAAGAACATGTCAAACAGTGTAGGCGCCGTGATTGTGGCGGCAGGCAGAGGGACAAGAATGGGAACCGCAGAGAGCAAGCAGTATCTGCTCCTGCAGGATAAACCGGTTATCGTTCATACGCTTGAGGTGTTCCAGCAGCATGAGCTTATCTCTGAGATCGTGCTGGTAACCGGAGAAGCGGATATCGTCCGCTGCCGGGAATGGGTACAGGCCTATAGGCTGGATAAAGTAAAGGCTGTCATTGCCGGTGGGACGGAGCGGCAGCATTCCGTGTACAAAGGTCTGCAGGCGCTAGAGACAGAATGGGTTATGGTTCATGATGGTGTCCGTCCGTTTGTGCAGGCTGCAGAGATCAGTGCCTGTTACCGGATAGCTGTCCAGTCCGGGGCGTCAGTGCTGGCTGTGCCGGTTAAAGATACAATTAAGCAGGTGAACGGTGCGGGTCAAGTAGTGTCCACACCTGACCGGCGAAGTCTGTGGGCGATTCAGACCCCGCAGACTTTTCGTCTGTCTGAGCTGATGGCCTCCTATGAAGCAGCGGAGCGCGACGGATTTATCGGTACAGATGATTCCAGTCTGGCAGAGCGCAGCGGGATCACGGTCTCTGTGGTGGAAGGGAGCTACAGTAATATCAAGCTGACGACACCGGAGGATCTGGATTTTGCTGAATTCACACAAAGAAGCAGGGGAGAGGGTTAACAGATGATAGCGGTAGGACAGGGCTTTGATGTACACCAGCTGGTGGAGGGGAGACCGTGCATTATCGGCGGGGTTACAATTCCTTATGAAAAGGGGCTGCTGGGCCACTCCGATGCGGATGTGCTGCTGCATGCAGTCAGCGATGCTATTCTTGGGGCTTTGGGGCTTGGCGATATCGGCCGGCATTTTCCCGATACTGATCCCGCATTCAAGGATGCGGACAGCCTGAAGCTGCTTGAGCATGTATGGAGTCTTGCCCGCGAGCGCGGTTATAAGCTTGGCAACATTGATTCCACTATTATTGCACAGAAGCCGAAGATGGCTCCTTATATCCCGCAGATGAGCGAGATTATTGCCAAAGCGCTGGGTGCTGAGGTCTCCAAGGTTAATGTAAAAGCAACAACGACAGAACAGCTCGGCTTTGCCGGACGCGGTGAGGGGATTGCGGCACAATCTATTGTCTGCCTGCTCCAAGATGTGATATCATCTTGAGATGGCTGTATACGGCCTAATTTTAACCATTTTGAAGCGGAGGGATTTACAGTGGCGGATCAAGTCCGGGTGCGTTATGCACCGAGCCCTACGGGACATTTACATATCGGAAATGCCAGAACGGCATTGTTTAACTATTTGTTTGCCCGTAATCTGGGAGGCAAATTTATTATCCGGATCGAAGATACAGACGTAAAGCGCAATGTTGCCGGCGGTGAAGAAAGCCAGCTGAAATATTTGAAGTGGCTGGGCATTAACTGGGATGAGAGCGTCGATGTAGGCGGAGAATACGGACCGTACCGCCAGACGGAACGTCTGGATCTGTACCGCGTATACTGGCAGGATCTGATTGACCGCGGCCTTGCTTACCGCTGCTACTGTACGGAAGAAGAGCTGGAAGCAGAACGCGAAGAACAGACCGCACGAGGTGAAACGCCGCGTTATTCCGGCAAACACCGCAATTTGACTGAAGAGCAGCGCCTTGCCTTCGAGGCAGAGGGACGTGTAGCCAGCATCCGTTTTCTGGTGCCGGAAGACCGCACGTATACCTTTGATGATATCGTCAAGGGCAGCATTTCTTTCACTACGAAGGAAATGGGTGACTTTGTTATCGTGAAGAAGGACGGAATTCCGACCTATAACTTCGCCGTTGCCGTTGATGATCATCTGATGGAAATCTCCCATGTTCTGCGCGGGGAAGACCACATCTCCAATACGCCCCGCCAGCTGATGATTTATGAAGCGCTGGGCTGGGAAGCTCCGCTGTTCGGCCATATGACGCTGATCGTAGGCGATGACCACAAGAAGCTGAGCAAGCGCAACGAATCCATTATTCAATTTATTGAGCAGTATGACCAGCTTGGCTACCTGCCTGAGGCACTGTTCAATTACATCTCTCTGCTCGGCTGGTCGCCGGAAGGGGAAGAGGAGATTTTCAGCCAGGAACAGCTGATCTCTATCTTTACAGCGGACCGTCTGTCCAAGAGTCCGGCAGTGTTCGACAAGAACAAGCTGGCGCATCTCAACAATCATTATATCAAGCATGCAGATCCGCAGCGGATCGCACGCCTTGCCATTCCGCATCTTCAAAAAGCAGGCCGGCTGCCTGCAGAGCTTAATGAAGAGCAGCAGACATGGGCAGAAAGCCTTGTAGCGCTATATCAGGAGCAGATGACTGCTGCATCGGACATCGTTGCGCTGTCTGAGCTGTTCTTCCGCAGCCACCTGGAGCTGGAGACTGAAGCCGCACAGGTGCTTGCTGAAGCGCAGGTTCCGGAGGTGCTGTCCGCGTTCCTGGCCAAGGTAGAGAGCACCGGGGAATTTACCGCTGCGAATATGGCAGTGCTGATTAAGGAAGTGCAGAAAGAAACAGGCCATAAGGGGAAAGGGCTGTTTATGCCGATTCGAGTCGCATTGACCGGCCAGACCCACGGCCGTGATCTGAATGTGACCATTGCCCTTCTGGGACGCGGCCGGGTTATTGAACGGCTGAAGTCACAGATTAAAGGGGCTTAGGCTGTATTAAGCAGCGTATAACCCTTGTCAGTCCAGGTTCTTTTCGCTAAGATAGAAACATATTGTAACAGCTGTGATCAGGAAAAGTATGCGTATAGGGACAATTACCAGAGAGAATAACCGCGGAGGAGAGGTTCACTCCGTGGCTGGGAGTTATTCACTTGTCTTCCGCAGAATATGCGCCTGTGAGCTGTGCGGCTGAGCGGTTCCGTTAAGGAGCGTTAGGCTGTACCGGGAACGTTGCCGTTATTAACGCAAGAGGGATCAGAGGAAGCTGCGGTTAGAAATGGCCGGAGCAATGAAGTATGATCCAAGCAGAGTGGAACCGCGGTTAAACGCCTCTGCAGCTTTGAGCTGCAGAGGCGTTTTTTGTCGAGAGATGCCGGATAAAGACTGCCTGTGCCGCTGCTATATTCAGCAAGGGTGCTTGATAATACCTTCGCCCGGCGCACCTGTTAACAGGAGGCGGCGAAGCCAAGAAGAGGGGAAACGTGATGTTTAAGCATATAAAGTCGGATATCCGGGCAGTATTCGACAACGATCCCGCGGCGCGGAGCAAATTCGAGGTTGTTTTTACTTATGCCGGACTTCACGCGATATGGGCTCACAGAATAGCCCACTCCTTTTACACACGCCGGTGGTTTACACTGGCCCGGATTGTTTCGCAGATCAGCAGATTTATGACCGGTGTTGAGATTCATCCCGGCGCGCGGATCGGCAACCGGCTGTTCATTGACCACGGGATGGGTATTGTCATCGGTGAAACCTGTGAGATCGGTGATGATGTTATCATCTATCAGGGAGTGACTCTTGGCGGTACAGGGAAGGAAAAAGGCAAGCGCCATCCGACGGTAGGCAACAATGTTGTTATTGGTTCCGGGGCAAAAGTACTGGGATCGTTCCGGATCGGCGATAATTCCAATATAGGCTCCAATGCGGTCGTGCTGAGGGAAGTGCCCAACAACAGTACAGTGGTCGGCAACCCGGGGCGTGTAGTCAAACGTAACGGTGAACGGGTGACCGACCGGCTGGATCATACCAAAATGCCCGATCCGCTTATCGATTCCCTGCGGTTTTTGCAGAAGGAAATTGAGGAGCTTCGTGAGCAGATGGGTAATGAGGATAAACAAAAGGCGGAGCAGCGGAGGCTGGAAAGCCAGCAGTATATCGGAGATTATGAAATTTAAAGCTTACCGGTATTCAAATGAATCCGGGGACAACAGAAAGGATTGGGAACAGAAATGGCTTTGCAAATCTACAACACTATGACGCGTGCTAAAGAGGTCTTTGTGCCGCAGGAGCCGGGTAAGGTCAAAATGTACGTATGCGGACCTACGGTTTACGGTTATATGCATATCGGAAATGCCAGACCTGTTATTGTATTTGATATGGTCCGCAACTATCTGGAGGCACTCGGCAATGAAGTCCGTTATTTGACCAATTTCACCGATGTGGATGACAAAATGATCCGCAAAGCGGAAGAGATGAACATCACCGTAGCTGAGGTTGCGGACATGTTTATCGCTGCCTATCAGGAGGATCTGACCGGACTCGGCGTGAAGCCGGCAACGATGAATCCGCGTGTTACGGAGAGTATGGACAAGATTATTGAGTTCATTAAGGAGCTTGAAGAGAAGGGCTACGCCTATGAGAACGGCGGCGATGTATATTACCGTACCGGTAAGTTTGCTGATTACGGCAAGCTGTCCCGCCAGAACCTGGAGGAACTGCGCTTTGGTATCCGTGTCGAGGTAGATCCCCGCAAGGAAAACCAGGAGGATTTCGTGCTTTGGAAGGCAGCCAAGCCAGGTGAAGTGCATTGGGCCAGTCCGTGGGGAGAGGGACGGCCCGGCTGGCATATTGAATGCTCGGCAATGGTCCGCGAATATCTTGGCAAGACTATCGACATTCATGGCGGCGGAGAGGATTTGAAGTTTCCGCACCATGAATGCGAGTGCGCGCAGACAGAAGCACTAACGGGCGCGCCGCTGTCGAATTATTGGATGCACAATGCATTCTTGAATATCGGTGACGAGAAAATGTCGAAATCTCTTGGGAACGGCTTGCTGGTGAAGGATATCCGTGCGCGCTTTAAGGCGGGGACTATCCGTTATTTCATGCTCTCCAGCCATTACCGCAATCAGCTCAATTTCACGGAGGAAGCGCTGCTGTCCGCCGAGAAGAGCGTGGAACGGATTACCCTTGCCGAAAGTAATGTGAAGCACCGTCTCGAACTGGCTCCTGAAGGGGCGGACGGAGAAGTGAGTGCAGCTGTTTCTGAGCGGCTGGCTGCTGTTATTGGCAGCTACCATGCCAGAATGCAGGATGACTTCAATACGCCGGATGCTATCACTGCTGTATTCGACTGGGTAAGCCTGGCGAACCAGACGCTGGCCAGGGAAGACGCGGCGGCTGCTGATTTTGCGGCGCTGCTGAAGACTTTTGGCGAAATGAATGCTGTACTCGGCCTGGCACCTGAGATTGAAGCTGAGGCTGCAACGGAAGAAATTGAGCGCCTGATTGCTGAACGGGCAGAAGCCCGCAAGAACAAGAACTGGGGCCGTTCCGATGAGATCCGTGATGAGCTGAATAGTCTCGGTATCCTGCTGGAGGATACTCCGCAGGGGATGCGGTGGCGGCGCAAATGAGCGGCGGATTTAACTTAGACGAGGCTTGGTTCCCGTATGTACCATCGAAGCCGGCAAGGCTGCTTTCGCCGATTGTACTGGCTTATGCCGGTGATGCCATTTATGAAGTGGCGGTACGGCAGTATCTGATTTCACTGCCGAATCTGCGGCCGAATCATTTGCACCGCACGGCCACCGGCCTCGTATCTGCCAAGGCGCAGAGTACGATTCTTGCCTATCTGGAACCGCAGCTGACTGATGAAGAAAAGGATGTGGCCCGTCAGGGGCGTAATGCCAAGTCGGGAACCATTCCCAAGAATGCTGATGTCCTGGAATACCGCCATGCAACAGCATTTGAATGCCTGATCGGACATCTGTATTACACAGGGCAGCAGAAGAGAATTCAGGAGCTGGTCCACAGCAGTATCGAGTATATGATGAACCGGTCCAAGTGAGGCCGTGTACAGCTATAGAACAGGAGGCAACAACATGGAAGAACTTAGGACGGAAGAGGAAATACTGGCAGGTAAGCATTCGGTGCTTGAAGCGTTGCGTGCCGGCCGTACATTGAACAAAATCTGGATCGCCGAAACGGCACAGAAGCATTTGACCGCGCCGATTATCGCTGAAGCGCGCAAGGCGGGTATTGTAATTCAGCATGTAGACAAACGGAAGCTAGATCAGCTTGCACCGGGAGTGCAGCATCAGGGGGTAGTGGCACAGGCGGCACCTTTTGCTTATACCGAAGTGTCAGATATTCTTGCTGCGGCTGAAGCTAAAGGGGAGCCTCCGTTTCTCATTCTGCTGGATGAAATTGAGGACCCTCATAATCTGGGCTCCATTCTGCGTACTGCAGACTGTACCGGAGTACACGGCGTAATTGTTCCAAAGCGCCGGTCTGCACAGATTACTGCCACAGTCTCTAAAACCTCGGCAGGTGCGGTAGAGTATGTTCCGGTTGCACGGGTCACTAATCTCGGGCAGACTATAGACCGGCTCAAAGAGCTTGGCGTCTGGGTAGTGGGTACAGATGTTGCTACTGATCAGAATCTGTATGAATCAGACATTTTTACAGGACCGGTAGCTGTTGTAATCGGCAATGAGAATAAAGGCATGGGCCGGCTGATCCGTGAAAAATGCGATGTGCTGCTCAAGCTCCCGATGGCCGGCAAGATCAACTCCCTGAATGCATCGGTTGCCGCCGGGGTTATTATGTATGAGGTGCTGCGCCGCCGGCATCAGCAGGGATAGCTATGGCTGACTGGCGCGATGTGCTTCTGGTGGATGGTTATAACATGATAGGCGGCTGGCCGGAACTTGCGGCTCTTTCGCTGACAGGCATGCAGGAAGCGCGTGACCGGCTCCTGGATATGCTGGCTGATTATCAGGCATTCACCGGACGGCGCGTTATCGCCGTGTTCGATGCTTACCGTGTCCCGGGACTCGGGAGGTCTTTTGTGCAGGGGAAGGTTCAGGTGGTCTTCACCAAAGAGAAGGAGACAGCGGACGAATGCATCGAGCGGCTGGTCGGCGAGTTCAGCCACCGGCGCCGGCAGATCTATGTGGCGACAAGCGATTATGTGGAGCAGCATGTCATTTTTGCCCAAGGGGCACTGCGCGTCTCCGCCCGGGAGCTGAAGGTGGAGATTGAAGAAAATCAAAAGCTTGTCAAAAAAGCGATAGAACCCGAACGAATCATCTCCAGGCGCCACTCGCTTGAAGATAAGCTTCCGCCGGATACGCGTAAACGCCTTGAAGACTGGCGCCGGCAGTGAATTGGCAGAACATAAAAGCGCCGAAATTCCATAAATTGTTATAGGTGATTGTTTCTGGACAATATCTGGTTGACGTTGTAAGGTAACATAATATATACTGTTCCTATATTTTAGCGAAGTAACGATGTGTCTTGCGTTGCAGCCGGGGGGATTCTTGGTGAGTGTCGACCTCAAGGAAATAATGCTGTCCGAGTATGATTTCATAAGTGATGAAGAAATTGTCGAGATCTTCCGTGGTGGCGACAGTGGCGCATTGGAACACTTAATTAACAAGTACCGTAATTTCGTACGCGCTAAGGCCCGTTCCTATTTTTTAATCGGTGCTGACCGGGAAGATATTGTACAGGAAGGCATGATTGGCCTGTATAAGGCAATTCGTGACTTCAAAGGTGACAAACTCTCTTCATTCAAGGCGTTTGCCGAGCTTTGCATCACCCGCCAGATTATAACCGCGATCAAGACGGCTACCCGCCAGAAGCATATCCCGCTCAACTCCTACGTGTCCTTGGACAAGCCCATCTATGATGAGGACTCAGACAGGACATTGATGGATGTGATCTGCGGTACCCAGGTGCTTGACCCGGAAGAACTGATTATCAACCAGGAGGAATTCATCGGACTGGAAGATAAGATGGCAGAGATTCTCAGTGATCTTGAGCGTAAGGTGCTGATGCTCTACCTGGACGGACGATCCTATCAGGAGATTGCAGAGGACCTGAAGCGGCATGTGAAGTCGATTGACAACGCATTGCAGCGGGTCAAACGCAAGCTGGAAAGATATCTGGAAGTGCGTGACAATTAATGATATAATGTTAATGAAAGGCTCGGACATCGAGTCTTTTTTTAGTGTTTTGATAGCTTCTGTATTATCAATTGACGGAAATTTGGACGCTAACGGTTACAACAGGTTTACGTACAGTCGGAATGCTCCATAATGTATAGGGAATCACAGCGTTCAGCGTGAAAAAAGGCAGAACGAGGATAACATGCGGCGCACGACTACAAACCCGGATTTACCCAGCGCGATAGGGCAATTCTTTCGTTGACACAGACGTTGACATTATGCTAAAGTGTTTTAGGTAGGCCTAAATTCGCGGGTTTTTTTTAGGATCAATATTTGCGTCTTCTAATTTAACAGTTAGAAGTACGTCTTCGGGAGGTGCACATCATGCGGGTAATTATCACTTTGGCTTGTACAAGTTGCAAACAAAGAAACTATGCGACAACTAAAAACAAGCGAAATCACCCCGACCGCTTGGAGATGAAGAAATTTTGCAAGTTCTGTAACGAGCAAACTCCTCATCGCGAAACCAGATAGTCTTTGGAGGTGTAGTCGGCGTGAAACGTAGTTTCAAGTCTCTGTTTTCCTTTTTCACTGAGAGCTGGAGTGAACTCAAAAAAGTTCGCTGGCCTAGCCGTAAAGAGCTGAAAAACTATACAATGATCGTTCTCGGTACTATTGTAGTTGTGGCTGTTTACTTCTGGGTTCTGGACATCATTATTTCCGCTGCAATTGAAGCGATTATTTAGAGAGGTCCAAGGTGGCTTGGTATGGAAAAAAGATGGTATGTTGTTCATACCTATTCCGGGTATGAGAATAAGGTTAAGGCCAATTTGGAAAAACGCGTTGAGTCCATGGGCATGGAAGACAAAATATTCCGCGTTCTTGTTCCTATGGAAGAGGAATTGGTAAACAAAGACGGCAAGAAAAAAACCGTTATGCGTAAAGTTTACCCCGGTTATGTTTTGGTTGAAATGGTTCAGACTGATGATTCATGGTATGTTGTCCGCAATACGCCGGGCGTTACCGGATTTGTCGGTTCGACAGGTTCCGGATCCAAGCCTACCGCTTTGCTTCCGGAAGAGGTTGAACAAATTCTGAAGCATATGGGCATGGTTGAACCTAAAGCGAAGATTGATTTCGAAATTAAGGAATCCGTACGTATTATGGTTGGGCCTTTTGCGAATTTCGTGGGCTCCGTGGAAGAAATTTTGGCCGACAAGAGCAAGATCAAGGTGCATGTCAACATGTTTGGACGGGAAACCCCGCTGGAGTTGGATTTCACTCAAGTGGAGAAAATATAACAGTGTTAAGGGTTTCTTGTGGGAGAATGCGATAAGCATTCGAATACCACTATTTTTGCAAGGAGGTGTCACTCATGGCTAAAAAAGTAATTAAAATGGTGAAACTGCAGATTCCTGCAGGGAAAGCGAATCCAGCGCCTCCAGTAGGTCCGGCGTTAGGTCAAGCAGGTGTCAACATCATGGCATTCTGTAAGGAATTCAACGCTCGTACTGCTGACCAGGCTGGTCTGATCATCCCGGTTGAAATTACAGTGTTTGAAGACCGTTCCTTTACTTTCATCACTAAAACTCCTCCGGCTGCCGTTCTGCTTCGCATTGCTGCGAAAGTAGAAAAAGGATCCGGTGAACCAAACAAGAAAAAAGTAGCGAAACTCGGCCGCGCAGCGGTTCGTGAAATCGCCGAAACCAAAATGCCTGACCTTAACGCTGCATCTGTTGAAGCTGCAATGCGTATGGTTGAAGGTACTGCCCGTTCTATGGGTATCACAATCGAAGACTAATAGGTACTCGATGAACCGGTCATTTATGACCGCAATATGTGGGAGGAATTTCCGCTAACACCACAAAGGAGGAACATTTTCATGGCTAAACATGGTAAGAAATACCTGGAATCAGCTAAGCTGATTAACAGCGAAGCGACTTACGAGCCTTCAGAAGCTGTAGAGCTTGTGAAAAAGGCGGCAACTGCCAAATTCGACGAAACCGTTGAAGCAGCAGTTCGTCTGGGTGTAGACCCGCGTAAACAAGACCAAGCAGTTCGTGGTGTAGTTGTCCTGCCACACGGCACAGGCAAAACACAACGCGTGCTTGTATTTGCAAAAGGTGAAAAAGCGAAGGAAGCGGAAGCTGCCGGTGCCGATTATGTTGGTGATGCTGATATGATCAACAAAATCCAACAGGGCTGGTTTGAATTCGATGTCTGCGTAGCTACACCTGATATGATGAGCGAAGTCGGTAAACTGGGTCGTCTGCTCGGTGGTAAAGGCCTCATGCCTAACCCTAAAGCGGGTACAGTTACTTTCGACGTTACCAAGGCTGTGCAAGAAATCAAAGCCGGTAAAATCGAATACCGTCTCGATAAAGCAGGTCAAATTCACGCGCCTATCGGCAAAGTGTCATTTGCTCCTGAACAGCTGAACGAAAATCTTAAAGCTCTTATGGACGCTCTGAACCGTGCGAAACCAGCTGCTGCTAAAGGTGTATACCTTAAAGGCATCGCAATTTCGTCCACTATGGGACCTAGCGCTCGTGTAAATGCAGCTGCATTCAGATAATTAGGGGTTGACTCTTTGAGTTATCTTTGATAATCTATAACAGTTGTGAACTTTAAGGTGATCATTCTTGAACTTGAATATGCTTACCGTAGACAGTAGGTGCCGCAAGGCTTAATTCCCTACCGAGGTGTTGTGATAGAAATAAGAAGTGCCGGGCGCTGCCTGAGCTGCTTTCCTTTTATCAAGCCTTCGTGATTCTGCGGAGGCTTTTCTAATGCCTGCGTAGGAACGGCGGAGATTCTTTGGAAGAGAACGCCGTCACATAAATTTTCAGGAGGTGTATACAATTGGCAAATGCAAAAGTAATCCAAGCTAAACAGGATGCGGTTGATGTTGTTACCGGCAAACTGCAGAACAGTATCTCTACTGTTGTTGCGGACTACCGCGGTCTGAACGTTTCGCAAGTAACCGAACTGCGTAAGCAGCTTCGTGAAGCTGGCGTTGAGTTCCAGGTCCTGAAGAACACATTGCTTCGTCGTGCAACTGCAGCGGCTGAACTGACTGATCTGGATGCAGTACTGACTGGTCCTACAGCCATCGCCTTCAGTGAAACTGACGCAGTAATTGCTGCCAAAATTTTGAACGACTTCGCTAAGAAGAACGATGCTCTGAAACTTAAGGGTGGCGTAGTAGAAGGCAAAGTTGTAGATGAGGCGCAAATCAAGGCACTGGCAGAACTTCCTTCCCGCGAAGGTTTGCTCTCCATGCTGCTTAGCGTGCTTCAAGCTCCAATGCGCAACTTCGCGCTTGCAGTTAAAGCTGTCGCAGAGAAAGAAGAACAAAGCGCGTAAGCCTTTGATTCTAGTCTCGTAATCAAGACCACAAACAAATTCTAATATAAAATGGAGGTTCAATCATGAGCAAAGAAACAATCTTAGAAGAAATTAAAGGCATGAGCGTACTGGAACTGAACGACCTGGTAAAAGCAATTGAAGAAGAATTCGGTGTAACTGCAGCAGCTCCAGTAGCAGCTGGCGGTGCAGCAGCAGCAGTAGTAGAAGAGCAATCCGAATTTGACGTAATCCTGACAAGCGCTGGCGCTTCCAAGATCAACGTTATCAAGATCGTTCGCGAAATCACAGGCCTGGGCTTGAAAGAAGCTAAAGACCTCGTAGACAACGCTCCTAAAGCAATCAAAGAAAAAGTAAGCAAAGAAGAAGCCGATGCTACCAAAGCAAAATTGGAAGAAGCAGGCGCTGGCGTAGAAGTGAAGTAATTCGCTTCCATAAGGTAATGCCCCGGGCGGGAGTGATTCTTCCCGGTCTATGCAACCCCCTTGAACTTGTTCAAGGGGGTTGCTGTATAAAGACATCTTTACGGAAATGGAAAGGGAGGATCTTATGTCGCAGCATTATTACTCTCAGCAGCCGGATGCCCGTCATGACAGACGATCAATCGATACGGTACTGAGGGGAAAAAACCTCCAATTTACCAGCGATGCCGGTGTCTTCTCGAAAGGAGATATCGACTACGGGAGTCGTGTTCTAATTGAAACGATGGAAATTGCGGACGGGGCGGCTGTACTTGATGTAGGCTGCGGATATGGCCCTATTGGAATCAGCGCTGCGCTTCTATCTCCTAAAGGTCATGTCACAATGATTGATATCAACAGCCGCGCAGTGGAGCTTGCCCGTGAGAATGCCGTGAACAATGGCGTCAGGAACGTTACAGTAAAAGAGAGCGATGTGCTGTCCGCTGTGCAGGGGCAGAAGTTCGATGTGATTCTGACGAATCCTCCGATCCGGGCCGGTAAAGCTGTAGTGCATCAAATATTTGAACAAGCGTTTGAGCATTTGAACGAGAATGGGATACTCTGGGTTGTGATTCAAAAGAAACAAGGAGCACCTTCGGCGGCGGCTAAGCTGGAAAGCCTGTTCACGGTTGTGGAAGAAGCGGGGAAAGATAAGGGATACCGCATTATTAAAGCTCAGAAATCTGTTAATTAAATATTGACATGGGCTTTTGATAGTGGTATTATTATAAAATGTCAGTATTAACCTAGGCTCCATGTCTTTAGTTTGCTGAAATGTCAAGTAATATATTGTCCCCGGCAAGCGCAAGCCGTTAGGCAAGTTTGTGCGAATTCAGTTCTCTATGTTACTGTCACGGCGATGTCCGCCGGGATAATAGGTAATAGCGCATAAACTGTTGCTTGGTGACGTATAATATGTACGTTTTGGGCAAATCTACTGGATAAGGAGTATTTTGGCCATGGATAGATGCGCTCTTTTTTCGAAGATTTCGATAAGGGCTTTTCTTTATTTATGGTCGAATCCTTATGTTATGGTTCCATTATACGGGTCCAAACAAGGGTTCGCAATCAATTTTTAAGTGAGTAGACATGAGGGGTGAGTAAAGTTGGCAGGACATCTTGTTCAGTATGGTCGACGCACTCGGCGGAGCTATGCGAGAATTAACGAGGTACTCGAGGTCCCGAACCTGATCGAGATCCAACAAAAATCTTATGATTGGTTTTTGGAGGAAGGATTGCGGGAAATGTTCCAGGACATCTCGCCGATCCAGGATTTCACGGGTAATTTGGTACTAGAGTTCATTGATTACAGCCTGGGTGAACCGAAGTATACGGTTGACGACGCTAAAGAGCGGGACGTAACATATGCGGCTCCTCTGCGGGTTAAGGTACGGCTCATTAATAAGGAGACCGGTGAGGTCAAAGAGCAGGAAGTGTTCATGGGAGATTTCCCGCTGATGACGGAGACCGGCACTTTTATTATCAATGGTGCGGAACGGGTTATTGTCAGCCAGTTGGTTCGCTCTCCAAGCGTCTATTTCAGCACAAAAGTGGATAAAAACGGCAAAAAAACCTACACCGCCACAGTGATTCCTAACCGAGGAGCCTGGCTGGAGCTTGAAACGGATGCTAAGGATATTATGTATGTCCGGATTGACCGTACACGCAAAATTCCGGTTACCGTGCTGCTGCGTGCTCTTGGTTTCGGTAGCGATGCCGAGATTCTGGAATTGCTTGGTAATGATGAATATATTCGCAATACGCTGGATAAAGACAACACGGATTCTACGGAAAAAGCGCTTATCGAAATTTATGAGCGGCTCCGTCCGGGCGAACCTCCGACACTTGACAATGCCAAGAGCCTTTTGGTCGCACGTTTCTTTGATCCGAAGCGCTATGATCTGGCCAATGTCGGCCGCTACAAAATCAACAAAAAACTGCACATCAAGAACCGCCTGTTCAATCAGCGTCTGGCTCAGCCGCTCGTTGACGAAGCTACGGGTGAAATTCTGGCGGAGTCCGGTCAAATGGTTGACCGCCGTCTGCTTGATGAGCTGATTCCTTATTTCGAGAAAAACGTTGCTGCCAAGAACTACCGTGTAACGGGCGGGGTTATGGACAGCTTGGATATTCCTCTGCAGACAATCGACGTGTTCTCGCCGATCGAAGAAGGACGGGTTATCAAGCTGATTGCCAACGGTAACATCGACAAATCGGTTAAGCATATTACCCAGGCTGATATTATTTCCTCAATCAGCTACTTTATTAATTTGCTGCACGGTATCGGCAACACGGATGATATCGACCACTTGGGTAACCGTCGCCTTCGCTCCGTGGGTGAACTGCTGCAGAACCAGTTCCGTATCGGTTTATCCCGTATGGAACGCGTAGTGCGCGAGAGAATGTCGATTCAGGATGCCAATGCGATTACTCCGCAGGCTCTGATTAACATACGTCCCGTGATTGCGTCCATTAAAGAGTTCTTCGGAAGCTCGCAGCTGTCCCAGTTTATGGATCAGACGAACCCGCTTGCAGAACTTACGCACAAACGCCGTCTATCGGCACTCGGACCCGGCGGTCTGACCCGTGAGCGCGCAGGCTTTGAAGTCCGCGACGTCCATCACAGTCACTACGGCCGTATGTGTCCAATCGAAACACCGGAAGGTCCGAATATCGGTCTGATCAACTCCTTGTCCACCTTTGCCCGCATCAATGAGTATGGCTTCATTGAAGCACCGTACCGTTGGGTGGATCCTAAGACAGGCAAGGTTACCGAGCAGATTGACTATCTGACTGCCGATGAAGAAGATAACTATGTCGTAGCCCAGGCGAATGTACTGATTGATGAAGATGGTACGTTCAAAGAAGATATGGTTATCGTCCGTTACAACAAAGACTCCGACAACATTACTACAATGCCTAGTAATCGCGTTGACTATATGGACGTTTCACCAAAACAGGTTGTATCGGTCGCTACGGCGCTCATTCCGTTCCTGGAGAACGATGACTCCAACCGCGCACTGATGGGATCGAACATGCAGCGTCAGGCCGTTCCGCTTCTGATTCCGAAAGCACCGCTTGTCGGCACAGGGATGGAGCATAAATCCGCTAAAGATTCAGGCGTATGTATTGTTTCCAAGTATGACGGTATCATTGAACGCTCCTCTGCCAACGAAATTTGGCTGCGCCGTGTTGAGTCTGTTGACGGCAAGGAAGTTAAAGGCGATATCGTTAAATATAAATTACACAAATTTATGCGTTCGAACCAAGGTACCTGTATTAATCAGCGTCCTCTGGCTAAAAGAGGGGATATTGTTAAGAAGGGTGACATTCTGGCAGACGGTCCTTCCACCGAAATGGGCGAATTGGCTCTGGGCCGCAACGTAGTTGTTGCGTTCATGACATGGGAAGGTTACAACTACGAGGATGCCATTCTGCTGAGTGAAAAGCTGGTTAAGGAAGATGTATACACTTCGATCCACATCGAGGAATATGAATCCGAAGCCCGTGACACGAAGCTTGGACCTGAAGAGATTACCCGCGATATTCCTAACGTGGGTGAAGAGGCTCTGCGTAATCTTGACGAGCGCGGTATTATCCGCATCGGTGCTGAAATCAATGCCGGCGATATTCTTGTCGGTAAGGTTACTCCTAAGGGTGTAACGGAACTGACAGCTGAAGAGCGCCTGCTGCATGCGATCTTTGGTGAGAAAGCCCGCGAAGTGCGTGACACCTCACTGCGCGTTCCTCACGGCAGTGACGGTATCATTGTTGACGTTAAGGTCTTCACCCGCGAGAACGGCGATGAGCTGCCTCCGGGCGTTAATCAGCTGGTCCGCGTCTATATCGCCCAGAAACGTAAGATTTCTGAGGGTGACAAGATGGCGGGACGTCACGGTAACAAAGGTGTCGTTGCCCGTATCATGCCTGAAGAGGATATGCCTTTCCTTCCAGATGGCACACCTGTGCAGGTAGTTCTGAACCCTCTGGGCGTACCTTCCCGTATGAACATCGGACAGGTGCTTGAGGTTCATATCGGTATGGCTGCATTGCAGTTGGGTATCCACATTGCTACTCCGGTATTTGACGGGGCACGTGAGAACGACGTATTCGACACTATGGAAGAAGCAGGTATGCAGCGTAACGGTAAGACAGTGCTGTATGACGGACGTACAGGCGAGCGCTTCGAGCGCGAGGTTACTGTCGGTGTCATGCACATGATCAAGCTGGCGCACATGGTTGATGATAAAATTCATGCCCGTTCCACAGGACCTTACTCCCTCGTTACGCAGCAGCCGCTCGGCGGTAAAGCCCAGTTCGGCGGACAGCGGTTCGGGGAAATGGAAGTATGGGCGCTTGAGGCGTACGGTGCTGCATATACGCTGCAAGAGATCTTAACCGTGAAGTCCGATGACGTGGTCGGCCGTGTGAAAACATACGAATCGATCGTCAAAGGCGAAAATGTTCCAGAACCGGGTGTTCCGGAATCGTTCAAGGTACTCATTAAGGAGCTGCAGTCGCTCGGTATGGACGTCAAAATCCTCAGCGGCGACGAGCAGGAGATCGAGATGAAGGAACTGGACGATGAAGACGAGACGTCAGGCGACAAGCTGAGCCTTAATTTAGAGGGTGCAGAAGTCGGTGCCGATTAATCCATAGTCAAGATATACATTGTATTTAAAAGGACCGTGCCCTCTTTTGATGTAACCATCAAGGGAGGGCCTCCGGTACTAATTCAGGATATAGGTTAAGGAGGGTTGCTCCTTGTTGGACGTTAACAATTTTGAATTTATGAAAATCGGGCTTGCTTCTCCGGAAAAAATTCGTTCTTGGTCCCGCGGAGAAGTAAAAAAACCGGAAACCATTAACTACCGCACGTTAAAACCGGAAAAAGAAGGCTTATTCTGTGAGCGTATTTTTGGACCGCAAAAGGACTGGGAATGCCACTGCGGTAAATACAAACGCGTCCGTTATAAGGGCGTTGTCTGCGACCGCTGCGGCGTTGAAGTTACCCGCGCTAAAGTGCGCCGCGAACGTATGGGCCATATCGAGCTGGCAGCTCCGGTATCTCATATCTGGTATTTCAAAGGCATTCCAAGCCGTATGGGTCTTGCTCTGGATATGTCCCCAAGATCGCTTGAAGAGATCATCTATTTCGCATCCTATGTTGTAACAGATCCAGGCGAAACACCGCTGGAGAAGAAGCAGCTCCTGTCCGAAAAAGAATACCGCAGCTACCGTGAGAAATACGGCTACGGATTCCAGGCAGGTATGGGTGCTGAAGCAGTCAAAAAACTGCTCCAGGATATCGATATCGAGAAGGAATTGGAATTCCTCAAAGAAGAACTGCGCACGGCTCAAGGCCAGCGCCGTAACCGGGCAATCAAACGCCTTGAAGTTATTGAAGCCTTCCGTAACTCCGGCAACAAACCTGACTGGATGATCATGGATGTACTCCCGGTAATTCCGCCGGAGCTTCGTCCGATGGTTCAGCTGGATGGCGGCCGGTTTGCTACGTCTGACCTTAATGACCTGTACCGCCGTGTAATCAACCGTAATAACCGTCTTAAGAGACTGCTGGATCTGGGTGCTCCTGATATCATCGTGCAGAACGAAAAACGTATGCTTCAGGAAGCTGTCGACGCACTGATCGACAACGGCCGCCGCGGCCGTCCTGTAACAGGTCCAGGTAACCGTCCGCTCAAATCCCTCAGCCATATGCTGAAAGGTAAACAGGGACGTTTCCGCCAGAACTTGCTCGGTAAACGTGTTGACTACTCCGGACGTTCCGTTATCGTTGTAGGACCTTATCTGAAGATGTACCAATGCGGTCTTCCTAAGAAAATGGCTCTGGAGCTCTTCAAGCCGTTCGTAATGAAAGAACTGGTTAACAAAGGTCTCGCCCACAACATTAAGAGTGCTAAGCGCAAGGTTGAACGCGTAAGCCCTGAAGTATGGGATGTCCTTGAAGAAGTAATCAGAGAGCATCCGGTTCTGCTAAACCGTGCCCCTACGCTGCATAGACTCGGTATCCAGGCTTTTGAACCGATTCTGGTAGAAGGTCATGCGATCCGTCTTCACCCGCTCGTATGTACGGCTTACAACGCCGACTTTGACGGTGACCAGATGGCGGTGCACGTTCCTCTGTCAGCTGAAGCCCAGGCGGAAGCGCGTCTCCTGATGCTTGCATCCGGTAATATCCTTAACCCTAAGGACGGTAAGCCGGTTGTTACTCCTTCCCAGGATATGGTTTTAGGTACATTCTACCTGACTATGGACAACAAGGAAGAAAAAGGCACAGGTATGATCCTGCGTAATGTGAATGAGGCTGTATCAGCTTATCAGCGCGGAACCGCAGGTCTACATGCACGTGTGGCTATTCCTGTTAAAGCACTGGGTAAAACCAACTTTACAGAAGAACAGCAGAATGCAATGCTGATTACAACGATCGGTAAAATTATCTTCAATGAAATTTATCCGAGCAGTTTCCCATATATCAACGAAGCAACCAAAGCGAACCTGCTGCAAGGAACACCTGAGAAATACTTCATCTACGAAAAAGGCGCCGATATCCGTGAGCGCATCATGAGTGCTGAGGATGCAAGTGCTGTAGGTAAGGAATATCTCGGTCTGATTATTGCACGCTGCTTCGAGACCTACCACACAACCAAAACATCGATGATTCTTGATAAGATCAAACAGCTCGGATTCACGTATTCCACACGTTCCGGTGTAACAGTTGCCGTATCAGACGTTGTAGTGCCTGATGAAAAGACTAAGATCCTTGAAGAATCGGATGCTAAGGTTAATGTGGTTGCCAACCAGTACCGCCGTGGCCTGATCACCAATGACGAGCGTTATGACCGTGTTATTGAAATCTGGTCGAAGACTAAGGATGAACTTACGAACATCCTGCTGAAGTCGATGGACCGTTTCAACTCGATCATGCTCATGGTTGATTCCAAGGCGCGCGGTAACAAATCGCAGATCACCCAGCTGGGCGGTATGCGCGGACTGATGGCGACACCATCCGGCCGTATCTTCGAATTGCCGATTAAAGCGAATTTCCGTGAAGGTCTGACCGTCCTCGAGTACTTTATCTCGACGCACGGAGCGCGTAAAGGTCTGGCCGATACAGCGCTGCGTACAGCGGATTCCGGTTACCTGACCCGCCGTCTCGTAGACGTGGCCCAGGACGTAATCGTACGTGAAGAAGATTGCGGTACAGATAAAGGCTTTACAGTAAGCCGTATCCAGGATGGTAAGGAAGTTATTGAGGATCTGTACGACCGTATTGAAGGCCGCTACTCTTTCGAAACTGTCCGTCATCCGGAGACTAAGGAAATCATCGTTCACCGTAACGATCTGATTGACTCTGATAAGGCTGAAGAAATTGTAAATGCTGGTGTAACTAAGCTGCAGATCCGCTCTGTACTGAGCTGCCGTGCCCGTCACGGTGTCTGCAAAAAATGCTACGGACGTAACCTGGCAACAGGTAAATTCGTAGAAATCGGTGAAGCTGTCGGCATTATTGCCGCTCAATCCATCGGTGAGCCGGGAACCCAGCTTACCATGCGTACGTTCCATACCGGGGGGGTTGCCGGTGATGACATCACGCAAGGTTTGCCGCGTATCCAGGAGTTGTTCGAGGCCCGTAACCCTAAGGGTCAGGCTACAATCAGTGAGATCGACGGGGTAATTAAGGAAATCCGTGAAACGAAGGACCGCCGTGAAATCGAGGTTCAAGGTGAAGCAGAATCCAAGACGTACTCCATCACTTACGGTTCGCGTCTGCGTGTCAGTGAAGGCCAGGAGATTGAAGCCGGGGATGAGCTGACAGACGGTTCTATTGACCCTAAAGAAATGCTGCGCATTAAGGGTATCCGCGGGGTGCAGAATTACATTCTGCAGGAAGTACAGCGCGTATACCGTAACCAGGGCGTAGAAATTAACGATAAGCACATTGAAGTTATGATTAAGCAGATGCTGCGCAAAATCCGTATTATCGATGCCGGAGAGACTACTCTTCTTCCGGGTGCCTTTGCGGATATTCAGGAATTTGAAGCAGCCAACAAGGAAGCTATTCTTTCCGGTAAGGAGCCGGCAGTTGCCAAACCAGTACTGCTCGGTATTACCAAGGCTTCTCTGGAGACAGATTCCTTCCTGTCTGCAGCATCCTTCCAAGAAACTACCCGCGTCCTGACCGATGCAGCAATTAAGGGTAAAGTGGATAAACTTCTTGGACTGAAAGAAAATGTTATCATCGGTAAGCTGATTCCTGCGGGAACCGGTATGAACCGCTACCGTAATGTGAAGCTGAGTGATCCGAATGCAGAGAGTGAGCAAGAGGCTCTAGAAACGGTTCCAGCCGAGTAATGTAATAATCACGGCATGCAGATTCCGCGCGCGGAGCGTAATGCTCCGCGCGCGGCTGACTGCTGTGGATTTCTTATAAATTTATTGCTGAATTGCTTGACTTCATCTTCTGATAATGCTAATATGTCTAAGGTGCGTGAGTGGCCTTGTTATTCTTGTTCATTGGAGGTAATGGATATTATGACTGATGACAGAGGATTACAGGATGCTCAGGTCAAGATCGGTACCAAGCAAACCGTTAAGGCGGTGGAATTGGGCCAGGCCGCAGAAGTCTATGTGGCAGAGGACGGAGATCAACGGATTACTTCCAGAATTGTTATGCTTTGCAACAAACAAGGTGTGAAGATCACTTATGTAGATACAATGCTGAATTTGGGCAAGGCCTGTGGTATCGAAGTTGGTGCTGCTATGGCAGCCGTCTTAAAACAATAGCACGAAAGATGTTTTTGTACCGGGGTGTACTTCGGCAGCAAAGACTTTTCATTTGTCTTTTTATGAACCGCCTGGGTCTGTGGACTTAAAGTTCGTAAATGGATTACTATTTCAGGAAGGGGGTGGCACAACAAATGCCAACTATTAATCAACTGGTTCGTAAGGGCCGTCAAGCCAAAATCGAGAAATCGAAGTCTCCCGCTCTTCAAAAAGGGTTTAACGCCCTCAAGCGTGAGAGTACAAATTTGAGCGCTCCGCAGAAACGCGGTGTCTGCACTCGTGTAGGTACTATGACACCACGTAAACCAAACTCCGCACTTCGTAAGTATGCCCGTGTTCGTTTGACGAACCGTCTTGAGGTGACTGCTTACATTCCGGGTATCGGACACAACCTTCAGGAGCACAGTGTAGTATTGCTGCGCGGAGGTAAAGTTAAGGACCTTGCGGGAGTTCGTTATCACATCGTTCGCGGCGCGCTGGATACAGCAGGCGTAGCTAACCGTATGCAGGCTCGCTCCAAGTATGGTGCGAAGCGTCCTAAGGTTAAGAAATAAGATTACAATACCTGAATAATAAACATTTAAGAAAGGGGGATATCCATGCCACGCAAAGGTCCAGTTACTAAGAGAGATGTATTGCCAGATCCATTGTATAATAGCAAGTTGGTTACTCGTTTGATCAACCGCATTATGCTGGGTGGTAAAAGAGGTGTCGCTCAAAGCATTCTGTACAATTCGTTTAAATTGATCCAAGAACGTACTGGTAAAGAACCGATGGAAGTTTTCGAAGCTGCCATCAAGAATATCATGCCAGTATTGGAAGTTAAGGCTCGCCGTGTCGGCGGTGCTAACTACCAAGTACCTATCGAGGTTAAACCTGAGAGACGTACTGCTCTGGGATTACGTTGGCTCGTGAACTACTCACGCAACCGCGGTGAGAAGACTATGGAAGAGCGTTTGGCGGCTGAGATCATCGACGCTTCCAACAACACAGGCGCTTCTGTTAAGAAACGCGAAGATACACACAAGATGGCTGAAGCGAACAAAGCGTTTGCTCACTACCGCTGGTAGGATCATAGCTGTTAAAATAACTCAGATTTTGAAGGGAGACCCATTTCATGGCAAGAGAGTTCTCCTTAAAAAATACACGTAATATCGGGATCATGGCACATATTGATGCTGGTAAAACCACTACCACAGAGCGGATTCTTTTCTACACAGGCCGTACGCACAAAATCGGTGAAGTTCACGAGGGTGCAGCTACAATGGACTGGATGGAACAAGAACAAGAGCGCGGAATCACCATTACATCCGCTGCTACAACTGCTGCGTGGAAAGGTCACCGCATCAATATCATTGATACTCCAGGACACGTTGACTTCACTGTTGAAGTTGAACGTTCCCTTCGTGTATTGGATGGAGCAGTTGGTGTTTTCAGTGCGAAAGAAGGTGTTGAGCCTCAGTCTGAAACTGTATGGAGACAGGCTGACCGGTACGGCGTACCTCGTATCGCATATGTGAACAAAATGGATATCATCGGTGCGGACTTCCTTAACGTTGTTGAAAGCATGCGTGACCGCCTGCAAGCCAATGCAGTTGCAATTCAATTGCCAATTGGCGCTGAGAACGACTTCGTAGGTATTATTGACCTGGTTGAGCAAAAAGCTCACATCTTCAAAGATGATCTGGGTCAAAACATCGAAGTAACGGAAATTCCGGCTGATTATCTGGAACAAGTTGAGGCTCTGCGTCTCGAGCTGATCGAGAAAGTTGCAGAACTTGACGAAGACCTGACTATGAAGTACCTGGAAGGTGAAGAAATTACAGTTGAAGAGATTAAGGCTGCTCTGCGCAAAGGCGTAGTAGAAGTTAAGATCTTCCCTGTAATCGTTGGATCCTCCTACCGCAATAAGGGCGTTCAGCTGATGATGGACGCTGTCGTTGATTACCTGCCATCCCCAGTAGATGTACCGGCTATTCAAGGTCATCTGGATGACGGAACTGAAGCGGTTCGTCACTCTTCGGACGAAGAACCATTCTCAGCACTGGCATTTAAAATCATGACAGACCCTTATGTTGGTAAACTCACGTTCTTCCGTGTATACTCCGGTATCCTGGAATCCGGTTCTTACGTAGTTAACGCTACTAAGGGCAAACGTGAGCGTATCGGCCGTATTCTGCAGATGCATGCTAACAGCCGTCAAGAAATCTCCATCGTTTACGCTGGTGATATCGCAGCAGCTGTTGGTCTGAAGGACACAAGTACTGGCGATACCCTTTGCGATGAGAAGCACCCGGTAATCCTGGAATCCATGAACTTCCCTGATCCGGTTATCGAAATCGCAGTTGAACCAAAAACCAAAGCCGACCAAGATAAATTGGGCGTTGCTCTCGGTAAGCTGACTGAAGAGGATCCAACTCTTCGTGCGCATACTGATGAAGAAACTGGCCAAACCATCCTGGCAGGTATGGGTGAGCTTCACCTTGACATTATCATCGACCGTATGCGCCGCGAATTCAAAGTAGAAACCAATGTGGGTAAACCACAGGTTGCTTACCGCGAAACTTTCAAAGCACCAGCACGTGTTGAAGGTAAATTCGTTCGCCAATCCGGCGGTCGCGGTCAGTATGGTCACGTATGGGTTGAATTCGAACCTCTCGAGCCGGGTACTGGCAGCCAATTCGAAAGTAAAGTTGTCGGTGGTTCTGTACCAAGAGAATACATCGCTCCTGCACTTGCCGGTATTGAAGAGCAAATGAAAAACGGCGTTATTGCAGGCTTCCCGCTTGTAGACGTTAAGGCAACCATCGTTGATGGTTCATACCATGATGTTGACTCCAACGAAATGGCATTCAAAATTGCCGGATCGATGGCGCTCAAAGCAGCTAAAGAAAAGTGTAAGCCAGCTCTTCTTGAGCCAATCATGAAAGTGGAAGTAACTGTTCCTGAGGAATACATGGGCGATGTTATGGGTATGCTGAACTCCCGTCGCGGCAGAATCGAAGGTATGGATTCCCGTGGTGGTGCTCAAATTATTCGTGCTAAGGTGCCTTTGTCCGAAATGTTCGGATACTCCACAACTCTCCGTTCCGGTACTCAAGGACGTGGCGTATTCTCAATGGAGCTTTCTCACTATGAGGAAGTACCTAAATCCATTGCTGAAGAAATCATTTCCAAGAACAAGGGTGGAGAATAATCACTAATTTTAACTTGCCGTCCGGATATCACACTTAAGTCATCTTAGAATTGCATATAGGCGGGCGGCTCAAATATAAGGACCCCACATTAAAGGAGGAACTGTTCAAATGGCAAAGGCAAAGTTTGAACGTAACAAACCACACGTTAACATCGGTACTATCGGTCACGTCGACCATGGTAAAACGACTCTTACTGCAGCAATCACTATTGTATTGTCCAAAAAATACGGCGGTGCTGCTGTAGCTTTCGACCAAATCGATAAAACTCCAGAAGAGCGCGAACGTGGTATCACTATCTCCACAGCTCACGTTGAATATGAAACTCCTAACCGTCACTACGCACACGTAGACTGCCCTGGACACGCCGACTATGTTAAAAACATGATCACTGGCGCAGCGCAAATGGACGGAGCAATCCTGGTTGTATCCGCAGCTGACGGCCCAATGCCACAGACTCGCGAGCACATCCTGCTCTCCCGTCAGGTAGGCGTTCCTTACATTGTTGTATTCCTGAACAAATGCGACATGGTTGAAGACGAAGAGCTCTTGGAACTGGTTGAAATGGAAGTTCGCGACCTTCTGAGCGAATACGACTTCCCAGGCGATGACACTCCAATCATTCGTGGTTCTGCTCGTGAAGCTCTGCAAAACCCTGAAGGTGAGTGGGCTAACAAGATTGTTGAAATGTTCGAAACTATCGACACTTACATCCCACTTCCAGAACGTGCAACTGACAAGCCTTTCTTGATGCCAGTCGAAGATGTATTCTCCATCACTGGCCGCGGTACCGTGGCAACTGGCCGCGTAGAACGCGGAACAGTTAAAGTCGGAGAAGAAATCGAAATCGTTGGTATTCACGAAGAAACTAAGAAATCCGTAGTAACGGGCGTAGAAATGTTCCGTAAATTGCTGGATTCCGCTCAAGCTGGCGACAACATCGGCGCACTGCTGCGTGGTGTTGACCGTAACAACATCGAGCGCGGTCAAGTATTGGCTAAGCCAAACTCCGTTAAGCCACACACTGAGTTCAGTGCTCAGATCTACGTTCTGACTAAAGAAGAAGGCGGACGTCACAAACCATTCTTCACTGGTTACCGTCCACAGTTCTACTTCCGTACAACTGACGTAACAGGTATCATCAACCTGCCAGAAGGTACTGAAATGGTTATGCCTGGTGATAACATCACTGTAACCGTACAACTGATCTCCCCAATCGCGATTGAAGAAGGTACTAAATTCTCCATTCGTGAAGGCGGACGTACAGTTGGTGCAGGTAGCGTAGCTACAATCACTAAGTAATTCGGCACTATCCATTAGGATAGCTCGATTATAAGAGCAGGAGTTCTTCTTCGGAAGAGCTCCTGTTTTTTTATACTACAAAAAAGCTCTACCCAGAGAAGATTCTTCAGCGGGTAGAGCTAGTGTTCAGAGATTTCTAAATGTCTTTGGCGTAGGATGCACTTGGCAGCTTTGAAATAGCGACATAAAGGCTGGCCGGAATATCCCCGCTGTTACGGTATGCAAATACTTCATCGTCGGCAATGTGGATAACTTCGCCTTCTGCAAATTTTTGATCGGCATCATTAACAGTGATGGTGCCTGTACCCTGGATGGCATAAATGTACACATCAGCTCCGGGATGAGTATGCGCCGGAAGTTTTTGACCTGGCATAAAATTAAGTACGAACACTACACTGTCTCCCTTTTGAAACAGCACCTTTTTCGTAAAGCGCTCCTCCAGATGTTGAATAGCTTCGCTGATATTTTTCTTTTCCATAGTAATCTCCTGCTTTCTTCTAATTTTCCCCTAAGGGTTACAGTTTTACTTCATACTCACAATACTCATCACCGGTGGCATTACACTTTATTTCTCTTACACTTACTCTACGGCCATACAATTTAGTCAATGCTCCCTCCAGGATGGCTCCTTCTAAATCACATATCATTTTTTCTTCTTCCAAAGTCGGCAGGCCCTTGCAGAAGCAGTCCTCAACTGCAATGTTTATCTTGTGCTCGTCGGAATAGACGATTTGCGGGATGCCGATTTTCAGCTCCTCAAAAAGAGCCAGCAGCTCATCCACACTTTTTACCGGCAGGCTTTCTCCGATTTTTCTCCCTACAGTAAGAGTTGTGCCTTTTCCGCCCATAGGGAGACCTTGGTTCATACCGATAAGTCTGATTGTCCGGAATAGCTCCAGCGGTACCATGTTGCCTAGTCTGGATCTGTCCATCTTTTGCATATCGTCAAATGTATATTGCTGCATAGCTGTCCATCTCCTCTTCTTCTCTCTCTAACAATATTGTGCAGGAAATGAGCCATAAAATCCTTGATACAGATCAAGTTTTCAACATTATTGTGAGTGGAGTCACCGGGCGGCTTTTGTATTCCTGATATGTTAGCTTCAGGTAGTCAGAGAGGAACGATACGAGATGAAATGCAATATGTGCCATAAAGATTCCTGTATTCGTCAGGTGCCGGTGTTTCTGGCTTTGCCTGATCAAGAGCTGCTTAAGGTCGAATCTATCATAGAGTCTGAATATTATACAAAGGGCAGTGTGGTGTTTAGGGAAGGAGAGCAGTCTGAATCTTTATTTGTTGTTAATAACGGGTTGATAAAATTGACCCAAACCAGCAAAGAAGGGAAACAGCATATTCTCCGATTTCTTTTTCCGGGGGATTACTTTGGCCAGTTTGCCTTGCTTCATAATAAACAGCATTATGCTACAGCTGAGGTGGTGGAGGGCGGATATATCTGCCGGATGCGGAGGGAGGATTTCATGCCGTTGCTGGCAAGCAATGCGGGTCTTGCTTTCAGCTTTCTGAAGTCCGTCAGTGAGCAGCTGCAGCAGGCGGATGAGCTGGCTGGGGCACTGCATATTTTTGAAGCGGAAAAAAGACTTGCACGGTTGCTGCTGCATCTATATTCCAGGCAGTCGCTATCTTCCGGCGGGGAAGAGGAATACCCAATGCTTCATCTGCCGGCCGCCAAAAAAGAGTTCGCAGCGATGATCGGCACGACGCCTGAAACACTTAGCCGTAAGCTGAATCAGCTGGAGTCGCTGGGACTGATTAGGGTAAATAACCGAACCGTAATGATTTTGGATATACTGGCTCTGTCGCGAATTGCTGAAATCTCTCAATAGAACATGCGTTTCTGTTCCTTATGTATATATGATAATCAAATTCTCTCATTCTATAAAACGACAAATTACGACAATATTCAACGTGATTCAGTAGTATATTCAACATTATTCTACAATATAATACTTAAAATTCTTTACAATTATCTCTCCCATAGGTTAGAATATTGCTATATTTGCAATGCTAATATTTAGGAATTCAGGGAGAGTGGAAGTATGGGGAAATGTCCTTTTTCTTTTATGCATGGCATTCAATCAATTAAGAATAATGAGGAATCTCCCGACGCGCACTCCAAGGACAGCAAGCCTATCGCCCCCCTCTCCACACCGGTTTTTCACACCCTGAACGGGCATGATGAGCTGAATGAACAGATGCGAATGATTGACCTTACTGAGGAAGATCTAAACCTCTTACGCTTGATGAAGCCTACGGTGGAAAGAGAAATAGATTATATTACCGACCAGTTCTACAATACTGTACTCGGTGTAGATAAGCTCGAGACGATCATTCTTGAGCACAGCAGCATCGAACGTCTGAAGAAAACATTAAAGCTGCATATTATTGAAATATTCGACGGGAATGTGGATGAACAGTATATTGCCAAACGGCTGACGATAGCCAAGATACATAAAAGGGTGGGTCTAGAGCCTAAATGGTATCTCTCGGCATTTCAGAACCTTCAGAACGTTTTTATAACAGTGATGTATGGAGAGAGTCTTAAGGATAACGAACGGCTCAAAGTAGTTCAGACTCTGACAAAACTTCTTAATCTGGAGCAGCAGCTCGTGCTTGAAGCTTATGAGAAGGAAAACATCAGAGAGAAGGAAGAGCAATACCTTATAGTAAAGAATGAATTAAAGCAGAAGATAGCTGAATTCAGCGGTGAACTGATTGATCTCAGCATGGATACTAACGCCGCTGTAGAGCAGCTGGTGGCCAGCAGCAATGAGTTGAACAATACTTTCCGCCGCACGGCTTCTACAGCTGTGGAGTCACGTGAGATGGCTAAGGATGGACAAGGACAGCTCGGCAGCCTGAGCGGACAGATTAACCTTATATATGAGAGCACGAATGAGATGGAACGTTCAGTGAATGAGCTTAACAGCTCTTCCCGGCAGATTCAGCGGATTGTGGCTGCGGTGCAGGATATCGCTGATCAGACCAAAATCCTTTCACTTAACGCTACAATTGAAGCAGCGCGCGCCGGAGAATATGGCAGGGGGTTCAGTGTAGTGGCAAGCGAAGTCAGCCGGCTGGCTGAGGATACCAAAAGCACTGTTGTGCGGATCGGCGAATTAACTCAGCAATCAGCCGAGCTGACCAACCAGGTAGTCCGGGAGATCCGCAAGGTACAGGAGCTGACAAGGAGCGGCAAAGAGCAGTCAGTCGAGACGAGCAGATTGTTCAGTGTAATCGTTGACTCCATGCAGGCCAGTACACAGGAAATCGTGGTAGTTGAAGAAGAGATCAAAGTATTAATACAGACAATAGAAGGAATAGGCTCAACTACAGCGCAAAGTGCTGCGTCAGCGGAGTATTTTAAGTCGGCTACCGATAATCTATAGTCAGGCATAATGAACCTTATTTATATAGAAGAAAACAAGTTGCAAACTGAACCGGCTGGGGCGTCCTGAAAAGGATGACACAGCCGGTTTTGCAATAAGGAAGGGCCATAAGTCATGCGGTAGAGAGCGGAATTACATTTTGAAAATAAAATCGTACTGTTTTCTTTTTTCGCTTGCAAAGTAGGTAGGTATTATATATAATAATAAATGTTGTTCTGAGACGTTGCGATGATGTGAGAGGTTACTGACACACCCGGCCCCTTTGCCATGAGGTCGACGTCAGAAAATTTTCACGGAGTATGTCCGATAATAAATTGGGCGATAGAAGGAGGGACTAAAATGGCAAAGCAAAAAATTCGTATCCGCTTGAAAGCATACGACCACAGAATTCTTGATCAATCCGCAGAGAAAATCGTTGAAACAGCAAAACGTTCGGGTGCTGGTGTATCCGGGCCGATCCCGCTGCCAACTGAGAAGCAAATCATTACCATTCTCCGTGCGGTACACAAGTACAAGGATTCCCGTGAACAGTTTGAGCAGCGGACTCACAAACGTCTGATCGATATTGTGAATCCAACACCACAAACTGTGGATGCCTTGATGCGCTTGGATCTACCGTCCGGTGTAGATATCGAAATCAAATTGTAATTCCAACAATAAGTAATTAGGAAAAGAAAAGAGGTGTCAACATGAAAGGTATCTTAGGAAAAAAACTCGGTATGACTCAAGTGTTTACTCCAGAAGGTAACGTGATCGCAGTATCGGTTATCGAGGCTGGACCTTGTGTGGTACTGCAAAAGAAAGACCTGAATATCGACGGATATGAAGCAGTGCAGTTGGGTTTTTCCGATAAGAAGGAAAGCCGCTCCAACAAGCCTGAACAGGGTCACGCCAAAAAGGCAAATGCTACACCTAAGCGCTACGTTCGCGAAATTCGCGGTGTTGACCTCGGGGCACTCGAGGTTGGACAAGAGCTGAAGGCTGATATCTTCACTGAAGGCGAATTTGTTGACGTAACTGGTACTAGCAAAGGTAAGGGATTCCAGGGTAACATCAAACGTTGGGGTCAAAGCCGCGGACCAATGTCTCACGGCTCGCGCTACCACAGAAGACCTGGTTCCATGGGTTCCATTCAAGCTAACCGTGTTCCTAAGGGCAAACGCCTTCCGGGTCACATGGGTCACACAACCGTAACGGTTCAGAAGCTTGAAATCATCAAAGTGGATGTTGAACGTAACGTACTGCTGGTTAAAGGTGCAATTCCAGGACCTAAGAACAGCTTCGTGAAAGTTAAAGAAACTGTTAAGAAATAATCATTGAAGAAAGGAGGAACATGAAATGCCAAAAGTAACACTTTTTAATATCAGTGGTAACGAAGTTGGCGAAGTTGAACTGAGTGATTCAGTGTTCGGTATCGAACCGAACGTGCATGTCCTGCACGAAGCTGCACTTATGCAAAGAGCTTCCCTTCGTCGTGGTACACACAAAGTTAAAGGACGTTCTGAAGTTCGTGGCGGCGGACGTAAGCCTTGGAAACAAAAAGGTACAGGTCGCGCTCGTCAAGGCTCCATCCGTTCTCCACAATGGAAAGGCGGCGGCGTAGTCTTCGGACCAACTCCACGCAGCTATTCCTGGAAACTGCCTAAGAAAGTTCGCCGTTTGGCCATCAAATCCGCGTTGTCCTCGAAAGTTATCGGGAACGACATTATCGTACTTGACAGCCTGACATTGAATGCTCCGAAGACGAAAGAATTCGCAGCCATTCTGAACAACCTGAAGGTAGACAGCAAAGCGTTGATCGTAGCTCCAAGCTATGATGATAACGTAGCGCTCTCCGCTCGTAACATCCCTGGGGTGAAATTCGTAGCGGCTGACGGCATTAATGTTCTTGACGTACTGACGTACGACAAACTGATCATCACTAAAGAAGCAGTTCTGAAGGTAGAGGAGGTGTTCGCGTAATGAAAGATCCTCGTGATATTATCAAACGTCCGGTGATTACGGAACGCACATCCGAATACATGAGCGAATTGAAATACGCTTTTGAAGTGGATATCCGTGCTAACAAGACCGAAATCAAAAAAGCTGTCGAGGCTATTTTTAAAGTAAAAGTCGTTAGTGTGAACACAATGCGCGTACCTGGTAAATTGAAGCGTTATGGCAAATACTCCGGATACACTCCAGAGTGGAAAAAAGCCATCGTGAAACTTAGCCCGGACAGCAAACCGCTTGAATTCTTTGAAGCGGTAGAATAATACTCTTGAAGTAAGGAGGAAACTACAGTGCCAATCAAAAAGTACAAACCGACCTCTCCGGCAAGACGCGCTATGTCCGTGTCTACGTTTGAAGAAATCACAACAAACCAGCCAGAGAAATCGTTGCTTGCACCGCTGAGCAAAAAAGCCGGCCGCAACAACCAAGGTAAAATTACGGTTCGTCACCATGGCGGCGGACACAAACGTAAATACCGTATTATCGATTTCAAACGGACTAAAGACGGCATACCAGGTAGCGTTGCTACAATCGAGTATGACCCGAACCGTACTTCCAACATTGCTTTGATCCACTATGCTGATGGAGAGAAACGTTACATTATCGCTCCAAAAGGCCTTAAAGTTGGGGATAAAGTAGAATCCGGCCCTGCAGCGGATATCAAAGTTGGTAACGCACTTCCACTGGCTAACATTCCAGTCGGTACAGTTATCCACAACATTGAGTTGAAACCAGGCAAAGGCGGACAGCTGGTTCGTGCTGCTGGTACAGAAGCTCAATTGCTCGGTAAAGAAGAAAAATACGTATCCGTTCGTTTGAACTCCGGTGAAGTTCGCAGAATTCTGAGCGTTTGCCGTGCAACAATCGGATCCGTAGGTAACGAAGATCATGAATTGATCAAAATCGGTAAAGCCGGACGCAGTCGCTGGCTCGGCCAACGTCCTGAAGTTCGCGGGGTAGTAATGAACCCTAACGATCACCCACACGGTGGTGGTGAAGGCCGCGCTCCAATCGGACGGAAATCGCCTATGTCTCCATGGGGCAAACCAACCCTTGGCTACAAAACGCGTAAGAAAAACAAGGCATCTGATAAATATATCGTTCGCCGCCGCACGAAATAAGACGCTTCTGGCATTAAGACAAGCGCGAAGCGTCGATTCGCGGTTTGAAGAACCGGATGAAGGGAGGATTCATACATGGGTCGCAGTTTAAAAAAGGGGCCGTTTATCGATGGCTACCTGCTGAAAAAAGTTGAGGAACTGAACGCATCAGAGAAGAAAGTTGTAGTAAAAACCTGGTCCCGTCGCTCAACAATTTTCCCTCAGTTTATCGGACATACGTTTGGTGTATATGACGGCCGTAAGCACGTGCCAGTATACGTAACGGAAGATATGGTAGGTCACAAGTTGGGCGAGTTCGCGCCAACACGTACTTACAAAGGCCATGCGGGTGACGATAAGAAAACAAGAAGATAATTACAGGTCTTCGTTCGAGAGGAGGGAAAATAAATGGAAGCAAAAGCACATGCTAGATCGGTGCGGATTTCTGCTCGTAAAGCGAAACTGGTTGTTGACTTGATTCGCGGCAAGCAAGTGGGGGAAGCAATTGCAATTCTTCGCCACACTCCAAAATCCGCTTCTCCGGTAGTTGAAAAGCTGCTTAACTCGGCGATTGCCAATGCTGAGCACAACTACTCCATGGACGTAAACAGTCTGTTCGTTAGCGAGATTTTCGTTAACCAGGGTCCTACTATGAAACGTTTCCGTCCGCGCGCCATGGGCCGTGCAAGCCGGATCAATAAACGTACCAGCCACATTACTTTGGTGGTATCTGAGAAATAAGGAGGGATAACACGTGGGTCAAAAGGTAAATCCAGTCGGACTCCGAATCGGTGTCATTCGCGATTGGGAATCTAAATGGTATGCAGGCAAAGATTTCGGTACTCTTTTAATGGAAGACGTCAAAATCCGTGAATACCTTAAAGGAAAATTGAAAGATTCCTCTGTTTCCCGCATCGAGATCGAAAGAGCGGCAAGCCGAGTGAATGTTACAATTCACACTGCTAAACCGGGTATGGTAATTGGTAAAGGCGGAGCAGAAGTAGAAGTACTTCGCAACGCAGTTACAGCTATCGCCGGTGGCAAAAAGGTTCACATCAACATCAACGAAATTAAGCACCCTGAATTGGATGCTATTCTTGTAGCTGAAAGCATTGCACAACAGCTGGAGCGTCGTGTATCGTTCCGTCGTGCTCTGAAACAAGCAATTCAAAGAACTATGCGCTCCGGTGCAAAAGGAATCAAAACTCAGGTTGGCGGACGTCTTGGCGGCGCTGAGATTGCCCGTTCAGAAGGTTATAGCGAAGGAACAGTTCCACTTCATACGCTTCGTGCCGATATCGACTACGGAACGGCTGAAGCACATACTACTTACGGCCGTATCGGTGTGAAAGTATGGATCTACCGTGGAGAAGTTCTTCCCCCAGCTAAGAAACAAGCTGCTCAGGAAGGAGGCAACTAATCATGTTGGTACCAAAACGCGTTAAACACCGCAAGCAACAACGCGGTCACATGAAGGGTATGGCTAAGGGCGGTACAGAACTTAACTTCGGCGAATTCGGCCTGCAAGCTCTGGAACCATCTTGGATCACTAACCGTCAGATCGAAGCTGCCCGTATTGCAATGACACGTTACATCAAACGTGGTGGTCAGGTCTGGATTAAGATTTTCCCGGATAAGCCAATTACTCAGAAGCCTCTTGAGGTTCGTATGGGTAGTGGTAAAGGTAACGTTGAGAAATGGGTAGCAGTAGTTAAACCGGGTAAGATTATGTTCGAACTCGGAGGCGTGTCGGAAGAAATCGCTCGTGAAGCGATGCGTCTTGCCGCTCACAAGCTGCCTGTAAAGACTAAGTTTGTGAAACGTGAAGAAGTGGGTGGTGAAGCAAATGAAAGCTAATGAACTTCGCAACTTAACCACTGCCGAGATTGAACAAAAGATCGCTGGTTTCAAAGAAGAACTTTTCAATCTCCGTTTCCAATTGGCTACCGGTCAGCTGGATAACCCTACTCGGATTCGTGATGTGCGCAAGGAAATAGCTCGTGCTAAAACCGTTATCCATCAAAGAGTACTTGGGATTAGTTAAGTGAGGGCGGATCACCAGATCCGTAATCAGGAAGGAGGCTAACTATGAGCGAAGAACGTAACGCACGTAAAGTGCTGATCGGTAAAGTAGTCAGCGACAAAATGGATAAAACCATTGTAATTGCTGTTGAAACCTATAAAAAGCACAACCTGTACCACAAACGCATCAAGTCCACGAAGAAATTCAAGGCACATGATGAAGGTAACGTTGCGAAAATTGGTGATGTTGTGAAAGTCATGGAAACTCGTCCATTGTCTAAGGACAAACGTTGGAGACTTGTTGAAGTGGTAGAAGCAGCGGTTATCATCTAAGATAATCAGACAGTTTTTCCGGAAGGAGGAAATTAATAATGATTCAACCATTTACACGTTTGCATGTGGCTGACAACTCTGGTGCGAAGGAACTGATGTGTATCCGCGTACTGGGTGGTACTGGACGCCGTACAGCAGCAATCGGTGATCTGATTGTTTGTTCCGTTAAACAAGCAACACCAGGCGGCGTTGTCAAAAAGGGTGATGTTGTTAAAGCGGTAGTCGTTCGTACTAAACGTTCTGTACGCCGTAAAGACGGTTCTTACATTTCTTTTGACGAAAACGCAGCTGTTGTTGTTAAAGACGACAGAAGCCCACGCGGAACACGTATCTTCGGACCAGTTGCTCGCGAACTTCGCGATAAGGACTACATGAAGATCGTTTCCTTGGCACCGGAAGTAATCTAATAAGTTACCCTACAGTAACGTGAAGTACTGAAAAGGTTAGTCATAGGAGGTGTAATCAATGCCTAGAGTGAAAAAAGTTCTGGAATCCCATAACAATAAACTGCACGTGAAAAAAGATGATGTGGTGCTTGTGATCAGCGGGAAAGACAAAGGTAAAAAAGGCCGTGTCATCGCTGCTTATCCTCGCGAAAACCGCGTTCTGGTAGAAGGCGTAAACATGGTGAAAAAACACCAGAAGCCTAACCAGCTGAATCCGCAAGGCGGAATCATCGAGCAGGAAGCTTCGATCCATGTGTCCAACGTAATGCACATCGATCCGAAGAGCGGTAAAGTAACACGTATCGGTTACAAAGTGCTCGATAACGGTAAGAAGGTTCGGGTAGCTAAGAGATCCGGAGAGATTATCGACTAATTAGTCCTAAAGAAAGGAGGTAAATCTTCATGGCAGCAAGAATGAAAGAACGTTATTTGAATGAAATTACACCTGCTCTAATGCAGAAGTTCAACTATACAACTGTTATGCAAGTACCTAAGATCGAGAAGGTTGTCATCAACATGGGTGTGGGTGACGCTGTTCAGAACTCCAAAGTACTGGATGCTGCAGTTAACGACATGCAATTGATCTCTGGTCAAAAGCCAGTCATCACTAAAGCAAAGAAATCCATCGCCGGTTTCAAACTGCGCGAAAACATGCCGATCGGGGTTAAAGTTACACTGCGCGGCGAGCGCATGTACTACTTCCTGGACAAATTGTTCAACGTAACGCTTCCACGCGTACGTGACTTCCGCGGTGTATCCACCAAAGCCTTCGACGGCCGTGGTAACTACACGCTTGGTCTTAAAGAACAACTGATCTTCCCGGAAATCGAGTATGACAAAGTGGATAAGGTGCGCGGTATGGACATCGTTATCGTAACTACTGCAAAGACGGATGAGGAATCCCGTGAGCTGCTGAATCAGCTGGGAATGCCTTTCGCTAAGTAACAAATATCCATTTTCTCCGAAACTGTTTAGGAGGTGTCAGGCTAAAGTGGCAAAAACTTCGATGAAAGTCAAACAACAACGCGAACCTAAGTTCAAAGTGCGTGCATATACACGTTGTGAGCGTTGCGGTCGTCCACATTCGGTACTGCAAAAGTTCAAAATTTGCAGAATTTGTTTCCGTGAGTTAGCTTATAAAGGCCAGATCCCTGGCGTGAAAAAAGCAAGTTGGTAAGAAGTTTATAACAGGGAAGGAGGTTTACACACATGACTATGTCTGATCCTATTGCAGATATGCTTACTCGTATTCGTAACGCTAACATTGTGCGTCACGAGACAGTAGAAATGCCTGCTTCTACTATGAAAAAACAAATCGCGGACATCCTGAAGCGTGAAGGCTTCATCCGTGATGCGGAATTCGTTGAAGATAGCAAACAAGGGATTATCCGTATCTTCTTGAAATACGGCCCTAGCCAGGAGCGCGTTATCACTGGTCTGAAGAGAATCAGTAAGCCAGGTCTTCGTGTTTACACGAAGAGCAACGAAGTGCCTCGTGTACTTGGTGGCCTGGGAATCGCGATTATCTCCACTTCTAAGGGAGTTATGACCGACAAAGAAGCTCGTCAATCCAAATCCGGCGGAGAAGTTGTCTGCTACGTATGGTAATAAACGTCACAAGATAAGGAGGTGCAACACATGTCTCGTATTGGTCGCAAACCAATCGCAGTACCTAGCGGTGTAGATGTCACTTTAGACAACGCCGTTATTACAGTAAAAGGTCCTAAAGGCACTTTGACTCGTGAACTTCATAAAGACATGAAGGTTACAGTTGAAAATAACGAAATTACCGTTGTTCGCCCGTCGGACAACAAATTGCATCGTTCACTTCACGGCACAACCCGCTCCGTTGTCAACAACATGGTGAGCGGTGTGACTGAAGGTTTCTCGAAATCTCTGGAGCTGGTTGGGGTCGGATATCGTGCAAGCAAATCCGGAGATAAAATCGTTCTGAACGTTGGTTACTCCCACCCGGTTGAAATTACACCGGAAGCTGGTATCGAGTTCGAAGTTCCTGCGAACACGAAAATCATCGTTAGAGGTATCGATAAAGAACGCGTTGGTGCTTATGCTGCTAAGATCCGTTCCGTACGTGAACCAGAACCGTATAAAGGTAAAGGTATTAAGTACGAAGGCGAACGTATTATCCGTAAGGAAGGTAAAGCCGGTAAGAAGAAATAATCGGCTTACTCTTCTTCATAAGATACCCCGTGCATCGTAAAGTGAAGCTGCTATGCAGCAAACTGAAGGGAGTGAAATGGAAGTCATGATTACAAAAGAGGACAAAAACAAGGCTCGTCTCAAAAGACACCTGCGGGTACGTAAAAAGATCCAAGGAACTGTTGAGCGTCCACGTTTGAACGTGTTCCGTTCTTCGAAACACATCTATGCTCAATTGATCGATGACGTGACAGGCGTTACAATCGTATCTGCCTCCACTCAAGATAAAGAACTGAGCGCAACAATCGGCAATGGCGGCAGCGTTGAAGCTGCAAGCAAAGTGGGCAAACTGGTCGCTGAGCGTGCTAAAGCAAAGGGTTATGCAGTGGTTGTATTTGACCGCGGCGGATACTTGTACCATGGACGGATTCAGGCTTTGGCTGATGCAGCTCGCGAAGCTGGTCTTGAATTCTAGAATATTTCTAAAAGGAGGTTAACGACTTGCGTGTAGATCCGAACAGTTTAGAGCTGACAGAAAGAGTTGTACACATTAACCGTGTAGCAAAAGTTGTAAAAGGCGGACGCCGTTTCAGCTTTAGTGCACTTGTTGTTGTGGGCGACGGCAACGGCTATGTCGGTGCGGGTATCGGTAAAGCCGGTGAAGTTCCGGATGCCATCCGTAAAGGCATTGAAGACGCTAAGAAAAACCTGATTCACATTCCAATCGTAGGAACTTCGATTCCTCACCTCGTTACTGGACATTTCGGCGCAGGACGCGTGCTGCTGAAACCAGCTTCCGAAGGTACTGGCGTTATCGCCGGCGGTCCTGTTCGTGCAGTATTGGAATTGGCAGGCGTTGGCGACATTTTGACAAAATCTCTGGGTTCTTCGAATTCCATGAACATGGTCAATGCAACTTTAGAGGGTCTTTCCCGTCTGAAGCGCATTGAAGAAGTCGCGAAACTTCGCGGCAAATCTGTCGAAGAATTACGCGGTTAAGGAGGGGAACGTCAATGGCTAAATTGCAAATTACCCTCGTTCGCAGTGTAATCGGTCGTCCACAGACACAACGTGTTACTGTTAAGACGCTCGGCCTGGGCAAAACCAACTCGACCGTGGTTCACAATGACACTCCTGCAATTCGCGGGATGATCAACAAAGTGGGCCACTTGCTGTCCGTAACAGAAATTGAAGGCTAAATGCCTCGCATAAATTAACAAACATAAGGAGGTGCAAACGATGAAGTTACATGAACTTGCTCCAGCTCCTGGATCCCGTAAAGAACGCAACCGCGTTGGTCGCGGACCAAGTAGCGGTAACGGTAAAACGTCCGGACGCGGTCATAAAGGTCAGAACTCCCGTTCCGGCGGTGGTGTTCGTCCTGGCTTCGAGGGTGGTCAAAACCCGCTCTATCGTCGTCTGCCTAAACGTGGTTTCATCAATCCTACCCGTAAAGAGTATGCGATTGTGAACCTGGAAGATCTGAACAGCTTTGCTGAAGGAACTGAAGTGACTCCACAGTTGCTGATTGAAACTGGTGTTGTCAAGAATTCCAAGAGCGGCATCAAGATCCTCGGCAATGGCGAACTGGCCGTTAAATTGACTGTACAAGCAAATAAGTTCTCTCAATCTGCGGTAGAGAAAATCGAGGCTGCCGGCGGTAAAACCGAGGTGATCTAATGTTCAAGACGCTTAAGAATATATGGCATGTTGAAGATTTGCGCAAAAAGATCCTGTTTACCCTGTTCGTTCTGATCATCTACCGCATCGGTTCGTTTGTACCGGTTCCCGGTGTGAACAAAGAAGTACTGGAGACAGCAAATCAGGGCGGCGAAGCCTTGATGGGTCTTTTGAACACCTTCTCGGGCGGAGCGCTCAAAAACTTCTCGATTTTTGCGATTAGTATTTACCCGTACATTACAGCATCCATCATCGTGCAATTGCTCTCGATGGATGTTGTTCCCAAGTTTGCCGAATGGGCTAAGCAAGGGGAGCACGGGAAAAAACAACTGGCACAAATCACCCGGTACGGTACAGTTGTACTCGGTCTGATTCAAGCGTTTGCGACCTCCATCGGGTTTAACCGGATTTACGGCACTGAGATGATTCCAAATGCAACCTTTGCTGATTACCTGCTGATTGCGATCATACTGACTGCAGGTACATCGTTCCTGATGTGGCTTGGTGAGCAGATCACTGAAAAGGGAATAGGAAACGGGATTTCGATCCTGATTTTTGCGGGGATCGTCGCCGCCATTCCGGGATATATCACGACTACGGCGCAATCAAGCTTTATTCAGCCGGATCAGATGTTCCTGAATATTCTTAAAGTCGTTATCGTACTGATTGTGCTTGTGGCAATTGTTGTCGGAGTTATCTTCGTACAGCAAGGGATTCGTAAGATTCCTGTGCAATACGCCAAACGAGTAGTCGGTAACAAAATGTACGGTGGACAGAATACACATATTCCGCTTAAAATCAATGCGGCAGGTGTTATTCCGGTAATCTTCGCTGTATCATTGCTTCAATTCCCAATTGTAATTTCAAGCTTCTGGTCAACCCATGAATGGGCTAAATGGATCACCAACAACCTTGCTCATGATAAGCCGCTCGGTATGGTCCTTTATGTGATCATGATCATCGGATTTACGTTCTTCTACACGTTTGTTCAGATGAATCCGCAGCAAATGGCTGACAACATGAAAAAGAATGGTGGATACATTCCGGGTATTCGTCCAGGTAAAGCAACTGAGAAATATCTGACTAGAGTAATGTCGCGTCTGACTATGTCCGGTGCGTTGTTCCTGGCAGTGATCTCTGTAATGCCGGTACTCTTTGGTTCACTATCCGGGTTGCCACGTGAAGTACAGATTGGCGGTACCGCACTGCTGATCGTGGTCGGTGTAGCACTGGATACGATGAAACAGATCGAGAGCCAATTGATCAAACGCCATTACAAAGGCTTCATCAACAAATAGGCGATAGGTTCCGGTGAAGCTAAGGTCTACTTACTTGCCGGCACCTATTGTGCTGTTTCTTGCTTGGTGGCGAACTTTTGGGGGGAGAAGAGAGAAACGTGAACATTTTATTCATGGGCCCTCCTGGGGCAGGCAAGGGAACACAGGCAGCTGTTATTGTAAAAGAACTCGGCATTCCGCATATTTCGACAGGCGACGCGTTCCGGTTAGCAATTAAGGAGCAGACACCCGTCGGGCTGAAAGCCAAGTCCTATATCGATCAAGGCTTGCTTGTACCTGATGATGTGACCATTGGAATCGTTGAGGAACGGCTCCAGCAGTCCGATTGCGAAAAAGGTTTCTTATTGGATGGTTTTCCAAGAACCCTTTCGCAAGCGGAAGCGCTGGAAGAGCTTTTAAGCCGTGCCGGCACTTCACTGGATCATGTGATCAACTTGAATGTAGACCGTGGACTGCTGATGGCGCGTCTTACCGGACGCCGGATCTGTAAGGTTTGCGGTGCATCCTACCATCTGATTTTCAATCCGCCGAAGCAAGAAGGCATTTGCGATATTGATGGCGGGGAACTGTATCAACGTCCGGATGACAACGAAGAGAGTGTAGGCAAGCGTCTGGATGAGTATGATAATAAGACAGCGCCTTTGCTTGCATTCTATGAGAATAAAGGTCTGTTGCGCCAGGTAAACGGAGAGAACGAAATCGACGTCGTTACTTCCGAAATTGTATCTTTACTGCGGGGTTAATGTAATGATCATTTGTAAATCCGAACAGGAACTTGCCTATATGAGGGAAGCTGGTCGAATTGTTGCCGAGAGTCACCGGCTGATTGCTGAGGCCATCCAGCCTGGGATCACCACCGGAGAACTCGACAGAATCGCCGATCAATACATTCGCAGTCAAGGTGCAGTGCCATCTTTCAAAGGTTACAACGGTTTTCCTGCCAGCATTTGCGCTTCAGTCAACGAACAATTGGTGCATGGGTTTCCGGGCAAACGCAAACTGATCGAAGGCGACATTGTTACGCTGGATATTGGTGCTGAGTACCGCGGTTATCACGGTGATTCCGCTTGGACCTACGGAGTAGGCAGCATTTCTGATGAGGCCCAGCGTCTGCTGGATGTCACAGAAGGCTCCTTGTACGCAGGACTGGCGTTAGTTAAGCCGGATGTGCGCTTGTTTACAATTTCCCATGCGATCCAGCAGTACATCGAGGACGCCGGATTCTCCGTCGTGCGCGAGTATGTTGGCCATGGCATCGGGGCAAAACTGCATGAAGAACCGCAAATTCCGAACTATGGCATAGCGGACCGCGGGCCACGTCTGAAGCCGGGTATGGTACTCGCGATTGAGCCGATGGTAAACGCAGGGGACAGATATGTCAGAACTCTGGAAGATAACTGGACGGTCGTTACGGTAGACGGTTCACTCTGTGCCCACTTTGAGCATACAGTAGCAGTTACACCGGACGGCATGGAAATTTTCACAAAACTGAATGCGTAGGTGATCTTCACGTGAATACCGGGAGCAGCCCGCAGGTTGGTCAGATCGTGAGAATTCTCAAAGGCAAGGATGCCGGAGAGGCTGCCGTTGTTATCGCAGTTGTTGACAGCAGGTTTGTATTCATTGCTGACGGAGACAAACGAAAGTTTGACGGGCCGAAGAAGAAGAATATTCATCATCTGGAGCTCATACCCTTCATAAGCATTGAGGTTGTGAACAGTTTGGAAGAAACCGGCCGGGTAACCAATGGAAAACTGCGGTTCGCAGTGATGAAATATGGCGATCCAGCTGGAAAAAGTGCTTATGAGAAAGGAGACTAACTGTGGCTAAAGAAGATGTCATTGAGGTAGAAGGAACGGTCATTGAGCCGTTGCCGAATGCAACATTTAAGGTTGAGCTTGAGAACGGTCATCAAATTCTTGCCCATGTGTCCGGGAAATTGCGGATGCACTTTATCCGTATCCTAACCGGAGACAAAGTGGTCGTGCAGTTATCGCCTTATGATTTATCAAAAGGCCGTATAACTTACCGTAAATAGATGGGAACTACAACGAAAGTTTTGCGTCGCAAAACTTTGAGGAGGTAATTAACATGAAGGTAAGACCTTCTGTGAAGCCCATTTGCGAAAAATGCAAAGTCATCCGCCGCAAAGGGACTGTTATGGTAATTTGCGAAAATCCGAAACACAAACAAAAACAAGGTTAAGAAGGGGGTGTAGCGTAAAATGGCTCGTATAGCTGGTGTGGATTTGCCACGTGACAAACGCGTTGAGATCGCCTTGACTTATATTTTCGGAATCGGTAAAACGACTTCCCAGAAAATTCTTAATGAAACAGGCATTAACGTTAACACACGTGTCCGTGATTTGACGGAAGATGAAGTCAGCAAACTGCGTGAAACGATCGACAAATCGGTCAAGGTTGAAGGTGACCTGCGTCGTGAAATTTCCTTGAATATTAAGCGTCTTACTGAGATCGGGTGTTACCGCGGTGTTCGTCACCGTCGTGGATTGCCTGTTCGCGGTCAACGCACTAAAACCAATGCTCGTACCCGTAAAGGCCCGCGCCGTACGGTAGCAAACAAAAAGAAATAAGAAGAGGTGATAAGAGACAATGGCTAAACCGAAAAAAGTCGTACGTACAAAACGTCGCGACCGGAAAAATATCGAGTCTGGCGTGGCACATATCCGTTCCACGTTCAATAACACTATCGTTACGATCACGGACCCTCACGGAAATGCAATTTCCTGGGCAAGCTCCGGTGGTCAAGGATTCAGAGGTTCCCGTAAATCGACTCCATTTGCAGCGCAAATGGCAGCCGAATCTGCTGCTAAAGCAGCTATGGAACACGGCATGAAGTCCGTTGAAGTTATGGTTAAAGGACCGGGTGCGGGCCGCGAAGCTGCCATCCGTTCCCTTCAGGCCGCTGGTCTTGAAGTAAACCTCATTAAAGACGTAACTCCGGTTCCTCACAATGGATGCCGTCCGCCAAAACGTCGTCGCGTATAGTGAAATCAGAATTGTGATTGTGGTATAATTCTGACGCATCTGCTAATAATAGGTGTTTAGGCATACTACATGATGCACCTGATGGGGTGACAGTTTCATATAGGAGCGACGTTTGAAGGAGGGGTACACTCGTGATAGAAATCGAAAAGCCGAAGATTGAGACCGTAGAAGCCAATGATGAAGGAACCTATGGGAAATTCGTAGTTGAACCGCTGGAACGTGGATATGGCACGACTCTGGGGAACTCACTTCGCCGGATTCTGCTGTCCTCCCTGCCGGGAGCCGCAGTGACTTCGGTCCAAATTGACGGCGTTTTGCATGAGTTCTCGACCGTTCCTGGCGTAATGGAAGATGTGACGGAAATCATTCTGAACCTAAAAGCTCTTTCCCTGAAGATTCATTCAGACGAAGAGAAAGTGTTCGAGATTGATGCTGAGGGTGAAGGCATTGTTACCGCAGGTGATATCCGTGCGGACAGCGATGTTGAAATCCTCAACCCGGATCTTCATATTGCAACGCTGGGACCTGGCGCGAGACTTCACATGCGCATTTTTGCAGGCCGTGGTCGCGGCTATGTCCAAGCAGACCGGAACAAACGCGACGATCAGCCAATCGGTGTAATTCCGGTTGACTCTATCTACACCCCGATTTCCCGCGTAAACTATGTCATTGATAACACTCGTGTCGGACAAGTGACTAACTATGACAAGCTGACGCTGGAAGTTTGGTCAGATGGCAGTATCAGACCGGAAGAGGCAGTAAGCCTCGGAGCCAAAATTTTGAACGAACACCTTGTTTTATTCGTAGGTCTTACGGATGAAGCGAAGGACGCCGAAATTATGGTAGAAAAAGAAGAAGACAAAAAAGAAAAAGTGCTTGAGATGACAATCGAAGAGCTTGATCTTTCTGTCCGTTCCTACAACTGTCTCAAACGTGCCGGTATCAATACCGTACAAGAGCTTACTACGAAAACTGAAGAAGATATGATGAAGGTCCGTAATCTGGGCCGCAAATCTTTGGAAGAAGTTCAAGAGAAGCTTGAAGAGCTTGGTTTGGGTCTTCGTACAGAAGAATAGTAATTCAATTGCTTGAGTACTTGAGTGAAGGAGGGAAAACAAATGGCATACCAAAAATTGGGCCGTGATTCCAGTGCGCGTAAAGCATTGTTCCGTGACATGGTAACGGATCTGTTCCTATACGAGCGCATCCAGACAACGGAAGCCAAGGCGAAGGAAGTTCGTTCCATCGCTGAGAAACTGATCACTAAAGCTAAGAAGGGCGATCTTCATGCTCGCCGTCAAGTAGCTGCTTTTGTTCGTCGCGAGACTGTAGATGGTGAACAAGATGCAATCCAAAAATTGTTCTCTGATATTGCTCCTCGTTACACAGAGCGTCCAGGCGGATACACTCGTATCCTGAAGCTGGGACCTCGCCGTGGCGACGCTGCGCCTATGGTTTATCTTGAACTGGTAGACCGCGCGTAAGTATACAAGTCATGATTTCCGATTTGTACTCTTTAAGTTCATGATCTCCGGAGAATGGGCAGTAAGTATTATTGTTATTGTGCTGCAGGGGCGTTATGACCCTGCTGTCCCAATAACCGCGGGAATCACCTTGTAAAGAGTAGAAGGAGCTCCCGCCGGGGCTCTTTTTTTTAAATATAAGGATGTTTTACGCTGTAAATCATCCTTATATTTCTTGCAGAAACGGCTACCGTCTGTTAGGACGGATAAGCCGTTTCTACTTGTGAAATTGAATTACGGTTAAGTGAGCTGAGCAGCAGCTTGAAAGGAAAAATGGAATGCGCAATCTATTGATGAAGGTCAATTATGACGGAACCCATTATGATGGCTTTCAGACCCAGCCTCAGGGCAATACGATTCAGGATCGGCTGGAGCAGGCAATTCTTCATCTGACCGGTGATGCGCTGAAGATTACAGCCTCGGGACGGACAGATGCGGGAGTTCATGCTTACGGCCAGCCGTTCAACTTCCTGACTTCCTCACAAATTCCGCTGGAACGCTGGTGTCTGGCGCTTAACGCCAGATTACCGAAGGATATCGTTGTTACAGAGGCGAAGGAGGTTCCGCTATCGTTCCACTCTCGCAGGGGGGCTAAGCGTAAAACCTACCGGTACACGATTAACGGGAACCGGTTTCCCGATCCGTTCCAGCGGCGCTGGCAGCAGCATCATCCACTGAAGCTGGATGTAGCGGCTATGCAGCAGGGATTGGCACATCTAGTGGGTACCTATGACTACACCTCGTTTGCTTCGCGGAAGTCTACCAAGACCTCCCATGTACGGACGATCTATGAAGCTCATATGGAGATTGACCGCAGTATGTGCCGGCCCGGCTCGGATGATCAGGGAGTTATTCATACTTATATTACCGGCAGCGGATTTCTGCAGCACATGGTCCGTATTATTATGGGAACGCTAATTCAGGTGGGTGAACGTAAGTACCAGGCGGACAAAGTGGCGGATATTCTGGCTGCATGCGACCGCGCTGCGGCAGGTCCTACGGCTGTTGCCAAGGGGCTTGCACTATGGAGTGTGGAATATGATGAGGACAATGAATAAATGTTCGGTAGACCATTATCTTCTAACAGAAAATAAATCAGATCTGGATTAAAAATCACTTGCACTTGTCATGTTTATGCTGTAATATAAAAGTTGTGTTTTCTTGATGGCTATCCCACAGCCCCGATCAAGAAAATGCCAACCAAACAAGCTTTACTTAACTAACTTAATCGTAATTCCAATGAGAAATTAGATATACGAAACAGATGATTTTCGTACGAGAACAAGGAGGAAACATTCATGCGTACCACCTATATGGCGAAGCCGAACGAAGTTGAACGCACTTGGCACATTATTGATGCCGAAGGCAAAACACTTGGTCGTCTGGCTAGCGAAGCCGCTGCTCTGATCCGTGGCAAACACAAACCGCAATTCACTCCACACGTTGATACTGGTGATTTCGTAATTGTTATCAACGCTGAGAAGATTCACCTGACAGGTAAGAAACTGCAGAACAAGAAATACTACCGTCACTCGATGCACCCAGGCGGTCTGAAAGTAACAACTGCTGATCAGCTGCTGAAGACTAAACCTGAGCGTGTGATTGAATCTGCTGTACACGGTATGATTCCTAAGACTCGTCAAGGCGACCATATGAAGCTGAGACTTAAAGTTTATGCAGGCGTAGAGCATCCACATGCAGCACAAAAACCTGAAGTTTACGAACTTCGCGGATAAGAATAGAGGAGGACAGTTTCATGGCACAAGTACAATACTATGGGACAGGTCGTCGTAAACATTCGGTAGCACGTGTTCGCCTTGTACCGGGTGAAGGACGCATTGTCATTAACAAACGTGAGATGGATGAGTACTTCGGTGTAGAAACACTGAAGATGATCGTAAGACAACCTTTGAACCTGACTGAAACACTTGGCAGCTACGATGTAATCGTACTTGCACACGGTGGCGGCATTTCCGGTCAAGCTGGCGCAATCCGTCACGGGATCTCCCGTGCATTGCTCAAAGTAGACCCTGAATATCGCGGTACGCTGAAGAAAGCCGGCTTCCTGACTCGTGACCCACGTATGAAGGAACGTAAGAAATACGGCCTCAAAGCTGCTCGTCGCGCTCCACAGTTCTCGAAACGTTAATATTCCTTTTCTTTCAAGGATTTCAAGCCTCTGGCCCTTTTGGGTCAGAGGCTTTTTATATTCTCCTGCAGCCTCCGATTTATTCCTGCCAGCGACTTTAACCCATAATGGAAAAAAGTATTGACTTCAGCGGTGCATCGCTTATACTATTCCATATAAGAATAGTTGGAATTGACGGAACAGGCACTTTTTAGATATCAGGATGGAGGAGTACAATAATGAATCTGCTTGAGAAAGAGGATCTGATTAAGGTTAAGGCTGAGGAACTGGAGAGTGCTTCACCCGAAGAAATTATCCGCTGGGCGGTAGAGACTTTTCCCAACATTACATTTGCCTGCAGCTTCGGTGCTGAAGATGTAGTGCTTGTCGATATGCTTCAGAAGGTAAGCCCTTCAACAGATGTATTCTATCTGGATACAGACTTCCATTTTAAAGAAACGTATGAGACCAGAGATGTTATGGCGGATAAATACGGATTGGAGTTTGTCCGGGTATCTCCGCAGATCTCTGTCGATGAGCAGATTCAGCAATATGGTGATAATCTCTGGAGTGTTGATCCTAATCAATGCTGCGCTATCCGCAAAGTAGAGCCGCTTACCCGGATTCTGTCCCAGTATGAAGCATGGATTACCGGTATCCGACGTGACCAGGCTCCGACCCGTGCCAACTCCAAAAAAGTGGAGTACGATTATAAATTTGGTCTGGTAAAGTTTAATCCGATTGCTGACTGGACTTCTGAGGATGTATGGAATTATATCCGTGCTAACAATGTAGTCTATAACCCGCTGCATGACCGTAACTTCCCGAGTATCGGCTGTGAGCAGTGCACCCGGGCTGTAATGCCTGGAGAAGACCCCCGTGCCGGCAGATGGTCAGGTAATGAGAAGACAGAATGCGGACTGCATAAATAATCAGGCACTCATATCAATGTTAATACACAGGAGGAGAGTAACCAGATGACGTCTATACTTCCACACGGAGGAACACTGATTCAGCGTATTGTGGAGGGAGCGCAGAGAGAAGAACTGCTGCAGCAAGCCTCAGAGAACAAGTCGATTGCAATTAATACATGGACGATATCTGATCTTGATCTGATTGGGGTTGGAGCCTTTTCACCGCTTACCGGCTTCCTGAATGAAAGAGACTACCATTCAGTAGTGAGCAATATGCGCCTTTCTGATGGCACGGTGTGGAGTATTCCTGTTACTTTGGCTGTAGAAGAGAAGGTTGCTTCCGGCCTTGCGGTAGGGGATACAGTCTCTCTTATCGGTGAGGATGATGGCGTTATCTATGGTCTGCTCGCTGTTGAGAGTATCTATAGTGTAGACCAGCAGGCCGAAGCTCAGAATGTATTCAAAACTACTGATCCCGCACATCCAGGTGTCAGCAAACTGCTGGCCCGTCCGTCTACGTATGTAGGAGGACCGATCAGAGTGCTTAACCGCCCGCAGCCGGAGAAGTTCGGAGAGTTCTATTTTGACCCTGCTGAGACCCGTAGGATCTTTGCTGAGAAGGCATGGAGAACCGTTGTAGGCTTCCAGACACGTAATCCTGTGCATCGTGCCCATGAGTATATCCAGAAGTGTGCTATGGAGGTTGTAGACGCCCTGTTCCTCAATCCTCTGGTGGGTGAGACCAAATCGGATGACGTTCCTGCGAATGTTCGGATGAAGAGCTACCTGGCGCTGCTGGAGAACTACTATCCTGCTGACCGCACCTTCCTGGGCGTATTCCCGGCAGCGATGCGTTATGCAGGTCCAAGAGAAGCAGTTTTCCATGCTATGGTCCGCAAAAATTACGGCTGCACGCATTTTATTGTCGGCCGGGATCACGCCGGGGTAGGGGACTACTATGGTACCTATGAAGCACAGGAGATTTTCTCCAACTTTACGGCAGAGGATTTGGGGATTACCCCTCTCTTTTTCGAACACAGCTTTTTCTGCGTGAAATGCGGAAATATGGCTTCCAGCAAAACCTGCCCGCATCCGGCAGATCAGCATCTGACATTATCCGGTACCAAAGTGCGCGGACTGCTCCGTGAAGGGAAATGCCCTCCCCCGGAATTCACCCGGCCTGAAGTTGCAGAGATTCTGATTGAGGGTATGTCTGAGCAGGTAAACGTCTAAATTAAAGAGCCGGTACTATTTGGCCCTCTTGTCCCATATAGATGAGTAGAATCTATCGGGACGAGGGGGTCTTTGTTATGTCTGGCCGAAAGGAAGGAAAGGTCTCGGTCTGGATTGCCTGGAGCAGTGTGAAAAAGAGTATGCTCGGAATGCTGCTGCTGGCCGTGATGATCGGCATCATAGCCTATGATATGCCTACCGCGAAGACGCTGAATTACTGGAGCCTGCCGCTGTCCGGTAAAATAATCGCTATCGATGCCGGACACGGCGGCCCCGACGGAGGGGCGGTCAGCAAAAACGGGTTAATTGAGAAGGATATCAACCTGTCCGTCTCCTTGTATTTGCGGGACTATCTGCAGCAGGCTGGCGCGATCGTAGTTATGACCCGGGAAGGGGACTATGATCTTGCCGGAGAAGCAACAAAAGGCTACTCAAAGCGGAAAACGGAAGATCTGAAGCAGAGGGTCCGCAGTATTGAAGAGGAAGGGGCAGACCTTTTCATAAGCGTACATATGAACAGTGTGCCTTCAAACCGCTGGAGCGGCGCGCAGACCTTTTTTTACCCGAACAATGAAGGCAACAAAGCATTGGCCGGATTTATTCAGGATGAGCTGCGCACGACGCTGGAGAATACCAACCGTGTCGCCAAAACAGTAAATACAGTCTATCTGCTGAAAATGCTGAAAATGCCGGCGGCCCTTGTTGAGGTGGGTTTTCTCTCACATCCCGGGGAGTCCGTCCTGCTTGGAGATGATGTGTACCAGCGGAAGGTTGCTACGAGTATTTACCGGGGAATTCTGGCTTATGCAGCGGAGCAGCCGTGAGCTGGGACTACTCATCAGTTAAAGGGTAATGCTATAATAAGACCAAAAACCGGAGCCTTACCCTTCCGGAAAGAAACAGAGGTGCTTTCCATGCAGACCAGGGAACAAATTCAGGAATTATTGCAGCCGCTTACCGACCCGGAATCCGGAAAAAGCCTTATTGAATTGCAGCTGATTCGTGACATTATGATTAAAGAAGACAGAATTTCCTTATCGATTGTCTGTCTTGAAGAAGAGGAAGCAAGCCGGATGGAACTGGAGCAGCAGGTGCGTGATCTGCTGACCGGAGGAGGACTACAGAACATTCATATCAGGCTGCGTGATGCAACCGATTATGAGCGTTCTCTTCTGCGCGGAGAGAGCACACCGGACAAGCAGGAGCTAGAGCAGGGTACGTCACTGAAGGGGCACGCAGCAGGCCTTGAGGACCATGAACTGCTGGATGAGAACTCGGGTGTGAAGTTCATTGCAGTGGCCAGCGGCAAGGGGGGAGTCGGCAAGTCGACCGTAACCGTCAATCTTGCAGTAGCATTGGCGCGCAAGGGCAAGAAGGTAGGGCTGATTGATGCCGATATCTACGGCTTCAGCATTCCAGACATGATGGGGATTGAAGAGGGTCCGGTTGTAGAGGACGGAACCATTATTCCGGTGGAACGTTTTGGAGTAAAAGTAATGTCGATGGGCTTTTTCATACGTGAGAATAGTCCGGTTATCTGGAGAGGGCCGATGCTGGGCAAAATGCTCCGCCAGTTCTTCGGCGATGTAGGCTGGGGCGAACTTGATTATATGCTGCTTGATCTTCCGCCTGGTACAGGCGATGTGGCGCTGGACGTACACCAGATGCTTCCGCACAGCAAAGAGATTATTGTGACTACCCCGCATGCCACAGCAGCCTTTGTAGCAGCCAGAGCGGGTTCTATGGCGCTTCAGACTGATCACGAGGTACTGGGCGTCATCGAGAACATGGCTTATTATGAATGCTCCTCCTGCGGGCAGAAGGAGTATATCTTCGGACGCGGCGGAGGAGCCAGGCTGGCAGAGACGCTTCATACGGAGCTGCTGGCCCAGGTGCCGCTTGGCGCACCGGACAACCATATTTCAGAGCCGGACTTCTCACCTTCCGTATACAAAGCGGAGACTAAGACGGCACAGCTATTCGCGGAGGTTGCAGACAGACTGATTGCCAAATACGAACAATAAGCACTACGCAAGCACCTAAAAAAGAGGCTTATCCGCATATAGGGATAAGCCTCTTTTATTTAAGAGCCGGAATCGTCTCCGCCCTCCTGCTTCGAGCTGTCCCCGCCGCTCTCCTGATCGCCGCCGGACCCGCCTGCCTTCTCATCACCCTTTTTCTGAACCTTAGGCTGGAGCTCGTCCTGAACAACTGTTTTAAGCAATCCCAGCACTTCCATACGGAAGAGCGGGTTCTGCATCGCTTCCTGCATAATGGTCATGGACTGCTTGCGGTAATCGGAAGTCTTGGTAAGATCCAGGAACATTTTCATCATTTCAGGCGACTTCATAATTTCTTCGATCGATTTCTGATAGGTCGGGTCTTTGATTAGCTGCAGGTGCAGCTCTTTGCTCTGGCTGTTGATGGCTTTGGCGAATTCGCCCGCAAAGGTCGGATCAGTCATGATTTTCTCAATTTCCTTCTGGTACTCGGGGGCGGTGATTGTATCTTTAACCGCAATCCGGATCTGTTCCGTTGTCTGCAGCGGCATCATTTTCATGCTTAGCCCGCTAACGCTGCTGCCTTCAGTACCGGAGCCGGTGGTCAAAGCTTCCTCGACTGCCTTTTTACCTTCATCGCTTTTTAATATATCAACAACCATCGTCTTCATTTCCTTATATCCCATCTGGCTGGAAGAACTGCTCTGTTCTCCTCCGCAGGCTGTTAAGGTGAGTACCAGGCTTAGTACCAGGCCTCCAGACAACAAACTCCTCCACTTCATTGGCGCTGCCCTCCTTTATAGGAATCCTGAGGGTAGTATGCCGCACGGGGTCACAGGTTATAACGCAGACATGATGGTTTTTTGACGGCAGGCTTGGTAAAATAAATCTGACACAGGGGAGGTGGAGTGGCTGAGTATAAGGAAATGGTATCACCTGTTCTGGACCACACTTCTGATAGGCGCTGCCGCGGCCGGTTTGACCGGACTTGTACTGCAGACAGTTAATGGCGGTATAAGCTTTAAAAGCGCGGCAGATCTGCTTCTGTACCTTCTTATACTGCTTGGTTCCGGAATGCTTGTGAGCGTTTACGCACAGCTGGGTTTTTTTGCTTACCTGATCCTCAATTACATGGGGAACGGCGTGTTTTCCCGCAAAGCGTGGCAGTACATACAGCTGGTACTGGCTGTGGTGGCCCTGCTTGAGCTGGTGTTCCTGAGGGCCTTTCTCGGAGGAGAAAGAGCAGGCGGAGCTGACCTTCTCCTGGGGAGTGGAATTCTGATTGCAGCTGCGGCCGTATCGTATTTCAAAGTGCGCAGCACAAAAGCTGCCGCAGCAATTCCGACCTTTTTCTTCATGACTGCCATTACCATTGTGGAGACGATAGGTGTGCTTCAGATCGGCGTAGATAATGCCACTGTGTTTATTGTTCTTCCGCTGATTGCCTGTAATGCGTTCCAGATTTTACGGCTGCACCATATCCTTAAACCGCAGCCGTCATTACAGTAATCCATACCAAAACCCCAGTGCTCTAAGAAAGAGACCGGGGTTTTCTTGTTCATTCCAGCGCGATTAAAATGAAATCAGAAAGGTTAATCTTAAAGGACAGCTTACACAAAATAAGCAACGACTGTACCGCCGGAAGTCAATGAAATCAGTTAAGCAGGGAGGGGCATATATGAACATTAAGCGTTATATGATAAAAGACACAAGTGAAAACATTCTGAGCCAGCTCGATCCGTCAGAACGCGGTGACTTTGACTCCAAAGAAAAAGCTGCAGCCAAAATGGAGAAGCTGAAGGAACGCCTTGCCGAGCTGCAGGATATCCTATTCGCCCAAAAGAAGCATTCGCTGCTGGTTATTCTGCAGGGCATGGATTCAAGCGGAAAGGATGGAACGGTGAAGCATATCTTTTCCGGCATTAACCCCCAGGGCTTTATTGTTACCAGCTTCAAGAAGCCGTCTCTTGAGGAGGAGGCACATGATTTTCTGTGGAGAGTGCATATGAAGACCCCGCCCAAGGGTTATATCGCTGCCTTCAACCGCTCTCATTATGAAGATGTCCTTGTACCCCGGGTACACGGCAGTCTTAAGAAGAAGGACATGAAACGGCGCTTCCGCTACATCCGCCAGTTTGAGGAAATGCTGGTGGAGGAAGGCACGACAGTAATCAAGCTGTTCCTGCATATCTCGAAGGAGAAGCAGCTGGAGAAAATCCAGGAGCGGCTTCATGATCCGACTAAGCACTGGAAGTTCGATGCCAGTGATCTGCAGGAGCGGGAATACTGGGACGATTATCAAAAGGCTTATGAGGATGTCTTCCGGGAAACCGGAACAGAGCAGGCACCCTGGTACTGGATTCCGGCTAATCACCGCTGGTACCGCAACTATCTGGCATTGTCCATTGTAGTCCAAACGCTGGAGAGTCTCGACCTCAGCTATCCAAAGCTGGATACGCCTACGCCTGAGATATCAGAACTCATATCCCCGCGCCATTAAAGGGAGAAGCCAGACAATGCGGTACGCATGAATGATACGATAAAGCTACATTCCCGCGGCGTCTTCGAGCCCCTGATTCAGTGAAGCGGAATCACGGACTTCTGTGCCTTCGGCGCTGCTCTGGCTAATCAGCTCAGATACAGTGACGAATTCATATCCCTGGCTGCGGAGGTTATCAATGATCTGCGGTAGAGCCTCATGGGTCTGTTTACAGGAGTCGCTGGCATGCAGGAGGATAATATCCCCCGGATGAGCCTTACTCGTAACCCGGTTGACGATATTGTCTACACCGATATTTTTCCAGTCCAAAGAATCTGTATCCCATTGGATGACCTTGTAACCCAGATCGGTGGCGACCTGAAGCACCCTTTTATCAAAATCACCATTCGGCATACGGATCAGGTTAGGCTCTTTGCCTGTTAATTCAGTCAATACAGTGTGGGCAGTTGAAATTTGTGTACGGATCTCCTCATTGCTGAGGGTGCTGTAATTAACATGCTTATGCCCGTGGCTTCCGATTTCGAAGCCTGATTCCTTAATACTGGTGACGATTTCCGGATGCGTTTTGCTCCACGGCGAGGAGAGGAAGAAGGTGGCCTTGTCTACCTTTTTGTCCTCCAGCACCTTCAGGATCGGTTCAGGCCGCTTTTCACCCCAGCTAATGTCGAAGGTTAAAGCGATCAGCTTCTTTTGCGTTGGCACACTGTAAATGGCAGACGGGGCTTGGGCATCAGAGAATACGGTAATGTTACCCCTTTCCACGTATACAACACCAGCGGCCAGAAGCGCAGCGGCAAAGATGTAAATGAACCGTTTTATCTTTTTGCCGCTGAATACATAAAAAGAATTCATACTAGCAGCGCTCCTCTCCCATACGAAATGGCTTGTTTGTTCTAAATGTATGCTCGTACCTAACGCTTATGACCTCAACCGGACTAGAAATCTCTTTCACAGCTTGTACTACACAATACAGGAGGCCTTTATGTTCTCGTTTACAAGGTTTATTAAAGATCTGGGAGCAATCCGTAAGGCGCTGCTTCTGGCGCTAATACTCTTTCTGGCGGGGGGAGTGCTCGGCTGGATCGGCACCGACAGTCTGCAAAGGCTGCTAGCGCAGCAGCTTGAAGGGTTAAGCAGCATCAGCGGAAAGCTTATGGATTCGGATAATCCGGAATGGAGCTTTTTCACCTTTATTTTTTTGAACAATAGCATTAAAAGTGTAGCGGTTATCTTTTTGGGTGCGCTGTTTGGTATCGTACCTGCATTCTTTTTATTGATAAACGGTGCAGTTATCGGCTATCTGATTCATTTATCAGCCCAGCAGGGAGTAGATTTGTTCGACCTTATAGTAAAAGGGCTGCTTCCGCACGGGATCATTGAAATTCCGGCTATTATTATCGCTTGTGCTTTCGGGCTTCATTTTGGCGGCAGGGTTGTTAAGAGTATGATCGGAAGAAGCAGGGATAACAGCTGGCCTGAATTTATGCGGCAGACATTGACGGCTTCAGTCTGGATTGTGCTCCTGCTGCTGCTAGCCGCAATTATTGAGAGTACAATTACATTAGCGCTTTTATCATAAAATTTCTAAAAATTGAGCATACCATTAAGGCCATTAAGATATGGGGATTCTTTACATCAGACAACTCACTTGAGGATATGCGGACTATTAAGAGAATTTTAGCAATTATGGTTATAGTTCCTATGCTCCGGTTAATCTAGTGTAAGCGGGTATTCTCGCAGGATCTCCATCAATGGACTAACTTCTAACACACAAATAGCAGCGCTCAAGGTTTCGAAACTTAAAATATGATGAAGGAGGCCAAGCATATGTTGGGGATGTTGTTCAATGAAAAGGAATGTAAGGAGCTGGATTATGTTCTGCGAAAAGAGCTCGACGAAATGCTTCTTGATTTAAGCGATCAGCGCTTGGACCAAAATATCAGGCATGCAATTGCTAACCGATATAAAACCGTTTTCCGTATGTACGCACGGTTTGCTCCGCAAAAGGAGCTGTCCAAATACGCATGGGGCGGCCGGTCGTCCCAGTTTAAGCATTAAAATATTGAGCTGCTGCCTATAAATATGTGTGCTTGGCCATTAATTTCATAAAAAGTGTTGACTTAATAGGAGCGTGCGTGATACATTATATCTCGCGCTCCTTTTGATTTTAAAAGAGAGTATGCACGGCAAGGAAAAACGAAAAAAACTTTTTTCAAAAAAACACTTGCCAAAACGAATAACACTGTGATATATTATAAAAGTCGCCGCTGACAAAGACGACGACAAGGAAAAGCATTGAATTGGTCTTTGAAAACTGAACAACGAGTGAGTGGGAATCACCTTGGTGATTTCAAAAGTAGAGAATGTAAATTCTCGTCAGATGTTTCAAAATGAGCAATCGCTCTTTTCGATAGTTTTCGGATGGTTATTTCCTCGAAGTCATTCGGGTGAAGTAGCCGCTCGGAAAAACCTAATTGGAGA
>NZ_CCDG010000061.1 GCF_000723885.1 Paenibacillus camerounensis
GTGGGGGTTGGTATCAGGTCGTTTCTTCCATGTCTCCTGATTCTTCACGTCCACCCCTCCTTTATTTTTCATCGGAGTTATCCACATTTTTTTGCATTGTATAATTTCCTGTGCAGCAAAAAAGACCCCGGCGGAGTCTTTCATACTGTTGTGGTATTTAATTGCTACAGCTTCTTAGACATCGAAATATCGGTAATCCCGTATCCCATTTTTTGATACAGCTTGAGGGCCCGTTCATTATCGCCGAACACATGCAGGCCGATCTGCGTGACGCCCATGGAACGCGCCTCGTCATCCAGCAGAGCCAGCGCTCTGCTGCCATACCCGTTACGCTGATACGGCTCGAAGATGTAGAAATCATAAATAAAGGCTTCCTTACCCTGGCGGCCACGGTTTACATTGAACCAGATATAGCCGGCCTGGGTGCCTGTTTCTTCCTCAACGACGGAATACAGATAGGCCCCTTCCGTATAAAGGCCCTGCGGCAGAAAACGGGTCATTTCCTCCTGCGACAGCTTCATCGCCGTCTCCTGATCCCATGCGCCGATTCTTACTTTATCCTCCGCATAATCGCGGGTTGCCTGCTGCAAAAAAAATTGAAAGGCAGGCTCGTCCATCCGGACCAGCTTAATCATCATTCAGCACTTCCTTTATACTTCTGTTATTGTTGCCGCCGGAGCAGCCGGGAGGTGCCGCGCAGCGCAGACAGATCGGGCGCGCCAATGCCGAACATCGCGATCCGCAGCTCCAGCTCCGCCTGGGCCAGCGCCCGGTCGAGCGCTTCCTCGGATTCCACTGCCGGGCCGAGCAGATTCCGGCCGAAGCCGGCGAGGTCGGCACCGAGCGCTATCGCCTTAGCCGCATCGACGCCGTGCCTGAGGCCGCCGCTGCCGATCAGCGCACCGTGCGGCGCGGCCGCCCGTACCCCGCGGATGCATTCAGCCGTCGGAATGCCCCAGTCGGCGAAGGCTTCCGCCGCTGCCCGGCGCACCGGATCGGTGCTGCGGAATTTCTCCACCTGGCTCCATGAGGTGCCGCCGGCACCAGCGACGTCGATAAAGGCAGCGCCGGCATTATACAGCCTGAGCGCCGTCCCCCCGTCAATCCCCCAGCCGACCTCCTTGATGCCCACCGGCACCGGCAGCGCCCGGCAGACCTTCTCGATCGCTGCAAGCAGAGAAGCAAAGCCGGTATTGCCTTCCGGCTGGAAGACCTCCTGCAGCCCGTTCAGATGCAGCACAAGCCAGTCCGCACCTGCAATGTCTACAGCACGGCGGCATTCCTCCACGCCGAAGCCGTAGGACAGCTGGACGGCGCCGATATTGGCGATGACGGGAATTCCCGGAGCCCGCTCCCGTACCCGGAAGGTCTCGGCCAGCTCCGCCCGCTCCACCGCCGCCCGTACCGAGCCGACACCAAGCGCCCAGCCGCGCCGCTCTGCAGCTTCAGCCAGCCGGTCATTGATCGCACCGGTCGCCTTGCTGCCGCCGGTCATCGAGCTGATAAGCAGCGGGGTCCGCAGCTGGCGTCCCAAAAAGGACGTCTGCAGTGAAATATCATCGAAATTCAGCTCAGGCAGCGCATTGTGAAGGAAGCGGTATTCTTCCAGGCCGGTAGTTATGCCGCTGCCTCCCACCGCCTCATTCAGACAGAGCCGCACATGCTCCAGCTTACGCTCGCCTGTTGTGGAGGAAGGCAGCAGGGACTTCTCCCCTGCGCTGCCCGGCAGAAGCGGGTCCCCGTCCGCTTGAGCCGCTAAGGATGTTGTAGTGTGTATCGGCAATTGCTCCATGCTGTCTCCTCCTCTGCCTTCTCATTTTGTAAATCCGTAACCGCCAAATGCCGGAGCAGCCGGCATCTCTTGCCAAGCACGCTTCATTATAGCACCGCCGCCCCGCAAATAACAGAAAGGCCGGCCTCTCCTAGCTTCCGCCTGCAATATGCTCACCTACAAGCCTCCCCGACAGGGATACGACCGGTGTTCCTCCTCCGGGATGGGTGGTTCCGCCCACATACCATAACCCCTGAATATCCCTGGATCGGTTGGCCGGACGGAAGAAGGTCTGGCGGACGGAATTGGAGGATATGCCGTAGATAGCCCCCCGGTGGGCGAGAGTATCATCGGCAAGATGCTGCGGCGTATAGCGCTGAAGGACCTCCGCCTGATCCAGCCCTGCGATGCCGAAGTTCTCCAGCGTGTCCGTCACCCGGCGCCCGTATGCCTCCGCCTCACTGTTCCAGTCGCAGGCACGGTCAAGATAAGGTGCATTGGCCAGAATGAACAAATTGCTGCCGTCCTCAGGAGCCATGCCGGGCTCAGAGCAGCCGGAGTGACAGACATACACTGCCGGATTTTGCGGCGGGCGTCTTTTGGCAAATATGTCAGTGAACTCAGGCTCATACTGCTCCGGAAAAAACACCGTATGATGCAACAGCTGCTCATATTTCCGCCTCACACCGGCAAGTGTCACAAGACCCGACAATGACGGCTCATAGCGTGCAATTCTGCGGTCGCTCATTGCCCGGCGTGCGGATTCCGGCAGCAGCATGCGGCTGACGCTCAGCACATCTCCGCCGGCAATTACGGTTCTTGCAGGGTAGAAGCCCCGTGAAGTCTCTACTCCTTCCACTTTACCGCGGACAGCAGAGATGCCGGTAACCTCTGTATCGGTAACAATCTCTACGCCAAGCTGCCGGGCCAGCGCCGCCAGCCCTTCCACCAGCTTATATGTACCGCCCTTAACCCCATATACCCCAAGTCGCGCCTCCACATGCCCCAGCATGGCAAATATCGCCGGAGACCGGTAAGGGGACGAGCCGACATAAGTGGCATAACGGCCCAGCATAGCCAGTGTATTAGGATGCCTGAAATAACGCTGAAGCAGCGACTGCAGTGTAAGAAACGGCCTTACCCGCAGCAGATCGCGCACAAGCGGCAAAGACAGCTTATCCTTCCACGAGAGCAGCAGCCGGTTCAGAAACTGCTTTTCGCTTAACCGGTAGAGCAGCTCAGCTTCAGCCATAAATTCCGTATAGCGCCCGGCATCCTGTGAAGAATAGGCGGCTATCTGCTCAAGCATAAACGGTGTATCCTTGGACAGATCAACCGTATGGCCGTCTGCAAAAACATTCCTTGTTCTCGGCTCCAGCTCATACAGCTCGGCATAGTCCTCCATCTCAGCCCCGGCAAGCTCATACAGCGAACGGAATACATGCGGCATGGTTATTGTACTGGGCCCCCTGTCAAAGGTATACCCCTGCTCTTTAACCCGCTGCAGCTTACCGCCGGGGTAAGCCTGCCTTTCCAGTACAGTTATCTTCCAGCCCTTTGCAGCCAGCGTAACTGCACAGGACAGGCTGCCGAAGCCGGCCCCGATTATAACCGCCTGCTTATTCAACGGTAACGCCTCCCTTTCCATATATAGCCCTGGCCGGATACACCTCCGCGCCACGATGCAGCTGCAATAGCAATCAGGCTTACAATTGCCGCCGGCAGCAGCATGCAGTGCCAGAAGGGCTGCCGGCCGGCGGCATCGGCCGTTCTTTTGACAGCGGCTCCGGCCGCGATGGCCGCGCCCGCCCAGAGCAGCGCCGGTGTCAGCCCGGTAACTATATTCCAAAGCGCAGCAATTACCGGAAAAACGTACAGCAGGGAATAGAACAGCAGGACCCCGAGCAGCAGCAGCGGCTTGCGTCCAAGGCCGGCATATATATTTTTGCGGTAGCCCCTCCAGACCTCTCCGGCATTGTGATACATCCGCATTTCTGTATGTTCTGTAATATCTGCCAAGGTTACCGGCTCACCGGCAAGCTTGACTGCTCTGGCCAGCGCCATATCATCCACCAGCTGATTACGGATGCCGCTGTGCCCTCCGCAGCGCTGATAGGAGTCCCTGTGAATCAGCATGAATCCGCCGTGGGCGGCCACAAACCGCGGGTCCCTTGAACGGCGGACCAGCGGGACCGGCAGATGGCAGATAATCGTGAACATCATCAGCGGAACAGCGAGGCGCTCCAGCCAGGAGCCGGTCAGCTGCCTGGGAAATCCGGTAATCAATCCGCTGCCCTGAAGCCCGGCTGCGGCTAATGCCGCGCTCAGCGCCTGTGGCTGCAGCCGGATGTCTGCATCCAGGAACAGCAGCCACTCTCCGGCGGCGGCCTCCGCCAGCTGGGCGCAGGCATGGCATTTGCCTGCCCAGCCTTCCGGCAGAGCGGCACCTGCAAGTACTTGTGTCCGTGCGCCTCCGGCCGCTGCGGCAAGCGCTGCAGTGCCATCGGAAGAACGGTCATCCAGTACGATAATCTCGACCGGGCGTCCAGCCGTGCTGCAGGCAAGCACAGAGTTCAGGCAGGCGGTTATGTTCGCCGCTTCATCGCGCGCCGGAATCAGCACGGAAATGGCGGGGGCCTGTGAAGCTGCGGACTCCAGCCGGTATTTTGTATCCGCTGCACCTGCCGCTTCCTGCCTTTGCTGTTCACTCTCAGGCCCTGCCGGCCCCTCTCTGTACTGTGCCCCTAGCACCGGAAGCCTTGAAGCATTCCATACGGCAAAAGCCAGCTGCAGCAGGATCACTGCGGTTATGCCTTGCAGAACAGCAATCATCGGCCCCCCCTCCGCCAGGCATCATATCTTTCATGAACCGAGCCGCCTGTCTTCATCAGCGGCTCGAAGCCGGCCGGCATATGCCCCTGGTGCTCAAGAATCAGCCGGCGGTGGCCATCCAGCTGCTCCCGCAGGCAGGAGGCCAGCAGCGCCGTAACGCTGTGTCTGTCCATAGCTTTCCATGGATGGATCTGAGGCGGGCCGGCCACAAGCGTCGCCTCCGGCTTGGGATGGAAAAACAGCCCGTGATACAGGGTTACCGGGACTACTGCAGTATCGGGACACAGGCGGAGTACAACGGCTGCCCCTTCCTTGAGCTCCAGCGGACGGTGCTCAAGCGGCAGAAGCTCGCCTTCAGGATACATCCACACACTGCCACCTTCACTAAGGAGCCTTGCAGTATAGCGCAGGGAGGCCCTGACATCGGCAGGCTCGCTGCGGTTGATTGAATAAGCGCCCAAGCGGCGGAAAAACTGAAATTTGCGCAGCTGGGCTTCCTCCATCATGAAATACTGCCGGCGCCGGGTTAGCAATTTTGCCGCATGATATGCCAGCAGTCCGTCCCACCAGGAGCTGTGGTTCATAATGTAGAGTACCGGCCTGTCTCCGGCTGACGCCGGCTGCAGATCACCTGATATTCCGATGGCACGGAAATGCCTGCGCAGCAGATACAAGGAATTGTATCTGTAGAACAGGGCATCAAAGCTTGACGATTTGGCCGCTTCGAGCATAGCGCAGACTCCCTTCCGCGAGTACAGCCCCTATACCGGCAATTATTATACAAAGAGGCAGTCCCTCTCGGAGGCCGACAAGACCGAACATCATTAGAACAGCCTGATAGAGCCGGGTGCCGAGCCGGACAGTCTTGGGTGATATCCGGACTGCGGGCACGAAGAAGGACAGCAGCGAGCCCGCAATCAGCCAGCCGGCAAAATTGCTCCAGGGCACTCCGTAAAAGCCGCCCCCGTCCCCCCAGGTCCAGAACCCCCGTGCATGTGCCACGGGGTCAAGCACCAGATCCAGCAGGACGGTCCAGAAGCCGACCTGTGCCGCCCGCAGCAGCAGAAGTCGCCAGCCTGACTGCCCGAAGTCCCGGCTCAGCAGGACGGCATTGCCGACAACGGCGATCCAGGCAAATCCCAGCGTGACCGGCACACCGTACACCAGCGGCCCGAGAATATCGGAATAACTGTAGCTGCCGAACAGGTGCCCGGTATGAACGCCGAGCCATTCTACCCCCATTCCGCAGGTCCAGATCAGCGCAGCGGATAGCAGAAAAGGGAACGGCTTCAGCTGACGCGGAAAAATGACTGACTGGTCGGCCATATAGGTCTGTACATGTCCCTTGATAATTAGTTCACCAGCATACACTGCATAAAAGACCAGAAATAGACCGTTTGAAAACTGCAGCCCCTGCGGAACACTGAAAAAAATCAGCAGCAGAGCGCCAATACTATACCAGAGCCAGAATACAGTCCTGATCATCTACAGCACCGCAGCCAGTCTGGATGCATAACGTGCCGCTGTATGGCCCAGCATCCGCAGCTTGGCTTCATCGCTGACATACGCCCTGTTGCGGAAAACATCGTACCCGGCTTCAGCCACCGATTCCAGAATAGCTGCATAGAATGCTGCCGCCAGTTCGACTGCGAGGCCGCTCTCCGGCGGATAAGTCTCTATATGGGCAAGCCCCTTCTCGAACCAGCCCAGCGCTTCCCGTCGGAGGTCTTCGATGATGTTCACGAAACGCTGGTCGACAAGACCCGATTCCAGCTCCTCCTGGCTGTAACCGTATTTCTGCATAAGCTCAAGGGGCACATAACGCCTGCCCCGGCGCAGATCCTCTCCGACATCACGGATAATATTGACAATCTGCATACCGATGCCCAGCGAAATGCCGGCCGCCTGTACATCTTCATCCGAATCTTCGCGCAATACCGGCAGCAGCATCTCACCGACAGTACCGGCCACAAGGTAACAATAGTCTTCCAGCTCCGCCATAGTCTCATAATGAGTGAACGTCAGATCCCCCAGCTGTCCTTGCATCTGCAGCAGGAACGGTTCCCGCGTAAGGCCCGGGAAGCTGGCGAACAGCCAGCGGAGTGCCGGCCAGATAAAGTGCCCTTCCGCTTCCTCAAGCCGTATGAAAAGCCGGCGCAGCTCATGAATGGTATACGGCGACTTCTCCGGCTCATCCACACTGTCGTCAATAATCCGGCAGAAGGCATAAATCACATGTACAGCTTCACGGCGCGGACTCGGCAGTCCGGCAAAAGCCTTATGAAAGGAGGTCGAGCCCTTCTTCATCAATTCCTCACACTCGCGCATAATGCTCTCGTTAATCATCAATTCATCTCCTTCATGAGTTCATGGACAGCCATCCGTGCACCCTGCATAACAATCGGCACACCTCCGCCGGGATGGACAGAGGCGCCTGCGGCATATAGGCCTTTGATCGGATACGGCTTAGGCTGAGGCCGGAAGACGCCTAGCTGGCTCAGCACCGGGGCAATACCGAAGCTCCCGCCACCGTAGAGGCCTTCCTTGTGCGCATCCGCCGGCGTACGGAGCTTTTTCCATACAAGACTGGACTTCAGACCCGGAAACCCTCTCTGCTCCGCATCCTCCAATACACGTTCGGCCAGAGAACCGGCCAGGGTATCCCAATCCAGCTCCGGATCAGCCGGAACAGGAATCAGGAAGTACAGCACGCTTTCTCCGGGAGGTGCAGCGCTGTCATCCACAGCTGCCGGATTAAACACGTAATAGGAGGGCAGCTGTGAAATTCTGCCGCGGTCAAATAATTCACGCAAGTTATCATTCAGGCTGTCCGGCAGGAAGAACTGATGGGTCTCTGCTTCCGGCCAGCGTCTGTCCGTCCCGGCATAGATCAGCACACAGCCTGAGGAGGGCTGATACCTGCTGCGCTTGAGCGTGCCCTTAACTGAGTTACGCTTCACAGGCGCAGCTCCGGCGAACAGCTCTGCCGGCAGCAGCTGCTCCAGCAGTGGAAATTCGCCATTGTACAGCACGGCATCATACGAATGCCGGACACCACCGGCAACGATACCGGTGCACCGCCCGTCTTCAACATGCAGGCTCTCTACCTCTGTACCGGTGTGAATCTCAACTCCGCGGCTCAGCAGCTCACGGGAGAGGATACGCGGCAGCTGTCCATAACCGCCCTTCAGCATCCAGATGCCGAAGGCGCTCTCCGCATACGGCAGCATCGTGTATATGCCCGGGGTGCGGAACGGGGCGCCGCCGATGTACAGGCTCTGCAGGGAAAAGGCGTCCCGCAGCTCCTCGCTGCGGAAATAGCTGCCTACCGCCGACCGGAGGCTTCGGTAGGCACGCAGACGGCTCATCAGCCGCAGATTCGCCGGGCTGAAGAATTCACGCCACCGGGGGAACGGCTGCTCCAGGAAGGAGGCCTTGCCCCGAGGGAACAGTCCGGCCATATCATCCATAAACCGGAGGAAGCCGCTGCCCTCTCCGGGGAATTCACGTTCAATCTCCGCGGCCTGCTCTTCCAGGCCTGCTACCTTGGTCAGCACACGCCCGCTCCGGAAGTGAATCCGGCAGAGCGGATCGCAGCGCAGCAGCTCAAGGCTGCCGGGCGGAAGCCCGCCTTCCTCGAGAATGCCGTTCAGCATCTCCGGCAGCAGTACAATGGTCGGCCCCTGGTCAATCCGGTACGGCCCCTCCTCTTCAAAAGCGACCCGGCCGCCCACCCGGTCGGCACGCTCATAAATCACGACCTCCTGCCCCTGTCTGCTCAGCAGCAGCGCCGCAGTCAGCCCGCCGATGCCGCCGCCGACAATAGCTACGCGGCTCACAGCGGCACCCCGCTGCCCGCTGCACCTGCTACGGCAACGGACCGGCTGCGGGCAGCGCGGTCATGCTCCTCAAGCAGGCGTGCACTGATCTTCGCCGACTCAAATATCGTCGGCAGCCCGCTGCCCGGATGCGTACCGCCCCCTACAAGCCAGATGCCGGACACCTCCTGGAACGTATTATGCGGCCGGAGGTACATCATCTGGCCGAGATTATGGGCCAGATTAAAGGTCGCACCGTTATATACACCCAGGCTGTCCCGCCAGTCCAGCGGCGAGAAGAACTTACTCTCCTCCACCCGTCCGGACAATCCGGCCAGCTGCGGAATGTGCTCCAGCCGCTCCATCATCTGCTCCCTGACAGCCGGTCCCTCCTGCCGCCAGTCAATACCGGCCTGCAGATTGGGAACGGGCATCAGTACATACAGAGAGGATTTGCCGGCCGGAGCCAGGGTAGGGTCAATAACCGAAGGGTTGTGTATATAAATGGACGGGTCAGCCGACAGGACACCTTGCCGTGTTATTTCGTCTACGTTGCGGCGGTAGTCGCCCGAGAAATGAACGGAATGGTGCCCGAGATCCACTGCACCGTCCACTCCGAGATACAGCATCGCGGTCGAGCACGAATAGCGCTTGCGGGCCATCTTGACCGGCGTATATTTTTTGAGCAGGCCCGGCTCGAACAGCTGGGTCACTGCCGTCCCGAAATCAGCACCGAGCACAACGTAATCCGCCTGCACCTTTTCCCCGTCCGCCAGCAGCAGGCCGGAGGCATGATGGTTTTTAACCATGATCCTCTTCACTGCACTTGAAGTATGAATACGGCCGCCGAGCTCCTTGATCACATCTGCCATAGCCTGCAGCACCTTATTAATGCCGCCGATAGGATGATACAGGCCATAGCGGTGCTCGAGGTAGGACAGAATCGTAAACGTTCCGGGACATTCCCAGGGCGACATTCCCAGGTATTTGGCCTGAAAGGTAAACGCGTAACGCAGCCGTTCATCGTCAAAATATTTCGACAGCCGGTTATATACCGTATCCGTTGCATGCAGCTTGGGCAGCGCGTGCAGCACATCCCTTTTTAAATAATCTGCAGGTGACTGAAAGGGGCGCTGGAGCAGGGGCATCACTCTGGAGAACTTCTCGTCCTCCTCAGCCATAAACCGGCGGTAGCCGGCACCGTTGCCGGGGAACAGCCGCTCGATCTCCGCCGCCGTCTGCCCCTGATCCGTAGAAGGCCGGAATACGGTCTCCCCGAAGTGCAGGGAATACAGCGGGTCCAGCTCCTTCATCGAAACATAACTGTGCAGGGAGCGTCCCGCCATCGTGAACAGCTCCTCCAGCAGATGCGGCATCATCAGAAAAGTAGCCCCGCGGTCAAAATGGTATTCACCCAGCCGCAGCTCTCCAGATCTTCCTCCGACCGTATCCTGCTTCTCATATACCTCAACCTCATAGCCCTTAGCAGCCAGGAGCATAGCAGCAGCAAGCCCTCCCGGACCTGCACCGACCACCGCAACCTTGGCGGCGCTTGTTCCAGCCATCCGTCCCACTCCCTACTCCATGATTTTCATTACAGCGCACACAGGATTGCCTGCGCAAACATTATACAAAAACTATACATTTATGATACAAATATCATACATACTTTATCTACCCCTGTAAACAGCTACCCCTAACCGGGTTTACCGGAAAAAACAGGATAAACTTAAATAGGGCCCTGATTTCTCTTTCCCGGCATAAAAATCGGCACCAAAAAACCCTTCCGCTTCACCCGCAGGTGATTGAGAAGGGTTTTTGCAAGCTCTTTTTCAGCGCTAATTTCTTAGTCCGGTAAATGAAAAATCAAACCATTCCTGCCAGCGTCCGGGAGGACCCCATATCACTTCAGCAGCTTCGGGAACTGGCCCCCCCGCCTCTTCGTAGGCTTTGCCTCCCAGGATAAACCGCATATCCGCCCGTACCGCCTTCAAACGTGCAATCAGCGCTTCACAGTAGGGCCGCAGCTCCTTATCAGTAACCGACAGGCAGACCGCCCCGACCCGGCTTTGCGTTTCCAGCATGGCTATAATCCCGGCCTCCGGCGTATTGGCACCCAGATAGACTACCTCTACCCCGTTTTTGCGCAAAAAAAGCGAGAACAGCAGCAGGCCGACCTGATGATGCTCCCCTTCGGGACAAAAGGCCAGCACTTTCGGCAAATGGGCATACACCGGGAACAGATGAAAGAACTGATAAAAGCGGTTGGAGACCATATGCGTCATATAATGCTCCTGCGCCACTGTAGCTGTGCCTGCCTCCCAGGCATCGCCAACCCTGACCAATACCGGTACAAGCACCTGATGGAACATCGCCTCATACCCGTACATGGAAAAGCCGAAATCAATCAGCGCATTGGCCCGCTCGCCCTGAAATTCGAGCAGCGCTGTATAGATCTGCTGCCTCATCTTCGCAAAGGCTTCCCCGGATGTCCCGTCGTTCCCTGCCGGGCCTTCTGCCGCCGGATTATCCTTACGGGCCTTCAGCAGCCGGACCGCATGTGAAATACTGATCCCCTGCTTCTCTGTCTGCTCCTTCAGCCAGCGCAGGTCTTCAATATTGTCCTGGGTGTACAGCCTGTAGCCGGATTCAGTCCGCTCAGGTGTAACTGCCTGATACCTGTTCTCCCAGGCTCTCAATGTGACAGACGGTATGTCCAGCATTTCGACGACCTGTTTAATCGAGTACACCTTGCACCCCACTCTCTTTCCCATAACCTGGTACATAATATTTAATAATTCAAACCTTATACAAAACATTTACACTCATTATACAGTCGTACCCGTATTATGTCATCAGATTCGGCTAACAGCCGGAGCTGTGAGCGGGAGCGAATATTCCTGCCATGTTCCGGAAAAAAATATACGTTCAGGCTTTTTGGGTACAGCTGCTTCACTTGTCCTTCCAGGGCGGTAATAGGTAGTTACAATACCCCGAGCAGACTCAGGAGGATCCTTCCATGACTTCAGGCAGACAACCCGGCACACCGGAACGGCTATATCAATTCAGTAATTCCATAAGCGGACCCTCCACTGCCTCCTCCAGGCCCAGATGGACGCTCCGCCGTAAATTATCCGTAGTGATCCTGCTGCTTATTGTATGGCTGGCCGGTGTCATGCTCTATCAGACGCACAAGTCTCTGCCGCCTGGCATTTCCTATGAAAGTCCCGTGTATAAGGTTACTGACGTTCAGTTCTGGCATGATCTTACTTATCAGGACGGCAGTGCAGACGGGGGACGGGAGGAGCAGATTCTGCCGAGAATTCTGCAGATTATCGAGGAATCCAGACAGTTTCTCGTTATTGATCTGTTCCTGTTCAATGATTACACCCATAAAGACCAGCAGTTCCCCAAGGTCAGCCGGGAGCTTACCGATAAGCTCATTGCCCACAAAGCTGCATACCCGGCAATGGATATTGCGTTTATTACCGATGAGGTGAACACCAACTATGGCTCCGCAGCGAATCATCTGCTCGAGGAGATGAAAGCCGCCGGCATCCGGGTGGTAGTCACCGATGTGGATAAGCTCCGTGATTCTACACCTGCCTACTCCGCAGTATGGCGGACCTTCATCCAATGGTTCGGACAGTCCGGCAACGGCTGGATTCCCAACCTCATGGCCACGGGCGGGCCGGATATTACCGCCCGTTCCTACCTTAAACTGCTGAATGTCAAGGCCAATCACCGCAAGGTGGTGGTCAGCGAGAACAGTGCGCTCATCTCCTCCGGCAATGTGCATGACCCAAGCGCTTATCACTCCAATATTGCGCTGGAGGTGCAGGGTCCGGTTATTGCCGATATTGTGCGCACTGAACAGGCGGCCGCCGATCTTTCCGGCGCCGGCCCGCTGCTGACACAGGCGCCGGCGCTTACACAGGCTGCAGAAGGTCCGCTGGGCATCCGTTATCTGACTGAAGGTAAGGTCAATAAATACACGCTGGAGGCTATCCGCAGCGCCGGGGCTGGCGATACCCTCTGGATGGGGATGTTCTATCTGGCCGATGATGCCGTTATCAGCGGGCTGCTTGAGGCAGCAGAGCGCGGTGCAGAGGTGCGGCTGCTCCTGGACCCGAATCAGAATGCCTTCGGCCGCGACAAAATCGGTATTCCCAACCGGCCGGTTGCGATGAACCTCAACCAGCGCTCCGGCGGAAAAATTGAAATCCGCTGGTATAACACCGGCAAGGAGCAGTATCATTCCAAGCTGCTGTTCATTGCCAAAGCCTCCGGCCCTTCTATCGTGCTGGGCGGCTCAACAAACTTCACAACCCGCAATCTGGATGATTATAATCTGGAGAATAATCTGTGGGTGAGCGTACCTTCGGATCAGCCGCTGTATACGGACATATCCGGTTACTTCAACCGGCTGTGGAATAATGAGAGGGCTGATTACAGCCTGCCGCTGGAGGAATATCAGAGCGGGATGACCTGGCTGAAATACATCGTCTACCGGATGCAGACGCGATTGGGGTTTACTACCTTTTAAGCAGGCCCATACAGAGCCAAATAACCGCCGGGAAGCCTGAATCGCTTCTTCCGGCGGTTGCTGTATTTGCTTAATAATCCGGTGCAAAAGAAGCCTGCACGGCACTTAGAGCAGCGGTGACATCAGCCGGGCCGCTGATTCGAGCAGCCGCTCAAGCAGCCGCTTGTTCATGAAGGTCTCATGCACAATCTGGCGCGTTGACAGCAGATCACGCTCAAAATCAGCCACAATACGGGCTACGCTCTCGGTCTGGAGCAGCAGTGCATTGACCTCGAAATTCAGATGGAAGCTGCGCATATCCATATTCGCCGTGCCGATCGTGGCAATCTCCCCGTCGATGATGAGCAGCTTGGAGTGAATGAAGCCCTTTTCATACTCATAAATCTTCACACCCGACTCCAGCATAGCCGGAAAATAGGAATGTGAGGCTAGGAACGGCAGCCATTTGTCCGGCTTGGCCGGGAACAGGAGGCGGACATCAAGCCCGGACATGGCGGCTACCCGCAGCGCAGTCAGAATGTCCTCATCCGGAATAAAGTAGGGACTGGCGATCCACACTGATTTTTCCGCAGAAGTGATCATGGAGAAGAAGATATTCTTCAGTGCACGCCGCTCGTTGTCCGGTCCGCTGGCAATGATCTGCACAGCCCCGTCCCCGTTCGTAAACCGCAGCTGCGGCGAGAGGTAATCCTGCTCCAATATGGATTCCCCGGTTGTATGCATCCAGTCCTGCAGAAAAATGATCTGCATCGTCCGTACCGCCTCGCCCCGCAGCAGCATATGGGTATCGCGCCAGAAGCCGTACGTTTTGCTGCGGCTTAAGTATTCATCCCCGACATTAAGACCGCCCATAAAGCCTACATCCCCGTCGATAACGACGATTTTGCGGTGATTGCGGTAGTTGACCCGGCTGGAAAAGAATGAAGTGGAATTGCCGTATGCCGCCACTCTTACCCCTGCATCTGTTAACGCCTTCAGAAAGGCCTTGGAGAGCTGCATGCTGCCTACGGCATCGTACATGAATCTGACAGCCACACCCGCACGGGCCTTCTCAATCAGAATCTGCTGAATCCGCGTGCCGATATGATCCGCACGGAAAATATAATACTCCATATGGATATGATGCTGCGCCTGCCGCAGCTCCAGCAGCAGCGTGCCGAACGTTTCTTCCCCGTTGGTCAGAATCCGCGTCTCCGAGCTGAAGGATACCGGCGTCCGGGCCAGCCTCTGTGACAGCCCAAGCAGCTTTTGGCGGGCGGGATCAAAGATAGACCAGTCCTGGTATGTATGCAGGGCATCGTTCTCAATCCGCTCATAGGCCATCAGGTCGCGCTGCGCTTTTTTGTCATACTTGCGCCGTTTAAATACGTTCTGGCCGAACAGGAAATAAAAGACCAGCCCAAGCCCGGGAATCAGCGCCAGCAGCAGAATCCAGGCCATCGTTGTTGACGGATTGCGGTTCTCCATAAAGATCCCCAGGCCGATCGAAATCACGGTCAGCGTAGAGAAAATACTGATAATCGTACCGGCGGTACTGCCAAAAATACCAAAGCCGAAATAATAAAATGCCAGCAAGGCAGCGATAATAACCAGTGCCTGCAACCCTCTTCTCATAGGCAACCTACTCTCTTGTTCAACCTTACAAAGCTTGATTTCCCCATCTATATATTACCTGAATAATTGCGATTTGTAATGACCGGGAAACTATACTATAATCTTTCTGACCTATGAGTCAAAAATAGAACCAATAAGTCAGAAAGGGGCTCATACTGCTTTTGGCTGATAAAAACACAAACAAACAGGAACTGATTATTAAGACCGCCATGCAGCTGTTCGCGGTAAAAGGCTCTTCCTCCACCTCCATGCAGGAAATCGCTGAGCTGTGCGGGATTTCCAAGGGCAGCCTCTACCTTGTATTTAAGTCTAAAGAGGAGCTGGAACGCAGCATCTATATGCATTGCTTCCGGATGATTCATGATCCGCTGCAGCGGGAAGAGCAGCAGAGCCGCAGCAGCCCGAGGGAGAAGCTGCGCAACCAGGTGGAAATTCTGCTCACTCATGTATACGAGCTGCGCGAGTTTTTGCAGCGGCAATTTCAGGAGGTTTCCGGAAGAAGCGGCGACGAGGTGCCGGAATGGATCCGCAAGGTTAATGCGCCGCTGCTGTTATGGTTCCAGAGCAAGCTGAATACCCTCTACGGTCCGGCAGTCCTGCCTTATACAGGCGATTTATTCCTGTTCGCGGACGGCATGATCCACGCCTATATCCGGCTGATCTTCGGCCAGGAATCGCAGGTAGCGATCTCCCGCATGGCTGATCACCTCGTCGATCTGCTCGACATCGTTGCAGCCGGCCTGTCTGGCGGCCGCCAGGAGCCGCTTATTACCGAATCCGTGCTGGAGAGCTGGATGAGCGGCCAGGAGGACAGCCGCCGCCGCAGCCCGCTTCAGCTTATTAAAGAGATGCGGGCCACGCTCAGCAGTTCTGCTCCTTCCGGTTCCCCTGGAGCAGACGACGGTCTGGAATCACTTGCTATTCTGGAAAGTGAATTTTTGATGCCGGAGCCGCGCAAAGCCATGATCCGGGGGATGATTGCCAATCTGCAGGCTTATCCTGCTGTCCACGGGGAGCTTGAAACATTGCAGAAGCTAGTTTCGCCTTACATTCCCAATCCATGCGGATTTCTACAAGAGAGAGGAGCAGATACGTAACTTATGAAAAGCCTGATAGAATTTTCACTCAAAAACAAATTTGCGGTTTGGCTCCTGACTATCATCATTGTATTCGCCGGCCTCTACAGCGGCCTGACGATGAAGCAGGAGACGCTGCCGAATATCAGTATCCCTTACCTAAGCGTGACCACCATTTATCCCGGTGCAGCCCCTGAGGGTGTAGTAAATGACGTCAGCAAGCCGCTGGAGCAGAAGCTGCGCAATGTGGACGGCGTCAAGACCATTACGTCCTCGTCGCTTGAGAATGCTTCCAGCATCCAGATTGAGTTCGATTACGGGACGAATCTGGATAACGCCACTGCCGCCGTACGGGAAGCCCTTAATGAAGTAACGTTGCCTGAGAACGCCCGGAAGCCGCAGATTTCCCGCTTCAGCCTGAGCTCGCTGCCGGTCATTTCCCTCAGTCTGGCCGGCAACGACTCAGCCGGTCTTGAGGAGCTGACCCGTATTGCCGAGAATGACATCCGGCCGGCACTGGAGGATATCGAGGGTGTCGCCTCCGTGTCGATTGCAGGCCAGTATGTAAAGGAAGTCTCCCTCAAGTTTGACCAGGAGAAGCTGAAGCAATACGGCTTGACCGAAGATACGGTTAAAGGCATTGTCCAGGCCTCATCCCTGCGTGTTCCGCTCGGCCTGTTTGAAATGGAGCAGTCACAAAAAGCGGTTGTAGTAGATGGCAATATCAGCACGGTGGAGGATCTTGAGAATCTGGCCGTGCCGCTTGTTCCTTCTGCAGCGGCCGCCGGTTCGGCCGGAGCTGCGGCTGCTTCCGGTGCAGATGCATTAGGTACTGGTGCCGCAGGTGCTCCCGCCGGACTTCCGTCAGTGAAGCTGGGAGAGCTTGCCTCTGTAGAGATTACCGGCAAGTCGGAATCGATCTCCCGCACGAACGGCAAGGAATCCATCGGCATCCAGATTGTGAAGGCCAATGACGCCAATACGGTTGAGGTTGTAAACAGTGTAAAAGATAAGACAGAGGAGCTTAAACAGCAGTACGGTTCACTCGACCTGACGGTATTGCTCGATCAAGGCAAGCCGATTGAGGATTCTGTGCATACGATGCTGTCCAAGGCTGTGTTCGGTGCTTTGTTCGCCGTCTTAATCATTCTGCTGTTCCTGCGGAATATCCGGTCAACTATTATTTCCATCATCTCCATTCCGCTGTCGCTGCTCATTGCAGTGCTCTGTCTGCGCCAGATGGATATCACGCTTAACATGATGACGCTTGGCGCAATGACCGTCGCAATCGGCAGGGTGGTCGATGACTCCATCGTCGTTATCGAGAACATCTACCGGCGCATGTCGCTGTCCGGGGAGAGGCTGCGCGGCAGGGAGCTGATCAGTGCAGCTACGAGCGAGATGTTCGTGCCGATTATGTCCTCGACAATCGTTACGATCGCAGTGTTCCTGCCGCTTGCTTTTGTCAGCGGGATGGTCGGCGAGCTGTTCCTGCCGTTTGCCCTGACCATGGTCTTCTCATTAATCGCTTCACTGGTTGTAGCAATCACCCTGGTGCCTGCGCTGGCGCACTCGTTGTTCCGGGGCGGCCTCAAGAAGGGGAAGAAAGTCCACGAAGAGAAACCGGGCAGAATGGCTGCCGGCTACCAGAGAATTCTGGACTGGTGTCTCTCTCATAAACTGATTACGTTTGGAGCCGCAGTACTGCTGCTTGCAGGCAGCCTGTTCCTCATTAAACCGATTGGCGTCAGCTTCATGCCTTCCCAGGAGGACAAAAGTGTAATTATGACCTTCTCGCCGAAAGCCGGACAGACGGCTGAGGATGTGCAGGAGCAGGGACTAATGGCCGAGAAATATATTCTCGCCCAGGAGCATGTGACGAACCTGCAATATTCCATCGGGGGCGGCGGTTTTATGGGCATGGGCTCCAACAACTCCGGCCTTTTCTATATCACCTATGACAGCGATACCCCTGAATTTGAGACGGTTAAGGAAGCATTGATTGATAACCTGGCGGTTGAAGTGCCGGATGGCGTGTGGGGCGATATGTCCGGCATGGCCGGCGGCGGGCTTGGCGGCAGCACGCTGACCGTCAATATCTTCGGTGACACGCTGGAGCAATTGAAGCCGGTCGCCGACGAAATTGCCGGTATCGTAAATGCCGACGCTCAAAATTTCAAAGACGGCGATACCAGCCTTTCTGAATCGTATGAGCAGTACACCATCGTTGCCGATCAGGCTAAGCTCAGCTCGCTCGGGCTGACCGCCGGACAGCTTGCCATGAAGCTTAGTCCGGTCAATACCCGGCCGGTGCTGACTGAGGTGTCTGTGGATGGCAAGAACTACAATGTCTACATTGAAGCTGATACAGTAACATACAGCAGCATACAGGAGATGGAAGACGCCCTGCTCACCTCGCCGCTTGGTTTCACGGTGCCGGTTAGCCAGGTCGCAACCATCGAAAAGGGCACCTCGCCGGACTCTATTACCCGTATCGACGGTAAAATGAGTGTCGAGGTCACCGCTGACATTGTCGCCAACGACGTCAACAGCGCCTCCAACAGCCTGAAGGAAAAAGTCGATGCGCTGGATCTGCCGGAAGGAGTCACCGTCTCGTTCGGCGGTGTAACCGAGCAGATCAATGAGACCTTTGGCCAGCTCGGAATCGCCATGGCAGCAGCCGTTGCCATTGTATACTTCGTGCTTGTGGTTACCTTCGGCGGCGGACTGGCACCGTTCGCGATCCTGTTCTCCCTGCCGTTCACCGTTATCGGCGCCCTTGTTGCCCTGCTGCTGGCCGGGGAGACACTGAATGTCTCCGCGCTGATGGGCGCGCTGATGCTGATCGGGATCGTCGTAACCAACGCGATTGTATTGATCGACCGGGTTATCCATAAGGAGAATGAGGGAATGACTACCCGTCAGGCACTGCTTGAGGCCGGCGGCACCCGTCTCCGTCCGATTCTAATGACTGCGCTCGCCACCATAGGTGCCCTGCTTCCGCTGGTCACCGGACTTGAGAACAGCGCCGGTATCATCTCTAAGGGACTAGGTGTGACCGTTATCGGCGGCCTGGTCAGCTCCACCCTGCTGACACTTGTTGTCGTGCCGGTAGTCTATGAATTCCTGATGAAATTCCGTAAGAAGCGGATAGAAGAATAAGCAGCCTGTAAGCCGGCTTCAAAAAAATAAAGAATAACGTTCAAAAGGCGCCTTTCCTCAAACGGAAAGGCGCCTTTTCGGCGTTAACTGTATAATGACAGAAAGCTCAACCGGCATTGCCCGCGTGAGTCGGTCCGATCTGCGGCGTTCCCGCCAGCCTAAGCCATCGTCGATGCACTGCTCTCAAGCGAAGCCTTCCAGGCCCGCAGCATCTGCAGATCTTGCGGCAGGAATTCCTCTAGCATATGGCAGAGACCCAGGTATAACGGGCTGGTGGTTGCTTCCTTCAGCAGGCTGCAGAACTGCGGTATCCACTTCAGCAGATGCTCCTCCAGGAAGCGTTCCTGAATATCCAGCAGCTCCATTGCGCTGCGCACAGAGAAGCTGTTGAACAGCATCCGTTCATGCATAACGGCCATGAATTCCAGTTCAATCGAGATATGGTCATCCGCTTCCCCGCTGCATTTCTTAAACACAATGCCTGCTGAAGCATACAGCTCGGAGAGCTCATTGCAGAATTCCTGCTCCCGGCCGAGCTGGATAGCTTCGCGTGCGGCAAACGGACTTACCGTACAGTCGTTCAACAGCCGCATATACTCGGTCTTTTCCTTCTCACAGATCTCCGGAAGACAAGACGGGGCCTGCCCCCAAAGATAGCGTTTCAGCTCGCGTCCGCCTTCCGTCATCTCTGCAGCAATGCTCATCATCTGCCGGTTCGCTCTCCACTGGGCGACAAGAGACAGAGACGGCTTTCTGCCGTAAAAATCAACCAAGATTTGATATATTAATCCGCGGCTGTCCAGCCAGCGGCTAAACACCTCCGGTACAACAAGTGCTGGAACAGTGGGTATCGTCATTTTGCAAAACCTCCCTATTGGTTTTACCGGATGCATATTCTGAGGCAGCAGACCAGCTGCTGTGCTTCCGGTATCATAGCTGTGTCTTTCGCAAAAGTTCAAATTTTAAGACTTCTGTTTAGGCACCTTTATTATATCGAACATGTAAAGCGCTTTCGGTGAGCATTCTATGACCATTGGGATAAATTGTCGTACTTCTGTCAAATTTAGGCTGTGTCTTTGTGTTAGGCTCACCTATTATTTAGGTTGTCCGTTTATTGACGGGAACAGCCGTAATCTTTAAAATTTAAATTAAAATGCACATAAAGAAGGGAAGAGCCTATGGAACCGCTGACGGACCCTTTTGGACGATTACATGACTATCTCCGCATTTCGGTTACAGACCGCTGCAACCTGCGCTGCATTTATTGTATGCCGGCGGAAGGAATGCAATTCCAGCCGCAGGACGAGATTATGAGCTATGAGGAAATTACTGCTATAGTAGAGGCGCTTGCGCCGCTCGGGCTGCGCAAGGTGCGGCTCACGGGCGGTGAACCGCTGGTCCGTAAAAATCTCGAGCAGCTTATCGCTAGGATTGCCGCCATCCCCGGCATTGATGATATATCGCTTACCACCAACGGCCTGATGCTCCCGGCCAAGGCCAGTCTGCTGAAGCAGGCAGGGCTGTCCCGGGTGAACATCAGCCTGGATTCGCTGAAGCAGGACCGCTTCGCAATGATTACACGCGGCGGTGATGTCGCCAAGGTGCTGCAGGGCATCGAAGCCGCCCATGCGGCGGGCCTCTCCCCGATTAAGCTGAACGTCGTTCTGATGAAGGGGATTAATGACGATGAAATTAAAAATTTTATCTCGCTTACCCTGAACAGTCCGCTTAATGTGAGGTTTATTGAATATATGCCGATCGGCAGCGCAAGTGATTCCTGGCGGCAGGCTTACCTGCCGCTGGAGACGGTCATCGACGCCTGTACGGCGGCTGGCTGGACAACGGAGGAAGCCGAGCTGCCCTCCGGCAACGGCCCTTCCCAGAACCGGCGTGTTACCGGAGCACAGGGAACCTTCGGGCTGATCCATCCGGTCAGCGAGCATTTCTGCGACAACTGCAACCGGCTGAGGCTGACGGCTGACGGCCATATCAAAGCCTGCCTGTACTGGGCTGACGAATACAATGTGCGTCCGCTGGTGCAGGACCCGGCAGCCGTGCAGGATCTTTTCCGCCGGGCGCTTGGAAACAAGCCGCATAATCATGAAATGGCGCTGGCGCTGGAGAAAAAAGCGCAGAGTCACACACCGACAGCCCGGCGCATGTCACAGATTGGCGGTTAACATCTTAACGGGGGTACTCCATATGCCTGTAACGGCTAACTGGAATCCCCCCGTTTTTTTCTGCAAAATCTATAGGCTCCTCCACAGCTGAAGCGCCATATAAACAGCCATAGCCCAGATCAGCAATGCCGATCCCTTGTTCAGCAGCCGCACAGCTCTGCCGGAGGTATCCGCGCGTCCCAGTACTCTTCCGGCTGCTGCCAGACCCAGAAACCACAACCAGGATACGGCAGCCGTTGCAGCGGCAAATCCCCAGCGCTCCATCCCCTCATAGGCCAGAGAGCCCGTACCAATAACACCGATTGTATCAAGAAGGGCGTGCGGATTCAGGAGCGATACCGACAAGGCATAACCGATCTGCCCTCTGGCCGGGAGCTGCCTTGTCTCTGCGGAAGCCGGAGCAGACAGCCAGATCTGACGGCCCATGTAGAGCAGGAACAGTGCGCCTGCCCCGTAGATAACCGGCGTCAGCCAATCCAGTGTAAGCAGCAGCAGCGATACTCCGCCAACCGCAGCTGTGATCAGCAGCGTATCACACACAGCTGCCGTTACGACGACCGGAAGGGTATTGCGGAACCGGGGGTGCAGCGCCCCCTGATTGAATACAAATATATTTTGGACCCCTAACGGCAATATAAGCCCAAAAGCCAGGATGATTCCATGTACAATTGCCTCTGTCATCAATAGGATGCCTCCCTGCCGCCCATATGCCCGGAAATAAGCTTATGCGCCCCGGCCTTAAGCTGCCGGCAACAGATCTAATCGTACACGCTTCTGCTCTGCAGGTAACCATCCAATCCAATGGTATCCCCCCGGCCAAATGAAGCAAGGCCGCCGGAACATGGTATACTCCGTATAACCGGGCCTACACGAATGAACGGAATCCATACCGGACAGTAAAGGAGCCTGCCTCTTGCAACCCAGCCATCCCGCAGACAATCAAGCAGTCAAATCTTCTCCTGAAGCCCTTCAGGAGAAGGAGGACTGGAAGCCCGACCCTAACTCGCCGCTGCCGCTCCACATGCAAATAACATCCTATTTCAGCGCCAGAATCAGCAGCGGAGCCTGGCCTCCCGGCATGAGACTGGCCCCGCAGCGTGAGCTGTGCCGCCGGCTCGGTGTGAACCGCAGCACTTTGGCAACAGCGCTGGGAACACTTGCCTCGCAGGGCCTGATAGAGGGCAGGCGGGGCGGCGGAACCCGCGTTGCCGCTGCTGACGGCAGCAGCAGCGCCAGCTGGAATGATTATCTGGAGGAAGGCACGCACTATCCCAATCTGCCTGCCGTACAAGCTATCAACCGGCTGGAATACGAGCCTGGCCTGATTCGCCTGGGCACCGGTGAACCCGCACCCGAGCTGCTGCCCGGCGCCGCAATGACCCGTGTGCTGGCAGAGCTCGCCGCCCGGACGCTGCCGCCGCTGTCTTATGAGGAGCCGCTCGGCAATGCTCAGCTCCGCACTGCGGTCAGCCGCCAGCTGCTGAAGTATGGTATTCAGGCAGAGCCAGACTCCATCCTGATTACCTCCGGTGCTCTTCAGGGCCTGCAGCTGATCGCTCTGGGCCTCCTGCCGCGCAGCTCGACTATTCTGCTGGAGAAGCCGTCCTACCTGTACTCTATTCATGCCTTTCAGTCTGCAGGAATCAGATTCAGCGGCCTGCCGATGGACCAAGGCGGGATGATGGTCAGCCGGCTGGCAGCAGAGGCCTTGCGGACCAAAGCCGCCATGCTCTACACCATTCCCAGCTTCCACAATCCGACCGGCCTTGTCATGAGCGAAGAACGCAGGCATGAGTTGACAGCAGTGTCCGGGGAGCTTGGACTGCCCATTCTCGAGGACGGCGCTTATCAGGAGCTGTGGCTCGATACCCCGCCCCCGAAGCCGCTGAAGGCGCTGGACCGTGAAGGCAGAGTGCTGCATCTGGGCACTCTTTCCAAAGCGGCAGCTCCGGGTCTGCGCCTCGGCTGGATTGTCGGCCCGCAGCCGGTCATCCGCCGGCTTGCAGATATCAAGATGCAGACTGATTACGGTGCAAGCTCCCTGTCCCAGCTTGCCGCCGCCCGCTGGCTGGAGGGCGGCTACCATGAAGAGCATCTTACCCTGCTGCGCGGCAGGCTGCGCGAACGGCGCGCACTGATGCTGCAGCTGCTTGATGCCCACTTCAGCGGACTCGCCTCTTGGAGCGTTCCGGCCGGCGGCTTCTATATCTGGCTGTCGCTGCACCGTCCGCTGCCGCTGCGCCGTTTGTTCGTAGCAGCACAGCAAGCCAGACTGCTGCTGAACACCGGTGATCTGTACGACCGCGGCGACAGCCGGCATCTCCGGCTCTCATACTCCTTTGCTTCGCCTGAGCAGTTATTCAGCGGACTGCCGGAGCTTGCCGAAATAATAAAACAACTATCAAATGACATATAATAATATTTGTCATTTGATAGTTTTCGTAGTAAGCTGATCTATAGAAGGGAGCTTCAACTGTGAACAAAGCCGGGTCTTTTTTAAGTAAAACTGAAATACTGGATGCTGCCGAGCAGACCCTGCGCAGATTCGGTCCGGATAAGACCTCGGTCACCGATGTCGCCAAGCTGCTGGGAGTGAGCCACGGCACCCTATACAGGCATTTCCCGAGCAAGGCAGCCTTGCGTGAGGCCGTAACTGAAAGATGGCTGGAGGAGCAGATTATTCTTCCACTGGCTGAACTAGCGGAGCCTGAAGAATCGGATTCCCTTGAACAGCTGCGGAAGTATATAACAAGACTGTCCGAGCTTAAAGCGCATCATGCCAAGCAGGATGGAGAGATGTTTAAGATGTACGCCTCGGTCACCGAGGAAGCTTCAGCTCTGATTGAGACACATATCGCCCGCATTATCGGCCAGCTTAGCAGCATCATACGCAGAGGACAGGAAGCTGATCAGCTGTCGCAGGCTGAAAGTGCCTCAACACTTGCCCGGGCACTGTTTTATGCGACTGCCCGGTTTCATCATCCGGCACATGCTTATGAATGGCAGAGCAGCCTGATCGGTCAGGACTTGAAGCAGCTCTGGGAGCTGCTTGCCAGAGGACTAACAGCAGCCGCCAGGCCGCATATCTAAGGAGGAATGGATTATGATTCAGGATCTTCAAGGGAAAGTCGCTATCATTACAGGCGCTTCACGGGGCATTGGAAGGCATGTTGCAGAGAGGCTTGCTGCCCAAGGGGCTGCGGTCATTATCAACTATTCCAGCAGTCCTGAGCTGGCCGAAGAGGCTGTTCAGCGCATTCAGCAGCAGGGCGGCCGGGCAGCGGCTGTCCAGGCGGATGTCAGCAAGCCTGACCAGATTGCCCGGCTGTATCTGGAGGCCAAGAACCTATTCGGCAAAATAGATATTGTAGTTAACAATGCCGGTATTATGATCAACTCGTTAATCGGGGATGCTACTGAGGAACAATTTGATAAACAGTTCGCAATCAATGTTAAGGGTACTTATTTCTCCTGCCAGCAGGCTTTTCTTCATCTGGAGCAGGGCGGAAGGATTATTAATTTCTCCACTTCGGTTAACGGGCAGATTTTCCCGGCTTACAGCATCTACGCCGGTACCAAAGGCGCGGTCGAGCAGTTTACCCGCCAGCTAGCCAAGGAGTTCGGCGTAAAGGGGATCACTATCAATGCCGTGGCTCCCGGTCCGGTTGCAACCGAACTGTTCCTGGAAGGCAAGTCCGAAGCCCAGCTCGAGGGGCTGAAGAAGGCCAATGCCTTCGGCCGTTTAGGAGAGCCTGAGGATATCGCCGGCGCTGTCAGCTTCCTCGCCGGAGAACAATCCGCCTGGATTACCGGACAAACTCTGCGTGTGAACGGCGGCTTCATCTAGGCCGCTGCGGCAGCCGGACCACAAAAGCCGTCCCCTCACCGGGGCGGCTTGTTACCGTTACAGTGCCAGCGTGCAGCTCGACTATTTTCTTCACCAGCGGCAGACCCAGGCCGCTCCCCCCTCCATTGGCGCTGCGTGCTTTATCCACCTTGTAGAAGCGTTCAAAAATCCGCGGAAGCTCCTCCTCCGCAATCCCGATCCCGCTGTCACGCAGCTCTATTTCAACCCCCTGCTCCACCGGCCGCAGCCGAACATAGATCCGGCCGCCCGGCGGAGTAAACTTGATGCTGTTATGCAGCAGATTGGTCCATACCTGGCTCATCAGATCCTGTACAGCAACGACCATGCTCTCTTCAAGGTCTGCCTCCACTTCGATATCCTTCTCCAGCCACTGCGGCTCGGCAGCCAGGATCATCTCGCGCAGCTGCCTGTCCAGCCGGTAAGGCTGTGCTTCAAACGGAAAGCTTCCCGCCTCCAGCGCCGACAGCTTGAGCAGATTGTCACTGAGCCCCGACAGCCGGCTGCTCTCCGCCTCGATAATATCCAGATAATGCAGCCTCGACTCCGTGCTTAAGCCTTCGCTGCGCAGGGCCCGGGCGAAGCCGCGGATCGAGGTCAGCGGTGACTGGATCTCATGCGACACATTAGAGATAAAATCCTGGCGCATCGTTTCCATCCGGCTGAGCTCGCTGGCCATTTCATTAATCCCCTCTACAATACTGCCGAACTGCCCGTAGCGCCGGCTGTTTTCAATCTCCACCTTGAAATTCCCCTGGGCAATTTGCCGCATTGCGCTAATAATCGGAATGTAAAAGGTTCGTTCATCGCCTCTCAGCCGGCCGACCAGCGCTGAGGCCGCGGCCAGCAGAAACAGAATGAAGAACTGCAGCACCATCGTCAGCAGCTGGGATGTATATGGCGTAAGGGACCAGCCAAAGCGCTTTTCGAGCAGCTTTAACCCAAAGTACCCTCCGTTCCAGGATAGATAGAAGCCTGTAATTACCACGATAATTCCCGCTGCCGCTTTTAAAACATCGCCGGCTCTGCCCCTGTCCATCTAGTTATCCACCTCCAGGCGGTAGCCCAGCCCGCGGATTGTGCGGATGTTGAACGCATACTGTTCCCGGGGAAACCGCTCACGCAGCCGCCCTACGTGCACATCCAGTGTCCGCTCGTTCCCCTCATAGTCGTACCCCCAAATCTCCTCAATAAGCCGGTCACGCATCAATGTCTGTCCGGGATAGCTCGCCAGCTTGAACAGCAGCTCAAATTCCTTGAGCGGCAGGGTCAGCCCGCCGAGCTCCGAGGAGACCTCATACGTTTTGCGGTTCATCCGCAGACGGCCGACCGTGACGCTTTGCGCAGCGGAAATCTGGTAGCGTTTCAGCAGTGCTTTTACCCTGGCAATCAGCACCGGCGGCTCAAACGGCTTCACCAGATAATCATCTGTACCGAGCTCGAATCCTTTAACAATCTGCGCAGTTTCTCCCTTGGCCGTCAGCATCAGAATCGGGATATCGTAGCTCCTGCGCAGCTCGCGGCACAGCTCCCAGCCGTCCATCCGGGGCATCATCACATCAATAATCGCCAGATCCGCACCGATATCCTCCATTAGCCGCAGCGCCTCCACCCCATCTGAAGCACTGTACACCTCATCCAGCCCCTCAGCCTTCAAAAAGACCTCCACCAATTCGCGGATGTGCGGATCGTCGTCCGCCACCAGAATTTTGGCCATATTCAAAAGGCACCTCCTTTTCCTCTGCCCGGCCGCTCCCCGGCTCCGGTACATTCATCTGCAGCTGCTGCTCGGCAAACTGCCGGTACAGCTCATGATTCTGCAGCAGCTCTTCATGTGAGCCTTTTCCGGTTACCCGGCCTTTTTCCATAAAAACAATCTGATCCGCGTTCACAACCGTCGCCAGCCGGTGCGCAATAACAATCGTCGTCCGCCCCTTCATCAGGTTAGACAGCGCCTTCTGGACGACTGCTTCCGACTGGCTGTCAAGACTTGCGGTCGCTTCATCCAGCATCAGAATCTGCGGGTTACGCAGCAGCGCCCGGGCAATGGCAATCCGCTGGCGCTGTCCGCCGGACAGCTTCACACCACGTTCTCCGACATCCGTCTGATACCCGTCCGGCAGCTCTTCTATGAACTTGTCAGCATAGGCCATCTCTGCCGAACGCCGCATTTCCGCTTCAGTGACCTCCCGGTCCAGCCCGTAGCCGAGATTATCGGCAATTGTGCCGGCGAGCAGCGGACTCTCCTGTGATACGTAGCCGATCAGCCTCCGCCAGGAGCGCAGTGAAAAGGTGGATACCGGCTTAGCGCCCAGCTTAATTTCACCCTCATCAGGCTGATAGAAGCGTTCCAGCAACGAGAAAAGAGTCGTTTTGCCGCCGCCGCTCGGACCGACAATTGCGGTTACCTGACCCGGCTGCATCGTAAAGCTGACATTGTTCAGCACCGGCCCGCCTGTGTTATATCCGAAGCTCAGATTTTGGAGTGCAATAGGCGCAGCCGCCTGAATGGCTTCTTCTGCCCCTTCATATACCTCCTCTTCTGCAGCCAGTGTTTCAATGATCCGTTCCGAAGCGCCCTTGGCTTTCTGGATCTGGGTGAAGAATTGCGTAAGCTGGGTCAGCGGCATAACAATCTGAATCAGATAGAGGATAAAAGCGACAAGTTCACCTGCAGTTAACGCGCCTGATGATACCTGCATCCCCCCGTAGCCGATAATCACCACCAGCAGCATCATGAATACGAAGGAGACGAGCGGACTGATCATGGCACTGATTTTACCTTCACGTATGCCAAAAGAGAGCAGATTCATAATGCCGGTCCGTCCGGCCTTATATTCCTTTTCCTCCGCCCCGGAAGCCTTCACCAGCCTGATTTCAGACAGCACCCCGCTTAGCGTAGCGGTAAAAGAAGCGGTTTCGTCCTGTGTTCCCTTGGATATTTTGTACATCTGCCGGCCCAGCGGCACAAGGATAAGCGCAGATAACGGGAGTACTGTGAACAGTACCAGTGTCATTTTCCAGTTCAGATACAACAAAACCGAAATCGAGCCGACAATTGAAATGACGCCGGTGAACAGGCTGGCCAGATGCTCTGATATAAGTGTCTTGAGAATCCCGGTATCATTGGTCATCCGGCTGACGCTTTCGCCGGTGCGGTTATCGTTGAAATAAGACACGGGCAGCACCAGGAATTTACGCCACAGCCGGTCACGCAGCGCCGCTACCGTCTTTTGCCCCACGTAATTCAGCAGGTAAATCGAGATGCCGCCGGCAATTGTCTGGGCGATGAACGCGCCGGCAATCCCGGCAATCTGCAGCCTGCTGATGGAGGCGAGGGAGAAGCCGTCGACCAGATTTTTGGTGAACATGGGAATGACAAGCCCTACCAGGGTGGAAACCATACTCAGCAGAACGGCAACTGTAAGAAGCCCGTAGGAAGGTTTGGTCTGATGCAGCAGCTTCAGGAACGGCTTCATTGCCGCACCCTGCCGCTCCTTCCGGGGCTGTTTATTCTTAGTCATGGGAATACCTCTTTTCTTGGCGGATTAAATTTCTGGATCTTAAGTCTTGTGTTTATGTTCTCCGCCTTAGTCCTTATCATATTGCTGCAATTTAAACTGAAATTAAACGGGGCCCGGGAAAAGTTGTCTGGCAGCAGCCTACATTACCATTACCATTGCCCTTGCCGCGGCGTAATCCTCCGGTGTGTTCATGTTGAATACGGGGGATGGCGCAGTTGATGTTGCCGGTGTAAAGCCAGACTCCGGTATGTACAGCACGTCCAGCTTGTTCAGGCAGTCCATGAACCTATAGTTTCCTTCGTGAAGCGCCGCCTCCAGTACCGGAAGAACACGTCTATGGTAAAGTCCAAGCAGCGGCTGTACCCGGCCCCCGCCGGATACAGCCACTGCGGCATTTGCACCGTTGCCTTGCTGAGAGCTTCCCGTACGTGTCTGAGCCTCCGCATGCGTGCTCAGGATATAACGCAAAAACGCTGCCGAGGCAAACGGCAGATCACACGCTGTCACCAGATTCCACTCATGCTGCGTGTGTCTAAGCGCTGCATGAAGTCCGGCCAGCGGCCCGCAGCCCGGGTAGATATCGGTCACCTGCGCCAGTCCGAGGCTGCTGTACTCCCGGCGCTGCCGGGGACCGCAGGCAATGACCGTGCTTTCGGCAAGCTGCGACAGCTCGTCCGCCAGCCGGGTGATTACCGGTCTGCCGCCAAGCTCCAGCAGCGCTTTATCTGTGCCCATCCGGCGCGAAGCTCCGCCGGTGAGTATAATTCCTGTATAATGTGCCATATTATCCTCCTGCTGCAGCTGTACCCTGCTGTCTCTTGATGTCTGCAGCTATCCAATTTATGATAATCGTATCAGACTTTAGAGCGCGGCAACAGCGGACCGCCAGCTCATAATAATCATAATGGAAGAAACGGAAGCGTTGCGTGCGCTTCCCGGCCGGCCGATTATACTCTTTTTTACGCTTAAATTCGATAAAACATCGTTTGTATCCCTTTTCAACTAATGTTACAGTGATATACGGGGCCTTGAACGATAGGGCTTTCATGGAAAGGCATGGCATCTGGCGGGAAAGGAGTGCCCAATGTTGCGGTACAATTACAATAAGCAGCCATCTTTTGCCTCTCTGAAATGGTTTAATTTCTTTGTCTACGGTACGGTTGTTCTGTTCACCAGCTTCTTTCCGCTCTATCTGCAGGATGTCGGCATGAATAAGCTGGAGATCGGATGCCTGATGTCTGTGGGCGCGCTCGTTTCTATAGTAGCTAATCCGTTCTGGGGCATCTGGACCGATAAGGTTCAGAATATCCGGAGGATTGTTCTCGTTATGCTGACCGGGACACTGGCATTATCACAGCTTGTCTTCCAGGCCAATACATATGAATTAATTTATATCTCCATTTTATTTTTCTATTTCTTTCAGGGGCCGCTGTTTGCCCAGAGTAATACTATGATCCTCAGCTATATTGAGGATACCGGCCACCGGTTCAGCTCCTTCCGGCTGTGGGGCTCGCTCGGCTGGGCGCTGACGGCCATCCTGGCAGGTCCGGTAATTGAGTGGGCCGGCGTCTCAGTATTATCCTACCTGTTCGCTCTCCTGCTCGGTCTGGCGATGCTCACCCTGGTTGCCTTGCCGAGGCTAAGTCATTCCATCGGGATTGCGCCGCTGCCGTTCAAGGGCTTCCGGCAGATTTTTTATAACCCGTTTTTTCTTTGCTTCATTTTCTTCGGCATCCTGGTGTCCATCCCGAATACGATGAACAACACCTTCGTGTCGCTGTATATATCCGAGCTTGGCGGCAGCAAAACAATGATCGGCCTCGCCGTCTTCCTCTCCTCCATTCTGGAGATGGGTGTGCTGGTGCTGTGCGACCGCTTCCTGAAACGCAAAATCTCCGTGCTGCTGGCATTACTGGCTGCCGTAAGTGCGCTGTTCCTCATCCGCTGGGGCCTGATGGCCGAAGCCACTACGCCGGTGCAGGTGGCACTCATTCAGATCCTGCACTGCATTACGTTCGGCGGCTTCTTCTATGTCGGGACGCAGCTGACGATGCTGCTCGTTCCCGCTCCGTTCCGTTCCTCGGGACAGGCGCTGTATACGCTGGCCTGGAGCGGTATCGCCGGCATTCTGGGCGGCGTGCTCGGCGGCTGGCTGTATCAGAATCTGGGCGCACAGAGCATGTACCAATCCGGCGCCTTCCTGGCGTTCATCGGAACCTGCGGCTTCGGCCTGATGGCGCTGTTCGTCTTCCGCGGCGGCTACCGTCCTAACAGGGAAGAGGATCTGGAGCATTTTGAGAATTGACAATGTAAGGGGCATTAAGCAAGAATAGTGAGCAGCCGGGGATACTTCAAGACTCATTAAGTCGGACCCGGATAGCTTTGGGCGCTGAACAGCAGGACATGGCTGTTAATCAATAGTTACATTTAACTCCCGCTGGTCCTGCGTGCCGAGCTCAAGTGGCAGCCGAATTCGTAAATATGAGTATATTCATAATATGTTGGACAATGATTTATGGTAGTAGTTAGCGGGTTAGGTTAATGGAGCTCGTTAGTGGGAGTTTTCCCTTTCCTTCGTTTCAGTGGCAGGCCGCCGGCCCGCGAAGCTGCCGGCACCAACCGCCAGCAGGAAACAAACAGACTGCAAAAAGGCTGTCCCCGTCATCGCAAGACGACAGGGACAGCCTTTTATTATGCAGCCTTATTTGCCGGGCTGGAATGAGCTTTTCAGCGAAACGACCAGGTTGAACACGAGGTGTTCAGGGGTCGAATATTTGCTGTCCACGTTAAAGTAACCGTGGCGGAAGAACTGGAACTTGTCCTGCGGCACGCTGTCCTTCAGGCCCGGCTCCACGAAGCCCTGCAGGATCTGCAGCGAGTTCGGGTTCAGCTGATCCAGGAAGGTCGGCTCCGGCTTGCCGGCGGAAGGCTCAAGGCCTTCAACCTCAGCCTCGGCATCAGCTTCTTCAGCCGAAATCAGCGGCTCATACAGGCGGAACTCCGCCGGAACAGCCTGACCGGCATCGACCCAGTGCAGGGTGCCTTTGACTTTACGGCCGGTAAAGCCGCTGCCGCTTCTTGTCTCCGGATCATAGGTGCAATGCAGTTCCACCACTTCGCCGTTCTCATCCTTAATGAAATCGTTACATTTGATGAAGTAGGCATTCTTCAGGCGCACCTCATTGCCGGGGAAGAGACGGAAGTATTTGTTCGGCGGTACTTCCATGAAGTCATCGCGCTCGATGTAGATTTCACGGGAGAACGGAATCTGGCGGTTGCCCATTTCCGGATTCTCCACATTGTTCTCAATCTCAAAATACTCCGTCTGACCTTCCGGATAATTCGTAATAACTACCTTCAGCGGGCGCAGCACTGACATGGTCCGCGGTACGGTCAGCTTCAGGTCCTCACGGATAAAATGCTCCAGCATCTGCAGGTCCACGAGCCCCTGGCTTTTGGAGATACCCGTCTCATGTACAAAATTGCGGATCGCTTCCGGCGTATAGCCGCGGCGGCGCAGTCCGGAGATAGTCGGCATACGCGGATCATCCCAGCCGTCAACATGGCCTTCATCCACCAGCAGCTTAAGCTTACGCTTACTGGTTACCGTCTGGGCCAGGTTAAGCCGGCCGAATTCATACTGATGCGGCGCAGCCGGCATCTCGCATTCGGCGATAACCCAGTCGTAGAACGGGCGCTGATCCTCGAACTCCAGGGAGCAGAGAGAGTGGGTCACGGATTCAATAGCATCCTCCAGCGGATGGGCAAAGGTATACATCGGGTAAATACACCAGGTATCGCCTGTATTATGGTGATGAGTGTGCGAAATCCGGTAGATAACCGGGTCGCGCAGATTAATATTCGGTGAGGACATGTCGATTTTGGCGCGCAGCACCTTTTCGCCGTCCTTGAATTCACCTGCACGCATACGGCGGAACAGGTCGAGACTCTCGTCACTGCTGCGTTCACGGTACGGGCTGTTCTTGCCGGGCTCTGTCAGCGTGCCGCGCAGCTCGCGGATCTGATCGGCAGACAGGTCATCCACATAAGCCTTGCCTTTTTGGATCAGCAGCTCTGCCCGCTCGTACATTTGGCCGAAATAGTCGGAAGCGAAACGCAGCTCCTCCCACTCATAACCAAGCCATTTTACATCCTCCTTGATGGAGTTCACATATTCGGTATCCTCTTTTAGCGGATTGGTGTCGTCAAAGCGCAGGTTCGTTTTGCCGCCGAATTCATCAGCCAGTGTAAAGTTAATCCAGATCGCCTTGGCATGTCCGATATGTAAATAACCGTTCGGCTCCGGCGGAAAGCGGGTGACCACTTCCTGCACTTTACCTGAGCTCAAATCTTCGGTAATAATATTTTTGATGAAATTGGAGGGGGTTCCACGGTTCTCCACAGCTATCAACCTCTCGTTCTGTAATGTTACTGCGTCCTTGTATGAACATGTTTCCTATTAATATACCCGTTAACCGGAGAATGATCAATGAAATGGCTAACGGAGCCACTCCCTGCGGGGCACTTTGACTTCCCTCCGGACGATAGAGTAGCATGGGAAGCATGATGCTTTTATATTTTTCTGCCAAGTCAAAATGGCTACACCGTCCTTAACAGGAGGGTATCTGTTTCTTGGGGGAGGATAAGGATAAAGCATACTATGATATAACTTTCTTATCTTTATGAAAAGGGGGACTTATCTCATGAAGCCAATTAAGCTGCCCAAAGAGCAGCGCGATCTGATCACCGAGAACATCCGCAGCTATTTCGAAGCGGAACGCGGCGAGACGATCGGCCATCTCGCAGCGGACAATCTGCTGGAATTCTTCCTGAAGGAGCTCGGGCCGGCCATCTATAACGGGGCGCTCAGCGACTGCCGGACCCTGGCTGTGCAGCGGATGCAGTCACTGGAAGAGGATATTTACGCCCTCGAATGGAAAAAGCGTTAAGCAGCATACCGGCCCTGTGCCGTAAGAGGAGGCACCCGCATGTTTAACTATGTCATTGATGATGAGCTTGTGCTGAAGCTGCTAATGCCTGAGCATGCACGTCCGCTGTTCGCCCTGGTCGAGCGCTCACGGCTGCGGCTGCGTCAGTGGCTGCCCTGGGTGGACGGTGTCAGCGAGGAAGCGCATATCGCCGCCTTCATTAAAAATGCCGCCAAGCAGGGCAGCGACAACGGCGGCTTCACAGCAGGACTGTGGGTCCGCGGAGAGCTGGCCGGCGTCATCGGTTATCACGCGATCGACTGGCCGAGCCGTTCAGCCGGCATCGGCTACTGGCTGGGCGAAGGCTACGAGGGCAACGGCTACATGACCAGCGCCTGCCGGGTATTTGTTGATTACGCCCTGCTGGAAATGGAGCTCAACCGGATTGAGATCCGCTGTGCAACCGGCAACAAAGCAAGCCGGGCCATTCCGGAACGGCTTGGCTTCGTATTCGAGGGTGTGCTCCGCCAGTCAGAAAAGCTGCCGCACGGCTATGTGAACCACGCCGTCTACGGCCTGCTGCGCAGTGAGTGGAAGCTGCTGGGCTGACGCGGGAGCGGGCAGCAATAGGCGCGCTCCGCCGCATACACACACAAACAGCCTGGGGGCTTAGCCACCCAGGCTTGTTTGCCGCTGCCGGCAGCCGCTTCTTGCGAGCGCAGTCTCTCCCGCATCAGGCCTACTCCCGCTCCAGCCATTTCCGGAAATCATCGCGGATCTCATCGGTAAGCGCGCTTATCTCAGCCAGCTCCTTGAGATCGGTCTTATCCTTCCGCCCGACCTCCATTGCCTTGAGCACCCGTCTTACTGTGTAGTCACCCTTACCGGACTCAACCTTAACAACAGAATCGCCGGTACCAACCGCGCCTTCACGCAGTACGCGGAAATAAAAGCCGCTGTATCCTGTGGACAGCACCTTGGCCGGCATGTCATTCGCGCCATGCTTCTGTGAAAGCTTGAAGCACGGGAAGCGGGGCTGGCTGACCTGCAGCAGGGCTGTACCAATCTCGTATATATCGCCGATGCAGACCTCTGTCTCAAGCAGCCCGCTCACCGTAATATTCTCCCCAAAGGCGGAGTAAGCCAGCTGTTTGCCGAGGTGCTCCTCCCAAAATGTATAATGCTCAATCGGGTAGACACAGACTGCCTTGTTTACTCCCCCGTGATTTACGAGATCTGCCTGCCCGTCACCGTCGAAGCCTTCAGCGTGAAGCCGTACTGGCCCTTCCGCAGGCAGCTTGTAAATCCCTGTCTCCAGCGGCTTGCCGCGGTAATCTACCGTAACCGGCTTGCCTACATTAAGCGAAATGACTTCCATTCTGATTCCCTCCAGTCAGCATACAGCTCATAAAGACCTCATCAACATAATGCCCGTTCAGGTAAAACTCTTCCTTCAGCCGGCCCTCCTCCTGAAATCCGCATTTGCGGTAAAAGGCGAGCGCCGGCTCATTGCTTGACAGCACGCGCAGCCGCAGCTTGCGTATACCGTTCGCCGCAGCATGCTGCCTGATCGCTCCCATCAGCCGTCTGCCGATTCCTTGGCGCTGAAACTGCGGGTACACGGCGATGTTCACCTCGCATACATGCCGGTTGCTCTCCATGCCGCTCGGACACCCAAAGCCGACGTAGCCGCACAGCTCTCCGCTGTGCAGTGCGACAAGCTGTGAGCCCGGCGGCGCATGCAGCAGGTAGTCCTCCCGGGAACGCCACATTAACGGTCCCGGTGTCGTATCTTCCGTCCAGATCATATTATCAAGCAGAATAAGCTCACGGACATCCCTGATTTCCGAGGGCCGGATCGTGAGCGAGCCTTCATTAATTTGTTGCATAGCTCCTCCACCCCTTGCCTTACCTTTTTCTCTACATATCCCGCTGTGCCGGTTGCCGGCTTCATCCATTATACCGCATTTTGCACCGGATTACGGGCGGAGCGGTTAGCGTAAGCGTGGATAATAAAGAAGCCCACCGCCAGCACCGCCATTGCGCAGGCAAGCCAGCCTGTAGGCGCCAGCCCGCCCCGGTCAAACAGGCCGCCCATCAGGGCCGGGCCGATTACTCTGCCGGCCGCTCCGATTCCCCCGCTGAGTCCCATATAGAACGGGGCGTTACGTCCGGCGGCATCCGCAATAAAGGCCGGAGTTGCCGGTGAGATCAGCATCTCACCCAGCGTAGCGAGCGTCATTGCCAGCACCATACCGGTATAGCTCGGCATCAGCAGAATAACCGCATAGCCGCTTAAATAGAATACGGCGCTAGCTGTCATCTGTGAGGTTGACGTACCGGCAAACCAGCGTTTGATCAGACTGACCAGCGGCTGGGCGGCAAAGATCAGAATACCGTTAAGCGTCCAGAGAAAGCTGTAGAGACTTTTGGACCAGCCTTCCGAAATAATAAACGGGGAAACACCCGTATTCCAGACTGAGTTGCCGATTAGCAGAAACATGGTACCCAGCGACATGTACAGGTAGAGCCGGGCATTGCCGGCCAGCCGCCAGCCTGACTGTTCCCGGGTCCGTGCTCTGTTCGGCATGTGCTCTTGCACCGGCGCACTGGTAATTGTCCGCAGATAAATCAAGAAAAACACAGCAAAAATAGCTGAAGTTAACCCGTTCATTACAAAGCTCAGCATATAGGAGATATCGGCCAAAAAACCGCTGAGTATCGTGCCGAGTGCAACTCCGATATTATTCGCGACATAAATAATGTTGAACAGCTCACCGCGCCGCTCCGAGAACCGGAAGCCGACAAAAGCCTGAATGGCAGGCTGTGCCATAGAATTGAACAAACCGACCAGCCCCATAACGACCATGAACAAATACCAGTTGGAGCTGGATACAGGCAGTGCGAACAAGGCAAGTGCATTCATGGCCAGAGCACCGACAATCAGCCGTTTAACCCCCAGCTTATGATACAGCGAGCCGCCCAGCAGCTGTCCGGCAATTCCTCCGAGCGACTGGATCGCAATAACGATCCCCGCCTCCTGCATGCTGCGTCCAAGCTCCTCGAATACATACATCGTTACCAGCGGCCACATGAGTGCACTGCCGGTTGCATTAACGAGGCTTGCGATCAGAAATACTTTTATTTCTCTAGGATAGTCCTGCAAAAACTTCATGGCTTGTCTTTCATCCCCTGTTACTTATATGTGATCAATCCATCCAGTATCTTACCAAAACAGGGTGATGGGCAAGCTCGTGCATCAACGCTTTATCGCGTCATCCAAACGCAGAAATATTCATTCATCAGTAGGGTGTAGAACTAAGGTCTAGACAGAATCCGTTACAGCCAAGGCGTGTTCCCGCTTTTTCACTTCCACCGTAGCCGAGAAAAAGGTTGCCCCGCCGTCCATATCGCTCAGCCGGTCCGGTGTAAGCACATTGACACGCTGCTTCTTTCCCTTGCCGCCCCACCACAGCCCCTGGCTGATTACGGTACCCGGCAGCATTTTATCCGTTACCATTGCGGTAATCTCCACAACACCTCTGCCATTGTACACAGTGATCTCATCACCATCCGCAATTTCACGGGCTGCTGCATCCACAGGATGAATCTGCAGGACAGGAGCTTTTTCCATCTTCTGATGCTTCTCCACATTGCCAAAGGTTGAATTGAGGAAATTATGGTTCGGCGGCGAAATGAACATCAGCGGATAATCGGCCCCCTGCTCCGGACGCCGTACTCCGTCGTAGCCTTCCTTCAGCGGTGTATAGACAGGCAGCGGCGGCAGGCCGGCTTCCTCCATGGCTGCAGAGTAAAGCTCGATCCGGCCGGAAGGGGTCGGCAGCGACTCCGGAAAATGCGCCTTAGGCGACATATCCAGCTTGACGAACCGCTCGGCCTTCAGCCGCTCCGGCGTTACCCCGTTCAAATACGGATTGTCCGGATAATCAAGCGCCTCAGCAATCATCTCCTCCTCAGACTGGCCGAAGATCTCAGGTTCAAAGCCCATAGCCTGTCCCAGCAGCGAGAAAAGCTCCACATTGCTCTTGCACTCACCCTGCCGCTCCAGCAACGGCTCCTGCAGCTGTATATAATGATGCCAATACGAGCAGTACAAGTCAGTATTTTCAAAGGTTGAAGTTGCCGGCAGCACAATATCGGCATACATCGCCGTATCGGTCATGAACAGATCATGCACGACCGTGAACAGGTCCTCCCGGGCGAAACCCGCCTTTACCTTGTCGGCACTCGGCGCCACAACCAGCGGATTAGTGCCGTAGACGAACAAGCTCTTAACCGGCTGCTCCTGCTGCGCCAGTACCTCTCCGATCCGGTTCATGTTAATGCTGCGTGCCTGCGGGTTACTCCGCAGCTCCGGCCGGGCCAGAGCCTGCGAATTAACAGAGCTGTAGTCGCCGTTGGACTTAATCGCTCCGCCTCCCGGCTTCAGCCAGGCACCGACCAGCGCCGGCAGGCAGGCAATACTGCGGACATTCATCCCGCCGTTGTCATGATGCTGCAGCCCGTTGCCGATATGGATATAGGGCACTTTAGCTTCACCGTACAGCCTTGCCAGCTGCTCGATGTCCGCTGCAGGCACACCGGTTATCTCTGACACCAGCTCCGGCGGATAGCCCAGCGCCTGCTGGCGCAGCTCCTCATGTCCTACAGTATACTTTTGCAGAAAAGCTTCATCCGTCAGCCCGTCGCGGAACAGAATGTGCATCAGGCCAAGCGCCAGTGCAGCATCCGTCCCCGGATACAGCGGCAGGAACCAGTCGCCCCACTGGGCGGTCCGGTTGCGGTGCACATCAATGACAACAATCTTCGCGCCGCGTTTGCGGGCCTGCTCCGCAAACACAACCTGATGCATGTTGGTGCTCACAATGTTGCCGCCCCAGACGATAATCAGATCGGCGTTCACCGTATCCTCCGGACTGGCCCCTCCGTCCATACCCATTGTATAGACCCAGCCGGCCGTTCCGGCTGCGCTGCAGATTTTAGCGTTCAGCCGGCTTGCGCCAAGCCGGTTAAAGAACCGGCGGTCCATCCCGCCCACGCTGAGCAATCCCATATTCCCATAAAAGTAATACGGCAGGATGCTCTCCGGCCCGTATTCGGCAGACAGCTGCTTATACCGTCCGGCAATCTCAGCGATTGCCGCTTCCCAGCTGATCTGTTCAAAGGCACCGCTGCCCTTGGGGCCTGTGCGGCGCAGCGGGTGCATCAGCCGCTCCGGATGATGCACCCGGCCGGCCATGTTCCGCACCTTGTTGCAGATCGCCCCTTTGGTAACGGGATGTGCAGGGTTCCCCTCAACCTTTACGATCCGGCCATCCTGCTTGTGCAGCAGCAGGCCGCAGGTATCAGGGCAGTCCAGCGGACATACCGCCGGAAATATACCGTCTTTGCTATGCTTCAAGGCTGATGTCCTCCTTTAGATTTCAGGTGAATTCACGTTCTATTTCGACCAGACTGCTCATCTGTCCATTGTATATTGGCTGCACCCCAGCGTAAAGAAAATCACCCGAACCAGCCTGATTCGATCTTAGTATGTCCGGGTAATAGTGCATATGAAACACTCCCTATTTATTCGCCGTGATATCCGGTTTCGTTCCCCCGAGCCGGATCAGCACGGCGAATTTTGTGCTATCTTCTGCTCCAATCATAAGGTTCAGATACAAAAAGACACTGCCGGCGGTTCCGCTCTCCTGTCTGCGTAATAAGCAGGAGGTGACGGACACACTAGCAGTGTCTTTCTTATATTCTCTTATCTTAATATTGCGGTCTAGGCATGCTTCTTCACGCTGGAGCTTGATACCCCTTCTACCGGTTGAACTGCCGCCGGCGCTTTGCGCAGGTAAGTCATATAATAAGCCGCTGCTACAAAGACCGCCCCCCCGGTAAGATTACCGAGCCATACCGGAACGAAGTTATTGAAATAATCAAGCCAGGTGAAGTGTCCCTCAAATATAGCAGCGGGGATCAGGAACATGTTGGCTACAACGTGCTGGAAGCCGATGGCTACGAACGCCATAGTCGGGAACCAGATACCGAGGATTTTACCGCTGAAATTATCTGCTCCGTAAGAGAGCCATACCGCAAGGGCTACCAGCCAGTTACAGCCGATCCCGGACACAAAGGCCTGTACGAAAGTTACATCAATCTTATGCTCAGCCATGCTAACTAGCTTCTCTAGATATACACCATCAGCCGTCAGACCGACCACATGACCGAAGAAATAAGCAACAAACAGGGCGCCTGCCAGGTTGCTGAGCGTAATCAGCACCAGATTCTTAATGACGTCCCAGAACGAAATCTTCTTCGCTATAAAAGCAAGCGGCACAGCCATCATATTACCGGTCAGCAGCTCTCCGCCGGCCAGCAGCACCAAAATCAGTCCGACCGGGAAAACAGCAGCCCCGATAAAATTAGCGATGGAGCCCCATTCTGCCGGAGTATTCGCTATAACGCGAATATCAAGTAAAAATCCGAGTGAAATAAATGCCCCTCCCAGAAAACCGAGAATTAGTACGGCTGCAAGCGGGTTATGGGCCTTCTTGATTCCGTTCTCTACCGTTACCTCGGCAATCTGTTGCGGTTTGTTGTATGCCATGATTCCTATCTCCTTTGAAAATTACTTAAAATTTGTTCCTTTATCTCATTGTAGCGTGATCCTAATCACATTAACGTGATAAATATCACCACAAGAAACGCTTCGTGAAAGTTTTCACTGACATGACAAATTTAGCACATGCACAAATGAGATGAATGTTAAAAAAAACACAGTAACAGTTCATGCGCAGGTATGTATACAGAGTAAAAAACCGGAGCCCCAGCGGCTCCGGTCCTGATCACATTAATATTTTTTATACGTTCACTGGCTCTTTGCGTTCTACCTTCTTGGGAAGAGCCTGCAGGCCGGCAGTGTTCAGGAAGTTCCACGGCTTGTTGTAGTGCGGCTGGAAGAAGAAGTCGATAAAGGCCAGCTGGTCTACCGTCATCCGGTTCTGGATGCAGACCGACACCGTATTGATTGACTGGGTCAGGTCCATTTTGGACATAATCTGTGCTCCGAGAATCCGGCGTGTGCCGCGGGCATAGACTACCTTCAGCTGAACTTCCTCGACAGTCGGCATAAATTCCGGACGGTAGTTGTCGGTAATCATAACACTCTCTACCTCCATACCTTCTGCCTTGGCCGCTTCTTCAGTCAGGCCGGTACCGGCAATATTATCTTCATAAATTTTGATGCCTGACGTTCCCTGTGTGCCCATATAAGGGATAGTGCTCTCAACCAGATTCCGGGCAACCAGTGTACCCATGCGGACCGCATTGGTCGCAAGAGGAATGTAAGCATGCTGTCCGGTCGGATTGTAATGAATCGCACAGCTGTCTCCGGCAGCAAATACATCCGGCAGGCTGGTCTGCATATAATCATTGACCATAATCGCCCCGTTCGGCAGCATATCCACCTGGCCCTTAAGCAGCTCTGTATTCGGGCGGAAGCCGATGCAGAGAATGACCAGATCCGTCTCGTGCTCGCCTTTGCTGGTAATAACCTTGGTTACCTTACCGTTCTCTCCGGCAAAGGAGCTTACCTTTTCACCAAGAGCCAGCTTAATGCCGTGGTCCTCAAGTGATTTTTGAATCGGAGCTGTGAATTCCTCGTCCAGGTATTTGCTGAGAATGCGCTCCTCACCGTCAATCAGGGTTACCTGCTTGCCGTTCATCTGGAAGGCCTCAACAAGCTCGACCCCGATGTATCCTGCGCCGACTACAGTAATTCTCTTTACCTGCTCAGCCCGCTCGATAATGGTGTTCGAGTGGTTATAGTTCTTGGAGAGCAGGATGCCGTCCAGATCCATTCCCTCAAGCTTAGGGATAATCGGCCAGGAGCCGGTGGTCATAATCAGCTTATCGTAGGTATCATTAAATTCTTCTCCGGTTGCGAGGTTGCGGGCACGCAGTGTTTTGGCGGCGGTATCTACCTTAATGACTTCATGGCGCATCTTGGTGGTGACACCGAGTTCAGCCAGCTTTTCCGGTGACGAATAGAACAGGCCTTGCGGGTCCTTGACTACTCCGCCTACATATAGGGCAATACCGCACGACAGGAATGAGATGTTATCATTGCGCTCGTACACCGTAATCTCGGCGTCCGGGTAAAGCTGTGCGGTATTAACAATTGCGGCGGTTCCGGCATGGGTACATCCAATGACTGCTACTTTCATGATTTCTTCCTCCTCCAAATTGGCAAGCATATTTATTTATTATTTGTTTGCGCATGTGATTAATTTCACTTTATACACTGATTATATTGTGATTTTTGTCACATTACAAGTATAATTGTGATTTTTCTCACATTGTTCACAATTTGGATTACCTTCTGATTTGTTACCTGCAGCAGCATGCTGCTCCGGTTATGTTATTTTCCCCAAGCAGACGGAGTTTATGTCTGCCGGCGGCAGGAAGCAGCGGTGTAAGGAATCCGGGTATATGCGATAGGCGCCTGTTTATTTTTACCCCAAAAAAATCCCTGATACCATAGCGGCAAGCCGCCTGGCTCAGGGAGAAGCATTAATTTTTTTTCATTTAAATGAACCTATACCAGGCCGTGCAGTACGCCGTCTTCATCGACCAGCAGCCCTTCGGCAGCCGGTTTAGCGGGAAGACCCGGCATGGTAACAATACTGCCGGTAATGACAACAGCAAATCCGGCACCAAGTGACAGGGTAATATCCCGTACCCCTATCGTGAAGCCTTCCGGCGCACCCAGCAGCCTCGGCTGGTCGGAGAAGGAGTACGGCGTTTTGGCCATACATACCTGGAGCTGCTGCAGACCAAGCTTCTCAATAACAGCCAGGCTGCGTTTGGCCGCCGGGGAGTAGGATACTCCGGCACCGCGGTAGATTTCAGTAACGATTGTGCTGATCTTCGACGGAATATCAAGCTGATCCTCATAAAGCGGAGCAAACGTCCCGGAAGGCTCGCGGTCCAGCAGCTTTTTCAGCTCCGCTGCCAGCTCCAGGCCGCCGGCTCCCCCCTCAGCCCATACCTTTGAGATTGCTGCTGGCACACCCAGGCGGCGGCAGGCCTCCAGCACATCATTCACCTCATCAGGCGCATCGCCCTCAAAGTGGTTCAGCGCTACCAGCACAGGAACTCCGAATTTACCCAGATTCTCAATATGGCGCTCCATGTTCGCCAGTCCTGACAGCAGGGCGGCGCGGTTGCCTTCATACAGCTCCTCTTTACGTACACCGCCGTTATATTTCAGCGATTTAACAGTAACGACAAGCACCGCTGCATCCGGGGTAAGCCCGGCCTGGCGGCACTTAATATCCATGAACTTCTCTGCACCGAGGTCAGCCCCGAAGCCGGCCTCTGTAACCACCACTTCGCCCAGCTTGAGCGCATAGCGGGTTCCGATTACACTGCTGCAGCCATGGGCAATATTAGCAAAAGGCCCCCCGTGAATAATGACCGGTGTTCCCTCCAGCGTCTGCACAAGATTGGGCTTCACCGCTTCTTTCAGCAGTGCAGTCATCGCCTCGACAGCCCCGATATCCTTGGCTGTAACCGGCTGGCCCAGCACATCATAACCGACCAGCATGCGGCTCAGCCGCTTTTTCAGATCGGCAAGATCATCGCACAGGCATAGTACGGCCATAATTTCGGACGCTGTCGTAATCTGGAATCCGCTCTCCCGCACAGTCCCGTTACCGTCACCCAGCCCGGTCACAATGCTCCGCAGGCTCCGGTCATTCATATCCATAACACGTTTCCAGACAATACGCTGCGGATCAAGCCCGAGGGCATTCCCCTGAAAGATATGATTGTCAATCATCGCTGACAACAGGTTATGCGCAGAAGTTACGGCGTGAATATCGCCTGTAAAATGAAGATTGATCTCGTCGGAAGGAACTATCTGCGCTTTGCCGCCGCCTGTTGCTCCGCCCTTCATGCCCAGGCAGGGGCCGAGGGACGGCTCCCGGAGTGCTGCTACCGCCCGGACTCCCGCTGCATTCAGCGCCTGTGACAGCCCGATTGTCGTCAGTGTCTTGCCCTCTCCGGCCGGGGTAGGATTGACTGCGGTAACCAGCACCAGCTTGCCGTCCGGCTTATGCTTTACCTCTTCCCACAGGGAAGGGGCCAGCTTGCTTTTGTATTTGCCGTACAGTTCCAGATGCTCCCCGTCTATTCCCGCTGCCGCTGCTACCTCTGTAATTAACCTCATAACTGTATAAAACCCTCCTGCCGTATTATCCTGCTCAACTTGCCGGTGACTCCATCCTGAGAGATGCTCTGTATGTCTGTATGTAATAACGCACGTTGATGTTTCCTCTTCAAAGAATACATTGTCCGTGAAAAGCGTCAAGGATTATTTTCATAGCATGCCCGCCGGCCTATACGATTAATAATGTAAAAAGCCCTCCCGCCGCCGGCTGCTGCCGGTGCGGAAAAGGCTGGCTGAACTAACATAATGGATCGCAGCAGCGCTGCCTGATTAGAGCAGGGACTCGATAAGCCCCTTCATCGTCTCCGGTGACTCCTTCGGCTCAACCCGGGCTGTTACATTACCGCCGCGGTCTACCAGGAATTTGGTGAAGTTCCACTGGATGTCACTGCTGTCCCCTGTTCCCGGCTGCCGATCCTTCAAATATTCGAACAGCGGGCTGGCATCCGGACCGTTAACCTCCGTTTTGGCGAATACAGGAAACTTCACTCCGTAGTTAATCTGGCAGAACTCCTCAGCCTCTTCACTTGTACCCGGCTCCTGGCCGGCAAACTGATTGCAGGGAAAACCAAGCACTACCAGCCCTTTATCCCCGTATTGCTCATACAGCTTCTGAAGGTCCCCGTACTGCGGGGTAAGCCCGCACTTACTGGCCGTATTGGCTATCAGCAGCACCTTGCCTTCATAATCCTTAAGCGGCACTTCCTTACCCGAAGGTGTAACTGCGGCAAAACTGTAGATCGACATTGGCTCATCATCCTTTCAGCTGCTATGGGTCAATGTCATCATACCTTATACCGCTGTGCGAACACAAAAACGGCCCCGTTACCGGGACCGCCTGCGTGCTAGTTAGACACCGGAACGGCGTCGTAATATTCCTCCAGGGTAATGCCTCTTTCAGCAATATCTCCGGCAATCTCCTGCCCCACATAGCGCACATGCCATGGCTCGTATTTATAGCCGGTAATCGCCTGCTTGCCTTCAGGGTAGCGGATAATAAAGCCGTATTCTGCAGCATGGGCGGCCAGCCATTCGGCTTCCTTCGTCCCGCCGAAGCAGCTCTCAGCGGCGCACTTGCCGTCACTGCCTGAGATGTCGATCGCCAGGCCTGTCTGATGCTCGCTGTGTCCGGGAACAGCACTGTAGGTGCGGGCCTTGTCCTCGCCGTCTCTTTTTACATAGTTGTTAAACAGCGTGGTCTGGGTCTTTTCGGAGCGGTAGGCGGACACGCCGGCAAGATGGATACCGTCACTCTTCGCGCCTGCAAACATCTTCTCGAGCGCGGAAGCCGCCGTCTTGCGCATCATCCGCTTCTCAATCTTCTCGGAGAAAAGAAACGGCACCTCCGGATACACCAGATCGGCCGGCTTGTATCCGTCCGGCAGCTTGTACTGCTTATTGACCATTACCGTTACGCTATCCGGCTCTGCGGCGGTAAGCTCGGCACCTTCTGACCCGCTGCCGCCGGAAGGCTTGGCTGTTGCAGCCGGTCTGGACGTTGCGGCCGGCTTCTCAGTCGGCTCCGGCTTGGCTGTTGGTGCTGCGGACGGCTCGTCCTCTGTACCGGAGCCTGTCTGCTGCGGTGCAGCAGTGGCCTGCGGAGTAGCAACCGGTACAGCCGATGGCTCAGCGGATGCCTCCGGATCGGCAACCGGCGGAGCCAGGACCCCGTCGCCGGTACCGGCAGACGCCCCTTCTTCCTGCGAAGCCGAGGGCGACGGTGATGTATATTTGCCGATTCCCCAGCCGACGGCGATAACGGCTATAAATAAAATAATGACTTTGGCGGTTCTGGACATATGCTGCTGCTTCCTCTCAAGTTGGTTTATCAATGCTTAACCTGCTGCTCTGCGGTGAAACATTAGTTACAATTTTCATTATAGACAAGCATTACGTCAAAAATGTTTCAAAAAGTTAAATTTAATGTAATGAGTGCCCGCTGGAACAATATGGACAGGAATAATGTAGTGCAGCTATTGTGACAGCTCCCCTCAGGGGAGCCGGGGTTTTGAGTGGAATCAAGAGCGGAAATCAAGGGCGAAATCAAAGGCAGAAAGGCCTTTGATTCGGCGCGCCGGCCGGATTCAATCCCAAAAAAAATGTTACCACAGGTGCGGCCCCGGTTAAGCAGGCCGTCCTATGGTAACAGGATTTATCTATACATTAAAGCGCCTTTATCTGGATGAGCCGCGTCCGCCGCGTGAGCCGCCTGAACCGCCGTTGCGTCCGCCACGCGAGCCGCCGCCGCTATTCCGTCCGCCAGCGCCGGAGCCTCCTTTACCGCCTTTGGCGCCGCCGGTACCGTAGCTGCCATAGCTGCCTTTGCCGCCCTGGCCGGCACCCTTGGATGCGCCGCCTGCGCTTCTTCCGCCGCGGGAACTGCCGCCCTTAGCCGGCGGAGATGCACTCCACGCGCCTGCTTCATTGCTGCGCGCCACATTGGCTCTATGTTTCGGGCTGGCCTTAGCCCCGCCCGGGTTATAGCCCTCACCGGAGCCGGCGCCCTTGGAGGCGCCGTAGCTGAAGCCCCCGGCTTCCGCACCTCTGGATACATTGGTGCTGTAGCCGCTGCTCGGGCCGCCCTTGGAACCGGCGGCCCCTCTGCCGCCGCGCTTGCCGGCGGCGTTCGCTCCGGCTGCAGAATCCGCAGCCGCCGCATTGCTGCGGGCGTCGAAGCTGCCATAGCCGCCGCCCGGTCTTGGCTTCGCCGCGCTGCGGCCGGCGGAGTCCCCGCCTCTGCGCGCAGCTGCGTCATAGGCGCTGCGCTTGCCCGCGGACGCTTCGCTGCGTCCGCGGCTCTCTGCAGGCGCGTCCCAGCCGCCTGCCTCTTTACCGCGTGCGCGCCCGCCCTGGCGCGCACCGGCTTCCGCACGCGGCGCTCCGCCGCTGCGTCCCTGGCTGCGCCCGGCACGGGCGGGCTCCGGCGCACTGCGGCGGCCGCCCCGCGGGGAGCCGCCCTGCACAGAGCTGAATTCGCCGACGCCGAATTCATCCTTCTCGTAGCGGCGGCGGTCCAGCCGCTGGGAGGTGCCGTGCTCGATCAGATCGAGCAGGTTGGCTTCACGCGGCGAGGCGAGGGTAATCGCCAGGCCTTTGCCGCCGGCCCGGCCGGTGCGGCCGATCCGGTGGATATAGCTATCCGCATCCAGCGGCAGATCATAATTGAAGATATGGGTAACCCCTTCAACGTCAAGACCGCGGGCGGCAACGTCCGTAGCAACCAGCAGCTGCAGCTTCGCATCGCGGAACCGCTTCATGACGGCTTCACGTTTGGCCTGGGACAGATCGCCGTGCAGTTCGTCGCATTCATAGCCTGCAGCCTGCAGCGCTTCATTCAGCTTCGACACCCGGCGCTTGGTCCGGCAGAATATAATCGCCAGATAAGGGCGGTCCCGCTCGATCAGCGCCTGCAGCGCGTCCTCCTTATTACGGTCCGAGACCTCTACAACCTGCTGGCGGATATTCTCCAGCGGAATCGAAGATCCGCTCTTGATAATGATATCCAGCGGCTCTTTCATATAATTCGCAGCCAGGCGCTTGATCGCGTCCGGCATCGTCGCCGAGAACAGCATCGTCTGGCGGCGGTAAGGAACCGCTGTAATAATGGTCTCTACATCCTCCAGGAAGCCCATATGCAGCATCTGGTCCGCTTCATCCAGCACGAGCATTTTGACGCCGCCGAGGTCCAGTGTTTCACGGCGCAGATGGTCAAGCAGCCGTCCCGGAGTCCCGATAATCAGGTGGCGTCCGCCCTCCAGCTTGCGCAGCTGCTTCTCGACATCCTGTCCGCCGTAGACGGCCAGGATCTTCACGCCGGTATGACGCGCCAGCTTGCGCGCCTCTTCGGTGATCTGCAGCGCCAGCTCACGAGTCGGAGCAAGGATCAGCGCCTGCGGATACGGTGCCTCCACGCGGATCTTGTCCATAATCGGCAGCAGAAAAGCCAGCGTCTTCCCTGTCCCGGTCTTTGCTCTGGCAATAACGTCCAGTCCCTGCACCAGCGGCGGAATGGATTCTTCCTGGACCGGCGTCGGCTTGACGATACCTTGTCCCTTTAACAGATCGGTTAATACTTCTGAAACTCCTAAACCTTTGAAACCTGACAATGGCTCCACCTCACTAAATTCTTAAATTTACAAATATACATAACTTATAGGCATCCATTTACGGAGTAATGTACGATTCAATTCCCTCATTAAGGAGGCATACAAAAGCGGAAGAACCCGTCCACCCGGATTCTTCCGTCCCATTTGCCGCCTCTCACCCTGTAAAAGTGCGGTCAAAGTACGGTTTGTAGGGCAGCAGCGATCCACCGGACATTCATGACGGCACTCCTTTTGCGTTCCATTACACTCTATACAATAGTCTGTCCGGTCTCAGTCATCCGGAAACAGTAAGCCAAGAAGAAACGGCTTTGCCGTCCTGAACAGGACGGTATCCGTTTCTGCGCAAAATATAAGGATGATCTATAGCGTAGAACATATACATTCTTATATTCTTAGAAAGTTATCCTTCTTATTGTACTTGATCTTGGGGTCTTTGTGTAAATAGCTTGAAAATAATAATGGTACCGGCTAGAACCGCCCCGACTTAAAGATCGACAGCAGCAGCCAGATCACCATCAGCAGCGCAATAACCGAGCCGATCTCAACGGTCGGAAAATCCCACAGCAGCGACGGAGCGCCGCGCAGGGAGGTGCCGATGATCAGGCCGGCCATAATAATGCTGAAGGCCAGCAGCACAATGCTGAACGACAGGCGGTTGCCCACCCGGCTGAACTTGTGCTCCAGGTTCTTCAGCTCCGGCAGGCCGACCTCAACCTTCAGCTTGCCGCTGCTGATCAGCGCCGACAGCTGGCGGGCCTGCGACGGCAGCTCCACCAGGCTTTCGGCCAGGTCGGCTATTCCGCCGAGCAGCTTGCGCTGCACCCGGCTGCCGCTGAACCGCTGCTTGAGCAGCTGCCTGCCGAACGGCTCAGCCATCTGCACAATACTGAACGACGGGTCCAAATTGGCCACTACGCCCTCCAGGGTAAGCATCGTCTTGCCGAGCATAGCCAGATCCGGCGGGATGACCAGCCGGTGCTTGCGCGCGATGCCAAAAAGATCATTCAGCGCCTTGCCGATGCTGACCTGATTGAACGGAATATCGTAATAAGACTCGCGCAGCCGGTCCATATCATCGCGCAGGGCCGCACGGTCGGCATCCTCGGGAATAACCCCCAATCGCAGAATAGCGCGTACCATCGAATCGGTATTTCTGCGCATCAGCGCGATAATGAGCGCAGACAAGCTATCCTTCATCTCTTCGCTGAGCCGTCCGACCATCCCGAAATCAATCAGCGCCAGCTTGCCGTTATCCAGCAGCATCACATTGCCGGGATGCGGATCGGCATGGAAGAAGCCATGGATAAAAATCTGGTCCAGCATCATCTCGACCAGCTGCTGTGCCACGGTCTTAAGCTTCAGCCCGCGCGCAAGCAGCTCCTCCCGGCGGTTCAGCGTAATACCGCTGACGTATTCCATGGTCAGGACCCGGGCCGAGCTGAAGTCCCAGTAAATGGCCGGAATGGCCACCTTGCCTTTGGCCTGATCCGGCTGCTGAGCGGCGATACGCTCGGCGTTACGGCCCTCCTGGGCATAGTCCAGCTCGGCCAGCAGGGAGCGCGAGAATTCCTCGGTCATCCTTGCCAGCCCGTACTGCTTCGCCCAGTCCAGCTTTTTCTCAGCCAAAAGGCTTAAGTCCTGCAGTATCTCAAGATCCCGGTGCATCGTGCGTGTAACACCCGGACGCTGTATCTTAACCGCCACGCTCACTCCGCCGTGCAGCACAGCCCGGTGTACCTGGCCGATCGAAGCCGCGGCGATAGGCGTATTCTCAAAGGATTCAAAAACATCATGCAGCGGCTGGTCCAATTCCTGCTCTACAATGCTGCGTGCAGTCTCCGCCGGGAACGGCGGTACGCTGTCCTGCAGCTTAACCAGTTCAGCGATAATCGGCTCGGGCAGCAGGTCTGAGCGGGTGCTGGCAAGCTGTCCCAGCTTCACGAAGGTCGGCCCCAGATCCTCGAGTACCCGCCGGATACGCTCTCCGATCGTCAGGGCGGCATGCGTCTCATGGGTCATCATCCGGCGCGGCAGGGACAACAGATGATTGAGGCCCAGCTCCTCCACCATATAACCGAAGCCATGACGCATAAGCGCCATGGCAATGGTCCGGTACCGTCCGGCATGTCTGATTTTTACTGCCATTTAATCCGTACGCGTATCCGTCAGAATGTCTTCCCGGGTATCATCGGCAGAGACAGAATCTGAGGCAGGGGCTGCAGCGGTGCCGCCTTCCAGCTCGGCTACACGCCGCTCCAGGACAGCAATCCGGGCCTCAAGTTCTGCAATATCACTCTGCACGGGCACCTTCAGTTCCTTTAGCACCTTCTGTACCTGCTCCTGCACGGTGGTTTTGAATGCACCGCGCTCTTCTTCTCCGCGCTCCACAAGCCGGTCCACCAGCGCTTTGGATTCCGAGGGAGCCAGTTCCCCCCGTTTGACTAGCTCATCTACTGCCTTTTCAACCTTTTCTTTGCTGACAATGGTGAGGCCTACTCCTAGTGAGATTGCTTTTTTGAACAGATCGCTCATAGCTTTTTCCTCCCAAAGATTCCAGTTATGGATAAAGTATACCCCTTGACGGCCTATTTCACAAAATCCAGGCGGCAAGGGGCAAATGTTAAGCAGAACAATAAGATTATCTTGGAATGCGCGCCGCCCAGGTAGCTGCCTGCAGGATCAGCCCGCGGATGGCAGGGTGGCGGAAAGTCGGCTCATGATGGCCGGGCATCAGGAATACAACCCGTCCCTGCCCGTAGCGGTGGCACCAGGCTGCCGGGTAGGTCTCTCCGTCAGCCTCGTATTCCAGCAGCACTGTTTTTTCCGTGAACGGATCGAACTCAAAGCGGTAAGGCTCCTCATCGAGCTGGAAATCTTCAATGCCCTCTGTAATATCATGCTCACGCACTTTGAAGTTCAGCGGAGCGTACGGCGGATGGGTCGTAAACCTGGCTCCGATCAGGCCGGCCAGCTCGTACCGTTTCGCCAGCGAAATACCGGTATGCAGCACGATCAGCCCGCCTCCTCCGCTAACGTAACTGAGCAGACCCGCAGTCTGCTGGGGGGAGACCGTCTCGTTCCACAGCTCGTTATAAGCTATGCATAAATCGTATCCCGCCAGATGCTCGCCGAGCAGCAGCTTTTTATTCTCTGAACACTGAACGGTCAGCAGATCGTTCAGTATTTCGCCAATTTGTTGGTCCACACCCTGAAGAGGGTGAAAACGGGGATGGGTGTAGTCGCCCAGGAGCAGGCATTTTCTCTTGTCCATAGGATCCTCCTTCATGATTCTTGCAGCAGATTTTGTCATATACGTTGCTATTATTTTAAGGAAAACTGCCTTGGATGTCCATGATCATGGAATGTAAATTCTTATATTTCAAAAAACAATTCCCGCTCACCGGGAGCGGGAAAAGGCAGCCACATCTTGCCCTAGCGGCGGGCAGCCGCATAACGCCCCAGCTCAACGAACATACTGCCCATCCGCTCATGCTCAGGCATTACAATCCGCTCCACACCTTCCTCCTTCAGCGCCTGGGAGGTAATCTTGCCTACAGAAACGGCCAGCACCTCCTGCTCAAACGCATGCAGCAGCTGCTCAAGCTTCCCGTTCTCCCGTGCATATTCCGACAGGAAGCGGAACTGCGGTGCACTGGTGAAGGCTACAGCATCCACCTTTGCCTCAAGGATCTCACCGAGCAGCAGCGCAAGTGCGCCCGGCTCAGGGGGAGTATGACGGTAGGGCTGCACCTCCCGGACCGTCGCGCCCGCGCCTTCCAGCCAGGCGGTCAGCCGGGGCGCAGATTCACCGTGCAGCTGCAGTACAATTTCCTTTCCCTGCAGGTCATGGTCCTGCAGCCCGCGGATCAGACCACTGGTGCTTCCGTCATCATCACGCACGGCCGGAGCCAGCCCGCGCTTCTTAAGGGCATTGACCGTCTTATAGCCCCGTGCCGCAATAGGCGCAGCACCCAGAATTTCCAGAAAACGTCCGGCGTTCCCCATGGTCTCCGCCATATTAAACAGCGCATCCAGACCCATACCGGTAGTAAGAACCGACCAGCCGGGCGGCTGCTTGATCCATGTGTCCAGACCCTGGCGGAGTGCCTCGTCATCCAGAAACACCGTCCCCTGCGCAGGCCGGAGCAGCGGGATACCGCCCATATTCGCAACCAGCTTGGCCATTTCCTCCGATTTGCGCGGCCCTGCAAGGGCAACGGTCATTCCTTTTAACTGCTCTGCCATAAACTTAGCTCCCCCTCGTTAACCCTGCATTATTGTCTACCAGTATACTTGCAAAGGGTCTAAAAAGAAAAGCACGAAGCAGCCTCCGGTCCTAGGCATGCAGCTTGAAGCGGCTGACCAGCTTCTGCAGCTCCTCAGCCAGATGGCTCAAGTTAGCCGTCGAGGATGAAATCTCTTCCACCGCCGCAAGCTGCTCCTGGGCGGCGGCAGAGATCGTCTCTGTATTGGCCGCCGCCTCCCTCGAGATGCCTCCGATTTCGCCAATCGCCCGCTCCATGCTGGCCGCTTCGGCTGATAGGGTATGCACCGCACCGTTCATCGCTTCGATTTTCTCCGCAGCACCCTTTACAGCCCTGCGGATCCGCGAGAAGGAGCGGCCGGTGGTATCCACTGCCATAATGCCGTCCGACACCCGGCTTCTGGCATCCTCCATGGTTGCTGTAGCCTGCTTCATCTCACCGTTAATTGAAGAGACCTGCTCCGAAATCATCCGCGCTGATTTCTCAGACTCTTCAGCAAGCTTGCGCACCTCTGAAGCAACCACTGCAAAGCCGCGTCCCTGTTCGCCCGCACGTGCGGCCTCAATGGAGGCGTTCAGCGCCAGCAGATTGGTCTGGCGGGAAATGCCGGTAATGACGCCGGCAATTCCCTGAATCTGCTCCATACGCACATTCAGCGAATCAATGACACCACTCAGTTCCTCTACCGTTTCATGAATGCCGTTGATTTTGTCAACCACGCTGATGACCGATTCATTGCCTTCCGCTGCAGACAGCGACGTCTTGTCCATCATCGCCGATACCTGCTCCATGAAGCCGGAAATATGCTGGACCTCATGCGCAGTTGCCGCGGTGCTCTCTGTGCCCTTTTCGATGCTGTCCACCTGGCGCTCTGTACCTGCGGCAACCTCCTGGATGGCTACAGTCACATGCTCAATCGCCTTAGTCGTCTGATCCGCCCCGGCAGCCAGCTCCTCGGCAGATGAGGATACATCTTCCGTCATCTCCTGCACACTGATAATCATCCCGCGCAGACTGGCAACCATTACCCCGAAATTGTCGGCAAGCATGCCGATCTCATCCCGGCGGAACGCTCCGATATCCTGGGATAAATCCCCCTGCGCAATGACTGCCGTAGCCTTACGGAGTCTGCCGAGCGGCCGCAGAATGGATTGTACGTTGAAGTAGATCAGAATAAGGGCCAGTACAACCGAAACTCCGATGACTATAAAGGCTGTCCGGCGGATATCGGCGGTTGCGGCCGACACCTCATTCTTATCAATTGTTCCGCCGATTCTCCAGCCGGTCAGCTCATTTTGCATAAAGGTCATTTTTTTGTCCGAATCCTTATAGGTATAGTCAAAGGAGCCGGACCCTGCCTCAAACATCCTCTTCACAAACGGCTCAGAGGATTCCCGGCCGATTGTCTCTACCGGGTGGACCAGAAATTTCTTGCTGCTGTCCAGAATGAAAATGTAGCCCTGCTTGCCGACTTTAATACCAGTAAGCTCAGCCAGAGCCGACAGATCCAAATCCAGGGCCACTACCCCGTTACCGCTCCCCAGCACAGCCGAAATAGCAATCGCCATCTCATTGTTAACAGTCTGAAATGCAGGGGAAAGCACAGTGCCGCCGCCGTTCTTCAGTGCATTTACATAGGAATTCTCTTTGCGCGGATCATAGCCCTCGGGCCGTTCAGCCTCTGAGGCATGCAGTACCGCTGCCCGGCTGGTTCCCACGTAAATATCCAGCACATCCGGATGCAGTGCCGCATACTCCCTCAGCCGGGCTGTAATAGACGCCGCAGTCCCGGCAGCCTCCGCATTGACTGCATCTGCGGTCAGCTGAGCCGCGAAATATTCAATATCGTGTATTCTGGACTCTATGTTGGCATTGATAATCGCGTTGGCCGCATCTACACTTTCAGCAGCGCTGGTCACCAGCTGCTCTTCCACTTTGCCGCTGGCTGATTCGTAGGTCTGCCAGCCGATAATCAGGCTTGGTGCCAGAAGGACGAGCAGGTATGTAAGGGTAAGCTTCATACGGATATTAACGCGGAATTTTTTGCCCAAGGGGGTTCACGCTCTCTTTCGTTTAGGTCTTAAGTATGAGTGACTTGTCCATGTTATATAATTATATACCGCTGCTTAAAACCCTTTTTTTCAGCGGTAATTATTGTTATTCTACTAGAACATCTTATAATTTTTATATAAACGCAGCAAAAAAGACCGCCTTAATGAAAGCGGTCTTTTATTATATTGCTATTAGTCCGTCCTGCTTCTATTCGCCGTTTATACGTGTCCCCGGTCCTAATTCAGCTTTTTATTGCTGCATGCCGGGCACACGCCGCCAAACACGACATGGGCATGCGAGATTTTATATCCGGTCTCGGCAGCAACGCTGCTCATCCACTCCTGCGGCACATGGGTCATCACTTCGTCCACCGCACCGCAGACCTCGCACAGGATATGCTGGTGATCATCCATCTTGGCATCATATCTGCTGGCAGCCTCCCCCAGCTTCAGCTCACGGATCATCTGTTTATCAGCAAGATAGCGCAGCGAATTGTAGACCGTACCGTAGGCCAGGTTATGCCCCTGTTCTACCAGCCGGTTCATCACTTCTGCTGCAGTCGGATGGTCATGCGAATTACGGACGATATCATAAACGGCTTGCCGCTGTGAGGTTAAATTCAGGTTTCTCATCTTTATCATCCTTTAACTTATTTTTAGATCAAGTATAAATCCTGCTGCCTTCAGCGTCAATCAATCCGCCCGTCCATTTTACTTGATCAGCCCTGAGTACTTAATCCTGACATCAGCAGCAACCTCTAGTTTCAGGACCGGAAACAGCGCCGCCCATTCCTCTGCTTCCGTTTCGTTGTTCCAGTGTCTGGTCCCGTAACGCAGCCCCCACCCGAAGGGATCAAGCCGCTTCTTCTTTATTTTTTCAAGCAGCGCTTCTACCGACTGTTCCAGCGCCTCCTCGCCGGCATCCGATATTTGCTCCAGCAGATTATGGGTAATCAGCTCCTGGGTACTGTTCTCCTCCACAATGCCGTTAATCTTGATCTTATAGCGGACAACAGGCGCGCCCGGTTCGGACGATATAATTTTGTATGCGGACTTGCTGCTTTCTGTATAGTACTGGAATTCACTGTCATCCACCCTTGCCGGAAAATTGGTCCGCAGATCAGGCCGGGTCAGCAGATTAAACAGCCGTGATTCCTCCGGATTCAGAACCAGCTGCACCTTTTGTTTGTCCAAGAGGGCTATTTTGTCTATCCGGAACTGGGTCTCACCTTCAGCTTCAATAACCGGCAATATCGGGTCCTTGCCCTGCTCGTAAACATCCCTCATCAGCTGGTAGGAATAGACGCTTGCGATAAAAGGCGACTCCGTTCCCTGCCCGCTCATAGCCATAATCAGCGAATTGGAGGGAATCCGCTCTGACGGGGGCTTGACCTTAAGCACATCCAGCGCTTCCGGACGCCCGACGGCAAAGTTAAGAATCAGCTGGATATCCCTGCGCCGGACCGCCCAGTCCAGCACATGCCTGATATCGCGGCCGGCCAGCCCCTCACCTATGATGAGCGATTTGCAGTGCACATAGTCCAGCTCCTTCTCAACCCTTGATTTCATCAGGCGCAGCGCTTCAGAAATGCTATTTGATTCTTCCGTAATAATCTGCATCTTCTCATCGATCTTCGTTACTTCCCCCTGCGGGATGGCCAGCTTCAGGCTGACCTTGAAATCCTCTGCTTCGCCGGAGTCAATACCGATAGCAACCACAAAGATCCGCCGGTCAATATCCTTGTATTCGCAGCCTGTTGTAAGACACAACAGTACAACGCCTATGTAAAGCAGCAGCTTTCTCACGGATTCCGCCTCCTGTAAGCCACCGCATAGCAATAACACAGCAGCATAATCATTAACAGTTCCCCGAACCAGCGGGCATACAGAAACACAACGCCGAACTCATTGAGCTGGTATTGGTCAAGCCGCATTAGGATCAGGGTTATTCCGCTGAACATGCCGAGAATAGCCAGCTCCTGCCAGCCTGTACTCCGGTTCTTCGCCTGCTTGCGCGGGAACAGGCCGGTAAGCAGCTCCTTGCCGACATGCCAGTGAACCGTTACGCTGACCAGAGAAAGCGTGAGATAGGCAAAATAAAAAATAAACAGCATCCGTTCTATTAAAAAGGTATCGATCCGGATACTGTCTGCTGTTGAAAACCAGGTATAGACATGCTTCTCCACACCGATCGTCCCGAAATAACCTATAGGCACATAAAAGGTCAGCAGCAGTACAGCCAGCCCGTTAACGGCATAGACCCAGCTATGCTTCATTTTCATCTTGGGCAGCACCCGGTTAAAGATAGCCAGATTGAAATAGCCGCTGAACGAGAAGGTGGCGGCAGCAATGCTTTTCAGATCGGGTGCATGAGCAGAATAAGTCATGATCTGCAGCACGGAATCCCAGCTGAAATCCGGATTAACCAGCGCTTTGATAATCGCGTACAGAATGAGCGGCAGGATGATGGCCAGCAGCATCTCCATTCCGTACAGTACGGATAGGGAATCCATGCGCGCACAGAAGCATACAAGGACAAGAAAGCTGATAATCACAATCCCCGGGCCGGTATCCGGACTGACAAAACGCATTGTTATATCCACGAATGACAGGATCGTGATCAGCCCGGCAACACACCAGAGGGAGGCAAACATAATGATAAGCGGAATAATCAGCCCTTTCGGCAGAGCGGTTTCGAGAATATCCTGAATACTTTTGCCGGGAAACTTTGCAATCAGAATAGTGAAGACGGACAGAAAGGCGGTTCCGAGAACAGCAGCAACCAGGATCGATGTCTGCGCCCCCCTGAAACGGGCATCCAGCAGCTCCCGCGGGACAAAATTCAATATATTCAGCAGGCTGTTCATCAAAAACATCCAATACACGTAACGGCTCTGATTCATCAGCTTCTGCCGCCCTTCTGCGTGCCGGATGATCCCAGTCTGTCCAAAGCGAACATTTTGAAATACGGCTGGCCGAAGCTGCGCTGGCTGCATAGATACATGGTGAACCCGACCAGGCAAACTACGACACCGACCAGCCCAACTGCTGCGGCGGCTATAACAAACAGATATTTTAGGACACGGATCGAAAAGCTCATCATATTAAGCGGAATCATAAAATTAGAGATAGCTACAACGGATACGAGAATAATCATAATATTGCCGACCAGTCCTGCCGCTGTTGCCGCCTGGCCCAGAATGAGGCCGCCGACCGTCGTTGCCGTCGGCCCGATGGCCCGCGGCAGCCGCAGGCTCGCCTCCGTCAGAAATTCCATCATGACCAGCATGATCAGCACCTCTACAAAGGAGGGATAGGGCACGGTAGCCCGGCTGCCGGCAATCAGCAGTGCAATTTGCACACGCACAATCTCCGGATTGTAGGAGGTGAAGGCCACATACAGTGCCGGCAGCCACAGCGTCATGGCTACGCCCAGAATACGCAGCAGCTTCAGAAAGCGGCCGACGAAGGGCAGCTGAATTTTATCGTCCATCGCCACAAAGAAATCATTAAAGATTACCGGCAGCACGATGGCGAAGCCTGTTGTATCCAGCATGACGGCAATTTTTCCCTCTGCCAGATTAAAGACCACACGGTCAGGCCGCTCCGTTACAATCGTTTTTGGAAAAATGCGCACCTTGTCGCTGTTGATGTATTTTTCCAGCTCCCCGGCAGCCTGCAATATATCTACCCGGAGTGTACTCAGCCTCTCCCGCAGCTCATCAAGCACCTGATGATTCACCCGGCTGTCATCGTACAGAATCGCTGCCTTGGTTCTGGAAATGTTGCCGATCAGCATCGATTCCATCTTTAGTTCTGCCGACTGGTAGCGCCTGCGGATCAGGTTAAGATTCACTGCCAGATTTTCTGTCAGCGCATCTGATGGCCCCTGCGTTATGCTCTCCGTCATCGTCTGGCTGACACTGCTGGTCTCCGCCTTCAGTGCATCAAAGAATATAAACCGCTGCTCCACCTCCACGCAGGCATAGCCGCCGAGCATCAGGTCCAGCACCTGCTTGCTGTCCTTTACAGCCTCACTGCCCGGGTAATGCGCCAGATATTCCTTATAGGCTGCCGGATCATTCATCTCGTAAAAGGGTGCGATAATGCTGCGGTTAATGATCTGCGGATCAGTGATGCTTTTGACATACAGCAGCTTTACCGATCCTGCCGGCGCCGTCAGCTGCCTGTCCTCCAGGTCGGCGAAGTTGTCCAGCTGTCCCTTGATCCATTGCAGGGAAATCTCCTCCGCTTTCTGCTGTTCCGCCATCATTCATCCCCCCAAGCCGGGTTTCTCCGGTAGTAGTACCTTATTTTGACACATGGCGCCTGCTTTCATGCACCTGTACCTGCTCAGGTTTCTTTTGACGGGAGAGTGGTAATAAATGAAATGAATCTTGCACATGGAGGGATTATAGGATGAGTACAGATAATCAGGCACGGGATAACGGTTCCCAGGGTCTTCCCCAATTCCCGGAATCCCTGTGGAGAAGCACAACGGAGCTGCCTGCTTTTCCGAGGCTTGCGGAAGATCATGTTACCGATGTAGCCATTGTCGGAGCGGGGATCACCGGAATTACAGCAGCTTATCTGCTCAGCAAGGAGGGCTATAAGATCACACTGCTGGAAGCCGGCGAAGTGCTTGGCGGAACAACCGGATTCACCAGCGCCAAAATCACGGCTCAGCACGGCATGATCTATGCTGATCTTGTGAAGAATTTCGGGGAGGAGCAGGCCTGGGCCTATTACCAGTCGAACAGCGAGGCCATGAAGTGGATGATCCGTACAGCCGAAGAGCTGGAGCTTACCTGCGGCATGCATCCTGAGGATGCCTACCTGTATGCGGACAAAGACGATGATAAGACACTGAAGCAGTTGGAGCAGGAGTTCGAGGCTTACCGGAAGCTTGGGATACCGGGAGAGTGGGTGGACCACATTCCGCTGCCGCTGATGATAGCCGGAGCCATCCGGCTGCCGGAGCAGGCCCGTTTTCATCCCCTGCATTATCTGAAGGGATTGCTGCAGTTCGTGCTGGATAAGGGCGGTGTGGTCTTCGAGCACACTATGATCGGCGAAAAGGTGGACAAGGGAGACCGGATTACGCTGTACACCGAAGGCAGTGAACATCAGATCCGCTGCCGGCACGCCATTTCCGCCTCCCATTTCCCGTTCTATGACGGCGGCGGGCTTTATTTCTCACGCCTGCATGCAGAGCGCTCCTACTGTATTGCGGTCCAGCCGGAAACCGGTTTTGCCGGCGGAATGTATCTGAGTGCGGGTGAGCCTACCCGCTCGCTGCGTGCCGTGGAATGGAACGGGCAACACCTTGTCATCGTCGGCGGAGAGAATCACAAGACCGGACAAGGCATCTGCACCTTCGGGCATTACGAGAATCTGGAGCTGTTTGCCGGCGGGCTGCTGGGAAGCAGGCAGATTCCGTACCGCTGGTCGACCCAGGATCTTATCACGTTGGATAAAGTTCCTTATATCGGCAAGCCTGAGGAGGATGAAGAGATTTATATCGCTACCGGCTACGGAAAATGGGGCATGACGAACGGCACACTGGCGGCACAGCTCATCACAGACCAGATTATGGGCCGTGTTAACCGCTACAGCGGACTGTATGATCCGTCCCGGTTCAAAGCGCGCCCGTCCATCAAGAACTTCCTCGTGCAGAATGCCAATGTCGCCAAGGAGTTGGTAGCCGGCAAAGCGGAGATTGTCCGCAAGAAGACAAGTGAATTAGGCCCTGATGAAGGGGCTGTTGTCTTCCATGACGGCAAACGGGCCGGCGCCTACCGCGATCCTGAGGGCAGGCTGCATCTGGTAGACCGCACCTGCACCCATATGGGCTGTGAATGCGAGTGGAACAACGCCGAACGCTCCTGGGACTGTCCTTGTCACGGCTCCCGGTTCTCCTATGAAGGTGATGTGCTGGAGGGGCCGGCTACCCTGCCTCTCGCCAAGCTTGAAGCGGATGCCTGAATAAGGCTGCATATACAAAGACAGGGATGCCTGCAGGCCGCTATGGCCCGGGGCATCCCTGTCTTTAGTCTGGCAGGCAGTATGCCTTGGTTAGGCATCCGCCGGATTATTGTGCGCTGTTCTCGGACCGCGGCTCTTCATGCTTGCCGGGCCAGAATGCCCAGCGGCCGCAGAGCAGCGTGATCGCCGGCACCAGAAACGGCCGGACGATGAAGGTATCGAGCAGCACCCCGATGGCGGTAATGATGCCGAACTGCACCAGCACCTGAATCGGCAGGCTGGCCAGTACAGCAAACGTACCGGCCAGGATCAGGCCGGCGGAGGTAATAACCGCTCCGGTCTCATTAACCCCCTCGGCAATTGCCTGCTTCAGCGGCATCCGTTTACGCTTTTTCCAGATGCTTGAGATCATAAAGATATTATAGTCTTCGCCAAGCGCTACCAGGAACACGAAGGAATACAGCGGAATTGCCCCCTGGATCGCATCTGCACCCAGCAGATAATGAATAATAAGCCAGCCGAGGCCAAGCGCAGAGAAAAAGGAGAGAATAACGGTTCCCACCAGATAGACGGTTGCCGTCACAGACCGCAGGTAGACCAGCAGGAGTATCGTAATCATGCCGATAACAACCGGAATAATCAGGTCTGTATCACGCTCACCCAGCACTTTTGTATCATATTGGGTAGCAGTCTGCCCACTGACCCATACGCTGTCCTGTGCCTGAGCCTCTTCAAAGCCCGACTCCACCAAAGCCTGTTCTGCTGTATTCAGCAGCGCCGGAATATGGCTCATCGCCTCCAGGGAATACGGATTGTCTTTGAACTCCAGGTCAAAGCCGATAATCTGCGGATTCACCGCCCCCTGCTGCACTTCTGATACGGTGTCCACGTAGGAAAGTCCTCCAAGAATGGTCTTGAAATCCTCTCCGCTGACCTCTCCCTTAGTATCAATGATCAGCTTGGCCGGAGCCAGCTCGCCCGGGGAGAACTGCGTGCCGATCAGATCAAAGCCTTGCCGGGATTCCATGTCCTCAGGGAAGGAGGAAAGAATATCATAGGTAAACTTAATGCCGGTGGAGAAGGAGGCCAGTACCCCCAGGCCGATAATTGTTACGGCTACTATCGTCCAAGGACGGGAAACCACCAGGCCGCCGATGCCTTTTGAACCGGACTTCTTCGGCTTCGGAGCCGGCTTGCCCTTGGCTCTGGCACGTTCCTCTTCCATTTGCGGCGTACGCGGCACGAACGGAAAGAATGACATCCGCCCGAAGATAGCCAGCAGCGCCGGTACCAGCGTCAGGCTGGCAATGCCCATAATCAGAATGGACACGCTGAACGGAACGGCGAAGCGGTGGTAGGCCCCGTATTTGGCCAGCAGCAGAGCGAACAGCGCCAGTACAACGGTGAAGCCGCTCATGGCAATTGCCCCGGAGGAATGGCTGATTGAGCTCAGCAGAGCCCGCCCTTTATTCTCCTCTACCTTGAGCATCTGGCGGAACCTCGAAATCAGGAACAGGCAGTAATCTGTTCCTGCGCCGAACAGCAGAACGGTCATAATAGAGATCGCCTGTGAATCTACAGTAATCCAGCCCTCTCTGGCCATAAGGCCGAGCAGCGGGCTTGTGACCCCGTAAGCAAAGCCCACGGCCACCAGAGGAATCAGCGCCAGAATCGGTGAGCGGTAGATCAGCAGCAGGAATACAAGCACTAGCACTACTGTTGCAATCAGCAGAGAGACATCGGCATCTTCAAACAAGCCTGTAGCATCAATCGAAATGCCGACTGGCCCGGATACGCGCAGACTCAGTTCATTGCTGTCTACGCCTGCCGCAGCCGGATCACTGCCTGTTTCTTCACGGACCAGTGCCTTCAGCTCCGTTATACCCTCCCCCAGCTTATCACTGTCCGCCGACTTGTCGAACAGCACCGGTGTAACCAGTGTGCTGCGGTCCTCAGAAAGAGAAGCCTGCAGCGCCTGCGGCGGCAGCTGGCCCAGCGGAGGAACAAAATTCTGGGAGGGCAGCGGCTGCTGCTCCAGCTTACCGTATACCGCAATAATATGTAATAAGTCCTGCTCTGATAATCCTCCTTCCCTGTGCCATACCAGCAAGGCAGGGACGCCGCTGCCGCCAGGAAACTCCTGTTCAGCGACAACCGCTGCACGGACCGACTGTGAGTCCTCCGGAAGGTTCTGCGCATTGTTGACTACCTGTGAATTTACGGAAGGCCATAACAGCGTAAGCACTCCCACCAGCACGATCCAGATCAGCAATGTGATCCATTTTGTAATACGGCCAGCCACCCATTTCCCGTAGCCCGACATCCTGTTCATCCTCTCTTTGCCCCGGCTCTTCTCAAAAATGAGCCGCGGGTCATTTTCTCTCCATATCATATATACCCTGAAAATTTTAAGCAAATCTTTTTTTTGAAAATAGCGCTTCAAAGCTTAGCTTTGCCACTCTCCGCCAAATAAAAACACCGCCCCTGTGAATACAGGAGCGGTGCCGGTAAAGAGTGATATAAGGCGTAATTTAGCCTGCATCAGGCAGATCATCGCCGGAGAACTGGCTGTTATACAGATCGGCATAGAAGCCGCCCTGCTCCAGCAGCTCGACATGGGTACCCTTTTCAATTACACTGCCCTGGTTCATGACCAGAATGAGGTCGGCATCGCGGATCGTCGACAGCCGGTGGGCAATCACGAAGCTCGTTCTGCCGGTCATCAGCGTCTTCATCGCCTTCTGGATCTGCACTTCAGTCCGTGTATCGACGCTGCTTGTCGCTTCATCCAGAATGAGGATTGACGGATCGGCCAGAATGGCGCGGGCAATCGTCAGCAGCTGCTTCTGGCCCTGGGAGATATTCGACGCCTCCTCATTCAGGATCGTATCATAGCCGAGCGGCAGCGTACGGATGAAGTGGTCGGCATGGGCAGCCTTAGCTGCGCGTACGACATCGGCTTCCGTAGCACCTTCGCGGCCGTACGCAATGTTATCGCGGATCGTGCCGTTGAACAGCCAGGTATCCTGCAGCACCATCCCGAATTTGCTGCGCAGCTCGCTGCGCTTCATCGCGGTGATGTTCACACCGTCAATAACGATCTCGCCGCCGCTGATTTCATAGAAGCGCATCAGCAGGTTAATCAGCGTCGTTTTGCCGGCGCCGGTCGGTCCGACAATTGCAATCGTCTGTCCCGGCTTAACATCGATGTTCATGTCTTCAATCAGGATCGCATCCGGCTTGTAGCCGAACTTCACATGACGGAATTCAACAGCACCCTCTTCAGTACCCGCGGCAGGCTTAGACCGGGAAACTGCCGTTTCCGGAACTTCCTCTTCTTCGTCGAGCAGTTCAAAAACACGCTCAGCTGAGGCAATTGTCGACTGAATGATGTTGGCAATATTCGCGGTCTGGGTAATCGGCATTGTGAACTGGCGCGAATACTGGATAAAGGCCTGAATATCACCGACTTCAATTACCTTACGGGTTACAAAAATCCCGCCGACTACACAGACAAGCACGTAGCCAAGGTTACCGATGAACATCATCAGCGGCATGATCATCCCGGACATGAACTGCGAACGCCAGCCGGAGTTGTAAAGATCATCGTTGATTTTGTTGAATTCGCTGAGCGACTGCTGCTCACGGCCGAAGGCCTTGACGATCCGGTGTCCGGTATACATCTCCTCAACGTGGCCGTTCAGCTGGCCGAGTGATTTCTGCTGGCCGATGAATTGTCCCTGGGAGCGCTTCGTAATCGCTATAATAACCACAAAGCTCAGCGGCAGCGTAATGATTGTAATCAGGGTCAGCCACGGGCTGATTGTCAGCATCATGATGATAACCCCGATAATCGTCACGATGGATGTAATCAGCTGCGTCAAGCTCTGCTGCAGCGTTGTACTGATATTATCCACATCATTGGTTGCACGGCTGAGGATTTCCCCGTGGGTACGCGAATCAAAATATTTCAGCGGCAGGCGCTCCAGCTTACTGTTAACCTGCTCCCGCATATCAAAGACAACCTTCTGGGCCACTCCGGCCATTACATACTGCTGTACGTAGCTGAATAGAGAGCTGAACAGGTACAATCCGCCGAGGATAAGCAGAATGTTATTCACATAACCAAAATCAATAGCTGCTCCCTCCACACCCGTCAGCATTCCGTAGGCGCCTTCGAACAGCTTGGTTGTAGCCTTCCCCATTATCTTCGGACTAAAAATACTGAATACGGTACTGGCTATAGCCGTGATTAAGACGACAAGCAGCTGCACCTGGCGCGGACGCAGGTACGTGATCAGCCGGCGGAGCGTGCCCTTGAAATCCTTGGCCTTCTCCGGAGGCATTCCCATGCCGGGACCGCCGGGTCCAGGGCCGAAGCCGCCGCGCCGTGCCGGAGGCTTCACTTGCTGATTTCTTTCACTCATGCTATTTCCTCCTCTGACAACTGCGAGGATACAATCTCGCGGTACACTTCGCTATTCTCCATCAGCTCGCGGTGATTACCGATGCCCGCTACCCGGCCTTCATCCAGCACAATAATCCGGTCAGCGTCCATAACCGTGCTGACCCGCTGTGCAACGATCAGCACGGTCGATTCCGTGGTCTCCTCCTTCAGGGCAGCGCGCAGCTTGGCATCTGTCTTGAAGTCAAGTGCGGAGAAGCTGTCATCGAACAGGTATACTTCCGGCTTGCGGACCAGAGCCCGGGCAATCGACAACCGCTGCTTCTGGCCGCCGGAGACATTGCTGCCGCCCTGGGCAATCTGCGAACCGAAGCCTTCCTTCATCGCCGATACGAAATCATAAGCCTGGGCCACCTTGGCTGCATGCAGAATCTCCTCATCGGTTGCATCATCTTTTCCGTAACGGATATTTTCATTAATTGTACCGGTAAACAGTACAGCCTTTTGCGGAATATAGCCGATCTTGCTGCGCAGATCCTCCTGCGTCATCTCACGGACATCCACGCCGTCTACACGTACAGCACCTTCTATAACATCATAGAACCGCGGTATCATGCTGAGCAGCGTGGATTTACCTGAGCCGGTACCGCCGATAATCGCGGTAATCTCACCCGGCCGGGCGCTGAAGCTGATGCCGGACAGCGCGGGCTGTTCCGCTCCCGGATAAGAGAAGGAGACGTTGTCGAACTCAACATAGCCGCGCAGGCCTTCGCGTCCATCCAGCTTGGTGGCATCTGACGTAGCCAGAAGGTCTCCTGCTGTCGGATCAATAATTTCCGGCTTCATATCAAGCACCTCATTGATCCGCAGCGCGGAAGCGGAGGCCCGGGGAATCAATACGAACATCATGGAAACCATAATCAGAGAGAACATAATCTGCATGGCATATTGGATAAAGGCCATCAGTGAGCCGACCTGCAGGTCGCCGTCACCGATCCGGATACCGCCGTAATACAGAATGCCGATCATCGAGAAGTTCATGACCAGCATCATAATCGGCATCAGGCCGGCCATGATTTTGTTAACCTTAATCGCTGTATCTGTGAGATCCTTGTTGGCTGCGGTAAAGCGTCTGTTCTCATGCTCAATCCGGTTAAAGGAGCGGATAACCCGGATACCGGTCAGATGCTCACGCAGCACCCGGTTCAGGTTGTCCAGCTTCACCTGGATCGCTTTGAACAGCGGCAGGCCCTTCATTCCGATCAGGAATATCGCTCCAACCAGTACCGGAATGACAACAACAAAGATCAGGGACAGCTTGGCATCCTCAGATACCGCCATAATAATCCCCCCGATCATCATCATCGGAGCACCGACCATCATACGCAGCATCATAGTCAATACAGTCTGAACCTGTGTAATATCGTTAGTAGTGCGGGTAATCAGCGAGGCAGTGCCCAGCTTATCAAATTCATGCAGTGTAAAATTCTCTACATGCTCAAACATCCGTGAACGGGTATTTCTGCCGAAGCCGGCAGCCACCTTGGCCGAGAGATAACTGGCAATTACCGAACACAGCGCACCGCCGCCGGCCACCAGCAGCATGTAACCGCCAATTCTCCAGATGTAGGAACGGTCTCCCTCAACAATCCCTTTATCCACAATGTCAGACATCAGGGTTGGGAGGTACAGATCACCCATGGATTGCAAAAAGACCAGAATCAGTACGGCTGCTACGCCCCACCGAAAGGGTCTCAGCCCTTTTAACAATTTAATCATTCTTCTCATCTCCGTTCCTTTGTAACAGGTCTAAATCCGGCCGCGGATTCTCTTCGATGAATGTCTGCACCTTCATCAGCAGGTCTGCTAGAAGGTTGCTCTCTTCTTCACCCAAATATTCCACCAGCTTACCCAGTGAAGCGTCCATATGATTCCGCGCTTTTCTGGTCACAATCCTGCCCTGCTCCGTCAGCCGGATCCGCACCACTCTGCGGTCAGAAGGATCCGGCTGGCGCTCTACCATGTCTTTGGCCTCAAGACTGTTAATCAGCTGGGTAACTGTAGGAGGCGTAATTTCCAGCAGCCGGCTGATTTCGGAAACCTTGAGCCCCTCCTCCGGTGAGCGTGATTTCCTGGCGAGGCATATCAATAAAGTCAGTTCACTAGGCTTATGGCCGTCTACCGTCTGATGCACATGTGCTTTGCGCAGCTGGCGCAGGGCCACAAACAGCCGTTGTGCGACTGGATTTTCGCTCTCTATCCCAATGAATCCCGCCTCCTCATTTTTAGTTAGGTCTACTAATAATTAAATACAATATTAATTAGGCTACCTAATTATATTTTTAGGCCATTCCTTTGTCAATTCTTAAAACCGCTTACAAGTTTTACAGAACGGAGAACAGCTCTTTGCCGCCGTCCGCAAGCAAAAACTCCCCCGCCCTGAGGGCGGAGGAATCTGTATAATCAAGCTATATCGTTCAGAGGGACCGCACGGCAATGCCGGAGAGCGGGCGCTCCTCCTCAGCCGGGCCCTGCTTTTTTGCCAGACCTGTAATAAGCTCACTGTACTTGATCAGCTGCTGTCCGGATGCTTCCCCGCGGTTTGCCTCAAACAAAGCTACACAATCAATCATATCCCTGGCGCTGTTCAGCTGAACGGCTGTCTTGAGGCATTGCAGAATGTACGTTACACCCAGCCGGATCTGCCCGCGTTCTAAATAATAGGCAGCCAGCTGATAGCCGAGCCGGTAAATACGGTCAATATTAATATAATCCTTGAATTGGTCGAAGCCGGCCATCTCCCTGGAGAACCGCTCCAGCACATGATCGGCAGAGAAGCCGAAGCGGTTGGCAGCCTCCAGAATGCTGACCAGACCAGCCAGCACCTCAGAGGGATGCTCAGCCAGATAAGCAGTATACTCCGGCAGGACTTCAATATTCCCCTTGAGAAGCTCCAGTGTATACCGGTTGCCGGTTGCAAATGATTTGAAGGCATCCACCAGGCGCAGCCCCTCGTCATCCAGCATTTCAAACCAGCCGAGGTCGGCATACAGATCCGTGAAAGCTAAAGCTTCCTCGTAATTTCCCTGTTTGGTAAGCGCGGTAGCCTTCAGAAGATGCCCCTGGGCATAATACAGCACCAGCGGCCGCAGCAGCTGAAGCTCTTCAGCGCGCCTGCCGCTCTTTTTCCACAGCTGCTCCCGGTAGATTCCGGTTGCCAGGCTTCTGAGCTCATCGCTGTACTTCCCCATGTCAGTCCATCTGTGCAGGGAAAAGCAGACATTGGATAGCTTCAGCAGACCTTCAAGCTGCAGATGCTCCGGCAGACGCCCGCGGAACGGTTCAAAGGCGATGACCGCCCGCAGCATTTCTTCCATATCTGCAATCACGCCAAGCGCCTTAAAGATCCGGTATTGGCTGACAGCCAGTCTTTCAGAGTAGCTATCCTGTTCTTGCTCCACAATGATTTTATAAAGAGCTCTGGATTCCTGAATCAGCCCGGAAGTGAACAATTTCTCTGCTACCGAGTAGATGACATCCAGCGGCTTCGGATATTCCATGATCCGGTTTATAATTTCGTCTACACACTGCTGGCGGCCGGCGGCGGCACAGCGTATCAGAAAAGGCTCCACCCTGCGGCGGGAGACTCTCTCATCGTTAAAGCATTCATCTATATACAGCGGATAGAACCAGCCTTCCGGATAGCCAAAGGCTTCTGTTAACGCATCCAGCTGCCCCAGGGACACCGGCTTAGGTGGATTACCGTGGAGAATGGCGCTTAGACTGCCGCGGTTGAGGCCGGAAACTTTAGCAAACGAAGCAAGGCTGTGCCCGGAGCGGGACAGATTCCCCTCAATTTCAGAACGTAATGTTGTCAGTTTGTTCTCCATGCGGCATCCTCCTCCGCAAACCTATATTTAGACTTCTTATTAATTCCATTATAGGTAATGCCTATTCAAAGCACAACAAAAGGGCCCCGCTATATGCGGGACCTCAGGAGATAAGCCAGGTTGAAGGAACGCCGGACGGGCCGTATTATTGCTGCAGTGCTGACTTGCGTCTTACCCGTTTGCTTTTGGTCAGGGTTCCGTAGGGGGCTGCCTCATTCTGGCGGCTCCTCAGGCTCTCCATCATTTTGTTCTGGGCCAGAACAATGTATCCGTCCAGACGCTGGCTCAGCTCTACCACCATATGATCGCTAAGGCTACGTTCCTGTGCGACCTCCAGCAGCTCACTTCTAAGGCTCTCTATAGTTAGAAACAACTCATCTTCTCGGTAATCGTTTCGATCTTCATGGGAACTGTGGTAATACTTCATCATTCAGTCACCTGCCCTCTATCAACTTCTTTCCTATCATAAGGCATGATGCCAAAAAACATATTTTGAAAAAAAAGAAAAAAATGTCGGATATATCATAGTAAGTTTTACATTTATTTCATTTTATCACTTTTTTGCGGCGGAAGATAGAGCTCCCCGAGAACCTTCATGGCAAAAGCGATCCATTCCCGCGCAGCAAACGACAAATAACGGTCTCTGCGCCAAATCATGCCCAGCTGCCAGGGAATCACCGGGTCTGACAGAGGGATAACCGCTATCCGTGTACGTTCGATATCCCGGCAGATGGTCTCCGGCAGCAGTGCGATGCCCATCCCGGCCTCGACCATCCTGCTGATCAGGTCCCACTGAGAGCTCTCATAAACAACATTTGGCTGAAACCCGGCTTTTACACATTCGGTAATAATCCGGTCATGCAGGGCAAAATCCTCACGGAACAGCACGAACTCCTCTGCCTCCAGATCCCTGAGCGCCACACTTTCTGCAGCCGCCAGACGGTGGCCTGCCGGTACGAGCAGTTCCAGCTTCTCTTCAACAAAGGTAAAGCAGTGAAATTTCGCCGTATCCGCCGGAAGCACAACCGCTCCGATGTCCAGCAGTCCCGTCTCCACATCATCAGCTACCTTCTTGGCTCCGTCTTCATGCAGCCGGATGGTCACATCAGGATACCGCCGGTGGAACTCTCCGATCACTGCCGGGAAGAAGCTCGCCCCCACCATCGGCGGCAGGCCGATCCGGATATGTCCGCGCTGCAGCTTGCGCAGCCCGTCCAGCTCGCTGGACAGATTAGCGAAGGACTCAACGATGTTCTGCGCCTTAGCCAGCAGGATCTCGCCCGCATCGGTCAGCCTGATGCTTTTGCCTTCGCGGTAGAACAGTTCGGCACCCAGCTCCTCTTCAAGATTACGGATCATTTTGCTGATCGTCGGCTGGGTAATGAACAGCGATTCCGCCGCTCTGGTAAAGCTGTTCAGCCTTGCTGCCTGCACAAAATATTGCAATTGTCTGATATCCAAACGCTCCACCTCATCTATAGACAAAAGGAATGTCACTTATTCAATCTATTCATTTTACCTATGAAAATAATTGTTGTAAACTTTCAGTATATTGAAAGGGGCGAAGCCTTATGAAAAAACTGACTACAGGCTTGCTGCAGGTTGCCGGACTTACAATCTTCTCCATGCTGATTAATACACTGACTCCGCTGCTGCATCTGCCCATCCCGGGAAGCATCATCGGCATGCTTATATTATTTCTGCTGCTAGAGGCCGGAGCGGTCCGCCTGAGCTGGGTGGAGGTCGGTGCCTCGTGGCTGCTGGCTGAGCTGCTGCTGTTCTTTATCCCCTCCGCTGTCGGAGTGATGAAATATACCAGTCTGCTTGAGGTGAACGGCCTGCAGGTGCTGGCGGTTGTACTGGTCGGCACCTTTGCCGTCATGGCCGGTTCTGGCCTGCTGACAGGCGCTATCTATAAAGTAAAGGAGCGTAGAGGCTCATGATTACCGGAATGGTTCTGCTTGGACTCACGCTTCTAGTCTACCTGCTGGCCAAACGGGTATATGCCTCCAGCGGTAAAATGTATTTTTCGCCGCTCATTCTTACTCCGCTGATTATTATCAGCTTACTGCTGGTGACAGGTATTCCGTATGAATCCTACAATGCGGGAGGCAAATGGCTGACGGATCTGCTGCAGCCGGCAACCATCGCCTTTGCAATCCCACTCCATAAGAACTTCAAGGTGCTCAAAAAGCACGCCGCCGAAATTGCGGCAGGCGTGCTGTCAGGAACGGTTATTGCGGTGCTCTCCTCGATGCTGCTGGCTAAATGGCTGCATTTAAGCGGCGAACTGGCTACCAGTCTCGTGCCCCGCTCAGTAACTACACCGATTGCCATGAGCATCTCCCAAAGCATTGGGGGCGTTCCCAGCATCACGGCCGTTTTTGTAATCTTGACCGGTGTGCTGGGAACAATGATGGGACCTTCTGTCCTTCGCCTCTTCCGCATTGACAACGAAATTGCGCGCGGTGTATCGCTGGGAACCGCGGCGCACGGTACCGGCACTTCCAAGGCTTTCGAGCTGAGCTCGCTGACCGGCACCATCTCAAGTATTTCCATGATACTGGCTGCGCTGTTCTCCATCGGCCTCGCGCCCGCGCTGCTCACTGTTTTCCTCCACTAGGCCGACCCTGCTTGGGCCAAAGGCCGTCAGCTCCTACTCAGGAGCTGACGGCCTTTTTCTTGTCTGCTTACAGCTTGACCGGTAAGCCGCTCTGCGCCGATTCAAAGGCTGCACAGGTTACCTTAAGCGTCTTGTAGCCATCCTCGTAGTCACTGAGAATCCGCGAGCGGTCCCCTGTACGCACGGCATGCAGGAATGCTTCACTCTCTGTGAGATAAGGATTGCCTGTATTGACATATTCCTCGCTGCTTCCTCCGCGTGATTCCAGGAGACGCTCCGGATTCCAGTCCAGCAGCCCGTTGTCATTATAGAAGCTGATCCCGCTGCGGCCTACGCCATCCGGCAGCACGCAGGTGTTCGATATATTAGCGATAACGCCGCTGGCAAGCTTCAGTGAGACGGTTCCCACGTCAGCCACGGTTACCCCGTCATGCTTCTCATGCATAATCCGGTTGCCGAACAGCCCGTACACCTCGGTTACTTCCCCTGAGAGATAACGCAGCAGGTCAACAATATGGGTGGTCTGCTCGGTGAACTGTCCGCCGGACTGCTCCTGATTGCGCCACCAGGCCACGCCCGGCATGCCGCCCATCCACTGGCCGACAATCATTCCCACCTTGTCACCCGCAAGCGCCGCCTTCAGCCGCTGAATATTCTCCTGATACCGGAAATGGTAGCCGACCGAGGTCAGCAGGTTCTTTTCTTTGATCTCCTGCAGCAGGCTCGCCGGGATTTCCGTGCTTGATCCAAGCGGCTTCTCGATGAAGAACGGAATCTCCCGCTTAATCAGCGCCCGTTCAATCGCCCCGTGCGATTGCGGCGGCACACAGATATAGACCGCATCAAGCTTATGGGCATCCAGCATGTCCGTTATTTCGCCATAGCCTTCAGCGCCATACGGCCGGGCCATCTCTTCCCCTTTGGCCTTGCTGCTGCCGCAGACGGCTGCCAGGTTCACATCCTCCATCCCCGCCAGCAAATCCGCATGAACCTTGGAGAACCAGCCGGTACCTACAATCCCTATGTTTAGTGTCATTTTTTTCCTCCTGTGGTTGCTATATAAAATGAGTTCAAGAATTCCAATCTGGCGCAGGGCGACTACAGGGAATGTTTGGACTTCCGGCCGCTGTTGTCTGCAGATTTCTTTGATTTATGCCGCTGCTCGCGGTGGAAATCTGCAGACAAAGGCGGACGCTGACGCTCCTACAGTTCCAAACTTCCCCTCCGCCGCTTCCCGCCTTATTGTAGTCTTAAAAATCATTTCAGATAGCTGATTTTTATTCCGCCTAAAAGGAACAGTCTATTATAGGTTTGTATCTATAATTATTAGTTATTATAAGCGCTTACGTGATGAGAAGGTAGTCCTGCCATTCATCCGGGAGCAGCTGGCGGTAGGGATACTGGAGAAAACGGTCGTCGGCAAGGATAATAACTCCGTTGTCGCTCTCGCTGCGGATCAGCCGGCCTCCCGCCTGCAGCACCTTGCACATGCCCGGATAGACATAGGCGTAGTCGAAGCCGTTCTTGCCGGCGGACTGGAAATAGCTGCGCAGCAGATTACGCTCAAGCCCCACCTGCGGCAGGCCGACGCCTACCACCATTACGCCGTTCAGCCGGTCGCCCGGAAGATCCACTCCCTCCGAGAAAATCCCGCCCAGCACAGCGAAGCCAAGCAGGGTCTGCGGATTATCCGGGCGGAACGAGGCCAGGAAGCCCTCCCGCTCCGGCTCGCTCATTCCGGTGCTCTGCACCAAAGTTGGCACCTCAGGATACTTTTCGGCGAACAGCTCATAGACACTCTGCAAATACGCATACGAAGGGAAGAAGACCAGATAGTTGCCCTTACGGGCTGTCATTCCCTTCAGCGCATCACAAAGCGGGCGCAGCGAGGCTTCCCGTTCCCGGTATCTGGTGGACACAGGAAGCACTGATACCTCCCACTGCTCTTTATGGAACGGTGAAGGCACAGTAAGGCTGTAATCCTCCTCTTTGGCTCCGGTCATATCCCGGTAATAAGAGAGCGGCGTGAGGGTTGCCGAGAAAAGAATCTGGCTGCGGAAGCTCTTAGCCATCTGCTGCAGCAGATAGGAGGGGTCCAGATTGAACAGCTTCAGACAGACATCGCCGCGCCTCACCTCCGCGTAGGTAATATAGCGTTCATCATAGGTTTTGAACGTACGCAGCATATTCTGTACGGCAAAGAACACGTCCAGAAGCCCCTCTTCCTCCGCTTCTCCGGATGCAGGAAGCAGGGCAGAAGGCGACAGCAGCTCGGCCTCGGCCTCCAGGGAAAAGGCTTCGAGCAGTTCCGGCAGCTCCGCGGGATAGGCGCTCCATTGTCCCTCTCCGTCTTCACTGCAGGTTTTGCGCAGAGCAATGAAAAAGGCATTGACTGCCTTAGCCGCAGCACTGAGCGCCTTGTTTACCCCCTTATACTGGCGCTGTAAGGCAAGAAAAGGAGCCTTTGTCAGCTCAGCCGAATACATGGACCTCCCGCGGTCAACCAGATTATGCGCCTCATCGACCAGCAGCACCGTCCGCCGCTTCCGCTCCTCGGGCAGGCGTTTGAGGCTGATCCGCGGGTCATATATATAGTTATAGTCGCAGATCACTGTATCGCAGGCATACGCTGTATCCAGCGAAAATTCGAACGGACAGACCTCATGCTTCCTCGCATAGCGGGAGATAACCTCCTGTGTCATCAGCGTCTCATGCTCAAGCATGTCCAGCACGGCCCCGTTGATCCGGTCATAATAGCCCTCTCTGTAGGGGCAGCTCTCTTTGCTGCATACCCCTTCCTCTTTAAAGCAGGCCTTGTCTTTGGCGGTAATCGTAATGGCATGCAGCTTAAGCCCCTGGTCGAGCAGCATTCCGATGGCATCCTGGGCCGCCAGCCGGTTGACGGTCTTGGCCGTCAGATAGAACAGCCCCCCCGCCCTGCCTTCTCCCATTGCCTTGAGTGCCGGAAAGAGGGTAGACATCGTTTTGCCGATCCCGGTCGGCGCCTGGGCGAACAGATTAACACCTTCTGTAACCGACTTATAAACCGCCGCCGCAAAATGCCGCTGCCCGCTCCGGTAAGCCGGAAAAGGAAACACCAGCGCCCGGATACTGCTGTCCCGCTCCTCTGCGTGACGGACCTGCAGCTGTGCATAAGGAGCGTACCCGGCAACTGTCTCAGCGGCAAACACCTGCAGCTCAGCAAGTGTTACGTTCCTGTACAGGCTCTGCTGCGTTTCACCGCCGCGCCTGACATAGGTCAGCTTCACTCTGATATCTGTAAGCTCAAGGTCCAGACAGATGATATAGGCATACATGAGCGCCTGTGCCCAGTGCACCTCCTTACCTGCAAAATCCGGCTCCGGCAGCTCACCCGTAGATTTGATCTCCTCTACGGTTACCGCTCCGTCCTCCCCGGTCAGCAGGCCGTCACAGCGCCCGTCAACAATAAACAGCAGCCCCTCATGCGGAATCTCAGTCTTCAAATAGACCTCTTTGCGGTCACCTTCCTTATATTGCTTCTGGATATGCTGATGAATCCGTGTCCCCTCGGCCATCGCCGCACTGCTGTGAAAGCCCGGCACAAGGCTGCCGCTGCTGAATACATATTCCACCAGCGACCTTACTGATATGGAAATTTCCGCAAAATGCATTTGTAGAGCCCGCCTCCATCCATTCCCCCGCCTTTTTTTGGCGCGAATCGCTGTTTTCATGCTTTTCAGCCCGTATATGCGCATCTGAGTACGATAATATCCGGTTCACGGCAACCCATCATTTATTACGCAGTCCACATCGGTTATACGGCATTTCTGTTTTTTGACATTCCCCTTCCAGCGCGGCATAATAAGGTCTATTAATATAGGAATTCTCTTGCCCAAGCGCTGCATCCTTCCAGCCGGGAAGCGGCGGCTTATCAATTAGAAAGAAGGCGAAGCTGTGTCATCCCTTACTATTAAACGGTGGTTAGTCAAACCATTCGTGTTTTTTACGCTGATTTTCATACTCAAAAGCTTCCTGGCCTGGGGCGTTATCTTCGGGGATCTGCTGTCCTGGAAATCGCTGATTACCGAAATCCCCTTCATCTGGGCGTTGTTTTGCCTGATTGAGGCCTTTGCCTCAAAACGGAAGCTCGGACTGTATATGCTGGTTAATCTCCTTGTGACGGCCATCTTTTTTGCAGCCATTATGTACTTTAAATATTACGGGGTTATTGTCACCTACCAGGCGGCAGAGCAGGTTAACCAGGTCACCGCTGTACGCAACAGCGTCTTTTCACTGATGGACCCTTATTATCTGCTGATCTTTTCCGATATTATCATCTTTGGCATTTATTTCTTCTTCAACAAGAAGGGCCGCAGCTACAAAAAAGAAAACATCAACCGCCGCAGCAGCAATTCCAGATTCTCCTACAGCCTGCTGTTCGCGGTATCACTTGGTCTCTGCCTGTTCAATGTCCTGCCTAATAAGGCCAGCATGAACGAAATCAAGAAAGCCCAGGAAATGGGACTCCTTAATTATGAGGTCTACGCGATCTTTGCTCAAGATAAACCGGAGCTCGTTCAGGCCAGCGAAATTACGCAGGATGTTATCAATGAGGTAAAAGGCATTGATTCTGCCGCAGTCTCCCCGTTCGGGGGAGCAGCCAAGGGCAAAAACCTGATTATCATCCAGCTTGAATCCTTCCAGAACTTTCTGCTGGGGCTTACCCTCGACGGCAAGGAAATTACGCCTAACCTGAACAGCCTGATGAAAAACAGCCTGTATTTCCCTAACTTCTACCAGATGGTCGGCCAGGGAAATACCTCAGATGCGGAATTCGTGGTCAACTCCTCCTTCTACATTCCGCCGAAGGGTGCGGCAACGATGTCTTATGTTGATAAGAAGCTTCCGAGTCTTCCGCGCCTCCTGCAGGCCAGCGGCTACCAGACGGCGACCTTCCACACCAATGATGTGGAGTTCTGGAACCGCGGAGAGCTGTACAAGGCGCTCGGCTTCGAGAACTATTATGACCATGAATTTTTCGGGGATGAGGATACCTTCTTCTTCGGCCCGTCCGATGAAGTGCTCTACCGCAAAACCGCTGATAAGCTGAAGGAAATGGATGCTGACGGCAAACCGTTCTACGCTCAGGTTATTTCGATGTCTGCCCATCACCCGTTCACGATTCCGGAAGAGAAATACCAGATGAAGCTGCCGGAGCGTTATGAGGGCACCTTTGTCGGTGACTATGTCCGTTCCCAGAATTATGCTGACTATGCCTTCGGCCAGTTTGTTGATGAGCTCAAAGCCAGCGGCGTCTGGGATGACAGCCTGATAATGGTATACGGGGACCACATGGGCCTGCCGATCTATTCCCTTGATCATGACGACAAGCAGCTGATGGAAGAAATCTACGGGCATGAGTACGAGTATGCGAATATGCTGAATATTCCGCTTCTTATTCACGAGGAAGGCAGCCTTGAGCCGCAGACGCTGGAGCAGGTTGGCGGAGAAGTGGATATTATGCCTACTGCAGCAAGCCTGCTGGGGGTATCGATGGACGGCAACATTCACTTCGGCCAGGATCTGACCGCACAGACCTACAATCTGCTGCCTCAGCGTTACTATCTGCCGACCGGCTCATTCATTTCCAGCTCCGCGCTGCTTATCCCCGGCAACAGCTTCGAGGATAACACGCAGTACCGGCTGGCCGCCGGAGGACAGAATCCTGCCGGAACGGAAGACGAATATGACCGTGCGCTCCGGTTACGCCAGCTGTCAGACAGCTATGTGACCCAGCTGCCGGATAAAGCACCTGCAGCGGAATAGTGCGGCAGGGATAACAACAAACAGCCAGACTCCGTTACCGGGGCCTGGCTGTTTTGTATTTCAATAACAAGTCCGCAGAATATCAATACTTAACGCTCCTGCTTCTCCAGCAGCGCATAGTATTCAGCGAACTTCTCCAGTTCCTCCGGCTTCAGAATTGCCAAATGCTCGGTTAGCAGAACCAGCGAACGGTTTTGCGCTTCCTTGAGCAGCTCTTCACCTTTTCCGGTAAGTGTTACGGTTACGGCTCTGCGGTCATTCTCATCAGGCACGCGGGTCGTAAGCTCCAGCAGCTCCAGACGGTCCAGCATGACGGTTACAGCACTCGATTTCACATCGAGCTGGTCTGCCAGTTGAATGACCCGCGCCTTTTGTTCACGGGCAATGATATGCAGCAGGTGAAATTGCGGCACTGTAAGGCCAATTTCTTTATGCAGAGACATCTGCGAAGTTATTTTACGCTGTACTCTCCACATGGATAATCCGAGGGCTTCTATCAACGGATCGATTTTCTGTGCCATCTCTTCACTCCACTCCGTTTGTCCTGCTTCAAGACTACCATTTTCAGCAGCAATGATTCAATGTTTTTGTCGTTTGGACATGATTATAGTCATTGCATTATCATATTTAAATCCTCTATTCCGGTTTTCCCGCCCATGAAATCCTCAATGTCTGTGATTTCACCAAACAACGAAAAAAACCGCAATTTTCCGACACAAAAATACTATATTCTTACTAATGCTCCTTGAACATTGATGCGCTATAATCGTAGCAGTGATAGCAAATATCACTTAACTTTATAGAGTCAGGGCTGGTGGTGCAAACAATGAAATTGGCAACAAAATTAACTTGGATGATGCTCATCGTATTACTTCTCGTCGGATCATCCATCGGGTTCTTCGGATATCGCGCCGCATACAAGCAATTGGATGAAGCCGCAGGTATCGAACTGGTAGGCTGCGCCAATATAACAACCGGACTCGTCGATCCCGCCGATATCTCGGCTCTGGCTGCAGGAGATACCAGCAAACTGGCCGCTATCGAGGACCGCATCGGCTGGATCAATGACCATAAACCGATTTTTAAAGAATCCTTTATTCTCTCCCTGGACGGCACCATTCTTGCAGCTGATGCCAATCTCAAAGAAAGAGGATATAAGGCCGGGGACCCGTTCTATTTTGCAGAGGAAGACAAGGATATGATCAATACCATGAAGCATTCGGCATACTCCAAGGTTTATACCTATCAAGGCACCTCGCTCAAGACAGGCTACGGCCCCATTTATCAGGATCACGATCCCACTAAACCTATTATTGCCCTTATGGCTATCAATTTTGACGGCACCCTCGTTCAGGAACGGACACAGGATATTATCCTCCAGCCTTTCATTATCGGGGCATCTATTCTGGTAATCGCTATTCTGGCCGCATACCTATTCATCCGCCGCACAACAAGACCGCTGACCAGGCTCTCCAGCTCAGTTAACACGGTTGCCAAGGGTGATCTTACCCGGGAGACGATCCTGATCAAAAGCAAGGATGAGATCGGTACGCTGGCCCGGGATTTCAACGAGATGACAACCAGCCTGCGCAATCTCATTACCCAGGTTAATGATACCTCGATGCTGGTCGCCTCTTCTTCACAGGAGCTGTCCGCCAGTGCGCAGGAGACGAACCGTGCGGGAGAACACAGCGTCAATGTAACCATCGATCTTGCCGACGGGGCTAATACCCAGCTGCGCAATCTCGAAGGCAGCTACCGGTCTGTGCAGGAAATGTCACGGTTCATCACCGAGATTGCCGGCAATGCCGACAGTGCCATGAACACAGCCTCCAGCAATGCCCTCAAGGCACGCAGCGGACGTGAATCAATGGACTCGACCACCTCTCAGATGCAGATTGTCAGCGACAGCATCAGCGATTTATCAGGAATTATCGAGACGCTGGGCAGCCATTCCAAGGAAATTGAGAATATCGTCGGCACCATTGCCAGCATAGCTGAAGAGACCAACCTTCTGTCCCTTAATGCGGCAATTGAAGCAGCCCGTGCAGGAGAAGAAGGACGGGGCTTTGCCGTGGTAGCCGGCTCCGTACGCAAGCTGGCCGAGCGTTCGGCCAAATCAGCCGCCCAGATTGGACAGCTTGTCAGTCTCATCGTCAATCAGATGGACAAGGCCGGAGAGACGATGCAGCGCTCCACTGATGAAATGGTCGAGGGCAAGGCCATGATTATGTCTGCCGGCAAATCATTCTCCGAGATCGAAACCTCTGTATCGGATATGTCCTCCCAGAGCCAGCAGATCTCCGAGACCGTCCGTGATCTGGCCCTGATCTCTGAGGATCTTGTAGCCGCCATCCAGAGCATTGTTGCCGTCTCCAACCAGACCGCGGAAGGCGCAGAGATGCTCTCCGCCTCCTCAGAGGAGCAGCTGGCTGCCATGCAGGAAGTCGAAGCTTCCGCTGCTTTCCTGTCTTCACTTGCGGAGAAGCTGCAGGTACTTGTTGAGAACTTTAAAATATAGGATTTGTTAAAGGGCGCTTCAAGATTTCATGGTTTAACTGCTAATCGCAGCGGAAATCCGCAGACAGCCTATACTTCCGCTACTTTCCCCTCAACGTTCATCTCAATCCCCTTTAAAGAGGGGGATTAAAAAAGCAGCAAGTCCAGAAAACGGACTTGCTGCTTTTTTGGGGTTACTTCTAGATCATGCGAGAGGAGGTCCAGCAGATGTCGGCGCGCTTTGAGACGCAGCACTCTCAACTTCCGTCACTCTTCCAATTTGTAAACTTGAGGCTTTAATTCATTTAGTTGGATTTTTGTTACTTAAATCCGGTCATTTCTCACTTTCACAGCAATTAGGTGGAAAAAGGGAATCTATTCGGGTCATTTCCCGCTTCAGAGGCGATATCAGCGAAATTAAGTGGCGTTTTTCCAGCTAGTTCACCAGCGGCAGGAATAACAGGAGAATTAACTGACGAAAATCCAACTACATTTAGATCGGTCGCAGTACCAGTGATATCATCAGCACGCTTTCCGCCAACGCAGGAATAAACGCAGACTATGTATCTATATAAATTGAACTTAAGAATTTATGTTAAGGAATGAGTGGTGGAGGGGAATTTTGGAACTGGAGGAGCGGTAGCGTCCGCCTGAAAGCTTTTCGCAGAAAAGCTCGCTACAGAAGCATATGCAGTCTGCGGATTTCAACCGTTAAAAACGGTATAAATCATGAAATCTGTAGACAACAGCGGCTGGAAGTCCAAACATTCTCTGGAGTCACATGCAATCCCAAAACAGCAATATTATAAGTTCAATGTATCTAGCAAGCGGGGTGTGTACTTAAACCTACTCTTCAGCTAATAAAAAATGACGCGGCAACCTACCCTTCAAGCAGATCGCCGCGTCATTACAAACGGTCTAAGCCGTAGCCGTATTCTCGATAAACCACTGGCCAAGCTCATTTACCGGCATCGGACGGCCGTAGTAGAAGCCCTGCATTACCCGGCAGCCTAATGACTGCAGCAGCTCAATCTGCTCCGGGGTTTCAACGCCCTCGGCGACTACCTCCATGTTAAGGTTGCTGGCGATGGCGATAATATTGCTGATAATGGCCTTTTTAGAATGCATTTTGCTCTTGCGGATAAAAACCTGGTCGATCTTCAGCGTATTTACCGGAATTTCATCCAGGTTGCCCAGTGAGGAGAAACCGGTCCCGAAGTCATCCAGCGATACGCGCACTCCGATATCACGGAGCTTGGAGAGCTGGGCTACCGTCTCCTCCATATTGTTCATTGCGATCGATTCCGTAATTTCCAGCTCCAGAAAATGTGCTTCCAGCCCTGAGCTTGTAAGCGCCTCTTCCACTACCTCATACAGACTGCCGTTCTCAAACATCCGGGCCGACATGTTAATGGATACAGGCACATTGGCGACCTGGTCCTTATGCCAGCTCATATTCTGGGCGCAGACATCATGCAGCATCCAGTAGGTGATCGGCACAATCAGGCCGGTCTCCTCGGCAATTGGGATGAACTCCGCCGGAGAGATAATTCCGTGCTCAGGATGCTTCCAGCGCAGCAGTGCCTCAAGGCCAACCGTGACATTCATCAGCGAATCCCACTTCGGCTGATAGACAACCATGAATTCAGACCGGGCCAGCGCTTTGCGCAGATCCTTCTCCAGCGACATCCGCCGCAGCTGATACCGGTTCATCTCCTGGTCAAACACACTGAATTTGTTCTTGCCGGAGTCTTTGGAGGTATACAGCGCCGTATCCGCCGCCTTCATCAGTGCAGACCGGTCCGTGCCGTGTGCCGGGCTCATACTAATTCCTACACTGGCAGTCACATACAGCTCATTGCCTTCAATGCTGTATGATTTCTTAAGCTCCTGAAGAATGTGCTGAGCCTGTGTCTGGGCATTCTCTATACTGGAATCCGGCAGGGCAATCAGGAATTCATCGCCGCCAAGCCGGAACACTCTGCCTTGGGAGCCTACGCATGTTCTTAGCCGGTCTGCAACCTCCTGCAGCAGCAGATCACCGATATCATGTCCGAGTGTATCATTGATTGATTTGAAACGGTCCAGATCGACGAAGAAAACAGCACCAGAATTCACCCCGAAGAACTCTTCCTTGAAATAACGCTCCAGGCCATGGCGGTTTGGCAGCTCTGTCAACGGATCATTATAAGCCATGCGTTCCAGCACATGCCGGTCCAGGAGCACTGCCCCGCCGGAAATCACCAGCATAAATAGTGTTACAAGCGATACACCGGTAAGCAGAATGACATCCGTCCCCATTACGACAGGCTTAGCGCCGAGCCAGCTGTCATATTGAATGTGGCTTGTTCTGAGACTTACATAATGCATCCCGGTAACTGCAAAGCCGATGAACACTGCCGAACCAAGCTTCCAGCGCTTATCTAAGTACTCCTGCTCCCGGAATCTATGGAACAGGAAGATGCCCATATATGAGGATAGCAGGGCAATCAGAATGGAGATACCCTGGGCAAAGGGTTCAAACTGAATTGTTCCTTCCATTTCCATAGAGGAGATTCCGGTATAGTGCATGACAGATATTCCTGTACCGAGTATCCCCCCGCTCAGAATCAGCCGCCGCATCCGTTGGCGCGGGACAGTAGCTATCCACAGGGCTGCAAGACTGGACAGCATTATGATCAAAAGGGACAACACTGCTCTGCCCGGCCGGTAGCTGACTTCAAAGGGAAAATGGCTGGCCATCATGCCGACGAAGTGCATGGCCCACATTCCGCTGCCAAGTACACAGGCAGCGGACATAAGCCAGAGCCGGCGGATTCTTCCAGTGGACCGGGTAACCTGTGAGATCAGATTTAATGCCGAGTAAGCCGCTGTTACAGCAAGTGCAAAAGATAGTAAAACAATCCAAGTATTATAGTGGGTTCCCATTTGATCCATAGTTGACCTCTTCACCGGTTAAATTATCATTATCGCTGCAGCTCATTCTCTAGTACAAAAAATCTATTTACGAATATCAGATAAATGGAAGAGTGTATAAAGATTATAGAATGCTATGAGAAGTAACTTTAGCTGTATTCTACCTTGTATTTGCTGTACTGTCTAAGTAAATACTGGAACTTGAACCCTTTTTTCATCACCGGCAAAAAATGTCCATATTTGTCCGCCGGCACCCGTGCAGACAGCTGGTATTTACATGTTCTACCGCTCCGCCCGGAGAAATGATATCCGCCAAAACCACCAGTTGACCGTTACCAGAACTGGAGCATAGATGTAAATTCCGTAAGGGATAAGACTGATTACATAATGAAGCCCGCCCAGCCCCATCAGGATGAACATCTGAACGAAGGCGGTTCCCGTAAATTCCTTCTGCCTGGCAGCACTGTATTCCTCCGAGAAGGGCAGTGATTTGGGTAAAAGACGGAAGCATATTACCGAATACAGCAGCAGAGCCGGCAGTACAGCAAGCAGATGCGGGAAAAGCCGCGAACCGAACAGCCACAGGAAAATTACACTTTCTATTATAAAAAGCGGCAGCAGCAGACGGAGTATCAATGCCTTAAGCATTCCGCTATAGACCGGGGACATTCCCGGCAGGGGAATCGCCTTATAGATCCAAGCGGCCTTATAGCTCGTCGAATAGCGCAGCATCTGCACCGCCGTCATCATGAGCAGCGCGCAGAAATAGATGAACAGAAAGCCGCTGGAGCTGCGGAAGCTCTCCAGGCCGCCGCCGCTCCACAGGATGTTAAAGATGAAGATGAACGGCAGCACCATTGAGAGCCCGAAGGTTGGATAGACCTTCAGCTTGAACTCCCGTTCATTGCGCATCATTGACCACGTAAACCGGAAGAACAGCTTCTCCTCCCGGCTTCCGCAGACAAGCTCCGACAGCCTGCGGGCCAGCCGCCCGCTGTCTCTTCCGCCGGCGTTCTCCTCCGACAGCTTCTGCAGGCTCCGCTCAAACAGCGGCATCAGCCTGATGTACACTGCAAGCAGCAGCAGCGGAATGACCAGAACCATCACGGACATGACAACCAGACCGGCAGACCGGTTCCCGCCCAGCAGCAGCTCAAACGGTGAGGCGAACCAGACCGGTGCAATCAGATACTGCCACCAGGCGGGCTCATAGGAAAGCGTAAGATCCGCTACATTAAAGAGGCGGGCAATCAGCTGATAACCGACCGCAATACCTATGGACAAAATGATCTGTACATAATTAATAAGGTCCTTCAGCTTTTCCCCGTCAAAAATCCGCAAAATCAGCAGATAGACCAGTGCTGTAAACACAAGAATCAGACAATCCATAAGGATAACAGCTGCTGCATAGATAAAAAAGAACGCAGGCCCCTGTTTGAATAAGGAGACGATCAGCGAGGGTCCTGTCACGGTCAGCGTTAAAGTAAGCAGATAGATAAATATATGAAGACTTTTAGCCATATTCAGCGTCCTGCGGTCTACCGGTTTGGAGAAGAGAATATTTTTATCCCTCAAATCCAGCATGACCGAGGAAAAATCAGAGATTAGCGTCGTGCTGATCATAAACATCAGGATTCCGAAGGTGATGCTCATTGAATACATATAGTTGCCGTCCTGCACCACAAAAAGTATCAGCATCAGGCCAAGCAGCAGGTAAATCCACTGTATCCGAAAAGGCGACCCCTCAGCAGTCTCCTTGGCATCCTTTTGTCCTGCAAGCACCGTCGGTGTCCGCCTGCTGTCCATGGTCAGCTTGACCTGAAGAATACTCCGCAGCACCGGATAATTAACCCCTACTCTCCGGAAAATACCCTGCAGCCTGTCCAGCAGCTTCAGCACATAGAACTCAGTCACCGGAATCACCTTCTCCGATAACCTCAACGAATTCTCCGGCAATGTCACGATAACGGTCAAAGCCGGTCAGCTCATTAAAAATCGCCTCAAGCGAGCCTTCCCGGCTTCGCTCCCTGAGCTCGGCAAAGCTTCCGTCCGCCACAATATCTCCGCCGTTAATCAGAATGATCCGGCTGCTGATCTTCTCAACCACATCCATAATATGCGAGGAATAGAAAATCGTCTTACCGCGTGCTGCCAGCGAGGCAAAAATCTCCTTAACCACCATCACACTGTTGGCATCCAGCCCGCTCAGCGGCTCATCAAGAAACAGGATATCCGGATTGTGCAGCATACTGGAGATTAGCAGCACCTTCTGCTTCATCCCTTTGGAGTACGAGGAGATCCGCATATCGTAAGCCTGCTCCAGATTAAGCAGCCCCATCAGCCGCTTCGCCTTGTCCTCCGCCTCTGTATGCTTCATGCCGTAGAGTTCACCGATGAAGCCAAGGTATTCTCTGGCCGTCAGGCTGTCGTACAGCTCAGCAACCTCCGGCACATAACCGATTCTTTTTTTATAGTCAGTATTGCCGTCCGAAATATCCCGTCCAAAAATCTGTACCGTGCCTGTATAACCTTCCACCAGCCCTAGCATAATCTTGACTGTGGTGCTCTTGCCCGCCCCGTTCGGACCGATATAGCCGATAATCTGACCGGGATAAACCTCCAGGTCGATGCCCCTCAGAACCATTTTGTCGCTATACTTCATCCATAACCCGGAGATTGAGATAACCGGCTCTTTCACCAGACTCATAAGTATTGAAGCTCCTTTCAGTAGCTGTAATAGGATCAACAATCAGCAGCTTTCCAGCATTGTTCCTATTCTACCAAAATTGGGCATATTGAATCTATTATAAATATCTGCATCAAAAAAGACGGCCACGAAGGCCGCCTTACTCCTATATCATTGTCTTACAGCTTATTGCGCCAGCAGATTATAGATAACCTGAGCCGCCTGGGCTCTGGTTGATAATCCCTGCGGATCAAGCTTACCACCGCTCCCTGACACAATTCCGCTTGCGGTAAGAGCCTGCAAAGCCTCCTGGGCATAGCCTGCAACCAGCGAAGCATCGCTGTAACCGGACAAGCCTGCAGCCGCAGCACCTTCAGGCAGCTCATTCAGGATCTTCAGCGAGCGGTACAGCAGGGTGAACAGCTCCTGACGCGTAATCTGATTATCCGGTTTAAACTGGTTATCCCCGGAGCCTGTTGCTACACCCAGCTCTTTGGCCGCAGCCAGATAACCGGTGTAGTAGGTATTGCCGGCATCCGTAAAGTTAGCCGTGCCTGCAGCCTGCGGTGCAATTCCGTAAGCTTTTAGCAGCAGGACCACGAACTGGCCTCTTGTAAGTGCAGCATCCGGGCTGTAATTATTGGCGTCGGTACCGGAAGTAATGCTCCTTGCTGCCAGATAACCGATAGCCTCGCTGTACCAGGAGGATGCTGCTACATCGGTGAAGCTGACCTGATTATAGCCGATAATATACTGGGAGAAGTGGGTTGTTACAAATTCCACACTGCCTGAAGCTGCCAGATAATTTCCGCGTACGGTCTCCAGGCTTCCGGCAGGAGTAATGTAGTAGACAACAACAGCATGGGGTTCTTCACCTGTCTGCAGGGCATAGGACACGTTAACCGTTACCTTGCCTCCGCCGAATTCGGCTACGCTGCTGTCTCCGGCTTTTACTTCCAGATCATACACCGGTCTGTCTCCAAGCACCGCCTTGCCTTCTTCATTCAGGGACACCTTACCGATCGTAATAGTGATATCGCCTGTATCCGCTGCTCCGCTGATAGCCTGTGCAGACCGTGCATCAAAGGTAATGATGCCCACATTGGCATAATTAATTTTAATGACTGCTTTAGTACCTGCAGCAATCGCATTAAAGGCATCTCTTGGCAAAGTGAGCTCTGCCGTCCGGGTCTGGGCCGGTGATGCCACTTCAATTTCGACAACCGCCTGCTTGCCCTCAGCTTCTGCCTGCTTGGCACTGTCAGCCAGCTGCTGAACCTCAGCCGCCGTTAACGTTGCCGTAGTAACGCCCGTGGACTCATCCGTAGACACCGCAGCCTTAGCTGCTGCTGTTACCGTATTGCCGGCTGTGGTCGTAGACGGAGCCGGGGTTGCCGCCGGGGTTGCCGTTCCTCCGCCGGGATTGCTGTTCCCGCTGGAAGGAGCCGTATATGCCGGAACAACAACATCGGTAATCCGGCCCGCCTTGTATCCCTCTTTGGCTGCATATCTTACATTATATGTGCCTGGAGCCAGGCCGGTAATTTCCTGGCCGGCAGCATAGACATAGCTTGTAGCGGTGGCCGGCTTGTATTCCTGGGCTGTGTTCGTTCCGGTAATCCGGCCGTCCTTGTTCTCTGCGGTCGTCGGTGCAATACCGGTCAGGCCCGCAGGCGCTTCCTGATCTGCAGCATAGGCCGGTACGACTACCTCTGTAATCCGGCTGGCGCTATAGCCCTCTTTGGCAGCATATCTCACTTCATAGGTTCCCGGAACGAGCCCCTTAATTTCTGTATCTGTTGCATATACATATTCAGTTACCGTAGACAGCTTATATTCCTGGGCTGCTGTCGTCCCTGTAATACGTCCGTCCTTGTTCTCCTGCGTAGTCGGAGCAATGCCGGCTAGACCGGCCGGTGCAGCCTGTTCTCCATAGCCCGGCACCTCAACACTGACGGATTGGCCTGCGTTATAGGCAATCGCCGTTGCGCCGTCTACAGTAGTAGGACCCTGATACCCGGCTGCTGCTGCATATCTCACCAGATAGGTTCCCCGCGCAAGACCGGTGACCGCTTCACCCGTCACAGCCGTATACACCGCATCGGTTACACTTCTGTACTCCAGCGATTTGTTCAGAGTACCGGTAATCCGGCCGTCCAACGCTGCAGCTGAGCTAGGTGCTGCTCCGCTCAGACCGGACGGTACCGCTTCAAGTCTGGAGAAAATGCTGTTAAGTGCCTTAACCGTATTATTGTATCTGTGTCCCACCGGGTAGGTAGTATTTCTGGTATCGGTAAAGGCAGGCTGGATGTTCTCCCAGCTGTACATCAGCTCCACATGTCCGAGGATTGGAGCGCTGCTGCCTTCTGCATCCTTATTATCCTTGTTATACGTGAACAGGTACGGGACCTGCAGCCTGTCACCGGTAACGGTATTACCGTTCACATCGACATAGCTGATAACCGAAGGCTTGGCAGCTGTGTTGTTTTCTGTCTTGATGTTAGTCAGATACGTGTTTACCAGATCCACATACAGCTTGGCATAGGCATGATTCGTCGCCCGGATCTGCAGCTCATTGTTATTGTGCGGATTGGCACTGCCTTTTGTACCGCTGTTATTGCCGGTTTCGGCGACCGTCACACCGGCGTCCAGCTTCGTATCGAAGAAATAGATTGTATCGATATTGTGCTGTTTGGCATATTCATTGATGTATTTAATGATTGCCTGCGTATTCGGGCACCAGGAGCCGCCCAGCAGAATCGCATAATTGCCTTCACTCGCCAGAATCTGCTTCAGCTGGTGATAGGTCACATGCTCAAACACAAGCTCACCGTCAGCATCATTGAAAATAGTCGGCTTGCCTTCGTTCTCTCCCTCATAGTTCAAATTGAAAGCTGCCTTAATATAGGCCGATTCATCAATGACACTGTAAGTGGCGGCAGCACTGAAGACTTTACCTGCCTGCGCTTTATAAGCAGCGGCCTTGGCCTGATCCAGCGAACCGCCGGTCTGGAAATCAGACCACGACTTGCTTTCATTCAGATAGGCCACAATCGGTGCTTTATTACCGTTTGCATCGACATTATTTTTGTTGTAGATGAACAGGAATGGTGATTCGATCTTGTTCACGGTAACCGTCTCGCCCGCCTTATTAACGTAGCTCACATTGTGTTCCGGGTCCTTTTTATCATAAAGATTCAGGTTCTTCAGATACTTATTGACCAGATCCACATATTTGTAGGCGAACTTATTCGAGCTGTCTGCGATATTCAGGCTGTCACCGTCCAGCCGGGTATCAAAATTATAGACAGCGGATACGCCGTACTCCTTAGCCGCCTCATTGATAAGCCCGATTTGAGCCTGAGTCTGCTCGCTCCAAGCCCCGCCTACCAGCACAGCATAGTTTCCTTCGCTTTCAAACAGATGAACAATATCCTCATAGGTTGCCGTTTTAAAAACATGGCCCGCATCGTTCAGGTGCTCATACACGTTATCAAAATAGTTATAATGGCTGACTTGCCCTGCAGCTCCACTATTCAGCAGCGCTTCTGCCTGGGCAGCAGGCTCTGCCTTAACGGCCTGTAACGGCAGAACAAACAGGGTGGCTGCCAGAAGCAGCGATAGTATTTTCTTGGACTTCACTGGTTGTATCATGTATGCACCTCATCATTTGGGATTGGATTACGGCGGCTAATCTGCAGCCGGAGTTAAGATTCAGGACGTAAGCAGCAAGGTCTGCTTACGGGCAAATCTCTTCCTCTACTGCAGGAGCCGGCGCCGGTTCAACGGCTGGCGCACTCACCGGTGCGGCCGGTGCACTCACCGTGCTGGACTGTACCGGAGCGGCTGCAGGCGCAGCGGTTGCCTTCGCCTTCACGACTTCCGTGGCGGAGAATGTAACAACCTTTGCCGGAGCGACTGTTGCGGCAGGTGCTGCAGGTGCGGCCGTCGCCACCGGTGCAGCTGTTGCAGCAGGCTGGGCAGCTTGCGCCGTTACCTGCTTGGCAGGCGCTGCGGTTGCCTCCGGCGCCTTAGCTGTTTGCGGCTTCGCGGCTTCCGCTGCTGCCGGAGCCGGCGTTGCAGCTGCCGGAGCGGTCTGCGGCGCTGTAGTTGCCGCAGCCTGCTTCACTGAAGCGGCTGCCGGAGCTGGCGTAGCGGAAGCCGCCGCCGGAGCGGCTGCAACTGCTTCGGCTGCTGCCGGGGCTGCCGTTGCTTCCGGCGCAGCAGCGGAAGCGGCTGCTGTTACCGGCTGCGCGCTCTCTGCCGGAGCCGCTTCGGCAACAGCCTGCGGCTCAGCAGCCGGGGCTGCCGCCGCTTCAGGCTCGCTTGCTGCAGGAGCAGCAGCAACAGGGGCAGCCGTTCCGGCAGTAGCGGCAGAAGTCTCGTCTTTTGCCGAAACCGCTACAAAGGTAAGTGCCGAGAACACTACGGCTCCCGCAACAATAGCTATCGTAAGTTTTTTCATAAGTTAACCATCCTCTTCTCCTATTTGATCATGCTGAATACAAAATAAGATCCGGAAGAATAGACGCTTGCGTCGTACTTCCGAATCTCCGGCGGTCCAGTCGATTCGTTCTCCCCCCCTTACTCCGCAATAAAAAAAGATCCAACATTACAGACGCATAGCTGCGTCTCATGCTGAATCTCCGGCGGTCCAGTCGATTCCAATTCACTTGCAATTAAGTTCCATAATATTCATGCTATCATCTCTTGTCAATTAAAACTTTATTTTTCACACTGGTATTATCGGAATTAAAGTATTCTTACATATTATTACATTGACATTCATAAAATTCCTATATACATTTAATCACATCAAAAAAGTCGGTTTAGGAGGTCTTTGTTTACAATGAAAGATATTGACAACAATCTGCTGTCTGCACTTGAGACGAACTGGTACGGTCTGGTCGTCTCCCTTGCCGTGTTCGCAGTGCTTTTCCTTTTGGCACGCAAACGCGTCGGCTTCGGTACCCGGGTCATCATTGGCCTGGTGATCGGCCTGGTTACCGGTATTTTCTTTCAGTACCTGGAATTCGAAACAAATGCAATCACAACATTCGGCAGTATTTACGTCAGCCTCATCCGCATGCTCGTTGTCCCTTTGGTCTTTGTCCTTGTGCTCAACAGCATTGCTTCCTTAACAAACCTTGAGGCTCTGCGCAAAATCGGGATCAAAACCTTTGCCTGGTTCCTCGGCACAACCGGCATCGCCTCTATCATCGGGCTGCTTTTCGCTCTGCTCTTCAATCCCGGAAAAGGCATTCAGCAGGCAGTGCCTGAAGGCTTCACAGCCCGGGAAATTCCGACCTTCTCCCAGGTTATTCTGGATCTTGTACCATCGAATCCGGTCAATGAAGCTGCCACAGGCAAGGTTGTGCCCTTGCTGATCTTTGCGATTTTTGTAGCGGTTGCCATCATTAAGGTAGGCTCGAAGAAGCCGGAAGCCGTAAAGCCGGTGCGTGATCTGATCGAATCACTGACCGCAGTGCTGCATCAGGTTGTCAAATTTGTGATCCGGCTCACTCCTTACGGCGTATTCGCCCTGATTGCCGGAATCACCGCCCGCTACGGCTGGGAGACCCTGCAGGAGCTCGGCAGCGTTATTATCGCCTCCTATGCCGCACTCCTTCTGCACTTCGTGCTTGTATTCGGCGGACTGGTGCTGCTGGTGGTTAAGGTCAATCCGCTGCGCTTCTTCCGCAAGGTGTACCCGACCATTACCGTCGCCTTCACAACCCGGAGCAGCTATGCTACGCTTCCGGTTAATCTCGAGGTCATCACCAAGCGCCTGCATGTTTCGCCGCGGATTGCCAGCTTTGTGGCCCCGCTCGGCGCATCTGTCAACTTTAACGGCTGCGGCGGCGTATGGCCTGCGATTGTAACCGTGTTTACCGCCCAAGTGTACGGCATTCATCTCTCTCTAACGGATTACATAACCTTGGTATTGGTCAGCATAATCTCCTCCATCGGCGTAGCGGGTGTTCCCGGTCCGGCCGTTATCTCCACCACCGTCGTGCTGACTGCACTCGGTCTTCCGCTGGAAGGCCTGGCTATCGTTGCCGGTGTAGAAGCGCTCATTGACATGGGCCGCACTGCAGTTAACGCTACAGGAACCTCCGTTACCGCGCTGCTGGTGGCGAATTCGGAGGGCGAATTCGACCGCGAGGCATTTAACCGTGATGATGACGGGGATGACGTTCTGCTGAGTCCCGTGTAAAGGAACGCTCTCCCTGCTTAACCCGCAGCAGTAAAAAGCCAAAAAACCTCCGTATCCGCTGTTACAGCAGAGATACGGAGGTTTTTTCAACGTACAATTAAAGACTACAGCAGGCTGACCCGCTCGCGCCGCCGGGCGGAGTCCAGACAGGCTTCAATCAGCCTCATGCTAAGCACCGGATCATTCTCGGCAGCAAGCGGCTTGCCTCCACGGACTGCGTCAGCGAAGTGATCTGCCTGCGCCACATACGGGTTAGCTCCGGTTGCCGCAAACCTGCTGACCTCGGCGCCTTTATAGACCAGAAAATCGGCATCCTCAAATCTGGCATTGAACGGTATCGGCACCTCAATCATACCTTCGGTACCGAGCACCTCCAGCAGCTGGCGGTTGTAGGCCCACATGCCGCAGTCGAAGGTCAGGCTTACGCCGCCGGGAAACTCCACCAGTCCGGAAGCCATCATGTCCACATTGTCATGCTCCGGCGAGAATATCGCCTGAACCGTTACAGCTTCAGGCTCGGCGTCAAACAGCAGCCGTGCCGCACTGAGCGGATAGCAGCCGACATCATACAGCGAGCCGCCGCCCCAGGCAGATTTGAAGCGGATATTCGTGGTATCCCCGGCATCATTATAGGTGAAGGCACCGCGAATTGCGCGCAGCTCACCGATATCTCCCCGGGCGATAATCTCCCGCAGCTGCGCAATCCGCGGATGATGGCGGTACATGTAGGCCTCGGCCAGATGCACCCCTGCCTTGCGGCAGGCTGCTACCATCTCCTCCGCCTCGGCGCTGCTGAGTGCAATCGGCTTCTCGCATAGCACATGCTTGCCTGCTTCCGCTGCACGGATAACCCATTCACGGTGCAGGTGATTGGGCAGCGGAATGTATACAGCATCAATCCCCGGATCAGCCAGCAGCTCCTCGTAGCTGCCATAGGCTTTACTGATGCCAAACTCTGCTGCCACCCTGCTGCTTTTTTCCAGCCCCCGGCTCGCCACAGCCTCAATCACACCTGACTGTGATTCCTGAATAGCCGGCATAACAGAGCCTGTAGCTATTTGGGCGCAGCCGAGTATCCCCCATCTGAGCTTCTGCGTCATAGATGTACACCCTCCTTATGAATGAATAAGAATGTAAATATATCTACTGACACTCTATCACAGAATAGGAGGCATAACTAATTACGCAGCCGTCAGATATTCAGCATACCCAGCAATACTGCAGCAGCCAGTACAAGGATCCGTGCCGTACTCATCAGCACAAAATTTTTGACCGAAAGAATAAACGTTGATGCCTTCTCCTGCTTCTCATGGAACACAGCAATGTTGCGGCGCAGAGGAACCAGCGTTATCAGCAGCAGCGCCACCAATACCGGATGGACACCGAGAATCAGCAGAACCGCCATATCCAAGTAAGAAACATAATAGAGCAGCTTGAACAGCACAAGCGCATTGGAACGTCCGATATAGACCGGCAGGGTATACCGGCGGTTCTCCAGATCATCCTCAATATCGCAGATGTTATTGGCGAGCATAATCCCGGCAATCCCGAGAATCGCCGGCACCGAGAACCAGAAAATATACAATACCTCAACGAGGTTAACATGCAGGTCAACCCAGCCGCCTTGCAGCAACAATGTAACTACACTCTGGTCTGAGTGAATGTAAGCCGAGATAAAAATAATGACAAAGCCCATAAACAGCCCGGAAAACAGCTCACCCAGCGGCATCCGCGAGATCGGAATCGGTCCGAATGAATACAGGATGCCGATCAGGAACGACAGCCCGCCCAGCAGAAAAATCAGCAGCCCTGTCTGCATGACGAGAGCAATCCCCCCGCCCACAGCCAACAGGAGCAGCACCACGATGGTAGTGACTACCGTGCTTTCTTTTAGCTTATAGTGAACGATGGCATTATGGGTCTCATAGCCGTAGCCATGCGTCTTGGCCGCTTTTTTGAAATCATAATAGTTGTTGATGGCCGTTGTCGCCATATCAAAGCTCAGCAGGGACACCAGCATCAGGAGAAAACGCAGAACAGAGAAATCCTCAAACCGGTACAGCGCATACAGCGTTCCCATCAGGAACGGAAGCATACTGGCCACCTTCGTCGGCAGCTCGACAAACCGCAAAAAGCTCCTTACATTCACTGCAAACCACCCTTATCCTTCAAAAATACGACTAGCGCGCAATTGTAGTAACAGTCACCGGGGACCCTTCAGCAATAACGGTATTTTCTTTATTTTCATCCATAACGAATCCCACTATTTGTATCTAAATGGGGTAATTAATTATATGAAGCCCTGGAACAGCAGAGCCAGCGCCATAATCAACCCGCAGCGTACGGAGGCCTGCTGCGATGCACCCATAAGGGGCAGGTAGGCCAGAGAGGCATTTTGCGGCTCCAGCCCCCGGTACACCCGCAGAGGTGCAAACACAGTCAGCAGCGCCAGCAGTGCATAAACCGGCAGGACGCCGGCCAGGACGCAGACGATCAGCGACCCATAGGACAGAAAGAGCAGAATACGGGAGAATACAAGCGCTTTGCGCTCTCCCCAGACCACAACCAGCGAGCGTTTGCCGGCCTGCTCGTCTGCCCTCCAGTGCAGGAAATGATGGTTGAACAAGAGCAGGGTCGTCAGCAGCCCCACCGGAACGGACAGCAGCACCGGCCTCAGGCTGAATTCACCTGTCTGCACGAAATAGGAGCCCAGTACGGGCATTACCCCGAAGGCGATGAATATCGCAAACTCACTATAGCCCTTGCCCCGGTACCCGAAGCGCAGCGGCGGCGCTACATAGAAATAGGCAATCAGCGCCCCGGCAGCTACGAACCACAGGGTCTCCCAGCCGCTGGAAATGCTGAGAACCAGGCCGCAGGCTACAGCCAGCGCCAGAAGCCCCCAGGTCATCAGGGCAAACCGCGATTCCTTCATCAGTCCGTCTGACAAAAAACCGGAGTTCGTCGAGACCATTCCCGGTGTATTCTTTGCTTCTGTATCCGTTCCGTTGCGGAAATCCCATAAATCATTCACCATGTTGGAGAACAAGTGGGCAGCAACGGCCCCGATAAGCGTTATAACAAATAAAAACGGATGGAAGCTTCCATCCCATACGTATGCTCCTGCCGTTCCGAGAATAACGGGAATAAGCATCACGGGAATCGTTCCAAACCGTGTGATCTTCTTAAATAATATCCATTTATCCATGCCCAAAGCGATCTCCCTCTATTATTTTATGTGATTATTATTATTGCAAGATTATTATACATCAAATTTCGACACACGGGCGATAAATACGCTGCAAAATATTCCCTATTCATGGTACACTGGGTAAGGTGGTACTTATTTCCTATAAAAGTCTATACTATTAAAGGGGAGCAACATGAAGCTGAGCAGAAAAATAATAATCTTCATCGTTGCTGTGGCCTTGTTCGGACTAGGTGTTACTTATCTGCTCCTGCACTTTATTCTGCTGAACCGCTTCGAGAAGCTGGATGAAGCAGCTCTGCGGAGCAAGCTGGATAACGTGGTTTCATCCTATCAGAGCGAGCTGCAGACGTTGAAGACAGGACTGTTGAAATATTCAACCTGGGACGATACCTACCGGTTTATGCAGGAAGCATCACCGGCAGAAGGGGCTGCGGCAGACAAGCAAGCCTATCTGGACAGCAATTTCAGTCCGGCAGCCTATGCGGTTAATCAATTTGATATGATGGCACTGCTCGACATTACCGGTCAACCCCGGTATGGGGGTATCTATAATCCGGGTACCGGTGCAGTCGCCAGTCTGACCCCGGAATATCTTACGTTGTTTGAACTTATACACAGCCGGCTTGCCGGATTTATGGAGGGCAGCGACAGCCGCTCCGGTATTGTGCTGCTTAAGAGCGGCCCGATGATGATCACGCTGTCCCCGATCATCAACAACAGCGGGGACAGACCGGTAATCGGCACAGCCGTAGCCGGAAGAATGCTGCAGCAGGAAGAGATCTCCCGGATCTGGGACGAAACAAGATCCTCCCTCCGGATGACGGTTGTTCATTCTGCCCCGCCGGCAGAAAGCCAAGGTGAAGCGGTATGGATCAGCTCGGATTCAGACAAAATGATGTCCATCCACTCTGTAGTCAGCGATCTCTTCGGCAATCCCGCACTGGAGATTACGCTGCAGCAGCCGCGTGAGATTTACGAGAACGGCCTTCAATCTGTAATCAGCTTCCGGAAATTTTTCCTGATCTGGACCCTGCTGATGTGCATCGCCAGTCTGCTCTTCGTCAGACATTTTATTCTTCGCAGAATGTCTATACTCGTTAGAAACATCCGGGCCATCGGCAGCAGCAAGGATCTTAGCATCCGGGTCAGCAGCCCGGGAAAAGACGAGTTCAGTGAAGTTGAGCATGAATTCAACCGGATGATTGATTCTCTGCAGAAGGCGCAGGAGGAGCTGCAGCTGCAGTCCATGCTTGATCCGCTGACTCAGCTTCCTAACCGTTCGCTGTTTTTTACCCGGCTTAATGAAGCTATCGCCTCAGCCAGGGAAACGGGCAGGCAGATCGGCCTCGTCTTCATTGATCTGGATCATTTCAAGACGGTCAATGATACGCTGGGCCATGATTTCGGTGATGCGATGCTGAAAGAGACCGCCTTCCGGATTTCCAGGGTCATCGGCAAGCATGATGTTGTTTCCCGGCTCGGAGGGGATGAATTCACCATTCTGCTTGCCGACGCTCCTGACGCAGACAGCCTGAAAGCCCAGCTGTCCCGCATACAGGAGGCACTCTCTATCCCCCACCGCATACAAGGGCACCTGCTCTATAACACGGCCAGCATCGGGGTCAGTATCTATCCGCAGAATGGTGAAGATGCTGATTATCTGGTCAAACAGGCTGACCTGGCGATGTTTCATGTCAAGGAATCCGGGCGTAATAACATTCTTCAATACTCCGAGGAGCTGGAGGAAAGCATCCGGCGCCGCAAGGTACTCTCCCAGCTGCTGCTGTCCGCAGCGGTCAATGATGAATTTGAAGTGCATTACCAGCCGATTCTGGGTGCAGACAGCCTGAAGGTCGCCAAGCTGGAGGCCCTGCTGCGCTGGACGAACCCCGCCTACGGGCCGGTGTCTCCCGCTGAGTTCATTCCGCTCGCCGAAACGAGCGGCTCGATCATCAGCATCGGCAGCTGGGTGCTGCGCCAGGTCTGCTCAGACCTGCGCCGCTTCCGCCAGGACGGGCTTGAGCTGACGGCAGCCGTCAACATCTCTGCGGTACAGCTGATACAGCCCGGCTTGTGCGAACTGCTGCTCGCACTGCTTGAAGAGTTTGAACTGCCCAGCTCCAGCCTGGAGCTGGAGATTACAGAGAGCGTGCTCGTATCAGGGGATCATATCCTGTCCTCGCTCCAGGAGCTCAGAAGCTACGGCTTCCGCATCTCGCTGGACGATTTCGGCACCGGCTTCTCCTCGCTGAGCTATCTGCGGCGCTTCCCGGTGGATACCATCAAGATTGACCGTTCTTTTGTATCCGAGATGACACTTGAGCCTCAAGGAGATGTACTCGTCAAGACTATTATTGAGCTGAGCCACAATCTGGGGCTGAAGGTAGTTGCTGAGGGGATAGAGCTTAAAGAGCAGTTCGATCTGCTGCGCCGGCTCGGCAGCGACGAGCTTCAGGGCTACTATATCAGCAAGCCGCTGCAAGCTGTGAATATTTATGAATTTTTATCCTGATTATTGAAATTACCGCCAAAAAATGCACACTTCTTTTATAGGCAAGTTCATGGCGATATGATATGATAGGCAAGCTGATAACGGCACCCGATACGGGTGCTGTTATACTATGCGAACACTTTTGAAAATTGGAGGCTTTAATTGCTATGTCAGCGCAATCCCAATCCACGCAATCCGTCAAAATTGTCACCGCCGATCCCAGCGCCATCGGCTTGTTCGGACTTGCTATCGTCACCCTGGTCGCTTCTTCACAAAAGCTCGAAATTACAACAGGACTCAGCTACGCTATTCCGTGGGCAATCTTCCTCGGCGCCTTCGCCCAGTTGTTCGCCTCCATTCAGGATGCCAAGCACAATAACACCTTCGGCATGACTGCATTCGGCGCATATGCCTTCTTCTGGTTCGGCATGGGTGCAAGCTGGCTGATCAAGCTCGGCGTATTCGGCGCTACACTCGCTGAAGGCGTAGACCCGAAGCAGCTCGGCTTCGTATTCCTCGGATATCTGATTTTCACCCTGTTCATGACCATCGGCGCAGTTGAAGCCAACCGTGTCCTGCTGATCATCTTTATCCTGATTGACTTCCTGTTCCTTGGACTTTCCATGGATGCTTTCGGCGTAGCTGCGGAATTCTTCCACAAGCTGGCTGCAGTATCGGAAATGGCGATTGCTGCGGTATCCCTTTACGGCTGCGGAGCTTCTGTGCTCAACGCCCATTTCGGACGCACCTTCCTGCCGGTCGGCGCACCTCTGCGTATCTTCAAGAAATAAGCTGACGCTGCCTTTACTGAAATTCATATAGCAACACCTGCAAGAGCAACGGATAAAGACAGCTGCCCTTAGGCGGATTGGATTTATCCGTTTTTGTTATTTTACCGCCAGCTATAAGGTTTTTCCTTGCACAAAAACACAAAAAATGACATGCTATAGAGACACCTACGACATATCTCGACATTTGACGATGGTGCAGAAACCATTTTCGCCCAAATTGCTATAGAATGTTGAATTTTCTTATATCGGAGGCACTCCATGGCTTTCATTAATAAAAAGCCTTTAACGATCATTCTCGGCTTCCTAGCCGTGCTGCAGCTTTCTCTCTTCTATTACTATTCCATATCGGTAGAACGGGAATACCGGGCTGAAAAAGCCGATCTATCCTCTCAAGCCGTCACCCTAACCTCAAATCTCGAAGAGAAAGTATCGGTTGTCAAAGGAATAAGCTCCTTCATCCAGACGGTAGGCTTTGATGCAGAGCCCGCTCTGATCAATCAATACCTGTATACCGCCTATAACAACTCAAACACAAACGTTCTGAATATTGTGATTGCCCCGGACGGGGTTATCCGCTATCTCTATCCGCTTTCCGGCAACACCTCCATCCTGAATAAAGACCTCCTGCTCGATCCAGTCCTTTCATCATCAGGCATGGTACAGGAAACCATCCGCTCACGCGGCATCACCATTGACGGGCCCCGCATGCTTGCCCAAGGCCAGTATGGAATGGTAATCAGACAGGCCATTTACAGCGGCAACACCTTTACCGGCATCGTTTCTGCTACCGTAACGGTAGAGGACATATCCGATCATCTCCAGTCGCTGGATTCCTCTATTTACGTTACGAGCACAGACTATACTCTGCTGTTCGGCCGGCAGGATGGAGCTGCAGGGGAAGCAGTAACCACTCCTATTGATATCTATAACCAGCACTGGCTGATGGGCACTCTTTTTTCGGCACAGAAGAAATGGGCAGTATTCCGCAGCGTCCTCTGGATTGATGTCGTCTGCCTGCTCATCGTCGCCTTTATCCTGTATTTCTTCTGGCATCAGAACCGGTTTAATCATGAGCTTGAGCGGGTAGTTAAGCTCCGCACCCGTGACCTTAGCGTTTCCCAGAAGCTGTACGAAAAGCTCGCCCACTATGACAGCCTGACCGATATTCCGAACCGGCGTTATTTTATGGATGAGTTCGAACGGCTGCTGCAATGCTCAGAGCCGACACAGACCTACACCCTATTCTTTTTTGACTTGAACCGCTTCAAGGAAATCAATGATACATTAGGCCATTCTATCGGTGACCAGGTAATCAAGACGCTGGCCGGCCGGCTGAAAGGCGCGGGGCTGCCCTTTCAGCTGTTTGCAAGAACCGGGGGCGACGAATTCGTCATGATCTTCTCCGATCTGCCGCAGGAGCGGATTCCGGAAATTTCCGGTGAGATCAGCACACTGATCTCACAGACCCTGCTGATTGCCGGTGCCCATCTGAGCCTGTCTACAAGCATCGGGATTTCCCTTTACCCGGAGCATTCCAGCCATACAGACGATTTGCTGAAATTTGCCGATATGTCGATGTATCAGGCCAAGTCGCTGGAGGACCGCAATTACTTTATCTTCGACTGGGAGCTGCGGGAGAAGCTGGAGCAGCGGACCATGATTGCCAAATACCTGCATTCTGCGCTGGAACGCGAGGAATTCGTGCTGTATTACCAGCCGCAGATCAACGCCGTTACCGGCAAGACAATCGGCCTTGAGGCGCTGATCCGCTGGAATCATCCTGAGAAGGGGCTCATCGGGCCGGGCACGTTCATCTCCGCGGTCGAGGAGGCCGGCCTGATGATTCAGCTGACAGACTGGGTAATCCGTGAGGTATGCCGTCAGCTCTGCGAATGGCGTAAGCTGGGCATGCCGCTGCTGCGCACCTCCATTAATATTTCGAACAGCTGGTTCTATAACCGCAATCTGATTGAGAATCTGCTGTCTGTGCTGGATTATTACGGCCTGGATACAGAAGTGCTGGAATTTGAAATTACAGAGAGCACCGCGCTCCTCGAGGAGCATTACCCGCTGCTACAGCAGATGCGTGACCATGGCATTATCGTCTCTATTGATGACTTCGGCACCAAGTACTCCTCACTGAATTATTTGAAGCATTTTCCGGTTAACAAAATTAAAATCGACCGCACCTTCATCACCGGAATCGGGATCAGCTCGATTGACGAGACCATCATCAAATCCATTGTCTATGTCGCTTCACAGCTGGGCTATGACCTGATTGCTGAAGGTGTGGAAACGGCAGAACAGCTGGAATTCCTGATCAGCCATAACTGCCCGCATATTCAGGGCTTCTATTTCTCTCCTCCGCTGCCGGCAGAGGAAATCATCAGCAGGCTGGCTTCATAGCCGGCCTGCCTTTTTTATATTCAGCCCGTCTAAGCTTCCCTGCCCTCTTGGTAAAATAACCGCTTACCGCTATAATAAGCTTGTGCTGCGCGACGCAGCAGGATGTTAACCCGAAAGGATTTCGAGAAAATGAATGCGTTTACTAACTCCGAGCTGACTGGCACAATCATCTTTGCGCTAATTCTGGCGATACTCGCCTACCGGATTATCCGCGGCATGCCTGCTATGGAAGGAAATATAACCGCTTTCCGCAAAAGAACACTGGTCTGGACACAGGTTGCTCTGGTCTTAACCGTCCTGCAGCTAAATTTCAAGGCCGGCGACTGGCGGTTTGCCATTATCCTCGGACTGATTGTACTGTTTACCGGCAGCATCTGGTGGGCTGCGCGCCGCTACGATATGCGCCGTCCGGCTGATCGCGAATTGTCTAATCAGGACAGCCCACAAGAATAATAGCTGAACGTAGAGATTCAGCTCCCCTCCGGGAGCTTTTTTTTGTTGTTCCAGAAGGGGAGCCTGTCCGCAGGTACATCTTTGTGACGGCAGGCATATGCCGCGGCCGCTGCAAGCATACTAGTATCATTCTAACAATCGCGGAGGTACACAAAGATGACCAAAAAATTAAATCTGCTGATGTTCAGCGGCGAATATGACAAGGCGATGGCCGGGCTGATTCTGGCCAATGCAGCAAGGGATATTGAGGTTGAAGTAACGATGTTCTTTGCATTCTGGGGATTATTTCTGGTCCGGGACCCGGAAAAAATGACACTGGAGGATAAGAGCCTGTACGAGAAGCTGATGGACGTGATGACACCGAAGGGACCGCAGCAGCTCCCGCTCTCGCACATGAATTTCAGCGGTCTGGGCCGTGTAATGCTGGAGGAGATGATGGAGGACAATGGAGCACCTAAGCTGATCCACTTCCTGAAGGGTGCCCGCAAAAAGAAGATCAAATTCTATGCCTGCAAGCTTTCGTTGGATATTATGGGGTTTAAGCCGGAGGAGCTGCTTCCGGAGGTTGAAGTGATGGATGCCTCTGCTTATCTGAAGGATGCGCTGGAAAGTGATATGCAGCTGTTTATCTAGCTTGACACATGGGCTTTAACCCATCTGCTCTGCCGGGCATATACTGAGCCGTGATGACACAGCCGGAAGCCTGTCAAGGACACCGGCGCCGGTGTCAGGGAACTAACCGGCTTTAGATGGAGGGATTGTCCATGCCAAGCATCAACCATGCCTCCCCCAAGGAGGCACCGGCTTACCCTGCGGCGCATTTCGCCGCATTCCGTGAGCATACCATCGGCATTTGCCATCAGATTACGACCCCCTTTGGACGGAAGCCGCTGCTATACGCAGACTGGACCGCCAGCGGCCGTTTATACGAACCGATTGAGCGCCGGATTCAGGAGGCTTTCGGACCTTATGTCAGCAATCCGCATACCGATTCCAACACCACCGGCCTGACAATGACGCTCGCCTATAATGAAGCACGGCGGATCATCAGGCAGCATGTGCACGCGGGGCCGGATGACTGCCTGATCTTCTGCGGCAACGGCACTACCGGTGCAGTTAACAAGCTGCAGCGGCTGATGGGCCTGAAGCTGCCTGAATGGCAGCGCCCGGGCTTCCGTTGCCCGCCGGAGGAGCGCCCGGTGATCTTCGTCAGCCACATGGAGCATCACTCTAATCTCCTGCCCTGGCAGGAAGGCATCGGCGATGTCGTTACAGTTCCTGCCGGGGCGGACGGCAATATCAGCCCGGAGGCTCTTGAGGTGCTGCTCTGCCGCTACCGGGGCCGCCGGCTCAAGATAGGCTCTTTCACCGCTTGTTCAAATGTTACAGGCATTGAGACGCCTTACCCCAAGCTCGCTGCCGTAATGCACCGCCACGGCGGGGTATGCTTTGTTGATTTTGCCGCCAGTGCACCGTATGCAGTGATTGATATGCATCCCGCTTCACCGCAGGAGAAGCTTGATGCCGTCTTCTTCTCTCCGCACAAATTTCTTGGCGGCCCGGGAACAGGCGGAGTGCTGCTGTTAGACGCCGGACTCTGCAGCGGCAGGCTCCCGGATGAGCCCGGCGGCGGCACTGTTGTCTGGGTTAATCCCTGGGGCGGACGCCGCTACATAAACGACGTGGAGGTCCGCGAGGACGGAGGGACACCCGGCTTCATGCAGGCCATCCGCACAGCGCTCTGCATCCAGCTGAAGGAGCGGATGAACGGCAGCGGAGAATGGATGAGGCTCCGCGAGCAGGAGCTGTGCCGGCGGCTGTTAGCCGGGCTCACCCGCATACCCGGCTGCTCCATTCTGGCCGGGGGACAGACAGAGCGCCATGGCATCGTGTCGTTCACCCTGCAGAATCTCCATTACAATCTTGCCGTCAGGCTACTGAATGACCGCTACGGCATTCAGGCCCGCGGCGGCTGCTCCTGTGCCGGTCCTTATGGACATTATCTGCTGGGGCTTGACCGCAAGCAGTCGGAGCAGATCGTTCAGGACCTGCATGCCGGGGACCAGTCCTCCAAGCCCGGCTGGGTCCGCCTTTCCCTCCACCCCATTATGACAGATGCCGAAGTTGACAGGATGATCGCAGCGGTGCAGGACATCACTGCATACGGAATGGAATGGGCCAGCGATTACAGTTACAGCCATGTAACGAACAGCTGGGTTCACCGCTCAGGACAGACAGAGACCGAGGCGGCGGTCCAGGGCCTATTCTCGGTGTAGCGGAGCTGCCGCCGCCCGGGCAAACCGGGCTTCGATAGCCTTCACACACCATAGGGAAGCCGCGATAAACAACACCACGTAGATAATCTCCCAGGGGTTGCGGATAAACCGCTGTACATCATTCCCGATATAGGAGACAGCAAAGACCATGATAGCCTTCCCCGCACATATAGCCAGCAGATAAGAGCGCAGGCGCATACCGGCCAGCCCGGCGGCCATATTAATCACCACGAACGGGCCGACCGGGAACAGGCTGAGCAGAAAAACATAACTGAACCCGCTCCGCCGCACCCAGGTCATGCTTTTGGCTACCTTTGGCCTGCGTGACCATTTTTGAAGATAGGGGTGGGAGGCAATTTTGCGGATGATCAGAAAGGTCACTGTGCAGCCTGCCACCAGCCCCAGCCAGGAATACAAAAACCCGAGCCATAAACCGTATACAGCACCGTTCAAGCCTACGATGGCAATCGTCGGCAGCGGCGGGATGAAGGATTTCATAAACGTCAGCCCGATTCCGGGCAGCGGCCCAAGTGTCCGGTATTGCTCCAGCAGGACCCGCAGCCTCTCCTCCGTCAGCCATGACGATATATCCAGTAAATACATCAATTGCCCTCTCCTCATCAAACACTGAATTTCTCAAGTCGTGAGCCTCAATTATACAACACTTTTCTGGGCACTAGTGACTGGACAAGCAGAAGCCGGCAAGGCTATGATGAAATTATTGACGAATGATGCGGAAGTTTGACAGAAGTTATATTCCAAAGTGAGGTTCCTTATGAAACTGCTTGATTACAGGCTGCTGGCTACAAGAGCTCTGGGTCTGCTATGCATCCTCCTGCTTGCTGCTTCGGCAGTATATCCCCTGCTGAACAGAAACAGCGGTGCATGTGTTCAGCCGCAGCCCGGTGTTATCGATTTATCCGGCTGCACCTTCGATAATGATTCAACCTATAAACTGGACGGCAAGTGGGAGTTCTACTGGAATCAGCTGCTTGAGCCCACGGACACCATACAAGCGGATAAAGTCAGCTATCTTTCTGTTCCCGGAAGCTGGAGAACATGGAATCAGAAGGAGTACAACCGATATGGATTTGCAACCTACCGTCTGCAGCTGCTGCTCCCCGAGAACAGCACGTCCTTTGCCTTAAAGGTGAATAACGTCCGTACTTCCAGCCAGCTATTCATAGACGGAGAGCCGCTTGGAGGCAGCGGGCTTACAGGGCAATCACTCCAGGAAACAGTGCCCCGCAACCAGCCTTACACCGCTGCATTTAACAGCGATACCGGCCGGGCGGACATTATCATTCACGCCTCCAACTTCATGTACAACAGCGGCGCAATCGCAGAGTCCATCCGTATCGGAACTCCTGAAGCCATAGAAGCCCTTGATAAGCGGAATAACGTATATGACATCGTGCTGATAGCAGGCTTTGCTTTTATCGGAGTCTATTTCATGGGTCAGGGCCTGCAGCGCAAAGAAGATTATCCCTCACTGCAACTGGGGATGTATTGCTTAACCATTACCTTCTATTTGCTCACACACAGCGAAAAGCTGCTATTCGATCTCTCTCCCTCAATCCCCTATGAGTGGTTTAGCAAAATACAGCTGATAACAGGCGTGATCGGCTTTTCATTTGTAGCCAGCTATACCTATTCTTTGTTTCCGGCACTCTATTCCCGGCTGTTCCGCAGAATCACCTTCACCTATTCCATAGGCTTCTGCCTTCTGACTCTGGTGAGCTCTGAGCGGATCTACTCCAGGGCCTCCGATATATTAACTATCTTTAGTATAATCTCTATTATCTACACCTTTTATGTCATGGTTAAAGCGGCAATGCTGCGGGAGACCGGCTCCTTTTATCTGCTGATCGGCGTTGTTGCCGCCATTATGTTCGTACTCACCGTATCCAAGAACCTTATGATGGGTACCGAATTTTATTCCATACCGCCATTATCCGGGCCCATCTTTGTCCTCGCCGAAGGGCTCTTCCTGTCTGCACGGCAGGCTCATGCCTACGAGACTATTAAGCAGCTGTCGCATCAGCTTGAGCGCAAGGACAGAGACAAGGACGAATTCCTGCTGAAAACCTCGAACGAGCTGCGGACACCGCTGAATGCCATTATTAACATCTCATTGTCGCTCTATGAGGGCGGCGGCGGCCCGCTCAGCTCCTCACAGCGTGAGGATATGCGTCTGATTCTGGGAACGGGAAGACGCCTGGCATTCATGGTCAGGGATATCCTTGATTATGAGCAGATCAAGCAGCAGCGGATTACCCTTCACTGGAAGCAGGTAGATATACAGGGAATCGCCAACATCGTCATTGAGGTCTTCCAGTTCCTGAATATAAAAACGAATATCCGCATCAAAAATCATATCCCGCCCGGGGCCTATCTCATTGAAGCCGATGAGCACAGGCTGATGCAGATTCTGTACAACCTGCTGGATAATGCCCTCAAATTCACTGACCGCGGCAGCATAGTATTTGAAGCAGAACGGAGCGGGGATGTCATCTCCATCACAGTTACCGATACAGGCAAAGGGATTCCGCCTGAGCGTCTGGAAAGCATATTCCGCGATTATGAACAGGTCAATGAAGCAGATTCACTGGAGAGCGGCGGGCTCGGTCTGGGTCTGGCGATCACCCGCAAGCTCGTCGAGCTGCACGGAGGCAGTATCAGGGTACAGTCAGTTTCCGGCAGGGGGAGCAGCTTCACCTTCTCTATCCCGGTCAGTCAGCCGTCATCCGCATCTGCAGCCGCAGAGCCTGAAAACCGGGAGCTGCTGCTTACACCGGTCAAGCCTTCTCCGGAAGCCCTTGACGACGACTGGAAATATCCGCTCATCCCGGTAACCCAGCCCGGCCTGAGCGCAGACGCAGGACCGGACACTCCGCGCATACTGGTTGTTGACGATGATTACGCGAATCTCAAGGCGCTGACCAACCTGCTGGCACTGGAGAATTATATGATTACGAGTATCCGCAGCGGCAAAGAAGCATTGGCGCTCCTTGCCGGAGACCGTAATTTCGACCTTTGCATCATCGATGTGATGATGCCGGAGATGTCGGGACTTGAGCTGTGCAGAATTATCCGCCAGACCTTCAGCCCGCTGGATCTGCCTGTGCTGATGGCCACGGCGGGGCAGCAGCTCCATTTCAATGAGTCGGCCTTCCGGGCCGGAGCAAATGACTTTATCCATAAGCCCTATGCCTGGAGTGATTTGAAGGGCCGTGTCAAAACGCTCGTTGAACTCAAAAGGTCAGTGGCGGAGCGGCTCAGCTCGGAAATCGCTATGCTTCGCGCGCAAATCAAGCCCCATTTCCTTTACAACTCCATCAACACAATCATCTGGATGAGCACACGGGACAACGAGAAGACCAGACACCTGCTCTACGATCTCAGTCATTTTCTGCGGGGAAGCTTTGATTTCAGCAACCAGGAAACAGCCATTCCCTTCGAGAAGGAGCTGGAGCTGACTGAAGCTTATCTGTCGCTGGAGCAGGCCCGGTTCGGCAAACGCCTGAGTGTCCAGTACAATATTGAGGTCTCCGAATTTACACTGCCGCCGCTGATTGTACAGCCGATTGTCGAGAATGCTGTCCGGCACGGCCTGATGGAAAAGATCGGCGGAGGCACCCTTGTCCTCAGCACCAGCCTGCTGGAAGGATATATAGTCATTACTGTCTCCGACAACGGCAAGGGGATGAGCGATGAGCAGCTGGCCTCCTGGATGATGGACGACTACCGCTCCTCCCCGCGTCAAGGTACTGGGATCGGCCTGAAAAATATTAACCGCCGCCTGCTGAAGCAATTCGGCCATCCCCTGCTGCTCACCCGCGGCGAAGACAGCGGAATTGAAGTACGTATAAGAATACCATGGAAGGGTGAGGTCTCCTGAATTATTCTGTAATGGTTGTAGATGATGAATGGCCGGCGCTGGAACAGATGCGCGAGCTGTTGCAGCAATGTGAGAACATTGCATCAATCCATGTCTTTGATAACCCCCGGGAGGCCCTCACGGCCGCCGCCGAGCTGAAGCCTGATCTGATCTTTCTTGATATTCAAATGCCGGAGCTGTCCGGGCTTGCCTTTGCCGAGAACCTGCAGCCGTTCTCGCCGGATACGGAGGTCGTGTTCGTAAGTGCCTACCGCAGCTATGCTGTCGAGGCCTTCGACCTCTCAGCAGCAGATTATCTGCTTAAGCCGGTAGACCCGCCCCGGCTGCTTAGAACCTGGTCCAAATTTCTGTCCAAGCGGACGCAGTCCGGACAGTCCGGGCAGCCCAGCCCAATTGCGCGTTTCCAGTCCCTAGGCGGCCACATCCTGACCGGGCCCCTCGGCAGTGTTAAGTGGAGCACGCATAAGGCAGAGGAGCTGTTTGCTTATTTATGGATACACCGGCAAGGCAGTGTCAGCGTTATTCTGAACGATGTCTTTCCGCAATGGAACTACGAGAAGGGGAAGCAGTATCTGCATACCACCGTCTATCAGATCCGTAAAACCTTAAAGAATGCCGCCCTCGGCGACAATATCGAGCTGACCTCTGACCGGGAAAATTACCGTCTGGAAGCCAAGGGCATCGAGGGTGATGCGGAACAGTTCCAGGAAGCCGCACTTGCAGCGCTGCAGAGCAATAATCCGGATAGCCTGCGTGATGCTTCTTCCTTGTACAAAGGGGAGCTGCTGCAGTCTCTGGACAGTCTATGGATCTATTCGGTCCGCGATAAATACCGCCAGCTCTACCTGAAGCTGCTGGAGCAGCTTACACTGGGGCTGATTCAGTCAGGCCGCCAGTATGAAGCCGAGGAATATGCCCTCCGGCTGGCCGAGCTTGAACCGCTTGAGGAGAGCTATGCTTTGCAGATCATCGCGCTTTATTATGAGACCGGTAAGCCCCTGCGCGCCCAGCGGCGCTTCACCCAGTTCTGTGAATCCTACAGGAATGAGATGGACGGGGAGCTTCCGGAGTGGTTCCTCGAGGCTTACAAACGCCTTGGTACATAGACTTTAAGCAGTCAGCCAGCTTATCCGCAGGTAGAACTCATATTTTTTTGCAAAACAGCCCGGCAGACGTCTGCCGGGCTGTTTTTTCGCTATTTTTTCGTATAAAGCGGTATCATTTCGATTATTTCTGCCAAGCTTCGACTTTTTATCAGTGTTTTATCAGTGACAAATAGTACCATTGATTTACACAGCAATGTTTACACATCGGATAGTACTACACGAGTATATGGAGGTTGTTACATTGAACAGATGGCAGGGCTTCAAAAAAGCTTTTAAAGGCTCGAATTTTCTTACTCTTATGTTCTCCATGGTACGTGAGGTTACCATAGACAATACGCCGCCCGCTATGTCTGTTGAGGTCACAACCGACCAGACTGCCTATGCGCCGGGAGACGAAGTGACTGTGCTAGTGAACCTGCGCAATTTCGCCCCGAATGACCGCGGCTACAGCTATATGAATTTTATAGTGCAGTATGACAGTGAGGTTTTTGATAATGCCGAGTATCTTGTACAGTCAGCTTACAGCGATTCTGCCTTTACACCCGGTAACGAGGTCGGAAACATTTTTCAGTATAATTTCATGAATCCGGTCGACGGCGGCATTTATTTCGGAATGAACACCACCATGCGCGGAATTGATATCCAGGTGGAAACCCACTCGAAGCAGGCCTGCATCCCGGCTGTTGATCAGACTCTGGTTGCCTTTAAACTCCGTGTAAAAGAGCATACACTTGCCGGATCTTCAACAATCAGCTTAGCCAATGAGTTCACCCGGATCAGAACGTCTGAAGCCGGAAACGGCTTTTATCTCTATTCTCCAGACATTACCGTACTCGCTTCAGAACCCGTAGCTATCGTCCCCACTCCACAAGTCTCCGTGTACTCAAAGGGTTCCAGCTTAAAAACTAACCTCTTGGCCTAATACAGCAAATGAATTTATGTATCATTATCCGACTTATCATATTTATTATATATAACCAGATCGTTTCATGGTTAATCAGGCTTTTCTCCGTTCTGTATACCGGGATGCGGAAAAAGCCTTTTTTGGTTGGCATCTCCCTCAAACTCAGGCTCGGTGACACTCCGCTGTTTAAGCGGGAAATGGACTGCAATATTTATAAAAACGCAGAGCAGCGATACTCCAATAACGGGAGAATCGCTGCTTTTTTGAGTATTACGCTTTTGAGGATAGAGGCCTGTTTCCGCTAGTATACTTTTGGGACAGCCCCATCTGCCAGCTTCTTATTCTTCGTTTCAAATAGGAGCTTCAACCGGAGCTCCAGGCTTGTGCCCGGCAAAAACGGCTGTAGCCACATGCTTGCGCGCATCTGCAGTCAGCAGCAGCAGCTTCACCGGATCATCATCCAAGCCGCTGCGCATAAACGTTACCTCGGCACCGTCCAGATCCTCTGTGATATTTACAATTCCATAACCCTGCTGCAGCAGCGCATCAACGGCCTGCCGTTCCTTGTCGAATTCCGCAAAAGCTGACATATCAGACCACTCCTCCGCTGATCTCCGCTTTGGCAGGAAATGCTGCTTCCGCCTCAAACCGTTTGCGGTGCAGGTATTTGCCCGCCCCTGCCTCCCCGACGAACTGCTTGTCACGGATGACAAATTCTCCGCGGCTCAGCACAGAAACCGGCTCGCCTTTGACCTCAAAGCCTTCAAATGCATTGTAATCAACCTTCATGTGGTGGGTTGCAGCTGAGAGGGTTCTCTCCACCGCCGGATCAAAAATGACAATGTCGGCATCACTGCCGATCGCGATTGTCCCCTTCTGCGGGAACAAGCCAAACAGCTTGGCGCTGGAGGTAGAGATGATATCGACGAACTTGTTCAATGAGATACGGCCTTTCTGCACTCCCTCGGAGTACAGCAGACTGAAGCGGTCTTCAATGGTCGGTCCGCCGTTTGGAATTTTGGAAAAGTCACCGCGTCCAAGCTCCTTCTGCCCTTTAAAATCAAACGAGCACTGGTCTGAGCCGATCGTCTGCAGCGAACCGTTCCACAGCGCATCCCACAGCACCTCCTGATTCCACTGCTCACGCAGCGGCGGAGACCAGACGTATTTGGCGCCCTCAAAGTCCGGCTTCTCAAGCGCCGTCTGATCCAGCACCAGATACTGCGGGCAGGTCTCGCCGTACACCCGCAGCCCCTTCTTCCGGGCCTCGGCAATCTTCCACGCCGCCTCGGCGCAGGTCACATGCACAACGTACAGCTGTGAATCCGTCAGCTCTGTCAAATAAGCAGCACGCCCGGTTGCTTCACCTTCCAGCTCAGGCGGCCGGGTCAGCGCATGATAGATCGGGTCTGTATTCCCTGCGGCCAGCGCCTGCTCCACCAGATATTCAATGACATCGCCGTTCTCGGCATGAACCATCACAAGCGCACCTTCACGCTTGGCAGCCTGCAGTGTCTTATACAACACGCCGTCATCAGCCTGAAAGGTATTCTTATAGGCCATAAACACCTTCAGCGAGGTAATGCCCTCCCGTTCGATAATCTGCGGCAGCTCGTCAAGCACCCGGTCATTCAGCTCCGACACCATGAGATGGAAGCTGTAATCAATCACCGCTTTGTCCTGAGATTTGTTATGCCACGTATCTACGGCCCTCTGCAGCGGCTGGCCTTTGGCGGTCAGGCAGAAATCAATGACCGTTGTCGTACCGCCGTATGCAGCGGCAACCGTTCCGCTCTCGAAGTCATCAGCGGTGACGGTTCCGCCAAAAGGCATATCCAGATGGGTATGCGGATCGATCCCTCCCGGGAACACAAAGCAGCCGGTGGCATCCACTATTTCAGCGCCCGGCAACTCCAGATTCAGGCCGATCCCGGTTACTATCCCATTCTCAATCAGGACGTCCGCAGTATACGTGTCTGCAGCCGTGACGATCGTGCCATTCTTGATTATTTTGGCCATCTAGACCACCTCCGCTTCTGAATGTGAGCCGTTCAGGGTGCTGATTACCTGCTGCCGCTGGTTCCAGGTCATCGGCGCCACCCCGCTGTCCAGCGCTATCATATCTATCGCACCGTCAGCCGGACAGACAATGGAGCATAGGTTACAGCCCACACAATCCTCCTCACGCACCTGAAGAACCGCCTTTCCGTCAGCATTGGTCAGCATATCAATACACTGGTGCGAGGCATCCTCGCAGGCAATATGGCATTTATTGCAGTTAATGCAGTTGTCTTCATTGATCCGCGCAACGACCTTGTAATTAAGATCCAAGTCGCCCCAGTTGGAGTATTTCGGCACAGATTTGCCGATCAGCTCCGTTACCGAAGCAAGCCCCTTGTCATCCAGATAGTTATTCAAGCCGTCAATCATCTCTTCAACAATCCGGAAGCCGTGATGCATCACCGCCGTGCAGACCTGGATGCCGGTTGCCCCCATGAGCATGAACTCAACCACATCCTGCCAGGTAGAAATGCCGCCGATTCCTGAGATCGGTATGCCGACGCCGCGGTCTCGGGCACATTCAGCTACCATACTCAGGGCAATTGGCTTGACTGCCGGACCGCAATAACCGCCGTGCGCACCCTGCCCGCCGACATGCGGAATGGTATTCCAGCTGTGAATATCCACTCCGGCCAGGCTGTTGATTGTATTAATCATGCTGACCGCATCTGCGCCGCCTTTGACTGCATGACGGGCAACGACGGTAATGTCGGTAATGTTAGGCGTTAGCTTCACAATTACCGGCGTAGTCGCTACCTCCTTCACCCAGGTTGTCTGTGCCTGCACCAGATCAGGCTGCTGCCCGGAGGCAGCACCCATACCGCGCTCGGCCATGCCGTGCGGACAGCCGAAGTTCAGCTCCAGCCCGTCAACCCCGACAGCCTCCACCCTTTTGACAATCTCATGCCACTTCTCCCGTTTCGGCTCTACCATCAGGGAGGCAATCACCGCATGATCAGGGAATCTTTTTTTCGTTTCGCATATTTCCTTGAGGTTCACTTCCAGCGGACGGTCCGTAATCAGCTCAATATTATTGAAGCCTGCTACGCGCTGTCCGTTGAAGTGCACCGCCGCAAACCGCGAAGAGGTGTTGATAATCGGATCGCCCAGCGTTTTCCACACCGCACCTCCCCAACCGGCCTCGAAAGCACGCTGGACCTGATATCCCGTATTGGTAGGCGGCGCAGAGGCCAGCCAGAACGGATTGGGTGATTTAATTCCTGCTAGATCAATTCGCAGATCTGCCATAGTTGTTCCCTCCCTGTCATATGTAGTCCGGGGATAGCCGCCGGGCCTGCTACTCATGTTCCTTGAGAACGGTTATACCGCAGAACCGATTACACCGTCCTGCAGACCAGATAATTGCTTCACTATCGCATAGGCCGCATCCTTACCCTGCTGGGCTGCCGACACAACCATCGCCTCACCGTTGCCTGAGCCAAAGACAATATCACCGGCAGCATAGATCATCGGATCTGAGGTCCGGCCCGTCTTCGGATCAATTCTGACGATCCCGGAGTCATGCTCCAGCCCCAGGGACTCAATCAGCCCAGTCCGGCGCTTTTGCCCGATAGCGATAACTACCGCATCAACAGGCATTACGAATTCTGACCCTTCAACCGGCACCGGCTTCAGGCGTCCGTCCTTGCCTGTCTCCCCGGTCAGCTTCATCTGCACGCATTCAAGTCCTGTCACATTGCCCAGCTCATCGCCGACAATCCGCTTAGGCAATGTAAGCCAGTTAAATTCCACGCCTTCCTGCTTGGCGAATTCATATTCAAAGTCGTACGCAGTCATCTCGCTGCGGGTACGGCGGTAGACCATCTTGACATTAGCCGCACCAAGCCGTACCGAGCAGGTGGCTGCATCAATAGCGGTATTGCCTGCACCAATGACCGCAACGCGCTGGCCCATCAGCTCCAGCGTAGGGATTCCCGTCTTGGTCGTTTCCACCAGCTCGATGGCATCATAGACGCCGGACAGCTTCTCGCCCTCAATTCCGAGCGGCGGCACATAACCCATTCCGGCAGCAAGCACAATCGCGTCATATTCTCCTCTAAGCTCCTCCACCGTAACGTCAACACCGATTTTAATCCCGGTACGGATCTCCACACCCAGCTTCTCCACCTGCTCTACCTCCCACAGCGAAATGGACTGCGGAAGCCGGAAGGAGACGATGCCGTGTGTGTTCAGCCCGCCGGCAAGCTGCTTGGCCTCATACACCACTACGGCAAAGCCTTCCCGCGCCAGCTCTCTGGCAGCAGATAAGCCGGCTGGTCCGCCGCCGATAACCGCAACCCTTTTGCCGTTCGGGATACCGGCTTTGAACAGCTGGACACCGCTGTTAACAGCCCAGTCCGTGGCATAACGCTGCAGCAGCCCGATCTGAATCGGCGCAGAAGCATCGTTCAGCACACAAGCCCCCTCACAAAGCTCTTCAGTCGGGCAGACCCTTGCGCAGCTGGCTCCGACCGGGTTGGACTCCATGATCGTCATGGCCGAGCCCTTCAGATTGTCAGTAGCAATCCGCTTAATAAAGGAAGGAATATTAATGCCGGTAGGGCAGGCTTTAATGCAAGGCGCGTCATAACAATAGAGACAGCGGTTGGATTCCTCAACCGCACCCTTGCGGCTGAGGCCGGGCTCCGCCTCGGCAAAATTGCGCATGAACATATCAGGTGTAAATGCAGTTAACGGAGAAGTGTGCTCCATCAGTTATCCCTCCCTTTAAATAATGGGTTAACATGTATTAATGTTATATATACTCACATTATTACGATAATCTCCTTAATAATTTGCTTACACTCCGGCCTTATTGTAGTAAAATATACTTTAAACCTGATAAAACCATTCATAACTCTGTACTTGAGTCATATTTCCTAACATATTATATTCACACTATATCCATTTCGTTTTTTTGTTACATTAGACACATTGTCTAATTTCAAAAGTGTATTTTTTACGCCGGAGCCAATAGCAGAATATATAAGCGAGGGGGAGAGCCTATGGATTGGGAACTTGTTTTTAGTGTCCGCGATGCGCTGAGAAGACCGCTGTTCGCAGAAGCCGAGGTTATCGGCGGAAGAAACGGGCTGAACCGGGCGGTACGCTGGGTTCATGTGCTGGAGAGCGCCAGCTTCGAGAGTCTGATCCATGGCGAGGAGATGATTCTGACTACAGGGATGGGAGCCAGCGCGGATATCGGCGCCTCCTTGGCCTTCATGCAGAATCTGATTGACAAAAACGCAGCCTGCCTGTGTATTGAGCTGGGCGTTTACTTCAGCACCATTCCGCAGGAGATGATCGACCTTGCAGCCCGGCATGATTTTCCGCTCATTGTATTCACCCGTACTGTACGCTTCGTAGACATCACACTTGATCTGCATTCCCTCATCATTAACCGTCACCACAGGATGCTTCAGGAGCTCGAAAGCATCTCCCGTGAATTCCACCGGCTTACCCTGACCTCCCAAGGCACCCTGAAGGTGCTGCAGCTGTTATGTAAAAGCACCCGCACCCAGATCGTCTATATGCAGCTGCAGGGCAAACCGCTGTTCTTTCCTGCACTTCCGCCGGATGAGCAGCTCCCGCTGCTGGGGTTCTTTGAATCCCTGGGAGATGAGCTTGAGGGCGTACAGCCCGATGCTGCACCGTATACCCGTGAGTTCGGAAACCGGATAATTGCCTTGAAGCCGGTAGGCGCGCTTGATCAGACCTGGGCATATATCATGATGGTGTGCAATCACAAGCCCCAGGAATTCGACTGCCTTCTGCTTGATTCCGCCTCCCTCTCGATCGCCCAGGAGCTGCTGCGCACCCGTTATATGGAGGAGCGCAAGCTGTTCTCCGAGAACCTCTGGGTCGATGAGCTGATCAGCGGACGCATAGAAGATGACAACCGGCTCAAAAGCCTGGTCGGTCCCGACTTCAATACCGTGAACGAGCTGAGCTACCGGGTCTGTCTGATTGAAATTGAGAATCCGCGCGACGTGAAATGGAACAGCTCGGAGAATGAATGGGAATCCATCACCTTCCACCTCTCGCTTATCATCAGATCCCTTTTCGAGAAATACTCCCTGCGGCCGCTGATCACGCTCAAGAATAACCGTCTTACTGTAATAGCGCTCGACATCCAGTCCAAGCTCCCCGGCAAGCTGCGGCTGCAGCAGGCACTGGATGCACTGCAGCATATCCGGGCTGATGAGAAGCTGAAGGACCTGCAGCTCGTCACCGGAGTCAGCAAGTCCCACAAAGGCCTGAAGCAGGCATACGCCGGTTATCAGGAGGCTGTACAATCTCTGTCTCTTTATTCCTGTTATCAGAAGCCGGTGCTGTTCTATGAAGAATTAGGCGTATTCCAGCTGCTGCTTAACCTGAATGACGGCAAGACACTGGAGAACTTCATCCGCAGCTATCTCGGGCCGCTGATCGACCATGACCAGACCAAGGGCAGCGAGCTCCTGCTGACACTGCGCGTATTCCTCGACCACGACGGGTCCAAGCAGATTGCCGCCCGTAATCTGTTCATTGTCAGACAATCGTTATACTACCGGCTGGACAAAATCACCGAGCTGCTGGGCGAGGACTTTATGCTCCCCGAGAACCGCATCTCCATACAGGTTGCCCTGCGCGCCTACCAGCTGCTGTATCCGGAGAAGCTTACGCTCCCCAGCCCCCGTTCAGCACAGCTGTAACGGTATCAATGATGAATTGTATATCCTCATCCGTGGAGGAGAGCGGGGGCGCAAGGGTAAGCACATTGTTGAAGCCGGCTACGGTATCCCCGTTCTTACCTATAATAAGGCCCTTGGCTTTGCATTCGGCAATAATGCCTTTGACTATATCCAGATCAGCAGGCTGTTTGCTCCCCTTGTCAGCCACCAGCTCAATGCCGGCAATCAGCCCGAAGCTGCGGATATCACCGACCAGCTTGTGCCCGAGCAGCCCCGACAATCCGCTGTGCAGCCTCTGTCCGAGAATAGCGGCCCGCTCCACCAGCTGCTCCTGCTCCAGAACCTCCAGATTGCGGAGGGCCAGCGCACAGGCGGCCGGGTTACCGCCAAAGGTATTCACATGGCGGAAATGGCCGTAGCCGTCGCTGTTATCCTTAAAGGCCTCATAGATATCCTTACGCACCGCGGTTGCCGACAACGGCAGGTAGGCGCTGGTCAGCCCTTTGGCCATCGTGACGATATCCGGCTTAATTCCGAAATTCTGATGGCCGAATTTACGCCCGGAACGCCCGAAGCCGCAGATGACTTCATCCATAATCAGCAGCACGCCGTAATTCCGGCAGATTTCCTGCACCCGGTCTAGATACACCTGCTCAGGCACAATAACACCGCCGCCGGTAATCACCGGCTCCATAATAACAGCCGCAACCGTCTCTGCCCCTTCCCAGATAATCGTCTCCTCAACCGCTTGAGCACACTGCAGATTGAACGCCTCCACAGTCATGCCTTCCGGGCGGCGGTAGCTGTCCGGCGGAGCTACATGCAGGAAGCCTGCTGCCAGCGGCTCATATTTGTATTTGCGCTGCGCCTGCCCTGTCGCTGACAGCGCACCGAGCGAGCTGCCGTGATAGCCCCGGTAACGGGCAATGAATTTGCTCCGGTAATGCTGCCCGGTCTGCTGATGGTATTGGCGGACGATTTTGAAAGCTGCTTCATTCGCCTCTGATCCGCTGTTGGAGAAGAAGATCACATACTCGCCTTCCAGCCATTCATTCAGCTTCTCGGCAAGTGCTATAGCCGGCATATGGCTCTGGGTAAGCGGAAAGTACGGCAGGCTAAGCAGCTGATTGTAGGCGGCCTCAGCCAATTCCTTCCGGCCGTAACCGACATTTACACACCACAGCCCGGACATGCCGTCCAGATATTTATTCCCGTCTATATCGGTAACCCACGAACCGCTGGCCGAAGCCGCAATCATCGGGGGACTCTGTTCACTGTAAGGTGTAATGTTATGCCATAAATAACGCTGATCCTTCTTGATGATCGCTTCACTCTCTTTACCCAGGCTCTGCATGACAGGCACTCCTCTCCAAATCCCTTTTTTATTGAAAGCTAATAGCGGGCAGTAATCATTTTTTTGCGGGTATAGAACTCCACGCCGTCACGGCCGTTGGCATGCAGGTCACCGTAGAAAGACTTCTTGTAGCCGGAAAAAGGGAAAAAGGCCATCGGTGCCGGTACTCCGAGGTTCACACCCAGCATCCCCGCATCAATCTCTTCCCGGAACTCACGGACCGCCCTGGCGCTGTCCGTATAGAGACAGGCACCGTTGGCGAATGGCGAGCGGTTCGTAATCTCTATCGCTTCCGTGAGATCCTTAACGCGTACAACAGACAGCAGCGGAGCAAAAATCTCCTCCCTCCAGATTGTCATCCCCGGCTGCACACGGTCAAAGATAGTCGGACCCAGGAAATAGCCTGGGCCTGCCGCCGCGCTATCCTTCCTCCCGTCGCGCACCAGCTCAGCCTGCTCGCTGATTCCGGTTTCGATATAACGGATCGTCCGCTCCTTATTCGCCTCCCGGATGACCGGACCAAGGAACACGCCTTCTTCCCTGCCGTCCCCGATTTTCAGGCTGTCAGCAGCCTGAAGCAGGCGGCTGACCAGCTCATCTGCGACAGCTTCATGCACAACTACAACAGAGCAAGCCATACAGCGTTCACCCGCTGAGCCAAAAGCAGCCGCGGTAATATTCTTTACGGCATTGTCCAGGTCGGCATCCGGAAGCACAATGGAATGATTCTTGGCACCGGCAAGCGCCTGCACACGTTTACCGTGAGCCGTTCCCTGCTTATACACATATTCCGCCACCGGCTGTGAGCCGACAAAAGAAACTGCCTTTACGTCCTCATGCGCAAGCAGGCCGTTCACCACTTCATGCGCCCCGTGAACTACATTTAGCACACCCGGCGGGAACCCGGCTTCGGCGAACAGCTCCGCCAGCCGGTTGACCAGCAGCGGTGTCCGTTCCGACGGCTTCAGAACAAAGCTGTTGCCGCAGGCAATTGCCAGCGGGAACATCCAGCAGGGCACCATCATCGGGAAGTTGAACGGGGCAATACCGCCAATTACCCCTAAGGGATAACGGTACATACCGGATTCGATTCCGGCTGCGATATCCGGCAGCTGGCTGCCCATCATAAGCGTAGGAATGCCTGAAGCAAATTCCACGCATTCAATCCCGCGCTGTACCTCACCAAGCGCCTCCTCCCTGCTTTTCCCGTTCTCCAGCGTGATCAGGTCCGCCAGCTCATCCCGGTGCTGCACCAGCAGCTGCTGATATTGGAAGAAATAGCGGGCCCGCCGGGGAACGGCTATCCTCTTCCATGCTTTATAGGCCACTGCTGCCGCCTGCACTGCAGCATCCACCTCTTCCTTACTTGAAATCGGAACATACGCGATGATCTCACCGGTAGCAGGATTGAATACCTCCTCCTGCTTGCCGGAGGCTGATTCCACCCAAACCCCGTTCACATAATTCCTGACCTTTTCCGCCTGCCCTACTTCCAGAGACATCGCTGCTCACCTCTCTTTTGATTTAAGCGCTGATGATAATAGATGACCGCCGTAACGGCGGTCATCTGTAAGCTGTATATGATTGGATGCCTTACTGCGCTGCCATTTCAACGATCTCATTCGTGAAGGCTGTATTTACATCGGCAGCCTCCTTGATCACTCCGAACTTGAGGGCAATATCCGCCGTCTGCTGGAAAGCTGCAGCATCGGTGTAGCCCAGCTTGGCAATATCAAAGCCTTCGGGCTGAATCAGCTTGGCAACCTCCGTCATCATCGTCAGCTGATGCTCACGGGTTGTACTGCCTTCCTCAGCCAGCTTCATAACACTGTCCACAGCTGCCTCCGGATCAGCAATTGCATCCTTCCAGCCCTTGAGGGAAGCACGGACGAACTTGGCTGCCGTCTCCTTGTTATCCTCCAGCCATTCCTTATTGGCAAAGAGGTTGTCTTCAAGCATTGCCACCCCCTCATCGTTCATGTCGATGACATTCAGCTCCTCAGCCTTAACTCCCGATTCCAGCACTACCTGGTATTCGTTATAGGTCATGGCCGAAGCCGCATCAAGCTCACCGCCGAGGAACTGGTCCATCGTGAAGCCCTGCTTCGTGAAGTTCAGATCCTTGTTGGAATCCAGCTGATATTTATCGAACAGCGCCAGCAGCTCAAACTCATTTCCGCCCATCCAGTTTCCGACCTTTTTACCCTTCAGGTCTGCCGGACTGTTAATCCCCGCATCCTTCTTGGACACCAGCACAAGGCCGCTCTTCTGGAAGATCTGTGCGATCTGCACCAGCGGCATTTCCTGCTCCTGGCTGGTCAGCAGACTCGCAACCCAGTCCACCCCGATGTCCGCCGATCCTCCGGCCACCTGCTGCTCAGGCACAATGTCCGGTCCGCCCGGCAGAATCTCAACCTTCAGCCCCTCTTCGGCATAATACCCCTTATCCTGGGCCAGAAAATACCCGGCAAACTGCGCCTGCGGCACCCATTTCAGCTGAAGCTTGACCGTTACCGGCTCGGCTGCCGGCTCAGCCGTCGCCGCCGTTTCCGGTGATGCTGAGGCTTCTGCCCCCGCTGCAGGCGTATTCGCATTGTTGTTGCCTCCGCAGCCCGCCAGCAGAGAGAGGATCATAATCATTGCCACCGGCAGCAGCCCGGCGCGAAACTTACCCTTTTTCCCGTTCTTCACACGCAACTCCCCCTACCCATTTGAGTTTGTAGTACCGCACAGCACAGCATGGTTACCCTCTTGGTGCTTATATGCATACGGCCCGCGTGCGGATTCTCTGTCTCCCTCACGCGGATTCCGGATGTAACGGATTGAAGGAAGCTACGAACGCTGGGAGGAATGCCATTTGATAAACACCTTTTCCAGCCGTTCCACAACCAGATAGAAGATAACACCGGCAACTGCCGCCAGTACAATACAGGACCAGCCCAGCGGCATCTTGGCCACCTTGATGGAATTGGAGAGCAGATAACCCAGCCCCCGCGAGGAAAAGAAAAACTCTCCGACAATAGCGCCGATCATACTGGCTGTAGCATTGATCTTGAGTGCCGTGAATACATACGGGAGACTGTTCTGAATCCGCAGATACCGGAATACTGCCGGCTTGCCGGCTGCGTAGGAATGCATCAGATCCAGCGCCAGCGGGTCTACTGCAGACATCCCCTTATAGGCATTAATCGCCATCGCCGCCATTGTGGTTGCGGTAACGATAGCCGCCCGCGAACCGATACCGTCACCGAACCACAGGTTCATGATCGGCGCCAGCGCTACTATCGGGACTGCATTAAGCGCCGCCACCAGAGTCAGGCTGCCTCCGCCCCAGCGCGGCCAGGCAGTTGCCGCAAGGGCAATCAGAAAGCCGCAGGCCGAGCCGGTCAGCATTCCCAGCACAGCTTCACTCAGGGTATAGCCGGTATAGGATAACAGGAGACTGTAATTCTCGCGCATCGCCTCCCAGATCGCTGAAGGAAGCGGGAGCTGGTATTTCTTCAGATCAAACAGCTTGTGAAACATCTCCAGCTCCCAGAGGAGCAGGAAGATCACGCCTGCTGCCAGCGGCAAAAGCACACCCGGATTAAGCCACTTGGTCAAATGCCGCCTTCCTTTTTGCTTCTTGGGATCTGAATATATACTTTCTTTCGTTGTTATAAGAGATGTCGATGGGCCATCCCCTCCTGCAGCAGCCATATACGAGGGCTCCTGCACTGAACTGCTGCTCATCAGCGGTCTCCTCCCTTCGGCCGGAATTCAGGCTGCCACGGCGCTGCCAGACGTTCCGCAAGCGTCATGATCCAGTAGCTGGCAATACCAAGCAGCGCCCCGACCAGCACGGTTGACCAGAACATATAGGTGTGGGATGGCCCGTAATACAGATTGCGCAGCATAATGACACCGATCCCGTGCTGCGCACCCATCAGCTCAACCAGAATCGCTCCGGTCACCGCGAGCGGGGCAGCGATTTTGAGGCCGCTGAACAGTCCGGGCAGAGCAGCCGGAAGCTTCAGCTTCCAGTACACGGCCCACGGCCGGGCAGCGTAGGAATGCATCAGCTCCACCGCCGACAGATCGACGCTGCGCAGCCCGCGCAGCATATTTAACGCAACCGGAAAGAAGGTGATATACCCGGAGATAATAACCCGCGACACCTGCTCATCCCGGACAATCCCGTAGATAATCGGGGCCAGGCCCAGAATCGGGATCATCTGGGAAGCAACGGCATACGGAAAGGCCAGCCGTTCAATTATTCTGGACATACTCATCAGCACAGCGAGCAGCACGCCTGCAGCAGCACCGATCAGGAAGCCGATGCCCGCATTGCCGAAGGTTGCCCCGCCCTCCTTCAGCAGGGTACCGCTGTATTTCCATAAGGTTGCAGCCACTTCATGCACATAAGGAAGCTTCGACTGGGCCAGCGGCGTCTGCACCACATGAAGCAGCATCCATGAGACTCCCTCCCAGACTGCCAGCAAGCCGCAGATCCATACCAGCAGCGGCAGGTAGCGGCTGCGCAACAAGCTGTTCCCTTTCATGTCTACACCCCTTCAAAGCTGTCGCGGATACGGGCGATTAGCTCAAAAAACTGCGGGCTGTTTCTCATCTCCGCCGTCCGGGGGCGCGGCAGCGGGATATCAACGACAGCGGACAGCCGGCCCGGATGCGGTGAAAGCACGAATACTCTATCCGATAAAAAAATCGATTCCGGAATACTGTGGGTTACAAAGACGATGGTGCTCTGCACTTTGCTCCACACAGAGAGCAGCTCCTCATTCAGGCGCTCGCGGGTAAATTCATCCAGTGCAGAGAACGGCTCATCCATCAGCAGAATCTCCGGCTCCATAGAGAGGGCACGGGCAATCGCCACACGCTGCTGCATGCCTCCGCTCAGCTGCCACGGATATTTGTCGGCGAAGCCCTGCAGGCCGACAAGTTCAAGCAGCTCATGCGCTTTTTCCTCACGGACCGTTTTTTTGACTCCCATCAGTTCAAGCGGCAGAGTGATATTGTGCTTCACCTTACGCCAGTCGTAGAGCACCGGGCTCTGAAACACAATTCCGTATTTCTGCGCCAGCCTAGCTTCCTTTGCGCTTTTTCCCGCTACTATAACATTCCCGGCCGTCGGCGTCAGCAGATCTGCCATCAGCCTGAGCAGTGTTGTTTTTCCGCAGCCCGAAGGACCGAGCAAAGAAACAAATTCACCCTTGGCAATATCAAGGCTTACCTGGTGCAGCGCCAGTACATCCGCCGTTTCTGTCTGATAACGCATTTCAACGTCTTCCAGCTGTATTTCAGGAATCTTCGCCGCTACAAGTGACATTTCCAGCTCCCCCTTCATCCCTGAATCGAATTATTAATGTTAATTAACATAACATATTTTTGGTGTTTGCGAAGTTATTTTTACTTATATGTTCGATTAACTAACATCTTACACTCTGCTCTGCGGACACTCACTAGACAGAAAGTAAAATAGCACCTGCAAAATTCCGTCACTTTGTCTAGGCACCAAGCCAGTATTATCAAAGACTATGGCTGGTGCCGATATATATAGGAAGGTTTTTGTCACCGGAGTACCGAATGTTATCCGGCAAAAACTGTGATACTATTTATTTATATCCTTTCAAAACAGGAGATTATATGCCGATGCTTAATTCTTATTTAAACGGCCCGCGGCTTGCCTTGGCAATTCGTGCAGTTGACACCTGCTCTGTGTGGAGGCGCAACGCATGGGGACTTTAATATCAAGTTATATTGTTGTTGTATCTATTTCAGGGGTGCTGAATGCGCTCCTTGCGCTATTTGCTTACTATAAGAAGACGGATTTTGCCGGAATCAGGGCTTTTATCTGCAGCTCGTTTTTTTCAGCGGTGTACACGTTCGGCTTCGCACTGGAGCTATCGGGTAACACCATGCAGGAGATCGGCTTCTGGATCAAGGTGGAGTATCTGGGAATGCCCTTTATTGCCCCCTGCAGCCTGATCATGATTATGCATTTTGTCGGACTGGAGCGTCTGGTTAAAAAACCGCTGCTGGCCCTGCTCTATTCCGTCCCCGCTATTTCCGCGCTGCTGGTATGGACCAATGAGTATCATCATTTGTTCTACAAATCAATGATATTCCGCGAAAATGCACCCACGCCGCTGATTGACATTGTAATGGGCCCCTGGTATATCGTTCAGGGCAGTATGACCTTCGGCTGTATGCTTGCCGGAATGCTGCTGATCCTCTGGCAATGGAACCGGATGAAGCGGGTCTACAGGCGGCAGATAATCACCATCTTTATCGGGCAGTTTCTTCCTGCCCTTGGGGCCTTCCTCTATCTGATAGACAAAACCCCTTACGGCATGGACCCTGTACCCGTTATTATGAGCGTGACCTCAACCCTGTATTTCTGGGCTATCCTGTCCAGAGGTATGCTGACTGCGGCTCCCATTGCCCGTGAGAATCTGTTTGAGAGCATGCGCGACGGGGTGCTGGTCACTGACCGCTCCGATATGCTGATTGACTATAACCGCGCTGCCGCCGGGATGCTGGAGGGCCTTGATTCCTCTGCCATCGGACGTCCATTAGCCCAGCTCTTTCTGCCGGCAGGCAAAGAGGCCGTCGATTACGTCATGAACGCCGATCCGCTCTTGAGCGGGGAACGGGAGCTGGCCTGGAACATAAGCGGGAGCACCTGGTATTATCAGGTCCGCTCTTCTCCGGTACTCAAAAAAGACGGCAGTGTGGCCGGGCGGATGATTATGCTGATTGACGTGACCGAAAGAACCCTGCTTCAGGAAAAGCTGCAGCTGCTCGCCACAGTCGACAGCCTGACCGGAATCTACAACCGTACTCACTTTATGGAACTGAGCCGGGAGCTGCTGGATGAGGCACTGAACAGCCTGACTCCGCTCTCCATCATTTTGCTTGATATCGACTTCTTCAAAAGCATCAATGACCGCTACGGCCACCAGTACGGGGATATGGCGCTCCAGCATGTTGTCGGCGTATGCGCAAAGCATGTCCGCGAGGGGGATGTATTCGGGCGCTACGGGGGCGAAGAATTCGTAATGTGCCTTCCTCATACTCCGCTGGAGCAGGCTGCAGCAATGTCCGAGGAGATCCGCAGCGATGTGGAACGCAGCCCGATGTATACCGTATCCGGGCCGGTTAACGTAACAGCCAGCTTCGGTGTAGTAGAAGCCTTCCGGCTGAATGTATCCCTGGAGGAGCTGCTCTCCGAGGCCGATCATGCCCTGTATACCTCCAAGCGCAACGGGCGCAACGCTGTTCACATGTCCAGCGGGACAGCCATTACCCACTTTACCCCTTAAGATTATCGCTGTGCTTCATGCCGAAGAGCCCCGTTCCAGCTGGAACGGGGCTCTTCGCGTCATCTACACCACACCTGCAGGCTGAACAATGTCCAGGCGGCAAAGTATATCCATGCATACTTTTGGCGATAACAGCTCCCATAGCGATATACCAGGCACCGGCAGGCTGCAACCGCTTTAGGCTTGCATGCTGTCTTCATTACAGCCGTTAATTAACTCTGCTTGTTTGCAGCGGGAGGGTTTACGTTTAATAAGAAATAGTTAATTCCCTTAACCCTCTCTATATAACCGCCACAAGGAGGTAATGCGATGATTAAGATCGGGCTAACCGGCTTCGGTGACCATGATGAGCTGTACGGCAAAATCAAACCGGCCGAACGGCTGCCGGCCTATTGCGCCCATTTTCCCATCGTGGAAATTGACAGCTCCTTTTACGCGGTACAGCCGGTCCGGAATTATGTGAAATGGGCCTCACAGACTCCTGATAACTTTCAATTTATCGTTAAGGCTTACCAGGGAATGACCGGACATCTGCGCGGCAAAAAAAATTATTATAATACCACCGGTGAGATGTATGATGCTTTCCAGCATTCTATCGCACCTGTGCGGGAGGCCGGCAAGCTGGCTATGGCACTGTTCCAGTTCCCGCCCTGGTTTGACTGCACCAAGGATAATGTGGATTTTTTGCGCGAGGCCAAAGAACGGATGCTGGATGTTCCGTCAGCGGTTGAGTTCCGCAATGAATCCTGGTACAGCCCGGAAATGCGCGATAGAACGCTTAGCTTTCTGGAGCGTGAAGGCTGGATTCATACTATAGCTGACGAGCCTCAGGCAGGCCCGGGCTCTATCCCGGTCGTACCTGTGGCTACAAGTCCGGATATCACGTATGTCCGGCTGCACGGCCGTAACGTACAGGGCTGGAACCAGAGCAGCCATCCGGATTGGCGCAAGCTGCGTTATCTGTACCGCTACAGCACAGAGGAGCTGCAGGAATGGCGCGAACGCCTGCTGGAGCTCGAAAAAAGCTGCCGTGAGCTGTATGTGGTCTTCAACAACAATTCCGCCGGTGACGCTACCCCGAACGCTAAAGAGCTTCAGGCCATGCTGGGCATTGAAGGTGGACAAGCCCCGCTTCAGCTGGACCTGTTTAACTGAATACCCCGCCCTACATATTTAGGAGGTTATTAGAGATGAAAAGAAACCATACGATGATGCAGTTTTTTGAATGGCATGTTGAAGCAGACGGGCAGCACTGGAAGCGGCTCGCTGAAATGGCGCCTGAGATCAAGGCGGCCTATATTGATTCCGTCTGGGTACCGCCTGTAACCAAGGCCGTCTCCGGCGAGGATACCGGATATGGGGTATACGATCTCTATGATCTGGGCGAATTTGACCAGAAGGGGACCGTCCGCACCAAATACGGCACGAAGCAGGAGCTGGTGGAGGCCATTGCGGAGTGCCTTAAGAACGGTATCGCGGTTTACGTCGATCTTGTCATGAACCACAAGGCCGGTGCAGATGAAACGGAAGTATTTGAGGTCATTGAGGTTGATCCGAATGACCGCAACAAGGATATCTCCGAGCCTTTTGAAATCGAAGGCTGGACGAAATTCACTTTTCCGGGACGCGGCGAGAAATATTCAGCCTTCAAATGGGATCACACCCACTTTAACGGCACAGACTTTGATGCCAGGGAAGGCCGGACCGGCGTATTCCGGATCAACGGGGACAATAAAGCCTGGAATCAGAATGTAGACGATGAATTCGGCAACTATGATTATCTGATGTTCGCAAACATTGACTACAGCCATGAGGATGTAAAGCAGGAGATGCTGGACTGGGGTAAATGGCTGGTCGATACCCTGCAGTGCAGCGGCTACCGGCTGGATGCCATCAAGCATATCAACCATGAATTTATTAAGGAATTCGCCCAGGAAATGACCAGAAAGCGCGGCGAGGACTTTTATATTGTCGGCGAGTTCTGGAATTCGAATCTCGATGCCTGCCGCGAGTTCCTCAATACAGTTGACTATCAGATCGACCTGTTTGATGTGTCCCTGCATTATAAGCTGTATTCCGCCGCGCTTGCGGGCCGTGACTTTGATTTGACGAAGATTTTTGAGGATACGCTGGTGCAGACTCATCCGGCCAATGCCGTAACATTTGTAGATAACCATGATTCACAGCCCCACGAGGCACTGGAATCCTGGGTCGGCGACTGGTTCAAGCAAAGCGCGTATGCTCTCATCCTGCTCCGCCGTGACGGTTATCCGGCCGTATTCTACGGGGATTATTACGGAATAGGAGGCCCTGTTCCTGCCCAAGGAAAGAAGGGGGCTATCGATCCCCTTTTGTATACCCGTTACCATAAGGCTTACGGGGATCAGGATGATTATTTCGATCATCCCAACACGATCGGCTGGGTACGCAGGGGCGTTGAGGAGCTGCCGGGATCAGGATGTGCAGTGGTAATCTCTAACGGCGATAACGGGGAAAAGCGGATGTTTCTCGGCGAAGAACGGGCCGGAGAGGTGTGGGAGGACTTCACCCGCAACCGCGGGGAGACTGTAACCATTGGTGAAGACGGCTGGGCTGTATTCCCGGTAAACGGCGGCAGCGTATCTGTCTGGGCGCTGCCGGATCAGGAGGATACGGAACAGGAAGAAGGGAATGCGCAGAACAGCCATTGAAAGAATGTATACTGAAAAGGCAGCCGTCCGGGGGACGGCTGCCTTTTTTTTGGGCGGGAAAAGAACAAAATGCTCTGGCTCTGGCTCTGGCCGGCTCAGCGGCTGACCGGCGGATGACCGCTTTCAGCCCAGTCACCGTTATCACTGTTCAGAATACGTTCAACGGGGTAAACCTGCCGTACGGCAGTCACAACACCCGCACAGAGAACTGCTTTGACGAGATCTCCGGGGATAAACGGCCACATGCCTGCGGTCAATGCTTTGGACAGGGAATCCATTCCTGTGGAATGGGCCAGCCACCAGACACCTCCGGGATAGACCAGCAGTGCGCCGAACAGGGTGTTAGCGATTATCAGCTTAGGAAACGTATATTTATTCTGCTGCATTCGCTGGGAGCATAGACCAATAAGAAAGGCTGCAACCGGCCAGGAGAAAATATAGCCTGCCGTCGGCCCCACCAGCACTGCTATGCCGCCGCTGCCGCCCATGACAGGGAACCCGGCAGCAGCCAGGCCGATTACGATAAGCACAGCCAGTGTCCCGTAGCGCGCTCCGAGCACGGCTCCGGCCAGCATTACCGCGAGTGTCTGCAGGGTAATCGGCACGGCCGAGAAAGGCAGATAGATCTTGATGAAGCTGAGCGCAATCATGACTCCGGCGAATAACGCGCTGAAGATCAGGCCGCGGGTTGTCCATTTATTCACTTTCAGTAGCACCCCCATTTTTTAAGAAAAACTATAACATCCGTGTCCGAATACATCAATCTTTATATTTTTGTTATAATCAAGAGCAATTACGGGCTAATGGATGTCCGGGAAGCAGGTTGAACAATGATTAAAGCGCATAATATCACCTTTTCATACCGGGACGGCCTGCGCAGGCTGCCGGTATTACAGAGTATTTCTATACATATCAGGCGCGGCGAATGGGTTGCCCTCACCGGGGCGAACGGCTGCGGCAAATCCTCGCTTGTGCGGCTGCTGAACGGCCTGAACAGCCCGTCGGCAGGCACCCTGCATGTGGCCGGACTCGATCTCCGTTCTCGGGAGAACCGCACCGCAGTCAAGCAGCATGTTCAGCTGGTATTCCAGAACCCCGAAGCTCAAACGATCGGCTCCACACCTTACGAGGATGTCGCCTTCGGCCTCGAAAACCGGGGGCTGAGCAGGGAAGAGATGGATGTACAGATCCGCCGGGTACTGCAGCAGACAGGGCTGGCCCATAAGGCAGACGAAGATATCGCTACACTCTCCGGCGGAGAACGGCAGCGGCTTGCCGTCGCCTGCTGCCTTGCCCTGCAGGCGGAGATGATTATCTTTGATGAAGCGACGTCCATGCTGGACCCTGCCGGCCGAATCCATATTTTGGCGCTGGCCCGGGAGCTGTGGCGGCAGGGAACAACGATTCTGTGGGTTACCCAGCGGCCGGAGGAGCTTGCAGAAAGCCCGAGGGTTGCCGTAATGGAGCAGGGCTCCGTTCGTTTTGACGGAGACCCCCGCACCCTGTTCTACAGCTCAGGGCTCCCGGGGCAGCTGGGCTGGGAGCCTCCGCCGGTGATCCGGATCGGACAGCTGCTGCAGTCACGCGGCTGGCCCCTCAGCGGGCTCCCGCTGTCCGAGCAGGACTTGGAGGCAGTGCTATGAGCGTTAGGGCAGAGAATGTATCGTTCCTGTACGATGCCGCTGCAGCTCTTCAGAATGTCGACCTGGAGATTCCCGGCGGCACGCTGACCGTCCTGTGCGGTGTTACGGGCAGCGGCAAGTCGACGCTGCTGCGGCTGCTGGCCGGACTGGCCGAGCCTGCTGCGGGCAGGATTGTTTATACCGGAGATTCAGGCTCAGCCGCCAGAGCCGCTATAGTATTCCAGCAGCCGGAAACCCAGCTGTTCGCCGGCAGTGTGCATAAAGAAATAGAATACGGCCTGGAGCAGCATGGCGTGCCGAAGGCCCAGCAGGCCGAACGGGTCCGCAGCGCCTTATCTACAGTCGGCCTGCCCTACGAGACCTTCGCCGGGCGGTCACCCTTTCTGCTCAGCGGCGGGGAGAAACGGCGCCTCTGCATCGCTGCCGCCCTGGCTGTCCGGCCGCAGCTGCTGATTCTCGACGAGCCGACTGCCGGACTTGATCCGCAGGCTGCGCAGTCGCTGCTGCGGCTGGTACAGCAATTGAGGGCCGAAGGCATCACCCTGATTATCGGCACCCATGATCTGGACAGCCTGCTGCCGCTGGCCGACAAAGCCGTCGTGATGCGCAGCGGGTCCGTCTATTATGACGGCCCCCCGGCTCCGCTTGCAGCAGATCACATGCTGCTCCGCGCTGCCGGGCTGGAACCCCCAGCCTATTCGCGCATCGGTAACAGGCTACGCCTGCAGGGGCTGCTGTCCGGGCAGCCGGACAGCCTTGATGCGCTGCTGGCAGAGCTGGAGCTGCTGCCTTTAGCCGCTCCTTCGGGAGACGCCCTTCCCGTGTCTCCGCTCAAGGCTTCTTGCGGCGCTTCCCAAGCGGAGACCGGCCAATTGCAGACAATTCCGGATATCGCCCATGAGGGGACTCCTACTCCTAGCCCGGCCGTACCCCGCCGGGGAGTGTACTGGCAGAAGCTGGACCCCCGTGTTAAATGGCTGGGGATGCTGCTCGGTTCACTCGTTGTCCTGGGCATGAGCAGCCCGCTGCCGCTGCTGCTGGCATCCGCCCTGACAGCTGTATTGGCCGGCTCGGCGGCTGTTCCCTGGAGCCGGACCGTACGGTTCTTCCGTCCTTTTCTGCTAATGTTCCTATTTCTATGGCTGCTGTCCGCCTTGGACTGGAGCTCACCGGACCTCACACTCGGACCGTTAGGCTTCAGCTCAGAGGGAATAGTCCGCGGCGGGCTGAACGTGCTGCGCTTTCTGCTGCTGATCGCCCTCGGCTTTCTGTTCACGGAGACAACCACCGGCGCACCGCTGCGAGAGGCGCTGGAGTGGTCGCTTGCTCCGCTGAAGCGCCTGGGCATCCGCACCCGCGGCTGGTCCCTTGCCGTGTCAGTCACACTGCAGTTCGTGCCGTGGATTCTCGGCAAGCTCAGCCAGCTGCAGCTGGCACTGAAATCACGCGGCAAGCCGCAGCGCGGTCTTACACGCTGGACTCCGCGCCAGATCAGCATGCTGGTTGTACCGCTTCTGATCCTGGTCATCGGTATGGGGGATGAGCTGGCTACCGCTGTTGATTCACGGGGCTATGACCCAAAAAAAGCCAGAACACCTTCCTATCCGCTGAACTGGCGTTCCGCAGATACTCTGGCGCTGGCTTGTGTTGTTCTTACAGTAGCTGTGCTGTGGTGGATCTCCCGGATCAGCTGAGCTTGTAGCTTAGCATATATTCAGTATGCTGGTCGATGGCACCCAGCTGCGGGTCATACACCGTCCATGTTCCCGGAATGCCCAGCTCCCGGCAGGCCAGCTCGAAATTGCAGGCGGCAATGCCGATATCGATCCGCTGCATTTCAAATCCCAGCTTGTTTCCGCTGTAATTGGGCGTATGCTGCAGGTAGAAATGTACCTGCAGCCGGTTCTCGGACAGCACAATCCGCCACGGCTGCTTATTGGAGGCCGAAGGGCCCAGCCGGACCATCTCCAGCGCCGCAGCCAGCCTGCCGGCGGCTTCCGGCACCAGCTGGTTGCCGAAGCCGGAATCGTAGAATAAATCCCGCCACGGCTTTTTCTGGTCGGCTTTGACCACATAACGCATAGTCGCATCCAGCAGCCGCTGCTTCTCACGCGGGTAGCCGAGCGGCGTAATGCAGGGAATAATCTCCCCCGGCCGGAGTGACAGCTCGCGTGCGAACGACTTACGGCTGAACGTCCCGCCGATCCAGCAGGTCCCCAGACCAAGCCCGGTAGCATACAGGATCAGCTTATGAAAAATATAACCGAACTCCAGCAGCGCCTTCTGCTCATTCTTTACTACTCCTGCCAGATAGGCCTGCGGATTCTGGATGACGCCATAGGCACCCAGCTTGACAGCCTTCCCGTCCTCGCCCCCCGCCTTGGCCCAAATCCATTCAATGCCGGCGGTCCCGCCAAAGGGACCGCGTATATTTTCTTCCTGCTGCAAATATTCCATAATGGATGTATGTACGTCTTCCCCGATCGGGGTTGTCTCATAGGTACGCACCGACTTGCGTTTCTCGATAATATCCATAACTGCCATATCCATTGATTCAGCCCCTCTTCCCTATATCATTCCGATGCGAAAAATGCATTGAAGTTAGATGTGACACCGGGCCCTGCGGCATCCGGCCAGGCGCTAAAGTTCCTTGTGTAATGCGCACAAATAGAATAGATATTTTGATCTCTGAGTCCTTGTATATCGTAACTTTTTTCACAGCCTAATTTTAACATTTATATTGGGTGATGCATAGCCGCTGGCAGTATACTCTGCGGCTTTACCGGTAATTCCGCTCACACCAGCTGCTGACCGGGACCCCATAACATCTGCCGGCTACTTATCCTCAGAGTTATACACACCTTATCCACAGCTGAGGACAAAACTGGATTTCGCTGCTAAACAAAAAAAAGGCTAAGCCCGGATATACTCCCCGCAGCTTCGCCTTTTTCCCTTATTTCCTTTGGAGTTCCTCATCAATCCGCTCCGGCTCCTGCGGATGCCGGGAGACCAGCCTGACCAGATCCAGCGTCAACACCGGCAGGATCAGGGGCGCCGGATAGGCCAGATACCTCGGCTCCCACTGCGGGCCGAACTTCTCCTTATACCTGCGCAGTCCCGCGAAGCCGTACCAGTGTCCGCCCCGTATAAAAACAAGCCGGGCAAGCTTCTCCTCCCGCAGCGCCCCGGAATTCGTGCCGACGCTGGACAGCGGGGCATTGCCGAGGTTGAACCGGGTATAGCCCTGTGCCTTAGCCCACTCCAGCAGCTGGACGAATAAATAGTCCATCGTACCGTTCGGAGTCTCCTTGCGGTGGCGCATCAGATCGATGGAAATGGTGCGGCCCCCGTCATAACCCGGGGCAACACTGGCAAAGGCGGCAATCCTGCCCTCTGCCGTGCGCAGCACAGCCACCGGAGCAAGCTGGAGATAGGAACGCTTGAACCAGCCGAGCGAGAATCCCTTCTCGTTCCGCCCGTCCAGCCACTCCTCAGATACAGAGCTTAGCTCACGCAGCAGTTCCCCGCTGAGCGGCGCTTCAATAACAGCGAAGCTGTAGCCTTCGCGTCCAAAACGGTTGCAGACACTGCGCAGGCCTGTGTTTTTGGATCCGCTTAGTGTAAAGTCCGCCAGCTGAACCACCGCCTCTTCACCCAGCTTGAAAAAACGGTATCCCTGCTCATGATAGACCGGCAGAAGCTCAGGTGTCGCCTGGTAGAATACAACAGATAACCCGTAGAGGTCCGCCGCCCTCCGGAACTCGCTGATTGCCCCGTTCAGCAGTTTCCTTGGACCAAGCGGATCACCAAGCACCACAAGCTTGTCCCTTGAACGGGCAAAGGGAAGCAGGACTTTACCGCCAGCAGCCCAGTAAAAGCGCTTGTCACCCAGAAACAGCATATGGGTCAAAGCATTGCCTGTAGTGCCTGCCAGGAATTGCGTAAGACGCTCCATGTCCCTGTCACCCAGTATCTCCTCCGCTCTCCGCTGCGGCCGCAGCAAGAACAGCATGGTTACTGCCAGCCAGGATAGAACAAGGCCCCCGGCAGCCGCAATGGCCGCGTTGCCATGCTGCTGCAGCCATTCGGGCTGCATACCGGCCGGCAGAACCTTCATGAACCCGCGGTGGACATAGCTTCCCAGCAAGGAATAGCCCAGCGCAATCAGGGAAGTCAGTAACAGCCACAGCAGCGTGCTCTGATTGTTGACCGGTACGCCGATTCTGTAGAATCTTGATCTGGAGATCCACAGGATCAAGGCCACCACCAGCAGAAATACAGCCTCCTCATAATCGAGACCCTTGGTAAATGCGAACACAGCCCCGCCGCACAGCAGTACGCTTGTCCAGATATAAGCTCTTCTGACCCGCAGGGAGATGCCTCTTGACAGCAGAATCAGCATAAACCCGATCAGCACGGACAAATGATGGGAGATACGCATAATGGGCAGCGACAGCAGCTCTTCGGTCACCTTCAGCCGGTACAGCAGCTCGGGAGTCGCCGCAGACAGCAGCAGCAGAAGCCCGCTGGCCAGCACCAGCTTGCCGAGCGCCCAGACGCCAAGATCACTCAGAAATGTGTATTGGCCGGGCCAGCCCCAGATTTTTTGCCAGATATTAAGGACCGGTTCAACAAACTCCCCTTCCCGTCCGGCACTCCGCCTGCTCTGCAGCCCAAGCTCGAGTGCAGCCAGCACAAGACCGATCAGCCAGGGCACGATGTAATAGAACAGCCTGTAGATCACAAGCACCGCCATCGCCTGGTCACTGCTGTGCCCGAGCTGGGTAAGTCCAAGCAGCGCAATCAGATCGAACGCCCCGATACCGCCCGGAGCCATGCTTAGAATCCCCGCTACCGCAGCAACAACATAAATACTGAACAGCACGCTGAATGCTGCACCACCAAGCATCTGGCTGCCGATCACCCAGAAGGTGATGCCGGCTGTCAGCCATTCAAGCAGCGATGCCCCCACCGAGACCGATACTGTCATCCACGGGGTTCTGCCCCCTCCCCGGTTAATCCACTTCGCAAACAGCGAGGAACGCTGAACCATCACAAAAAAAGGCAGGTAAAGCGCCATCCCCCATACCGCAAAAACCAGCCACTCATGCTCGCGGAGCAGCCCTCCGGCAGGCAGCAGACCGCTGAGAGTTCCCCAGGACAGCAGGGACAGGCCGGTTATCATCAGCGGAGAGAGAAAGACGAGCGCCGGGGTAAGGGAGGCAGCCGGTACTCCGCTTTTTTTATAGAGCAGTGTGCGCAGCCCGATGCCGGCGATTCCGGCGAAGCCGATCAGATTATTAAAGGTATTGGCAATCCACGCATAGCGGAAGATGCTCCACGCCCCCACCTGAAAGCGGAAATGACGGCGGATCAAGTAATCGTAAGCGCTCATGACAGCCACCGACAGCAGCGCGGCAGATATCATTGCTGCAACTGCACCAGCCGACATATGCCGGAGCTCGCGGATGGTAAGCCCAAGATGCACCTGCTTCAGCTCATGCTGACCCTCCCAATAGACCAGCCCGATGATCGCCAGCGGAAAAAACGCCCTTACCGCCCTGATGCGGTAAATATATAAAAGCAGCCGTACAATACGGAAACGTTCCAGTGTCTGTTTTATTGAATGCATAAGTGCCTCCTGCGTTACTTCGGCCGCGTATGTAATGAATTGGACCCTTCCACAGCCTCTTCTTGCCTTCATTATACCAATTACAGGAACGTTAGGCTCGCGTACGGCCGCACAAAAAAGAGGACTTCCCTCACGGCAAAGGATGTCCTCTTTCTGGAATAGCTGCTGTGGTGCAGATGCAGGATCAGACCCGGATATCGAATCTGCCTTCGCTGTCGGTTGTCGCAGTTGCAATCTGTGCTGCGCTGGCAGCCTTCAACAGATTGTTGTCTGCAGGTTTTTCAGACTGTGCGCTTTGAGCCGCCGAAGAAGAACCGCTGCTATTGGACTTTTGGGCGATCTGCGTTTCAATCTGCTTAATCTGCTGCTCGAGCTGCTTTGTTTTGGTTTCCTTCGTCTTCTCATCGTCCTTGCTGGCTTCGACCTTTTCAAGTTCGGCCTCCAGCTTCGCTTTTTGCTTCTCAAGTGCGCTGGTATCAGTAGCGCTGGATGAGGTGTAGGAAGTTGAAGCTGTGGACGTTGCGGATGAAATATTCAATCCTGTTCCCCCTTTCACCATTCAATATATACCCATTAGCAAAATGTAACGTTAAAATGGGCTGAAAGTTTGCTGAAAGTGAGGGATGGCAGAGCAGCCTGCTACACCTGTTTTTCTACTCCCGGAGCTGCCGCCGGACGGGGTCTACGGTTAATCAGCAGCACGCCCAGCAGAATAATCACAAGTCCTGCCAGTGTATTCACATAGATAGGCTCATTCAGAAAAAGCGCGCCCCACATCAGCCCGAATACCGGCACCAGAAAAGTGACGCTGACGGTCTTTACCGCACCTACACTCTGGATCAGGTAAAAATACAGGAGATAGGCCACAGCTGTGCAGATTAGGGAAAGCCCGAGGACAGAGTATACGGCTGCGGCTGAAGGCAGCTGCTTCGGGGCAAAAATGACTGCCAGCGGAAGCAGTACAACGGCGGCTCCAAGCTGCTGGCCGGCTGCCAGCGTCAGCGGAGCCAGCCCGCGGCCCGCGCGCGCAGCGTACAAGCCGCCGAAGCCGTAAGCCAGCGCAGCACCGAGTGAATAGAGCACGGACAGCAGCGTTGTTCCGGTAAGCGGAACAGGACTCCAGCCGACCAGAACCGCTACGCCGGCCAGGCCTATAATCAGCCCGATGGATTTGGACAGCCCGGGTCTCTCATGCTTGATGCCCCAGGCGGCAAGCGCCGCAAACATGGGGGTAGTGGCATTAAGAATGGCTGCCAGCGAAGCATTCAGCTCCAGCTCGGCCATACAGATCAGCGTGAACGGCAATGCGGCATTCAAGGCGCCGAGCAGCAGGAACGGCTTCCAGTGCCGGAGCAGCGCCAGCTGCTTGCGGGTTATCTTGGCATACAGCAGCAGCGCCGCAGCTGCCAGCGCTACGCGGAGCTCGGTTGTAAACACCGGTCCCAGCTCAGGCGAGGCAATCCGCATAAACAGGAATGATGCGCCCCAGGCAAAGGCCAGCAGCAGCAGTACGGTAAAGTCCTTACGGCTCATCTGCGTCCCCCTTCCCTGCCTCTGCAGAGCAGCAGGTAGGACAAAACGGACAGCAGACCGGCTGCCGAAATCACAACAGCCATCGGAACCGCCGTTCCCTCGCCGCCAAGGCCGACCAGCGGTGCGACACAGCCGCCCAGCAGCAGCGGCAGCAGTCCAAGCAGCGCTGATGCACTGCCAGCCGTCTCCGCCTGATCCTGCATAGCCAGCGAGAAGGTTGTCGTACTGATCATCCCGACGCTTGCGACAACGGCCAGCAGACAAAACAGAATCGGCCACAGGCCCGCTCCGGCGAGAACAGCGGCCAGCAGCAGCACTCCGCCCAGCGCACAGAGCAGCAGTCCGACGGCAAGCAGCTTACGCTCACCGTATCTTCCGGATAATCTGCCGGCAATCTGGCCGGTAACAATAATGCCGAGACCGTTCACGGCAAAAATCAGGCTGTACAGCTGCGGAGAAACCCCGAACATATTTTGCAGCACAAAGGAGGAGCCGGAAATATAGGCAAACATCGCCGCCATTACAAAGCTCTGTGACAGCGCATAGCCCATAAACCGCTTGTTGCGGAGCAAGCTGCGGAAGGTCAGGAGCGTGCCCTTCAGGCCGCTTTTTACGCGGCGTTCCTTAGGCAGCGTCTCCGGCAGGCGCAGTACAATCATTGCGCAAAAAAGCAGGCCCGCTACAAACAGCACAATGAACACGCCCTGCCAGTTCGTTACTCTCAGCAGCTGTCCGCCGATAATCGGGGCGAGGATCGGCCCCAGCCCGTTTACAATCATCAGGAGCGAAAAAAACTTGGTTAATTCTGGGCCGCTGTACAGATCGCGGACCGCAGCGCGGGAGATAACCACGCCCACAGAGCCCGCCAGCCCCTGGATAAAGCGAAGCACAATCAGCACCCCGATGGACGGGCTGAAGGCACATAGCAGGGAGGCTATCGTATAAATCAGCATCCCGATCAGCAGCGGACCCCGGCGTCCGTGCATATCGCTAAGCGGTCCTGCTGCCAGCTGGCCTGAGGCCAGTCCCAGCAGAAAGAAGGTCAGACTAAGCTGCACCAGCGCAGCGCTGGTGCCAAAATGCCGGGCAAGCTCCGGCAGCGCCGGCAGGTACATATCGATCGACAAACGGGCCGATTGTAGCAATTGCGCCCAGAATAACAGCCAGCTGCAGCCGCTGGCTGCGGGAGGGACCTTCTGCCGCAAGCATGCGGCTATCCATTTTTTCTCTAATCATGTTACTGTGACGCCAACCTTTCTGCAGCAGCCTTTACGGCCTGTTTTTAGTAATCTTCATACTAACTGATGAGGGCCGGAGTATTCAATGCTATTTTCGCGGAACTGCACCAGCCCTTGCCCTGCTGCGCATCAATATCAAGCGGAAACATAAGGATTATTGATAACGTAGAGCTTATACATTCTTATATTCAGAAAGAAAGACCCCGAGGGGCCTTCGCCTGCACCCTGCCGGAGTCTCCTGTACACTCACTTCACTCTGACCAGATTGTATTCACCGAATGCTTCACGAATCAGACCGGAATCCAGCGCAATATCCGCTATAATGGCCTTACGTCTGGCCTTCAGCACAATCTGCTCGATATCGGCAAAGCTGCACCCGGCCAGCAGCTCCGCTGTCTCCTCAACCAGGCCGGCTGATTCCCGGTCACCGCCGACCAGTAGTCTGGTGTATTCCAGCCTGCCCGCCTCATCCGGCGGCGAATACGTCATTCTTGTGTCAAAACGCCGCCAGACCGCCGGGTCCAGCTCCTCCTCCAGATTGGTTGCGGCAATAAATACACTCTCACCTGCGAACTCATCAAGGCATTGCAGCAGGGTATTGACGACACGCGCCATCTCCTTCACCTCATCTCCGGAGTCACGCATCCGTCCCAGCACATCAAATTCATCAAGAAACAGTACACACGGCACCCCGGCAGCATAATCAAAAACCTTCCGCACATTGCTGGCCGTCTCCCCCAAATGGCTGTGAATTACCGTATCCAGACGGACCAGGACAAGCGGCAGGTCCAGCCGGCGGGCCAGGTGAAAAGCAGTCAGCGTCTTGCCCGTGCCGGGCGGGCCGAACATCACCAGCTTATTGGGCAGAGGCACATCTGCCGCTGCGAACCGCTCCTTCATGCCGAGGATCGTAATGAACTCATCCACAATCGTACGGTTCTGCCGGCTCAGCACAATGTGCTTTGCCTTCCGCGCGCATTCCTTTGGCGTATACACACTCGCCATATCAAGCCCCTTAGCCCGGGGCAGCCGGGCTTGGCTGTTGTTTTTTTTGCTGCTGTTCACGTTAGGTCGTGCTCCTTATGCTTATAGCCGGATATGATTTTACCTAAATAGTAATATTTACGATTAGAATCATAGCAGAGTCTGGAGCAAAATGCTACCCGGCGATTGCGCCACAGCAGCTGAGTAACGCAGGGTACGGTTAAGCATCGGGCTTCTGGGGCTGGGCCGAGGTTGGGCCGCATGGGCTACATTAGTGGGATTATTCCCCTTGGTCGCACCGGTAGGGGGCTGGTTGAGCCCGGTTAGTGGATGATCCAGCGCGGCTGCCCATGTTTATTAGTACACAAAAACCGCCCGCAGGAGCTCCCATGAGCTTCAAATCCCTCATGTCGGCGGCCCCGCGGGCAGTTGTGTTATAGGCAATCATGTTACTGGTGTTAGTCACTACTATATGAACAACCGATAGCCCTGGTCCTGCTGCTGATACTAATGGTATCCCTGACTGTAACACCATATTCTCTGCAAGCCGACTGCGCGCCCAAGCTTACTTGCCCTGCTGCCCAAGCCAGCTTCTGGCTGCTTCGACCTCTGATGTGCTCAGGCGGTGCCCCTGATTGCCCCAATGGGTAACAACCTCAGCTCCGGCGGTCTGCAGCAGCTGCCCCAGCTCCTCTGTCTCCTCAGCCCGGATCAGCGGGTCATTCGTGCCGGCACCGATGAAGACCGCAGTATCTGCAAGAGATGGCAGGTCAAGCCCCCGCAGCGGAACCATCGGATGCAGCAGCACCGCAGAGCGGAAAACCGGCCCGTAGTGGAACAGCAGGCTGCCTGCGATATTGGCTCCGTTGGAGTAGCCGACGGCAACGAGATTGCTGCTGTCGAAGCCGTACTGCTCCGCTGCACTGTCCAGGAACTGCTTCACCTCATGAGTGCGGAAGATGAGATCCTCCTCATCGAACACACCTTCGGCGAGCCGGCGGAAGTAACGCGGCATGCCATTCTCCAGTACGTTACCCCGGATTCCCAGAACCGAAGAGCCGGGAGACAGCATCTCCGCCAGCGGAAGCAGATCGTGCTCATTGCCTCCCGTACCATGGAATAATACCAGAGTCGGCCGGCTGGCATCTGTACCCTTTTTAAAAACATGAATCATACCCGGTTCACCTCCACTTCACGAATCTCGAATGGACTCAGCTTCGCTTCAATTACCGCACGGTTTGGTTCAAACCACGCCGGCAGCATCAGCTTCTCACCCAGCTTGTCAGCATCCTCGTCCCGGGCAAAGCCCGGAGGATCGGTAGCAATCTCGAACAGGATGCCGCCCTCCTCACGGAAGTAAATGGCGTTAAAATACTGGCGGTCCTGCACCGGAGTCGGCTGATAGCCGTGGTTCTGCACAACATGTCCCCACTGAAGCTGCTCGGCATCATCCTTGGCACGCCAGGCGATATGATGCACGGTACCTGTACCGCCGCCGCCTTGCGGCACCGGGGTCCCTTTCAGATCAATAATATTGCCGATGTCTGCTGAGGAACGGTAACGGATATACCCGTCGCCCTCGGCAATCTGCTCAAGGCCAAGCGTGCGGGTCAGCGTATCTGCTGTCCGTTCAGGGTTTGTGCTGTAGAGAACAGCTCCGCCAAAGCCCTTAATCGCATGCTCGGCAGGAACTCCGCCGAATGACCAGGCGCTGAGCGCACCAGCCTCCCGTTCCACCAGCTCGATCCGCAGGCCGTCATAATCCGCGAACGACAGGTACGATTCCGCAATCCGCGTTACCTTGGTCACCGGAATCCGGTAGTCAGCCAGCCGCTGCTCCCAGAAGCCCAGTGAACCGGCCGGTACAGCATAGGTAGTTACTCCAACCTGGCCGCCGCCGATTCTGCCTTTGCGTCCGGTTGCCCAAGGGAAGAAGGTGATGATAGTACCCGGAGAACCCTGCTCATCCCCGAAATAGAGATGGTAGACCTCCGGGACATCAAAGTTAATCGTCTTTTTTACAAGTCTGAGCCCAAGAATGCCGGCATAGAAATCAGCATTTTGCTGCGCATCTCTGACAAAAGCGGTAATATGGTGAATCCCTGCAGTTTGAAGTGTCATTATTCCATCTCCTTATAGATTAGTTGAACAAGAGGGCATCCAGCGAAATCGACCCGGGTCCGGTCAAGGCAACAGCTACTGCGACAACCAGAACAGTCAGCGGGAACTCAATTCCGTTAGCCGTCGACCAGAAGCCGTTTGGAGCATGAACCTTGATAATTGCCCCGAGCATTGTAGCCGCAATCAGGACCGCCGCCACCGGTGTCAGCAGTCCTGCTGCGAACAGCACCCCGCCAGCAAGCTCCATAATTCCAGCCGTGACTGCCATCGCAACCCCCGGTTTAATACCAATGGATTCCATCCAGCCGCCCGTTCCTTTGGGACCGTATCCTCCGAACCAGCCGAACAGCTTTTGCGCACCATGCCCGATAAAAGCAACACCAATTACCAATCTGAGTAACAATAATCCTACACTAACCATATTAAACACGCTCCATTCTCTTCTTTTTAATTATCTTAACATTAAGATATGGTTCAAAAATTTTTAGCCTTCTTAGACTATTTTTATCTCTAACTTCTAACTAAACGCCCGGTGGATCAGGCAAAGCCCAGCAAGCTCTTGGTCCGGGTTGGCCTGTCAGGGATAAGGCGGCAGCCGGCGTGCTGCACCGTATAATCTGTTAAAAGATGCTACACGCCCTTACCCAGCTTCTTAAGCAAATCGATCGTCTGCCCCTTCTCATCCTCATTAAGCCCGCCCATCAGCCCGTGGATCGAAGCCACATGCTTAGGAAAAATGTTATCGAACAGCTCGCGGCCCGCCTCCGTAATCTCAGCATAGGTCACACGGCGGTCTTCATCACAAGGTACACGCTTCAGCAATCCCCGCTTCTCCAGCTTGTCGATATTATAGGTAATACTGCCGCTGGTTACGAGGATCTTCTCGCCGATCTGCTGCAGCGGAATCCGCGTCCGGTGGTAGAGTACCTCCAGCACCATGAATTCAGCCGAGGCCAGGCCGTGGCTCTTCATATCCTTAACCGCATGATCCATCAGGCTCTTATATGCTTTGGATAACACAACGAACAGCTTCAATGATGCCGCCTGATCCAGATCGGGACTGCCGGTTGTTCGGCTTATAAGTTCATTATAGTCACTCATCTTACACACCTCCGCTCTCTATACTGTCCGGTCACTCCGGCGAATGAACCGTCCCTCTGATATGTCTTTAAGTTAATTATCTTTAAGTTGAGATAAATATACTCCCTATATTCTATATTGTCAACAGCCTGCGGCAAAATAAAACCTGCCCGTTTGACCTCCCTTTCAAAACGGCGTATCCTTTGGGTTACAGTACCGGGGAAACCCGCCCTTACTGTGTCTGATTAAACCGGATTATTACACACTACATATAGAAAGCAAATACATCCTATTCTCTTCTATGGAAGGAGACCTCTCTTGTGGAAAATAATACTCAACCCCAGTCCCTAACTGCCGCAGGCCGGGCAGCGGCGGGACAAGCCCCGGCTCCGCGCGTGCTGATCGTAACGGCAGTCGGGGCTGAGCGCGAAGCGGTCCTGCGCGGCCTGGGCGGCAGCGCCAGGTTCGAGGTGATTGCGGCGGGCGCCGGCACCGCCGCGGCGGCGGCCGGGACGGCCGCTGCCCTGGCAGCCGGGACCTACGGCTGCGTCCTCAGCGCCGGGATCGGCGGCGGGTTTCCGGGGCTGGCACCCGTAGGCTCGCTGGCCGTCGCCAGCGGGATGATTGCCGCCGACCTCGGGGCCGAGACGCCGGAGGGCTTCCGCAGCGCTGCCGAGCTCGGCTTCGGCAGCAACACCGTGCCGGCGGCGCACGGCACGGCCTTGGCCCTTGCGGCCGCGCTTGCAGCGGCCGGCCTTCCGGTCAGCACAGGTCCTGTGCTGACCGTATCGACGGCGACCGGCACCGCCGGGACGGCCGCCGCCCTCGCCGCGCGGCATCCCGGTGCCGTCGCGGAAGCGATGGAAGGCCACGGAGTCGCCGTGGCCGCCCAGCGGTTCGGGATCGCAGCGCTTGAGCTGCGCGCGATCTCGAACCCGGTCGGCCCGCGTGACCGGGCCGCGTGGCAAATCCCTGCAGCGCTGGACGCGCTAGCGGCAGCCGCCGCTATACTATTGGAGGTGCTGTAATGCCAGCAACAACAGATCAGTTGAACATTGCTTTTTCCCCATGCCCGAACGACACCTTTGTGTTCTACGCTCTGGCACACGGGCTGGTGCCGGGTGCACCCAAGCTGAACGTGACCTTTGCGGATATCGATATTACTAACGGGCTGGCTGCTGACGGCGCCGGACCCGAAGTGCTCAAAATCTCCTACGCCGCCCTCCCCTGGGTGCTAGACCGCTACAAGCTGCTGCCCTGCGGCGGCGCGCTTGGCCGCGGCTGCGGGCCGCTTGTGCTGACCGCCGGCGGCCAGGGTAAGATCCGCCGTCCGGCGGATCTGTCGGGCCGCCGGATCGCCGTGCCAAGCGAGCGCTCCACGGCTTATCTCCTGTTCCGTCTGTGGGCCGCACAGCAGGTGCCGGGCGGTCCCGGCGAGATTGTCGTCATGCCGTTTGACGAGATCATGCCCGCCGTGCGGGACGGGCAGATTGATGCCGGACTGGTCATTCATGAAGCGCGCTTCACCTACAGCTCCTACGGCCTGAACATGCTGACTGATCTCGGCAGCTGGTGGGAGGGGGATACCGGCCTGCCGATCCCGCTGGGAGCAATCATTGCCCGCCGTGATCTTGATGACGAAGCCATTACCGGCTGGATCAGAAGCTCGCTTCAGTTCGCCTGGGACCACCCTGCTGACAGCGGCTGCCGCGACTTTGTACTCAGCCATGCCCAGGAGCTGTCCCCTGAGGTAGCCAAGTCACATATTGACCTGTATGTGAACGGGTTCTCCATGGAGCTCGGCGAGGAGGGTTACGCCGCGATCTCGGCGCTCCTGAACCGCGCAGCTGCTGAAGGTCTTGTACCGGCGGTTGATCCGGAGCTGCTGCGCTGACCTGTATCTATATTAACGGTCAGCCCCAAACAGTCAGTCCGGGCTTTTATCCTGTCTGAACCATCTTTATCCATAAGTTTCCGGGACCCTTTTGCTTAACCAGCCTGCAATCAATCTAGTATTACAGATGGGAGAGGATTTGATGATTCCTGCCGGCAACAGCAAGCAGAATATTGACCGCTTCTTAGGCTTTCAAAATGAATATGACCGTTTCCGCCCGGAGGCTCCGCCGATTATAGTAAGCTTATTGAGCAATTATCTGGGCGGAAAGCCTTCAACCGTCGCTGACATCGGCTGCGGAACCGGTTTATCCACTTTCCTCTGGAAGGATGCCGCAGATTCTGTAGTCGGAATTGAGCCCAATCCCGACATGCTCAGTAAAGCAACAGAGAAGCTGGGACAAGACAGCAGCATCCAGTCTGTGTCTTTTCAGCAAGGCTACTCCACTCAGCTGCCGTTTGATTCCGGCAGTGTCGACATTATTACCTGCTCCCAGTCCTTTCACTGGATGGAGCCGGCCGGCACTCTGCAGGAGATCGCCCGCTGTCTGCGCCCCGGCGGCGTTTTTGCCGCTTACGACTGTGACTGGCCGCTGGTGCTGCAGGCTGATATTGAGAACAGATACAACCGGCTCATCACCTCTGCCGACAGCTTGCTGGCTGAGCTTCAGCCTGAGGACGAACGTGCTCATAAATGGGATAAGGAAGGGCATCTGGCACGGATTCAGAGCAGCGGCCACTTTACTTTCGCCCGGGAGGTTGTATTCCATAATACCGAGACCTGCGACGCTGCGCGCTACGTTGGTCTGATGCTGAGCCAGGGCGGGCTGCAGAGCGTGCTTAAGCTGGGGTCCACCCTGCTCAACGAAGGTATCGCCGAATTCACCGCTGCGGCGGAAGATTATTTCGAAGGCCGGACTCTGCCGGTCATGATTAGCTACCGGATGAGGCTCGGCATCAAATAATACCTGCTTTTATCAGCTTTATCCTTTCCAAAAGCTGCAAATTAGCTTATACTGACTGCAACGAGACGAAGAACGTCCCGGCTTAATCCCTTAGGGGAAGCCGGGACGTTTTCTATTTTTACGGGGAGAGTGAGCTTATTGCTATTTGAAGACGCACACCGGCAATTTGTCGGGGAACATCTGGCCAAACGGCCTTCCGGGGAACGGCGGGGACGGCTGGAACGGGGACATCAGCATGCGGAAATATTATTTCTGCGCAATGTGTGGTGGCCGCTGAGGGGGGATTTCTCCAAGCTGCATCCTGAATATGAGGTTACAGACTGGCGCGGCAGATCTTATTTTGCCGACTTCGCCTGGCTTCCCGGCTACATCAGGCTGCTCATCGAGATCAAGGGCTATGGTTCCCATGTGCGTGACATGGACCGCAATAAATACTGTAATGAGCTCAACCGCGAAACCTTTTTGCAGGCGATGGGGTACCGCGTCATCTCCTTTGCCTATGATGATGTCGAACAACGTCCCGAGTTATGTATGACCTTGCTCCAGATGATCCTGGGCAGATACCAGGCTGCCGATGCTCCCGCCTCACGTCTGCAGCTTATGGAGCAGGAGACCATCCGCCTGGCTATCCGCCTGACCGGAAGTGTCCGCCCCCGGGACGTTGAGCAGCATTTCGATATTGATTACAAAACCGCAGTCCGGACGCTGCGCAGTCTTTGCGGTAAAGGCTGGCTAATTCCCTCCAGCAGGGGCAATCAGGAAAGAGTAGTCCGTTATGAGCTGGCACACAGTGTTCTGGATTACTTTAACTAGCCGATGGTTAACTGGTTTATGATCATCGTTGATCGTTAGCTGGCTGGTCGTTGTGGATGGTCATCGGTGAGTAGTTATTTGTGGCTTGTTGGGTGATTGGCTCACCGGTTGGTTAGTTCATCGTTGGAAGAGTATGGTTAGACGTTGGTCGGTATGGATGGTTGGTCGTTAGTCGTGGCTGGTAATTGGCTGGCCGGCTGGTTGGGGATTATGGTTAGTCTTGGTTGTTGTGGATGATTGGCGGATGATGGTTTGGTAGTTAGCGTCTTGGCGGTGATCGGCTGGTTGGCTGATCGTTGTTGGATTATAGTTAGTCGTTGGTTGTTAGTGGATAGTTGGCGGATGACGGTTTAGTAGTTAGTGTCTTGGCAGTGATCGGCTGGTTGGTTGATTGTTGGTGGATTATGGTTAGTCGTTGATTGTTAGTGGATAGTTGGCGGATGACGGTTGGTCGTTGATTGATGGTTGACTGAGGGGCAGCAGCTGGCGCGCGTAATTCTAACTTTGAGGTATTGCATTACGCTGGCGCTATGCCAAAATAACAATCACCCGGCTCACGTAAGGCATCCGCCCTCAAAACACACTATCTCCCGCGCTGGTTACCTTCATGAGGAAACATTATGCGGAAAAAGGCAACCTATTCATCTCGATTTAGCGATTCTCGGGCCTTTAGTTTGATAAAAGCAACCTATTTGGCCTATTACTCCTCTTTTTCCCTATATATGGACGAATTAGATGGACTTTTTCTAACTATTCCCTTTACTAAGCTGATTACTGGCTATTTAGATGGTGATTTTCCACCTAATCTAACAATCACCCGGCTCACGTAAGGCATCCGCCCTCAAAACACACTATCTCCCGCGCTGGTTACCTTCATGAGGAAACATTATGTGGAAAAAGGCAACCTATTCATCTCGATGTAGCGATTCTCGGGCCTTTAGTTTGATAAAAGCAACCTATTTGGGCTATTACTCCTCTTTTTCACTATATATGGACGAATTAGATGGACTTTTTCTAACTATTCCCTTTACTAAGCTGGTTACTGGCTATTTAGATGGTGATTTTCCACCTAATCTAACAATCACCCGGCTCACGTAAGGCATCCGCCCCCAAAACACACTATCCCCTGCGCTGCTTACCTTCATGAGGAAACATTAAGCGGAAAAAGGCAACCTATTCATCTCGATTTAGCGATTCTCGGGCCTTTAGTTTGATAAAAGCAACCTATTTGGGCTATTACTCCTCTTTTTCACTATATATGGACGAATTAGATGGACTTTTTCTAACTATTCCCTTTACTAAGCTGATTACTAGCTATTTAGATGGTGATTTTCCACCTAAATAGCCAGACCGCGTGGGGGAAAGGGTTACGGGTTACGGGTTA